>NZ_JBQCUV010000003.1:0-343550 GCF_051962915.1 Neisseria sp. P0006.S009 | reverse complement strand
TAACTAACTGTGTTATACTGTCTGCTTCGTTTTCTTCACCGCGTCAGCAGCGAAGAACCGAACTATACGCCTACCAATAAAACCAGTCAACACCCAACTTCAAAAAAATTAAAATTTTTTCACAACTATCTGTATTTAAATAATTTAAAATTTATTAGATTTTATCATTCGATAGATAAAACAGATATCCAAAGATAAATAGTCCTGCAGCTTTACTCTTAATTGCCACATTCAAACACTCTATATCTCTATACTACTGGCGCTTTAGTCCCATCTACTCTTACAATCTCTACTTTCTCCAATAAAACAATCATAAATTTAGAATAGTCCCTATTATGAGTAACGAAAAGATTCAACAAAAATTTGAACAAGCATATCACTCTTTCATCGAAGAGGAAAATTACGAGGAAGCGCTTAAACGTGCCGAAATTCTTTGCCTTCTCAACCCCCAATCTGTCGAATTTCATCATAAAGTTGCTTATGCCTATCTGAAGCAATTGAAATGGAAAAAAGCCATTGAGGCTGAAATGAAAACGTTAGAGCTAGATAGCACCTATATTCCTGCTTTGGATTTACTTGCACATGCTTACGGCGCTCTAGATAACTGGGAAAAAACCGGGTTTTACGGTCATCAGGCTTTGGTTCTAAAAGATAAAGCCATCCCAGACCTAGAACATGAAATCATTCCAACACCAGCTCCAAAAAATGGCAAACGGATTATCTCCTTTTCTTTATTTGGCAATAATTCCAAATATATTGAGCCTGCCGTATTAAATACCCAGCTTGCGCCTGTGCTTTTCCCTGGTTGGACATGTCGTTTTTATGTCGACGATTCTGTATCAGCTGAAGCTATTCAACGATTTAGAAATAACGGTGCAGAAGTGATTAAGGTTGGCACTCCATTGGACAACTGGCCGGGTACGATGTGGCGCTTTCTTGCCATCAATGATCCCGAGGTTGAATACGTTATTTTCCGTGATGCAGATTCTATTATTTGTTATCGTGATGCAGCGGCCGTATCCGAATGGATAAAAAGTGGCACACTATTCCACACTATTCGCGACTCGGGCTCGCATACTGCCCTAATTCTTGCGGGTATGTGGGGCGCTAAAGCGGGCGCAGTCCCAGATATGCAGGAAAGGATTCAAAATTTTGTCGACGAGGGCTATCCTTCCAGACATTTTGCCGACCAAGATTTTCTAGAAAAAGAATTGTGGGCCTATATCCGTCAGAATCTGTTTGCACATGACAGATTATTTGATTTCTGTAATGCACACGAAATTCCCGGCGAGTTCTACTCTAATTATCAAATCGCTTTCAGCGAAGGGGTTACCAGCTTTAACGCAACGACTGATTATGAAGACGGCAGTCTGGCAAGATGGACGCTGTACTCCAGTGCTTCGCCTTTGGTCAATCCGGACTACTCGCTCAATGTTGTTCCTGAATTTAAGGTCTGCAGTTATGTGACTGAAGTGAAAAACGGAGCGGTTTCAGCGTTCTTGCCGAAGAGATATGGCAATGCGATTAAAGCAAAACTAGCCAGAATCAACATCGAACAAATCTAATTTAATTTGATTCCTATATCTCTCATTTCATGAACCCATTATTTATGAGCAAACACATTCTCCTCGGTATTACCGGCGGTATTGCGGCGTATAAATCGTGTGAACTGGTCAGATTGCTGAAAAAGCAAGGACATTCTGTATCAGTGGTAATGACAGATTCTGCGACGGAATTTGTCTCCCCACTGACTTTCCAAGCTTTAACCGGCAATCCTGTTTTATCGGATACCTATTCAGGCGCTTCCAATAATGGCATGGCACACATCAACCTGACGCGTGAAGCCGACGCATTTCTTATTGCGCCCGCAACTGCCAATACGATCGCCAAAATTGCCAACGGATTGGCTGACAACCTGTTGACTACTTTGGCCGCAGCCAGAAAATGTCCTTTGGCCGTTGCGCCTGCAATGAATGTCGAAATGTGGAACAACCCTGCCAACCTGCGCAATATTGAGCAGCTGGTTTCAGACGGCATTACCGTGTTTTACCCAAACAGCGGCGAACAGGCTTGCGGCGAAACAGGTACCGGCAGAATGGTCGAAGCGGTCGATCTGGCAGATTTGTTAGAGGATTTATGGACACCCAAGCTATTGAGCGGCAAAAAAGTTCTGATTACAGCCGGCGCAACGTTTGAAGCCATCGATCCTGTCCGCGGCATTACCAATATTTCCAGCGGACAAATGGGCATGGCTTTAGCACGTGCGTGCCGTGCTGCCGGAGCGAAAGTCACGCTGATTTACGGTCAAATTCAGATGGCCTTGCCAGCAGGCTTGGCTCATTCCGAACAAGCTGTCAGCGCAGAAGCCATGTATCAGGCAGTTCACCGCCATATCCATGAGCAAGATGTCTTTATTTCCGTTGCAGCCGTTGCAGACTATAAAGTCAAAAACAGCAGCAACGAGAAACTGAAGAAAAACGGCAATCAGCCTCCAATTATCGAACTGACGGAAAATCCGGATATTCTCGCATCCGTTGCCGCCCTACCTTCTCGACCATTCTGCGTCGGCTTTGCTGCCGAAAGCCATCAGGTTTTGGAATTTGCTCGGGCAAAACGTTTGCGCAAAAACGTACCGATGCTGGTAGCCAACCAAGTTTCCGTTTCCATGGGCAAACCAACCAATCAAATCACCATTATTGATGACCTTGCCGAAACCTCATTTCCGGAAACATCCAAACGCCAAGCAGCGGATGAAATCGTCAAACGTCTGACTGAGTTGTTGGCTTGATAAAAAAAGGCCGTCTGAAAATTTTTCAGACGGCCTTTGTTCAAACACATTAAATCACAATCCCAATTCGCGCAGGAAACGAATATCGTCTGCCCAACCGGATTTCACTTTCACCCAAATCTTCAAAAAGACTTTGGTATCAAATAATTTTTCCATATCAAGGCGGGCTTCAGTAGAAATTTTCTTCAATTTCTCCCCACCCTTGCCAATCAAAATCGCCTTTTGGCTGTCTTTATCGACCAACACCGCGATATAAATGCGGAACAGTCCGCTTTCCTCTTCCTCAAACTGCTCCACTTCAACATTCATCGCATACGGCAACTCTTCGCCCAAATAGCGGAACAATTTTTCGCGCACAATTTCCATCGCCAGGAATCGGCTGGATTTATCCGTCACCATATCTTCCGGATACATCGGGATACTTTCCGGCAGATACGGCTTGAGCAGTTCCAGCAGATTGGCAATACGCAGGCCATGTTTCGCGCTAACTGCCTCGCTGGCGGTAAACTCAAACTCTTGCCGCACTTCATTGATAAAAGCCTCAAGCGCAAATTTATCTTTGGCTTTATCTTTATCGATTTTATTGACCACCAATACCACAGGCGTATGCTTAGGCAACTGCTTCAGCACCACGCGGTCCGCATCGGTAAAGCGCATGGCTTCCACCACAAAAACCACCACGTCCACGCCGCTCAACGCTTCGGTTACGTTTTGATTAAGACGGTCATTCAAGGCATTGCGGTGATTGGTTTGAAAACCAGGCGTATCGACAAACACAAATTGCGCCGTGTCGTCGGTGTAAATACCGGTTACACGGTTGCGCGTGGTTTGTGCTTTTTTACTGGTAATACTGATTTTCTGACCAATTAAATGGTTCATCAGCGTGGATTTGCCGACATTCGGACGACCCACGATGGCCACAAAGCCGCAACGATAATCCGTCGGGTGTTGCGACTCGTTTTGCAAAAAGGTTTCGATATCCATTTATATATGACTTTCTTGATTGTTTCAGACGGCCTTTGCATTTTTTCAAAGGCCGTCTGAAGTATCATTTTTTAGCTTTTTTCAAAGGGAACTTCTGTTCCAACCACTCTAAAGCTTCACATGCCGCTTTTTGCTCGGCCACTTTCCGACTGCTGCCGCGTGCATTGCAGATGAAACCGAGTTCGCCCAAATCACAGGAAATCACAAACATCGCATCAGCCGTCTGCTCCGCCTGCTCTTCGATTCGGTATTTCGGCAGGGCAAAGCGACGTGCCTGCAAGGCTTCCTGCAAAGCGGTTTTACTGTCTTTCTTGCCGATATTCAAATCCGCACGTTTCACGCGTTCCGCAAACAAATGGCGAACCACTTTTTCCGCCGCAGAAAAATCAGCGTCAAAGCTGACCGCCGCAAACATCGCCTCCATTGCGTCAGCCAAAATCGAAGGCCGTCTGAAACCGCCGCTCTTCAACTCGCCGGCACCCAAATACAAACCGTCGCCGACATTCATTTCCAACGCGATTTCAGCCAATACGCCTTCATTCACCAAAGCCGCGCGCATCCGCGACAACTCGCCTTCCGACAATTTCGGAAACGCGTCAAACAACATCCGCGCCACTGAATAGTTCAAAATCGAATCGCCGACAAATTCAAAACGCTCATTGTGTTTGGCATTGTAGCTGCGGTGAGTCAAAGCCTGCTGAAGCAGCTCCATATTGCGGAACTCATAGCCCAGACGCTTTTGAATCGCTCGATGCGCCTGCTGTTTGAGCAAATCAGGTTTCATTCCATACTTTCAAAAAAACAGCCGGAAAGCACGCCTCATCCGCAGTGAAACAAAATAAAAAGGCTACACCGGCAACTTTTTTATTTTGGCTCATTGTTTCTTGCGTCCCTCAAGCCGATAAACAATCAAAAGCCGTCATGTTCAAACCTGACGGCACTTGCCGACATTGTACCATCAAACCGACCCTGCACACATCCGTGCGGAAAAGCGGCGAATCGTGTAAAATCATGCCAAATCATCTCTTTGCCAACTCCATGAACAAATTTGCCCAAGCATTGGCCGCAGCGCTCGACCGCTGCATTGTTACCAACACCGTCGCCGAACAAGGCAAACCCGTCGGCTTCCTCTACCGCGAAGCCCCCGTATTTGAAAACGACAGCGGCTGGCGTATTTTCAGCGGCGACGAAACCGACGAATACACCGACAATCCCGACAACTTCAGCATTGTCAGCCTCTCCGCCATTACCGCAGACAATCCCGACATCGCGCCCCTGCTGACTCAGGCAGAAGGCAGCGCGTGGGAATTAAACGAAGACGGCGAGTTCCAAGCCGTTGCCGATTGGCAGCCGCAAGAATAATCCATCCCCATTTCGTTTCAGACGGCCTTCCCTATAACCAGGCCGTCTGAAACCGAGCCGAATCCCTATTTCACCAATATTGAAGGAATCATCATGAACATTATCGAACCCCGCCTCGACGGTACCAACTTGCGCATCGGCATCGTTCAGGCCCGCTTCACCAACGAAATCGGCAGCGAAATGGTCAAAGTTTGCTGCCGCACCTTAAAAGAATTGGGCGTAGCCGAAGACAACATCACGCTTGCCACCGTCCCCGGCGCGCTTGAAGTGCCTATCGCGCTGATGAACCTCGCTTCATCCGAACAATTCGATGCCCTGATTGCCATCGGCGTTGTCATTCGCGGCGAAACCTACCACTTTGAATTGGTATCCAATGAATCCGGCGCAGGCGTCAGCCGCGTTGCCCTTGATTACAACATCCCGATCGCCAACGCCATCCTGACGACCGAAAACGACGAACAGGCCGTCGCACGCATCGAAGAAAAAGCCTCCGATGCCGCCAAAGTTGCCGTAGAATGTGCCAACTTGGTCAACCATCTTTTGTCAGAACAATACGAAGACGACGAAGAATAAGTTCTCCCCGTATTGAATACCGCATATTTTCAGACGGCCTCCCAATCATGACATTGAGGCCGTCTGAATCATTCAATATTCAGCCGACAACCATCGGCACCCTCTTCACAAGGAATACCCATGAAAAGCCCACGCCGCCGCGCACGCGAGCTTGCCGTACAAGCCATTTATCAAGCAGGCATCAACAAAACAGCCGCTCCCGAAATCGCCAAAAACATCCGCGAACTGTCCCAAGCGCCCAATATGGATGAAGAGCTGTTCAACAAACTGTTTTTCGGCGCGCAAACCCATGCCGAAGAATACATGGAAAAAATCAGCCCCCTGCTCGACCGCGACGAGAAAGATCTCAGCCCTATCGAACGCGCCGTTTTGCTGGTTGCCTGCCATGAGCTGAGCACCATGCCTGAGACCCCCTATCCTGTCATCATCAACGAAGCCATTGAAGTCACCAAAACTTTCGGCGGCACCGACGGCCATAAATTCGTCAACGGCATCCTCGACCAACTGGCTTCACGCATCCGCCCTGACGAACCGCGCCGCAAAGGCTAAGATGGGCTTCACATCGGGCCGGGATTACCAATCTTTGCCCTGTATAAGCTAATGTGCTTATACAGCCAAACCATCCAAAAGGCCGTCTAAAATTCAGACGGCCTTTTATATTTCGATTTATTCCGATTTTGGTATTTCATAACCGGGGCAGTTTTGTTTATCACTGTTTGCCCAGATGATACCGCTGTCGTTGTAATAAACGGTACAAGTTTCATCGGCATTGGTTTCTCTATTGGGTACAGCCTTCAAAATATAACCTGAATCGGAAGGATCAGGCATAGAATCCGTACCTTCGGAAAAACTAATATTGAAATATTGATTCTGCTGCAAATTTTCGGTAGGAAACCCTACAAAAGTACTTTTTTGAGTATAGTAGCGTTCAAGTTGTTGGGCATTATGCAGCATCTGTGTGCGGACGGATGCGAGACGCGTTTGGCGGATGTAGTTTTGATAAGACGGATAGGCGATGGTAGCGAGAATGGCTGCAATCAAAACGACTATCAGCAGCTCGATAAGCGTGAAGCCTTGTTGGTGTTTCATTTTATTTGTGTCGTTAATAATTAGAATAAGACATGAATATTATAGTCGTTTTCTTGTGACTTAAATGTTCAGATTCGGAGGGGGTTTGGGAATTTATGTAAACGAGGTACAAGTTCTGAAAAATATCTTCATTCTTTTATTTTTTATTTCAATAAGTTAAACTTCAATTTAAACTGACCGACTCTTGGTTGGCCTTGGTCTTTACAGTAAAATCCAGTTGTTTTTTTGTTTCTATCAATGCATTTGTTGCTTGTCTGCGACGTTATTTTATTGAATTGGTTCCTTTTATATGTCTAAAGTTTTCAAGTGGGCGGCCGGTACGGCTGTTATCGTGGCTGCGGCTTTCGGCGGCTGGTCTTTGATGAAGCCTGAGCCTCAGTCTTCTTTTATTACGGAAGTGGTTAAACGCGGCGATATCCGTCAAACCGTATCGGCAACCGGCGAAATCTCGCCTTCCAATTTGGTATCCGTAGGCGCGGAAGCTTCAGGCCAGATTAAAAAACTGTATGTGAAACTGGGCCAACAAGTAAAAAAAGGCGATTTGATTGCAGAAATCGACTCAACCAATCAGCTCAACACCTTAAATACCGAAAAATCCAAACTGGAAACTTATCAGGCAAAATTGGTTTCTGCCGAAATTGCGCTTTCCAGTGCGGAGAAAAAATATAAACGCGAACTTGCCTTATGGAAAGAACAGGCCACTTCCAAAGAAGATTTGGAATCTGCACAAGACTCTTTAGCCGCAGCCAAAGCCAATGTCGCCGAACTGAAGGCCTCCATCAAACAATCCAAAATCTCCATCAATACAGCCGAATCCGAACTGGGACACACGCGGATTACCGCCACCATGGACGGCACCGTAGTCGCCATTCCTGTTGAGGAAGGCCAATCCGTCAATGCGGCGCAATCTACGCCGACCATTATCCAACTGGCCAATCTGGAAACCATGTTAAACAAAATGCAGATTGCCGAAGGCGATATTACTAAAGTCAAAGCCGGTCAGGATATTTCGTTCACCATTTTGTCCGAACCGGACACGCCGATTAAAGCGAAATTGGACAGCGTCGACCCCGGCCTGACCACCATGTCTTTGGGCAGCTACACCAGCAGCACGGACACGACTTCCAATGCGATTTACTACTATGCCCGCGCCTTGGTGCCAAATTCCGACGGCAAACTTTCCATCGGCATGACCACTCAAAACACGATTGAAATCAACGGCGTGAAGAATGTCTTACTGGTACCGACGCTGACTGTGAAAAAGCATAACGGCAAATCCTATGTCAGCATTTTGGGCGCAGACAATAAAGCGGTAGAACGCGAAGTAACCGTCGGTTTGAAAGACAGCATGAATACCGAAATCAAAAGCGGCTTGAAAGAAGGCGAAAAAGTGATCATTTCTGAAATGAGCGCAGACGAAAAGAATAAGAGCAGCGAACGCGCGATGATGGGCGGCGGCCCTCCTCGCTGATTGATTAAGGCCGTCTGAAAGGTTTGGCTGTGTTTCAGACGGCCTTAGTTCCTGTATTTCTATTTTTCGCCCGGAAAGATTATGAGTTTAATCGAATGTAAGAATATCAACCGTTTTTTCGGTAGCGGTGAAAACCGTGTGCACGTATTGAAAGATGTCAGCCTTTCTATTGAAAAAGGCGACTTTGTGGCGATTATCGGCCAATCCGGCTCGGGCAAATCGACGCTGATGAATATCTTGGGCTGTCTGGATACTGCCACTTCCGGCTCTTATCAAATCGACGGCATCGAAACATCGCAAATGCAGCCGGATGAGCTGGCGGCTTTGCGCCGTGAGCGTTTCGGCTTTATTTTCCAGCGTTACAACCTGTTAAGCTCGCTGACCGCCCGGGACAACGTCGCCCTGCCTGCCGTGTATATGGGCATGGACAGCAAAGAGCGTGCGGAACGTGCGGAAAAATTATTGGGCGATTTGGGTTTGCAAAATAAAGAAGGCAACAAACCCAGCGAACTTTCCGGCGGTCAGCAACAACGCGTTTCGATTGCGCGCGCGTTGATGAACGGCGGCGAAATCATCTTTGCCGACGAGCCGACCGGCGCATTGGATACCGCCAGCGGTAAAAACGTGATGGAAATCATCCACAAGCTGCACGAAGACGGGCATACCGTGATTATGGTCACCCACGATCCGGGCATTGCGGCAAACGCAAATCGCGTCATCGAAATCCGCGACGGTCAGATTATTTCGGATACATCTAAAAATCCGGATATTCCGCCAAGCAAAGTGGAGAGGATTAAAGAAAAAGCTTCTTGGTCGTTTTATTACGATCAATTTATGGAAGCATTCAAAATGTCGGTACAGGCGATTATGGCGCACAAAATGCGTTCGCTGCTGACCATGCTGGGGATTATCATCGGTATCGCCTCGGTGGTATCGGTAGTGGCCTTAGGTAATGGCTCGCAACAAAAAATCCTGGAAGACATCAACTCGATGGGCACAAACACCATCAGCATCTTCCCCGGCCGTGGTTTTGGTGACCGCCGCAGCGGACGAATCAAGACACTGACAATTAATGACGCAAAAGCCATCAGCCAACAAAGCTACGTCGCCTCTGCCACCCCTCAAACCAACTCCAGCGGCACCTTAACCTACCGCAACACCGACCTGACCGCCTCACTTTACGGCGTAGGCGAACAATATTTCGACGTGCGCGGTTTGAAATTGGAAGAAGGCCGTCTGTTTGATGATGACGATGTAAAAACCGATGCCCAAGTCGTCGTCATCGACCAAAACACCAAAACCAAACTCTTCGGCGAAGGCGTCAATCCTTTAGGCAAAACCATCCTTTTCAAAAAACGCCCGCTAACCGTCATCGGCATTATGAAAAAGGATGACAACTCGTTTGGTAATTCCGACTCGCTGATGCTTTGGTCGCCGTATACAACGGTCATGCACCAAATTACCGGCGAAAGCTATACCAACTCCATCGTTGTCAAAATCAAAGACGATGCCAACACGCAAGTTGCCGAAAAAAGCCTGACTGAGCTGCTGAAAGCACGCCACGGTACAGAAGATTTCTTTATGAACAACAGCGACAGCATCAAAGAAATGGTGGAAAGCACAACCGGCACCATGACGTTGCTGATTTCTTCTATCGCGGTCATCTCTTTGGTGGTCGGCGGTATCGGCGTGATGAACATCATGCTGGTCTCCGTTACCGAGCGCACCAAAGAAATCGGCGTCCGCATGGCAATCGGCGCACGCCGCAACAATATTTTGCAACAGTTCCTAATTGAGGCCGTTTTAATCTGTATCATCGGCGGCCTGTCAGGCGTATTGTTGTCCGCAAGCATCAGCCTGGTGTTCAACTATTTTGTTACCGACTTCCCGATGAGCATTTCCATGACTTCCGTCATCGGCGCAGTGGTCTGCTCCACCGCAATCGGCGTCGCGTTCGGCTTTATGCCTGCCAACAAAGCTTCCAAGCTTAACCCGATTGATGCACTGGCTCAGGATTGATTATGTTTCAGACGGCCTATTATTTTAGGGCCGTCTGAAATGCTGTTACCCGAAAGATTTTTTATGAAGACGAAACCTTTTTCCCAAGCAGCCTTATCCTTGGCTGTCGCCCTTGCCCTAAGTGCGTGCGCCGCGCCTAAAGCCAATCCGAATCTGACGCTGGAAGCAACCGGCCAAGTCATGAGCGCGGCGGAAACTGCCGAACGCTACGATGTAAACGGCAACTGGTGGGAAATCTACCAAAGCCAGCAGCTCAACGCGCTGATGGAGCAGGCGCTGGCGAACAATGTCGATTTGAAACAGGCAGCCATCAGCGTCAACAAGGCTTTGTATCAAGCCAATATTTTGGGTGCGGATTTGGTACCTTCGTTCAGCGGCTCGTTGGGCGCGAACGCTTCTAAAAACCTGAAAACCGGCAGCCACGGCAATACCTTCAGCAGCCAGCTTGGCTTGAGCTATGAATTGGATTTGTGGCGCAAACTCAGTGCCACTGCCGATGCTCAGGTATGGGAATACCAAGCCACGCATGAAGACATGGCCAACACACGCCTGACTTTGATTAATAATGTCGCCGATGCGTATTTCAATATCGCCTATCTGAACGAAGCCATCGAGTTGGCGCAAAAATCGCTGAAGCAATATCAGGAAATCAACCGCATTGCGAATGCCAAGTTTCGCTACGGCCGTGCCGACTCAAGCCAGCCAACCCAAGCCAAACAGTCATTGCTGAGTGCGGAAAACAGCCTGTTGTCTTTGCAAAACAATTTGGATACGCAAAAACAGGTTTTGCGTAATTTGTTGAATTTAAGGCCGTCTGAAAACATGGCCGCCGATCCGGCACAATTCCGCCTGTTGCCGGTCAAAGGTGTGAACTTGGACGTACCGATTACCGTTTTGGCCAACCGCCCCGACCTGCGCGCCGCCGAATACCGCCTGCAAGCGTCGCAACAATCGGTCAACGCGCAAAAACGCAGTTGGTATCCGTCGATTACTTTGGGTGCAAGTTTGAGTACGTCTTCCGATAAAGCGAAAAGCACGTTCAATATCCCCATGTTGGGCGGCTCGGCCACCATCAATCTGCCTTTCCTTAATTGGCAGACCATGAAATGGAAAGACAAAACCGTACAAGCAGAGATGGACAGTGCCAAGCTGAATTTTGAAAAAGCCCTGACCACCGCGCTTAACGAGGTCAACACCAACTACCTTGCCTACAAAAACGCGCAGGCCGGCCTTGCCAATCAAGAACAGCGTTATCAGTTGGACAAGAAAAACAGCCATTACTATCAAGTACGCTACCAGCATGGTAAAAACGAACTGAAAGACTGGCTGGAGGCTTTGAATTCAGAATACAGCTCGGCTCAAAACCTGCTGAACCAACGCTATGAAGCCTTAAAATACGAAAATATGGTGTATAAAGCCATGGCGGGACGTTATACGCCGAAATAGCATTTTCAGACGGCCTTTGGTTAATTTCCGTCAACGGCCGTCTGAAAAACATTCAAGCAACTGAATTTTCATATATAATCGCGCGTTTATTTGATTTTATCCGGACAACATTATGGCCTTCGCCTCTCTCTTTACGCTTTTGGACGACATTACCGCCGTTTTGGACGACGTAGCGATGATGACCAAAGTCGCCGCCAAAAAAACCGCCGGCGTGGTCGGTGACGATTTGGCGCTCAACGCCAATCAGGTAACCGGCGTATCCGCCGAGCGCGAATTGCCGATTATTTGGGCGGTGGCAAAAGGCTCTCTGGTCAACAAGCTGATTCTGGTGCCGCTTGCGCTGTTGCTTTCCGCTTTCGTGCCTGCGCTGATTACGCCCTTGTTGATGATCGGCGGTGTTTATTTGTGTTTTGAAGGCGTGGAAAAACTGTTGCACAAATTCTTGCACCGCAATGAACACGAAGACGGACACGATGCCGAGCCTGAAGTCACAGACGAAAAAACAAAAGTGAAAGGCGCGGTCCGCACAGATTTCATCCTCTCCGCCGAAATTATTATTATCGCGCTGGGCGTTGTTGAAAAATATGACCTGATGACGCGTTCTTTGGTTATGGCCGCCATCGGTGTCGGCATGACGGCATTGGTCTATGGTTTGGTCGGCATTATCGTCAAACTTGACGACCTCGGCATGATGTTGATGCGCCAAAAAAGCGTTGCTGTGCAAGGTATCGGACGCAGTTTGATTTCATTTATGCCTTGGTTTATGCGTGGCTTGAGCATTGTCGGCACGCTGGCGATGTTCTTGGTTGGCGGCGGACTGATCACCCACAACCTTGGCTTTTTGCACGATTTCCTCCACGCACAGCATTGGGACAGCGGCATGATGGAACATATCGCCAACTTGGTGGTCGGAGTAGCCGCCGGTGCATTGGCTTGCGCAATCGTCCTGCCTGCAATGAAATTGTTTCAAAAAGACTGATTTTGTTTCCCTGCCGTCTGAAAACTTTTCAGACGGCCTCAATACCATTTAAAGCATGAATATTTTCCGTAAACTCGAACAATACTGGCAACATCCGCTGCTGTACTGGCCGCTGGTTATCTTGATTGCCGCCGCGACGCCGTTCACTTTCGCCCCGTATTATCATTTCTGGCTGATGCCGCTGTTGTTTGGCGCGCTGATACGCCTGATTGAATTGCGTCCGCGCTTTGCCGTCATGACTGCCTATCTGTTCGGATTAATCGGTTATACGGCGCAGTTTTATTGGATACACACTGCCTTGCATGACGTTTCGGGTTTGCCGGATTCATACGCCATCCCCCTCACCTTCCTGCTGCCGGCATTTCTTGCGCTTTATCCGGCCATCTGTTTTTGGATGTGGAAAAAATGCAACCTGTCGCGCTGGGCCAAAACCGGCCTCCTGCTGCCGATTTTATGGACGCTGGCAGAATTTGCCCGCGAACGTTTCTTGACAGGATTCGGCTGGGGTGCAATCGGCTATTCCCAAATCATCAAAGACAGCCCGTTGGCAGGCTTCGCGCCTTTGGGCGGCATTCACATGGTCACGCTGGCAACCGCTTTCCTCAGCGCATGGCTGGTGTTGCTGATTGACAACCATGGCCGTCTGAAACACCGCCTCCTGCCCTTATTCCTTATCGTTGCACTCTGCTCCGTCGGCTACATTTCCCAACAAACCGAGTACACCCGCCCTGACGGCAGCACCAGCACGGTTGCCCTGATTCAAGGCAATATCGAGCAAAATCTGAAATGGAAGGAAGAGCAAATCATCCCAACCATTCAGAAATACTACGAACAAATCAGCAAAACCAGTGCCGACATCGTCATCCTGCCCGAGACCGCCCTACCGCTGATGCGCCAAGACCTGCCCGAAGGTATCTTGGAACAATTCGCTGAGCAGGCGCAAAGCAACGGCAGCGCATTGGCCATCGGCATCAGCCAATATACACCCGACGGCAACGGCTACGAAAATGCAGTCATCAATTTGAGCGACTATCACAACAGCACTTCCGATGTCATCCCCTACTACGCCAAGAACCACCTCGTTCCATTTGGCGAATACAAGCCCTTGCCCGCCATTACCGAGCGCCTCTATAAAATGATGGATATGCCTTTGGCCGACTTTCAAAAAGGTGGCGACAACCAAGCGCCTTTGGTAATGAAAGATCAAAAAGTCGCCTTCAATATTTGCTATGAAGACGGTTTCGGCGACGAACTCATCGCAACGGCGAAACGCTCTACCCTGCTTGCCAACATCAGCAATATGGCGTGGTACGGCAAATCCAATGCCATGTACCAGCAACTTCAACAGTCCCAAGCGCGTGCAATGGAACTGGGCCGCTACATGGTTCGCGCCACCAATACCGGTGCGACCGCCATTATTTCCCCTAAAGGTACGATTGTTGCCGAAGCCCAACCGGATACAGAAACCGTCCTCGAAGGCCACGTCAAAGGCTATATCGGCGAAACGCCTTATATGAAAGCAGGCGGCTCAACATGGCTTATCAGTATTTTGTCCGTTATCGGCGTATTCCTTATCCTGATTGGCCGGAAAAAACCAGAATAAAAAAAAATTTTAAGACCTTGTTATACAAGGTCTTTTTTTATTGAAAAACTATTTACATACAGAAATGTTTGTAATATACTTACCAAAGACCTAGCAAATCACTCAAATTTTCTAAGACAATCAACCCTTGCGATTCAAGCAGTAAAAACTATTGAATCTATCGTTAATTTACAGAAAAAATCCAACCCATAACAAAACAAACCACAGGCAGTGTTATACTGCTTGTCACACAATAAACAAAAAGCCGTTTTCAGACGGCCTAATCAAGGAGAGCATCCTTTTATGAATAAAGCTTTTGCATTACCCGTTATCCACAGCGGCAACGGTAGCCTCGAGCAATACATTCATACTGTCAATAGCATTCCCATGCTGACTGCCGAAGAAGAAACGCAACTGGCCGAACGTCAACAAAAAGGCGATCTCAATGCCGCCAAACAACTTATTCTGTCTCATCTTCGCGTCGTCGTATCCATTGCACGCGGCTACGACGGCTACGGCCTTAACCAAGCCGACCTGATTCAAGAAGGCAATATCGGCCTGATGAAAGCCGTCAAACGCTACGAACCAAGCCGCGGTGCGCGCCTGTTTTCGTTTGCCGTGCATTGGATTAAAGCAGAAATCCACGAATTCATTTTACGTAACTGGCGTTTGGTCCGCGTTGCCACCACCAAACCGCAACGCAAATTGTTCTTCAATCTGCGCAGCATGCGTAAAAACCTGAATGCCTTGTCTCCAAAAGAAGCGCAAGAAATCGCCGACGATTTGGGCGTCAAATTGTCCGAAGTCTTGGAAATGGAGCAACGCATGACCGGTCACGATATCGGCATCATGGCAGAAAACAACGATGACGAAGACAACTTCGCCCCTATCGACTGGTTGGCCGATCACGATGCAGAGCCTAGCCGCCAGTTGTCCAAACAAGCCCACTACGCCCTGCAAACCGAAGGTCTGCAAAACGCCTTGGCGCAACTGGACGACCGCAGCCGCCGCATCGTTGAAAGCCGCTGGTTGCAAGACGATGGCGGTTTGACCCTGCACGAATTGGCAGCAGAATACGGCGTATCTGCCGAACGCATCCGCCAAATCGAAGCCAAAGCCATGCAAAAACTGCGCGGTTTCTTGGCAGAAGAAGCAGAAGCCGTTTAAGCCTTTCATTATAAAAAGGCCGTCTGAATCTTTTCAGACGGCCTTTTCGATGGCAAACCTCATTGTATCTTCTCCCCCAACACATTCATTTTAAAGCCCACTTAAGCTATAATACCCACCACACACACTACCCAGTCATACCATAACCATGCAACTTACCGTCGTCGGACTCAATCACCAAACCGCGCCCTTGAGCATACGCGAAAAACTGGCATTTGCAGCTGCAAATCTGCCGGATGCCGTGTCCAACCTCGCGCGTAGTGAGGCGGCGGAAGAAGCAGTCATTCTTTCTACCTGCAACCGCACCGAGCTTTACTGCGTCGGCGAAACCGAAAAAATCATCGACTGGTTGGCAAAATATCACGACCTGCCTGCCGAAGAAATCCGCCCTTACCTCTATACCTTAGATAATAATGAAACCGTCCGCCACGCCTTCCGCGTCGCCTGCGGTTTAGATTCCATGGTCTTGGGCGAACCGCAAATTCTCGGTCAAATCAAAGATGCCGTCCGCGTTGCGCAAGAACAGGAAAGCATCAACACCCACTTAAACGCCCTGTTTCAAAAAACCTTTGCCGTTGCCAAAGAAGTGCGTACCGACACTGCTGTCGGCGAAAACTCCGTATCCATGGCTTCTGCATCGGTCAAAATGGCAGAGCAAATCTTCCCTTCCATTTCCGATCTGAACGTCCTCTTTATCGGCGCAGGCGAAATGATTGAGCTGGTGGCCACTTATTTTGCCGCTAAAAATCCCAAGCTCATTACTGTTGCCAACCGCACACACCAGCGTGCGCAGGAATTGTGCGACAAACTCGGTGTCAACGCCGAAGCCTGCCTGCTGAACGAATTGCCCGATATTCTGCACGATTACGACGTGGTTGTTTCTTCCACCGCCAGCCAACTCCCCCTCGTCGGCAAAGGCATGGTCGAGCGCGCATTGAAAAAACGCCACAACATGCCCGTTTTCCTGCTGGATTTGGCCGTTCCGCGCGATATCGAAGCCGAAGTTGGCGAATTGGAAGACGCATATCTCTATACCGTAGACGACATGATGGACATTGTCCAAAGCGGTAAAGATGCGCGCAAAAAGGCAGCGGCGGCGGCTGAAAGCATGGTGGAAGGAAAAGTCAGCGAATTTATCCGCCTGCAGAAAAACCGCCAAAGCGTTCCGCTTATCCGCGCCTTGCGCGACGAAGGCGAACGCGCACGCCGCCAAGTATTGGAAAATGCCATGAAGCAACTGGCAAAAGGCGTATCCGCCGAGGATGTCCTCGAACGCCTCTCCATTCAGTTGACCAACAAACTGCTCCACTCTCCGACACGCACGCTCAATAAAGCGGGCTCGGACAACAGCGAATTAATCGATGCCGTGGCGCAGATCTACCATTTGGACCAACACGACTGACCACAATTTAAAGGCCGTCTGAAAAAAGCGAACCGACCGACAGGTCATATTCCAAAGTTTTCAGACGGCCTTAAAACAATAAAATCCCAATTATCATTTTTTCATTTAAAATGAAATGCTTGAAAAAAAACCGTTAAAGTGTAAAAATCCTATCTTATACATTTAAACAGCATTCAAACAATAAAACTGCCTGCCGATTCAAACGCATGCCGACAATACGATAGGCACCGGCAAAAGGAACTTTCGTGCATATTAAAACAAACACATATCTGGCCCTCGCTGTCCTCTCAGCTTCTCTTCTTTCAGGTTGCGACAAAGTCAGCACCTTTTTTGGCAAAGACGAAAACAAAGAACTCGTCCAACGCATAGAAACCAATACCGATGACGGAAAAGTCGGTATGTTGCTGCCCGACTTCGCCCAACTGGTCCAAAACGAAGGACAAGCAGTCGTCAATATTCAAGCGACACCGGCAAAACGCACTGCGACACCGGATGACGACCACAGCATGGACTTGAGCCAATTTCCCGACAACGATCCGTTTTACGAGTTCTTCAAACGCCTTGTTCCCAATATGCCCGACATGCCGCAAGAAGATACCGAAAGCGACGATTTGAATTTCGGTTCCGGCTTCATCATCAGCAAAGACGGCTATATCCTGACCAATACCCACGTGGTTGCCGGCATGGGCAATATCAAAGTCCTGCTCAACGACAAACGCGAATACACTGCCAAACTGGTCGGCTCAGATGCCCAATCCGATGTTGCCCTCTTAAAAATCGAGCCGCAAGAAGACTTGCCGGTTGTCAAAATCGGCAATCCGAAAGATTTGAAACCGGGCGAATGGGTAGCCGCCATTGGTGCGCCTTTCGGCTTTGACAACAGCGTAACCTCCGGCATCGTCTCCGCCAAAGGCCGCAGCCTGCCGAATGAAAACTACACGCCGTTCATCCAAACCGACGTTGCCATCAACCCCGGCAACTCAGGCGGCCCGTTATTCAACCTCCGTGGCCAAGTAGTCGGCATTAACTCGCAAATTTACAGCCGCAGCGGCGGTTTCATGGGCATTTCGTTTGCTATTCCGATTGATGTTGCCATGAATGTGGCTGATCAATTAAAAGCCAACGGCAAAGTCCAACGCGGTCAATTAGGCGTGGTTATTCAAGAAGTTTCTTATGATTTGGCCAAATCTTTTGGTTTGGACAAAGCAAGTGGTGCATTGATTGCCAAAATCATGCCGAACAGCGCGGCACAACAAGCCGGGTTGCAAGTCGGCGATATTGTCCGCAGCGTAAACGGAGAAGAAGTCCGCGCCTCCAGCGATTTGCCGGTCATGGTCGGCTCGATGATGCCGGGTAAAGAAGTGACTTTGAGCATTTGGCGCGGTGGCAAACAAACCGATGTCAAAGTCAAACTTGGCAGTGCAGCCGAGCAAACGGAAACATCGGCCAAAGAGACCGAACACCCGCAACACGATGGCGGCCATGACGGATTTACCGTTGAAAATGCAGGCCTAACTTTGCAGGTTGAAAACGCAGACGGCAAACAACGCTTAATCGTTCTGCGCGTTAGCGGTGCGGCCGAACGTGCCGGCCTCAAACGCGGCGATGAAATTATTGCCGTCAGCCAAATCAGCGTCAATGACGAATCCACTTTCCGTAGCGCATTGGAAAGCTCAGGCAAAAACGTACCGCTTTTGGTACAACGCGAAGGCAATACTTTGTTCCTCGCGCTAAATCTGCAGTAGTCCGATTTTTCAGACGGCATGATGATGTGTTAGATGATAAAATACCCATCTGTCAGAGGCAGTGGGTATTTTGTTATCCGTCTTCCAATTTAGGCCGTCTGAAAATACTTTACCGCTTATATACAATATAATTATGCAACTTATTAATTATTCAAATTCTATTTTATCCATCGTCCCGGCAGCCATTGCTCTCGCCTTGGCCATTGCCACGCGCCGTGTATTACTGTCCCTAGGTGTCGGCATTATCGTTGGCTCATTCCTACTGGTAGGCGGTAATCCACTTGATGCTTTGGTTCACTTGAAAGACATGGCAGTCAGCCTGACTTGGGCGGACGGCGATTGGTCTTTGGGCAAACCCAAAATCCTGCTCTTTTTGGTGCTTTTAGGGATTTTCACTTCCCTGCTGACGCATTCCGGCAGTAACCAAGCATTTGCCGATTGGGCAAAACAGCACATCAAAGGCCGTCGCGGTGCGAAGCTGCTGACTGCCTGTTTGGTATTCGTTACTTTTATTGACGACTATTTCCACAGTCTTGCCGTCGGTGCGATTGCCCGCCCTGTAACCGACAAATTCAAAGTTTCCCGCGCCAAACTGGCTTATATCCTTGACTCTACTGCCGCGCCGATGTGCGTTTTGATGCCGGTATCCAGCTGGGGGGCATCGATTATTGCTACTTTGGCCGGCCTTTTGGTAACGTACAACATCACAGGCTACACACCGATGGGCGCATTCGTAGCCATGAGCCTGATGAATTACTATGCCGTTTTCGCATTGATTATGGTGTTTGTTGTGGCTTGGTTCTCTTTCGACATCGGCTCCATGGCACGTTTGGAACGCGCCGCTTTGAATGAAATTCATGATGAAACCGTTGAAACAGGCCATCCCAACGGCCGTGTGTTCGCACTGATTGTGCCGGTTTTGGTACTGATTGTCGCCACGGTTTCAGCCATGATTTACACTGGCGCACAAGCTTCTGAGACCTTCTCTTTGCTCAGCGCGTTTGAAAATACCGATGTAAATACTTCCCTCGTGTTCGGCGGTACTTGCGGCGTATTGGCCGTCATCCTCTGCACCATCGGCACCATCAAAACCAGCGACTACCCTAAAGCCATTTGGCAGGGCATCATCTCTATGCGCGGCGCCATTACCATCTTGATTTTGGCATGGATCATCAGCACCGTTGTCAGTGAGATGCACACCGGCGAATACCTCTCCACGTTGGTGGCAGGCAATATCCACGCAGGCTTCCTGCCCGTGATTTTGTTTCTGCTCGCAGGCGTGATGGCCTTCGCTACCGGCACAAGCTGGGGCACATTCGGCATCATGTTGCCGATTGCCGCCGCCATGGCCGTCAAAGTCGAACCATCGCTGATTATCCCTTGCATGTCTGCCGTAATGGCCGGTGCCGTATTTGGCGACCACTGTTCACCGATTTCCGACACCACTATCCTCTCTTCTACCGGCGCACACTGTAACCACATCGACCACGTTACCTCGCAATTCCCTTACGCGCTGACCGTAGCCGCGTCTGCCGCCTCAGGCTACCTCGTACTGGGCATGACCGGCTCTGCGCCTTTAGGTTTTGTGGTAACCGGCATCGTGATGGTTGTGTTGATTCTGATCTTAAAAGACAAGAAAAAAGCAACTGCCTAATTCAAAACCAATATTCAGACGGCCTGAGATATTCCTACACTCTCAGGCCGTCTGAACATAACGATTATCCAATATATACATTATTCAGGACAAAACAATGAATACGCCTCATCTTCCACGCGGCCCAGTCATGGCCGACGTCGCTGCCTATCATCTGACCGAAGAAGAAAAACAACGCCTGCTCGACCCTGCCGTCGGTGGCGTTATTTTGTTCCGCCGCAACTTTGAAAACGTTTCCCAGCTTAAAGCTTTGGTTCAAGAAATCAAAGCCGTCCGTACACCTGAACTCATCATCGCCGTCGACCACGAAGGCGGACGGGTTCAACGTTTTATTGACGGCTTCACCCGCCTGCCGGCCATGAACGTATTGGGCGAAATTTGGGATAACGAAGGCCAAGAAGCCGCCTGCGCCCAAGCAGAACAAGTCGGCTGGGTTTTAGCAACCGAACTCTCCGCCTGCGGTATCGACCTATCCTTTACGCCTGTTTTGGATTTGGACTGGGGTCAATGCGCCGTCATCGGTAACCGCAGTTTCCACCGCGACGCCAACATCGTGACCCAGCTTGCCCTTGCCCTGCAAAAAGGCCTGAACAAAGGCGGCATGAAATCTTGCGGCAAACACTTCCCCGGCCACGGCTTTGTCGAAGGCGACAGCCATCACGTCCTGCCTTGCGACAAACGCAGCCGCGAAGAGCTAGAAGCCGCAGACCTTATCCCCTTCCGAGCATTGAGCCAAGCAGGAATGGCCGCAGTCATGCCTGCCCACGTCGTGTACCCACAAACCGACAGCCAACCTGCCGGCTTCTCCGAAAAATGGCTGAAACAAATCCTGCGCCAAGAAATCGGATTTAACGGCGTTATCTTTTCAGACGACCTGACCATGGAAGGCGCATGCGGTGTCGGCGGCATTAAAGAACGCGCCCGCCTTTCTTTTGAAGCAGGCTGCGATATTGTACTGGTGTGCAACCGCCCTGACTTGGTAGATGAATTGCGAGACGGCTTCCACGCGCCGGAAAACGCCGACTTGGCAACGCGTTGGCAATACATGGCCAACACATTGACCGTACAAGAAGCTGCCGACATCATGGCAACCGAAGCATTCCAAGCCGCCCAACAAGCAACTGCCAAACTGGCCACACCAAAAGACATCGCAGGCGGTGTTAAAGTCGGCGAAGCATTCTGATTCGAGGCCGTCTGAAACATTGACGGCAAATAAAAAAGGAAGACTTGAAAAAGTCTTCCTTTTTTGATTCAAACCGATTAGCGGTGTTGCGGATTGTAACGGCTTTCCAATCGCAGGAATACCCAACCCAAAAAGCTTGTCAGCACCAAATAAATCAGCGCGATTGTATAAAGCGGCTCTTCATAGACAGAATAGCGGCCGGTAATCGTGCTTTGTACATAAGCCAACTCTGCCACGCCGATAACAGAAAGCAATGAGCTGTCTTTCAACAACGTAATAAACTCACTGGCCAATGGCGGCAACATACGGCGCAACGCTTGAGGCAAAATGACATAACGCATTGCCTGAGTATAGGTCAGACCCAGAGAACGCGCAGCTTCCATTTGTCCTTTATCAATCGATTGAATACCGGCACGGAAAATTTCACAAATATACGCACCTGAGTTCGCAACCAAAGCCAAAGAGCCGGCAATCAGCGCACCATAAGAACGGCGCAGATCAACAGCTGCTTCGCCGCTAATCAACACACCGTCGGCCGGGTGAACGAAAAATGGGAACCAAACATAAGCCCAAATCACAATTTGTACAAACAATGGCGTACCGCGAAACAGCGTAACATACCAAAAAGAAATCTTACGCAACACCCAAGCCAAGGCACGCATCGGTGCACCGGCTTTTTCCGGATTGATCAAACGTGCCAATGCCAGCAGCAAACCCAAAACCGAGCCACCTGCCGTTGCAACCACCGTCAGTCCCAGCGTTGTCAATACGCCGTATAAAAACATCCAGCGATATTCATAAATAATGTCAAAACGAAAATCCATAAACCTTCCGTCGGTCAAAATCGGTAACTAATCCGAATATTTTTTAAAATCAAGCTTGATATTTTACAAGAAAATACATTGCTTGAACGGTTTTTTGTTAAATTATTCCGTCCAACCCTGCTTTTTTTACATTTCCAATGAATTGCAGCCCCCTTTTACCTTTGCCCATATAGGACATTTTCCGTATAAAAAACAAAGCGCAAACCCGACACAAAATTGACCGAAACACAAAAACAGCGGATAATCCGCCCATTCTTCAAACATCTTTCAGACGGCCTTCCCTCTTCCCTTGAGGGCCGTCTGAAAACATTTTAAAAAGCATAAAACATGAAAGCACCCGAACTCTTATTGCCTGCAGGCGGCCTCGAACGTATGCGCGCCGCCTACGATTATGGCGCAGATGCCGTTTACGCCGGCAGCCCGCGTTACTCCCTGCGTGCCCGCAACAACGAATTTGCCAAACTCGACGTCCTCGAGCAAGGCATTAAAGAAGCGCACGAGCGCAACAAAAAATTCTTTTTGACCGTTAACACCCTGCCGCACAACTCCAAACTCAAAACCTTTGTTTCCGATATGGAACCCTTGATTGCCATGAAACCCGACGCGCTGATTATGGCGGATCCGGGCTTAATCATGACTGTGCGCGAAAAATGGCCGGAAATGCCGATTCACCTGTCCGTTCAGGCCAACACCACCAACTACTGGGGCGTGAAATTCTGGCAAAACATCGGTGTCGAACGCATTATTCTATCACGCGAGTTGAGCATGGAAGAAATCGCCGAAATCCGCCAAGAATGTCCCGACATCGAACTCGAAGTCTTCATTCACGGCGCATTGTGCATCGCCTACTCCGGCCGTTGCCTGCTCTCCGGCTACTTCAACCACCGCGACCCCAATCAAGGCACCTGCACCAACTCCTGCCGTTGGGATTACAAGGTTCACAACGCCACTGAAAGCGATGCAGGCGACGCCCAACTTCTGCAAGGTTTCAACTTTGAAAAAGCCCAAGAAGAAGCCAACCAAAACTTTGAAGGCATCAACGGTCAAAAACGCCATCCCTACGCCGACAAAGTTTTCCTGATTGAAGAGTCCAACCGCCCGGGCGAAATGATGCCGATTATGGAAGACGAACACGGCACCTACATCATGAACTCCAAAGACCTTCGCGGCATCGAAGTAGTTGAAAAACTGGCCAAAATCGGCGTGGACAGCCTCAAAGTCGAAGGCCGCACCAAATCGCTTTATTATGTTGCACGCGTGGCCCAGTCCTACCGCAAAGCGATTGACGATGCCGTTGCAGGCCGTCCGTTTGATTACAGCCTGTTGAGCGAACTCGAAGGCCTTGCCAACCGCGGCTACACCAGCGGCTTCCTTGAGCGCCACCAAACCCAGGATTACCAAAACTACCTCAGTGGCCATTCGATTGCCAAACAAAGCCAATATGTCGGCCACGTTACCGAAATTGACGAAAACGGCTGGGCGACCATCGAAGTCAAAAACCGCTTTGCCATCGGCGATTCACTCGAAATTATCCACCCGAGCGGCAACCAAACCATCAAATTGGAACAAATGACCCGCAAAGGCCAGCCTGTCGATGTGGCACCAGGCAACGGCATTCAGGTCAAAATCCCCAATATGCAGGGCAAAGAAAAAGCTTTGGTTGCGCGGATTATGAATCCTTAAGCATCAACAAAATAAAGGCCGTCTGAAACTTTCAGACGGCCTTTTAAATGATCTATGCTGTTTTAAGCCTGTTCATGCAATACTGCGGCAATCAATTCTTCCGCACCATCATCCGCCAGTTTTTTGGCGACTGCACGACCCAAGGCATCGGCGTATTCGGCAGGGGCTTGAGCATCCGCTTGCAAAATGACCGAACCGTCAGGATGACCGACCAAGCCGCGCAAGGTCAACAAGCCGTTTTCTTCAGTGCAATATGCGGCCAGCGGCACTTGGCAACTTCCGCCCAAAGCGCGCGCCAACGCACGTTCGGCCGTAACGCAGGCGTGTGTGGTATCGTGGTTCAAAGGCTTTAAGATTTCGTATAAATCTTCGCGATGCGCTGCAATTTCAATACCTAATGCGCCTTGTCCGGCGGCAGGCAGGCTGTCGGATTCCGACAAAATCATGCGGATACGTTCATCCAATTCCAGACGCTGCAAACCGGCGGCGGCCAAGATAATCGCGTCGTATTCGCCGTTATCGAGTTTGGACAAACGGGTTTGCACATTACCGCGCAAAGGTTTGATAACCAAATGCGGATAGCGCGCGCGCAACTGGGCTTCGCGGCGCAGGCTGGATGTACCGACGACGGCGCCTTTGGGCATTTCTTCCAGACGCGCGTATTGGTTGGACACAAATGCGTCAAACGGATTGGCGCGTTCGCCGATGGCCGCAAGCGCGAAACCTTCAGGCAAATCCATCGGCACGTCTTTAATCGAATGCACGGCCAAATCAGCTCGGCCGTCATACAAAGCCTGTTCCAACTCTTTGACAAACAAGCCTTTACCGCCGACCTTTGACAAAGTTCTGTCCAAAATCTGGTCGCCGCGCGTGGTCATGCCCAAAATCTCGACCTCGCAATCGGGATACAGGGCTTTCAGACGGCCTTGGATGTGTTTTGCCTGCCACATGGCAAGCAGGCTTTCGCGACTGGCGATAACGAGTTTTTTCGGGTTCATAATGATTGCCTGATAGATGGAAAACGGCATGAAGTCTATCATATTTTGGGCGGTTTTTCAGACGGCATGGGGGTGAATATGTTATATTTACACCTAAAAACCAAATTTTCCGGACAACATGAAACGCGCCAAAAAATATCCTTTTTTATCCTTACAGCGGCAACGTTTTCATCTGAATTTTGAAAACGCCTCTTCCGCCGCCAACCTTCCGAGCGAACGTGATTTTTACCGCTGGGCATGGTCTGCCTTGAAAAACGAATACCGCCGCGCTGACATCAGCCTGATTCTTCTGGACGAAGAAGAAGCCCGCGCCTACAACCGCGACTACCGCGGCAAAGATTACGCCACCAATGTATTGAGTTTTGCGCTCAACGAAGGCGAAATCCTGCCCGACCAGTTTTCAGACGGCCTGTATGGCGATTTGGTGATTTGTCCGCAAGTGGTTTTGAAAGAAGCCAGCGAACAAGGCAAAACACCCGAGCAGCATTTTGCCCACCTAACCATACACGGCACTTTACACCTGATGGGCTACGACCACATCGAAGACGATGAAGCCGAAATAATGGAAGCCGAAGAAATCCGCCTGATGCTGGCGGCAGGTTTCCCCAACCCCTACCAAGAGGACGAATATTAAAATGGACGGTACGCAGTCGAAACCCAAGTTTTTCGAACGCCTGATCTCCCGACTTGCTGGCGAGCCCGACTCCGCCGAAGACGTATTGACCCTGTTGCGCCAAGCGCACGAACAGGAAGTTTTTGATGCCGACACACTGACCCGGCTGGAAAAAGTATTGGACTTTGCCGAGCTGGAAGTGCGTGATGCCATGATTACGCGCAGCCGCATGAACGTATTGAAAGAAAACGACAGCATCGAGCGCATCACAGCCTACATCATCGAAACCGCCCATTCGCGTTTCCCCGTCATCGGCGAAGACAAAGACGAGGTTTTGGGCATTTTGCATGCCAAAGACCTGCTCAAATATATGTTTAACCCCGAGCAGTTCCACCTTAAATCCGTCTTGCGCCCTGCCGTTTTCGTTCCCGAAGGCAAATCACTGGCTTCCCTTTTAAAAGAGTTCCGCGAACAACGCAACCACATGGCGATTGTCATTGATGAATACGGCGGCACATCCGGCCTGGTAACCTTTGAAGACATCATCGAGCAAATCGTTGGCGACATCGAAGACGAGTTTGACGAAGACGACAGCGCCGACAATATCCACGCCGTTTCTTCCGAACGCTGGCGTATCCACGCCGCAACCGAAATCGAAGACATCAACGCCTTTTTCGGCACGGAATACAGCAGCGAAGAAGCCGACACCATCGGCGGCCTGGTCATTCAAGAATTGGGGCACCTGCCCGTACGCGGCGAAAAAGTCATCATCGGCAGCCTGCAATTTACCGTCGCACGCGCCGACAACCGCCGTCTGCACACCCTGATGGCCACACGAATTAAAGAAAACACGGATAAACCATGATTATTCTGGATCACGTCTCCAAACACTATCAAACACGCGACAACAAAGACTTTGTCGCCGTCGAGCCGACCAGCCTCGAAATCAAACAGGGAGAAATCTTCGGCCTGATGGGCTATTCCGGCGCAGGCAAATCCACCCTGCTGCGCCTGATTAACTTATTGGAACGTCCGGATACAGGTAGCGTCAGCGTATGCGGCCAAGAGCTGACCGCGCTCAACGCCACGCAACTGCGCCACGCCCGACAAAACATCGGCATGGTGTTCCAACAGTTCAACCTATTAAGCAACCGTACCGTTGCCGAAAACGTTGCTTTTCCTTTAGAAATTGCCAAATGGCCGTCTAAAAAAATCCAAGCGCGTGTTGAAGAATGTTTGGAAATCGTCGATTTGCAAGACCGCGCCAACCATTACCCATCCCAACTTTCCGGCGGTCAAAAACAACGTGTCGGCATTGCCCGTGCGTTAGCGCCGCAACCTCAAGTCATCCTCGCCGACGAACCCACTTCCGCCCTCGACCCCGCCACTACGCGCAGCGTTTTGAAATGTTTGGAAGACATCAACCGACGTTTCAACGTAACCATCGTCATCGTTACCCACGAAATGAGCGTTATCCGCCGCCTGTGCGACCGTGCCGCCCTCTTGGACAAAGGCCGTCTGCTGGAAATCGTTGAAGTACACGGCAACCAAATCCATGCCCAATCCGAAATCGGGCAAGAGCTGATTCGAGAGGACTAATATGGCAGATTTAACATTTGAAAGTGCTGTTGAGACCATCGTCAGCATGAAAGGCGAAATTATCCAAGCCTTAGGCGAAACCTTTATTATGGTCGGCCTATCGACTACTTTCGCCGTTATCTTCGGTACGATTTTGGGCGTATTGCTGTTTGTGACGTCAAGTCATCAGTTGCACTACAACAAACAGCTGAATTTATTTTTGGACAACATTGTCAACCTGATGCGCGCGTTTCCTTTCGTTATCCTGATGATTGCCATGATTCCTGTTACACGCGCCATCATCGGTACGACCATCGGCCCAGTTGCCGCCTCATTGGTATTGAGCGTATCCGGCCTGTTCTACTTCGCCCGTCTGGTCGAGCAAAACCTGCGCGAAGTACCCAGAGGCGTGATTGAAGCAGCCTCTGCAATGGGAGCCTCACCCATGAGCATCATCTGCAAAGTGCTTTTGAATGAAGCACGCGCAGGTATGGTTTCCAGCATTACCGTACTGGCTATCGGCCTTCTGTCGTACAGCGCGGCGGCAGGCATGATTGGCGGCGGCGGCTTGGGCGACCTTGCCATCCGTTACGGCTACTACCGCTATCAAATGGAAGTCATCATTTTCATCGTCGCCATCCTGGTTTTACTCGTTATCCTGATTCAAGGTATCGGCAACAGATTGGCGCGCAAACTGGACAAACGTTAAGCAAACAGGCCGTCTGAAATGGACTTACTATTTTTCAGACGGCCTGTTATCTGTTTAGAACATATTAGGATATATATTCCAAATAAATTTACAAAAAACATCCTCATATTTCCAAAATAGATTTACAATCCCTCTTTTTTTGACGGCGGCAGCTTGAGGCCGTCTTAAACCGTTTTATCATCCATCAGGAGCAAAATATGCAAACCAACACATTCTTCAAAACCCTTTCAGCCGCTGCGCTGGCCATCGTACTGGCTGCCTGCGGCGGTCAAAAAGACAGCGCGCCTGCTGCTTCTGCTGCTTCTTCTGCCGACAACGGCGCAGAGAAAAAAGAAATCGTCTTCGGTACAACCGTCGGCGACTTCGGCGATATGGTTAAAGACCAAATCCAACCGGCTTTGGAGAAAAAAGGCTATAAAGTCAAACTGATCGAGTTCACCGACTATGTGCGCCCCAACCTTGCTTTGGCTGAAGGCGAATTGGACATCAACATCTTCCAACACAAACCTTATCTGGACAACTTCAAAAAAGAACACAAACTCGACATCACTGAGGCCTTCCAAGTACCGACTGCACCTTTGGGCCTGTACCCTGGCAAACTGAAATCTTTGGACGAAGTGAAAGACGGCGTCAGCGTTTCTGCACCTAACGACCCATCTAACTTTGCCCGTGCATTGGTTATGTTGAACGAATTGGGCTGGATTAAACTGAAAGCCGACGTTGATCCGCTGACTGCTTCTAAAAACGATATTGCCGAGAATCCAAAAAATATCCAAATCGTAGAGCTTGAAGCCGCCCAACTGCCACGCAGCCGTGCCGACGTTGACTTTGCCATCGTTAACGGCAACTACGCCATGAGCAGCGGCATGAAACTGACCGAAGCCCTGTTCCAAGAGCCAAGCTTTGCCTACGTTAACTGGTCTGCCGTCCGCACTGCCGACAAAGACAGCCAATGGCTGAAAGATGTAACCGAAGCCTACAACTCTGACGAGTTCAAAGCCTACTCACAAAAACGCTTTGCCGGTTACAAATATCCTGCTGCATGGGGTGAAAACGCAGCTGCAGGTGCTCAAGCCGAAGCTGCTTCTACTGCTTCTGCAACCAAATAAGTGACTTTTTGAAAAAAGGCCGTCTGAACATTCAGACGGCCTTTTTCTATTGATTATCTATTTTCAAAGCTCAAAACAAGTTTTTTGATTAACACCAAATACTTACACAATTCCCTTTTTAAAACCAAATCAATATGTTGTAAAAAAGTTCAATAAGAAATTATGTTTTTATTCAATATAATCAATCACTAAATGAATTATTCTATTTTTTTATAATATTCACTAGTAATGTTCCGCTTATCCTGATATTATACCGTTCATCTAAAGACATCCGGTTATCTGCATTACAGACCGTTCATCTGAATTGCTTCAAACCACTTTGTCGGATTTTCCCATATATGTTGTGTTTCTCCGTATCGAAGGGGTTTGAGCGGTCGAAATACCGTTTTGCTTAGATATTAAAGCTTCGTGCTTTGAAATGAGTGAATTTTTGTTTTAAGTGTCGTAATCTCTTGCTAATTACTCCCAGCTGCAAGAGTTTCAGGGTTGCCCCCTTGGGCAGCCCTTCTTTTTTATCCTCCATTTTTTCAGCAACCAAGCCTTCCCTGTCCTATACACATAGTCAAAATCGCAGGCAAGGCCGCCCTTCCCTCAGTCTCCAATCTTCTTCAATTCATTATTCGGCATCACCAGCCAAACCTGTGCCTTTTTAACTTGGGCCGCTGCTCGGATGGCCGCTTCATCCATAATAGAAAATGCGGTAGAAAAAGCATCGGCAACTGCCGCACTTTCCGCCATAACGCTCATGCTTTTATAGCGCGGCTGGCTTCCTCCTGTGCGCGGGTCAAACAGATGGGTAAATTTGCCTGCCTCGTCCATCACCGTGCCATAGCCGCCCGATGTGGCAAACGCTTGATTTTTCATGGCAATGGTGGTCAGGATTTGGTCTTCTTGGTCGGGATTGCGAATGCTGACATTCCACTCGCGCTGGTTGGCATTATCAAAGCCGTAAATCTCCCCCATATCAATCAATGCCTGGGTAACGCCTTGCTGCTTCAACAATTCAGCTACTTTGTCGGTGATATAGCCCTGCGCAATGCCGTTGAGCGACAGGCCCATGCCTTTTTGGGCAAAACGGATTTCTTTGGTATCAAAATCGACTTTGTTGAAATCCACTAATTTGAGCGTGTCTTTGATACTGCGTTCAGATGGCGGCGTTTCGGTTTTAGGGTTTCGTCTGAAATGATCGGCATACAGATTCCACAATGGCTGAATGCTGGGATCAAATGCACCCTGCGTCAGCTGATGGATATCTCGGCTGATACTGAGCAGCTGTAAAAAATCGGATGGCGGATTTTTCAGACGGCCTTCTCGGTTTAAACGGCTTATTAGGCTGTCGTCCCGATACAGGCTGAAGATTTTTTCCAACCGTGAAACTTCCGCCAATACTTTGTTGACCAGTATCTCCGCCTGCCTGCGCCCAATACCGAACAAACGCAATTCTGCACCTGAGCCTAATGCAATCCCTTTCCAGATAACAGGCTGCCCTTCTTGATTCGGGCCGGCTAAATGAGTCGGCCGATTGGTTTTTCGGCTGATGGCAAAGGGAATGCCGACACCGGCAGCAAGTGTGGCGGCGATGGCAAGGAAACGGCGGCGCGTTAAAGGGGTGGACATGGAGTATTCCTTGGATTTTTTATCTTTACATTGAAAGCCGCATTCATTAAATCATCAATCGGCAGCTTCCAATACAAAGGCCGTCTGAAACTGTTTCAGACGGCCTTTTATTGATTGTTTTATTTGAAAATGTATTCGTCGGGCATCTCTGCAAAACCGACTACTCTGCCGCCTTTTTCTTTGGCGAATTTTTCAGCCTGAGCCTTGTCGGCAAACGGAAGCGCGTCTTCCGCACCCATGCCGCCGATAAAGCTGCTTTCGATGACGTAATAGGCTTTTTTCGCATCTATCCATTCGGCGTCAGCATTGGGTTTTTCCCAATCTTTGACTTTGCCCATATCGGTAACATAGATGACATGAATGCCTTTAGGCTCTTCGGGCAGCTTTGTATAACCGAACATCTGCTTGATGGTGGAAAACCAAACTGGTTTGTCAGGTTTGCCGTTCAAGAAGATTTGCGCTTTAGGGCCGTTGTGTTCAGTCAAATTCATGCTGCAGTAATGACCCACTGCGCTGTCGCTGATTTGTTGGGGTGCAGGCGGAGGGCTGTTGTCCTGCTTGCTGCAGGCTGCCAATGCGATGAGTGTGAAGGTTGTCAATAATATTTTTCTCATATTTGTCGCTTTCCGAAAAGCCAGGCGGCTAAATTCAAAGGAATGATAACCCATAATACCTGTGCCGTCAGCAAAACCGGCATAGTCAGGCTGATTTGTTCGCTCAAACCCGCCATGCCGGCATACATGGCTGTATTTTCGTAACCCGTCAGGTTCAGTAGGCGATAAATGTCTGCAGGGTTGAACAAAAGAACGGTTTCCACTACAGGCGCGGTAATGACTTGTTCGGTATCGGCAACCAAAACACCCAAAAGCGCCATATCGAAAATCACCACAAAAAACAACCATACGCCGATGGCGATACCGGCGGCGGTACCGCGTTCTTTAACTTTTGCGCTGATCAAATAGCCCATGGACAAAAAGGCTGCGCCAAGAATCACGCTGGCAGCAATCAAGAGGGCGAAAGGCTGCCATGCGGCAATATCAAAACCGCCGTTGGCAAGCTGAAGGGTAATACCTGCCAATCCGTAGCCTGCCGTGGTAGCAAGGGCAAGAATGATGAGGTGGCCGATAAATTTACCGGCAAGGATTTGGTTGCGCGAGATGGGGTAACTTAGCAGCAAAGCCATTGTACCGCGCTCGATTTCGCCAATCAGTGCATCATAAGAGAGCAACATCGCAATCAGCGGAATCAGGAAAATCGACAGGCTAGAGAGACTGACTACGGTTACCGTCAAGGGATCAACCTTGACCGAACCGGTAGGCGAGCTGCCGAGAAAGCCTAATGACAGTGCCAATGCGGCAAGCAAAAGTGCGGCGGCAAGAACCCAACGGTTGCGCAGGCTGTCGCGGACTTCTTTGCCGGTAATAATCCAAACGGGGTTCATACGTCTTCCCTCTTCAAGAATTGCGCGTACATATCGTCAAGTGTAGGCGTGTGGATATCGATGTAGGCAAGACTGCCCAAATCACCCAATTCGCTCAAAAGAGCCATACGCTCTTCTGCTTTACATTGTGCTTGATATGACAGGCCGTCTGAAAGCAGATGCCAACGCTCGCTCAACGGGCGCGCTTCTTTCAAGCAGACGTTGACGGTCAGCGGCAGGCCGCTTTGAACATGCAACTCATCCATGCTGCCGTCGGCAACTTTCACGCCGTTTTTCATAACGATGATGCGATCGGCGTGGCCGTCAAGCTCGGCCAGTGCATGGGTGCTGAGCAATACGGTTGCACCGCGCCCATTGAGTTCGCGCACAACTTCGTAAAACATTTGACGTGAAGCCGGATCAAGGCCGGTAGTCGGCTCGTCAAACAATAAAACTTTAGGCTCGCCCAACAAGGCTTGTGCCAAAGCGAGGCGTTGTCGCATACCTTTAGAGTAAGTGCCGACGCGGCGGCGTGCGGCCTGGGAAATGCCGACACGCTCGAGCAATTCGCGGTTTTTACTCAGGGGCTGTTTTTTAAGTTTGGCATAGAAATCCATGGTTTCGATACCGGTCAATGAAGGGTGCAATGCAACCGTTTCAGGCAGGTAACCGATTTGGCTGCGACGCTGCGCCCCTGCTTTACTGCCGGTCGGCTCTCCCAAAAGCATCACTTCGCCCTTGGTCGGCGTAATCAGGCCGAGTATCAGCTTCATAATGGTAGATTTGCCTGCACCGTTGTGTCCTGCCATGCCGACGCTCTCGCCAGCCTTGAGAACCAGATCGACTTGATTGACGGCCTTTTGGCTGCCAAACTGCTTGGTCACGTTTCTCAATTCAACGTGGTTGGTACTGCTCATGGATATTCCTCTAGTGAATGTTTCAGACGGCCTTTGATATTGGGCCGTCTGAAAGGTTACATATTGGCATTTCCGCCTGTCAGCGCACCGTTTTCGGCATTACCCCATTCGGATTGGTGCGTTTTTGCTTCATGCAGCAATTCGTCCTTCATGGCTTCGTATTTGGTTGTCGTTTTATTGCGGACAGGGTTCATCAAAGGCTTGCTGTCAATTACGCCGCCAGGCAGGATGGCGGGAAATTGCGATTGCGCCCATTTGACAATGCTGATGGCAGGGCTGTTCATCAATAACCGGGCGACGGGTGCGCGCCAGATGATTTGGTCGATAATCCCGTTGGGACGGTAGGCACTGTCGCCGAAGCCGTCGCCGTCAAGGTCAAAGGCGCTGTTATCGCTCCAATAGTTGCCGCGACCACCCTCGCCCCAATCAAGGAAACGGGTGCTGACGTATTTGACTTGGCTTTCGTTGTTGATAAACGAATTATTGAACAGGCTTGTGCCTTCAATGGCCGCGGTAAAGTGAATACCGATTTGACAGTTTTCAAAATGGTTGTCGAAAATTTTATTGTAGTTGGCATTGTAGGCAAACACGCATTTGCCTGCCTTGTTGATCACATTATCGTGAATTTCGGAATAATTGACGTAGTTGAGCATAATGCCTTGGTCGCGGCTGCCAACGGCAATGTTGCCATACACTTTCAGGCGTTCGGAAAACATCAGCACATAACCCATGTTGTTGCCGACGGAGATATTGTTGCTGACTTCGCTGTCATTGGTGTACATATAATGGACGGCAAAGCGCAAGTCGCTAAAGCGGTTGCCTTTGTAGGTATTATGAGTACTGGTATTTGAAAAAATACCGTCACGGCCTTTGGAAATATCGTTATCGACCACTTGCGCACCGGGCGCATTCCAGACGGTTACGCCGTTGCCGCGTTCGTTGACGCGCAGGGTTGCATCGCCGATGATTTTATTTTCCCGCACCATGGATTCTGCCGCACCGTGAATATACACGCCGACGGAATTGTCGATGATGTTGTTATGCTCCACCAGTGCGCGCGTTGCCGTCTCTTCTAAATAGATACCGGCATCCATTGCTGGCAAACTCATGCCGGAATGGGAAACAGTCAGATTGCGCAAAGTTACATCAGGCGCATGAACGGCAACCGTCCTCCCGCTCCGGTCGCCGACAATCTTGGCGGAACGGTCGGCAGGGCCTTCGATGGTAATGGGTTTGTCGATATAGAGTTTGGTTTTGTATGCACCGGAGGCAAGCTTGAGCGTATCGCCGGCTTGGGCGCGCGCCAAAGCATCATTGAGATTGTCTTGTGCGGATACGTTGATGACTGCGGCAAAGGCCGTCTGAACCATGCTGCCAAGCAGCAATACGAGTGCGGCACGTTGCCATTTGGAACGATGGATTTGTGTGTGCGTCATAATCATATCTCTGTTTCAGACGGCCTGCTTGCCGCATGATAAACCGATGCGGAAACAGGTATTTTGGTGTTATAGCAAAGCTGTCTGATGATGGCTTTCATTTTGTGGCCATATCGGCCGACAAACAACTTTGCTATAAAGGCCGTCTGAAAGAATGTTTTTTCAGACGGCCTGAAGAATTAAATCATCAAACCGAAATTATTTTGGTTTAACAATCATTTGGCCAGACATTTCCATGTGCAATGCGTGGCAGAACCATTGGCAGTAGTACCAGTGTACACCTGGACGGACAGCCTTGAAGGTTACAGAAGATGTAGCTTGCGGGCCAATCTCCATAGCAATGCCATAACCTTCCAAAGTAAAGCCGTGAGTCAAGTCTTCAATGGTCTCAACGTTGGTTACATATACGGTAACTTCGTCGCCTTGGTTCACTTCAAATTGAGGAACGCTGTAAGCAGGCGCAACGGCAGTCATGTACACGCGTACTTTGTTGCCTTCACGTACGACTTTGGCAGCTTTTTCCAGCTCAACACCGTCTTTTTGAGCTTGTTCCAAAGCTTCTTGCCAGAACCATGGGTCTTTGCGGTCCCAAGTTTTGCTTGGGTTCACTTTAGACGCGGCAACCAAGCACAAGTCGTGTGGTTCGGCAAAAGTCGGATTGTCATGCACCAGACGCATTTCGTCGCCGGAGATATCGATCAATTGGTCACACTCAGGTTTCAAAGGACCGGCATTCAAGAAGCGGTCTTTAGAGAACTTGTTCAAAGATACCAACCATTTACCGTCGGCTTCTTTGGTTTCGCCCATGGTAGTGTGGTTGTGGCCCGGTTGATAGTGAACGTCGAGTTTTTGTTTGATCGGATCGATTTTCTCGCCTTTATAGGCTTTAATCGCATCGTCAATGTTCCATTTCACCATTTGGCTGTCGATAAACAATGTAGTATAAGCATTGCCGCGACCGTCAAATGCAGTGTGTAATGGGCCAAGACCCAGTTGAGGCTCGGCTACAACAACATCGCGCTCTTTGATTTTACCTGCAAACAAGTCATCCAGTTTGCTGACATCCAATACGGTAACGGTTGGAGACAGTTTACCGTTGAGCATGATGTATTTGCCGTCAGGGCTTGCATTACAGCCGTGAGGAGAGTTAGGAACCGGGATGTAACGAGTGTATGGAGAGTTGGCTTCCGCACGACCGTCCAACATTTTCACGCCGTTAACTTCTTTGAAGTCGCCTTTTTTGATGCCTTCTTCGATGGCGGCCAGGTTAAATACCACACACCAGTCTTGCTCGTTGGAAGATGCACCTTGTACAGTCAGAGCACGCTCAGAGTTATAGCAGGTAGAGAAAGAGTATTTACCTTGGTAGTCGGCATCGCCATTATCCAAGTTACCGTCTACCAATACTTGCCATGCGATGTCCATGGTTTCGCCGTCAACTGCAGTATAAACGGCATTCCAAGTTTTAGGATCATCCCATTTGCCTACGCCATCAACAGGAACGATATGCTCGCCGTTGGCAAATACGTAGCCGGTTTTCGGATAGCGTTGAGGACGCAGACCGTGAACACCTGAAACGTTTGGAATTTCAACGATTTTATCGGTTTTCATCACATCCAAGCGGATACGGCAAACACGGTTGTTTGCTTTATCGTTGGCATATGCATAGCGGCCGTCGTAAGTTTGATCGGTAAAAGACAAGTGCGGGTGGTGCAAGTCGCCGTTAGGGTAGCAGCGCAGACCGCTGTCTTGCAGGAATTTACGGGTTTCCGGCGTAATTTTTTCATTCAAAATACGCAGGCTCTCGTTGGTACGACCCCAACCGGTAGCGCTGTCCATATTGAATACAGGGATACGCATCAACTCACGCATAGAAGGTACGCCAATCAAGCGCATTTCACCTGATTGACCGCCTGACAAGAAACCGTAGTATTGGTCAAGTTCGCCCGGACCGACTTCGGAAGTTTGTTTGCCCGGCTCGGCAGAATGAGCAGCGGCTTTCTCGGCAGGTGCAGCACCGGAAGCAGCAGCTTTATCACCCTCGCCGTTAGAGCAACCAGCCAAGCCCAACAAACCGGCACCGGCAATACCTGCACCGGAAGCAGCGGCAGTACCTAAGAATGAACGACGGCTTAAGCCGTTTTGTTCTAATTTTTCGTCTGACATACGACACTCCTTGGATAAAATCCGGCGGCCGATTTTTCAGACGGCCTGCCGATGAAAAACTTTCTAAGTCGGGCTGCCGATACAGCCCTCTTTTTTATTGATAAATTACTACTTGTCGACACTGATTGCCGATTCTTTTTTAACAAACTGGACGACTTGTTCTTGGGCATTTTGCGTTGCTGCCGCATCATGCTGTTCAGCTTTTGCCGCCGCTTGTTTTTGTTTTTTCTTATTCGTTGCCACTACTTGAGGACAACGCGTATCGTGATGATACATTACCTGACAATGCAGACATTGAATACATTCGTTCGGATGAATGTCGCCTTCAGGTGCAATTGCCTGTACTGGGCATTCATGTGTACAAATCTGGCATGGATTACCGCACATTTTATAACGGCGCAGCCAATCAAACACACGGAAGCGGCCCGGCAATGCGATACCTGCACCCAAAGGACACAGATAACGGCAGAAGAAACGTTCGATGAACAAGCCTGCAATCAGCAACGCGGCGGCGAACAGAACAAACCACCATTCACGCATGAATTTCAAAATAATTGCAGTTTTGAAAGGCTCAATTTCAGCAAATTTTTCAGCCGTACCCAAATCGTACAGGGAAATTGCCAACAAAGCGAAGAAAATTACATATTTGATCGCGCTCAGACGGGTATGCAACAAGTGTGGCACTGTAATTTGTTTCAGACCCAATTTTTTGGCGATACGGTTGGTTAACTCTTGCAATGCACCGAAAGGACACAGCCATCCACAGAATGTACCGCGGTTCCACAACAGCATGGTTGCCGCCGTAAAGAGCCACAAAATAAATACCAGCGGATCCATCAGGAAGAATTCCCAGTGGAATTCAGTCAAAATGGCTGAGAACAACGTCAAAGTATTCACTACCGATAATTGTGCCTGAGCATACCAGCCGATATAAAACAGCGTAAAGATCAGGAAACAGAGACGGAATCGGTCATACCATTTTTCGTAACGGACAATCCAGTCTTGGAACAGGAATACCAACAGAAGAATTGTCAAAGCAATACCGACAACCACGATTTGACCTTGTTTGGCTTTCCAAACCTGTTTCCAAAGTTGGTTGGATACGCCTTCCTCAGCCGTTGCATCCTCTGCAATACCTGTACTTTCTTCCGGAGCAGAGGCTGCCGCAGCCACCGGCTCAACCGGTGCGCTGATTTCAACCGGAGGTGCTTTAGGATCGTCAACGTAATAGCCTTTTGGCAATTCATAATCCAAATCGGCAGTTACAAATGCCTTATCATTTACGCTCAATACACGTTGAATCATTAATTGCAAACGCCATGGTTCGGCACCATCAAATTCCACACCTTCAGGGATGGTGAACCAAGAAACTTCTTTAAATGCGGGCGCACCTTCGGCGGATAAAGCAACTACACGTTCATGTTGCGCATCAGTAAAGCGGAAGCTGGTATCGCCTTGAATCATTTCAATACGGTCAAAGATACCGCCGCGGACATAACCCGAACCTTTCCAAGAATAGCGACCCTCGCCGGCCACCATCACGGCTTCTTGGCCAGGTTTTAAACGTTTTTGCAGGTTGTTCCAACCGGCTTCACCTAAAAGGCTTTTACCGATGGAAGGTTGGCTGACTAAGGCAACATACAGATCAATAAATGTATCGTTACCATCGCCCTGCTCCGCATGATCTGCCACACCTGCTTTACCGCTTTTCTCAAACAGTTTATTGATTTCGTCGATAGAAATATGCAGATGACCGACGGCTTTTTGTTCCAAAAGCGCATTCCATGACAGGATATCTTGTTTGTCTTGATTGGCAACACGACGCGGACGAGTTTGAACGGCAGGTTCGGCAGACTGTTCGCCGGAAGCAGCTGCCGTACCGGCTTGGACTGCTTTATCTGTACCCAAATGATATTGATGGATTACTGCTTTAACAGAGCGCTGAATACTGTCATTGATGACCATCAGGGTTACAGTCGCACCACTAATAATATCCCCTGGTGCAACACCTGGTTGAGGTGGGTTTTTAATAAAATTTAAGCCGATATATTTGTCAATGAATTTATCGACACGGGATTGCGGGATACCGATCAACATAATCGGCTCATGGTGTTCAACCAATTTTGCGCCGGCAATAGTGCCATCATTGGCCAATGCAACCATCGTATCGATCGGTTTACTCGAATAACCGCGCGTATTGACCACATCAGTCGTGATATAAACCAAGCCAAGCTGCTCTTCGCCCTTGTATACGCGAGCAACCAAAGGCTTACCTTCAGGCTTACCGTAGCGGTCAGCACCTGGGAAAATTTCAGACGGCTGAACTTTTGCCAAGAAATCAGGCAAGCGTTCCGCGTAAGCAGGCAGGCTTACTATCATCATAGAAAATACAGCAAACAGCACAAGGATTCGTTTCCAAATGCCACTTAAGCACTTCATTTCAAGACAGGACATGGCTATTCCCGATATATCGATACTCTAAACACTTATATTATATGAATCATCTATCAGCAATAATTTGATTAAAATCAAGTTTACAAATCTTAAAATCAGATTCTACATACTAATAATACTTTAGAACTACATTAGATGAACCTTTTATTATTAGGCATGAAACATAGGAAAATCAACTCAATCCAAGAATCATCCCTATATTATTAACTTATTTATAATAATACTCAAAACAATTTCTGAAATTTCATTTAGCATATATTAAATAGAATAGAACCTGACTTAAATTTCCATAGACCGTCTGAAAACGAATATCGAAAATACTTTAACCTACCCCTGCAATGACAAAATACATTTCTTACAAAAACAAAAAGAGCCTGTATAAAACAGGCTCTTTTTTCAGACTAATCTTAAGCCAGATTAGAATTTGTGACGCAGGCCAACAGTACCAGCAGTTTTCTCGTATTTGTAGTCGCCTTTGCCTTCTTTCAACCAGCCGGCAGACAACAGGGCAGAAGTGCGTTTAGAGAAGTCGTAGTCAGCACCAACGATAACTTGGTTGTAAGCGCTGTTTTTTTGTTTTACGCCATCTTCTTTAGCTTTGAAGCCGTGAGCGTAAGAAACACGAGGAGTTACGTTGCCGAAGCGGTAAGCAGCAGTCGCACCAACTTCAGTACGTTCGTTTTTCTTAGCACCAGCTACATCAGCTTTGAAGCCTTCGTATTGACCTACAACAGCAACCATCAGGTTGTTAGCATCGTAACCAGCAGTCAGACGGTGTGCTTGGTGATCTTTGTAAGCACCAGCAGCCAAAGTAGTGTTGCTGTTGAATGCATCCAAGTAGCCAGCATCCAAGTCAGCACGTTTAGCGTAAGAACCAGCATAACGACCGAAGAAGCCAGAGTTTTCGTAGTTCAGGCCCAAATCGTAAGATTCACGGCTTTTCACAGTGTGAGTGTATTTGTCGCCAGGGTTAGCATTGTCGCGAGGTTGGTATTGTACGCTTGCACTGAAACCACCAAATACAGGAGTGTCGTAACGTACAGATACTTTACGAGTATCTACACGTTTAATTTTACCCAGTTGCAGAGCATCTGCGTTAGCGGCACCAGATTCCCAAGGGTCGAAGCTGTCACTGCTGTCTTTCAGAGCAGTGTTCAGGTTACCGGCACGAACTTTACCGAAACCACCTTCCAAACCGATGAAAGATTCACGGTTAGCAAAACCAGAGTCACCACCGGCGATAGAAGTGTTTTGTTCAACTTGCCAAATAGCATTCAAGTTGCTACCCAAATGTTCGTGGCCTTTGAAGCCGATGCGAGAACCGTAGTCAGCAATCTCAGTAGCAGTTTTAGAAGTAGCTTTACCCACTTTTACTTTAGAAATTTCAACGCCGGCTTTAACTTGACCGTACAGAGTCACATCAGCCATAGCTGCAACAGGCAGAGCTGCCAAAGTCAGAGCAATCAGAGATTTTTTCATTGCTGTATTCCTTTTCTATTGTGAAGAAATAACTTAAGCAGACCGGACAATCCGCTTAGGCTTACATTATCGCTGGAATCAGCGATTCCATGACTGTTACTATAATTGCTCCTCTCTAAAAAAACAAACTTTATTCAATCCACCCCCACCACCCTTGAAACCCAGCAAAGGCAAACACAGCCTAAAAAAATGAAATTTATTATTTAAAATCAATGATAAATTTCTTTTAAAACCAATTGTGCATTTTTACAACACTTTATTAATTTACACATCAATCCAGCTATTTTGTTGCTTTTATACCAACAATCCGCAGTTAGCCCGTCTGAAAATCATTACCTAGAACGCTCATCCACTCGGGTAACGATAGTTTCTTCACGCCAAACTCATCAGGATAGTCAACACCTGTTAAATACAGGCCATCTGACATAAAAGTTGGCGGAGCCTTCAATCTACTTTTTGCATGAAAGACTGACTCAAACTCATCCACACTGATTCTGCCACTACCCACATACACCAATGCTCCCATAATATTGCGTACCATATGATGTAAGAATGCATTTCCATGCAAATCAAGGCACAGATAGCGAGCAGTTCCACTAATACTTGTACTATATAGTGTCTTTACAGGAGATTTCGCCTGACATTCAGCTGCTCGAAAGCTAGAAAAGTCATGCTCCCCCTCCAATAAGGCAGCAGCCTGCCTCATCAGATTTAAATCTAATTTCAAATGCGTCCACCCTACTCTACCAACCAATAATGGAGAACGAACCGGTGAGGATTCCAATAAATAACGATAATGACGGCCATAAGCATCAAATCGGGCATGGAAATGAGGTGCAACTTTTTGCGCAACCAACACAGCAACACCATCAGGCAAATGTGCATTGACCCCCCGCACCCATGCTTGCTCCGGACGATTTACTGATGTATCAAAATGCACTACCTGGGCAGTTGCATGCACACCCGTATCCGTCCTTCCCGCAACAATAGTATTAATTTGCTCCTCTGCTATTGAAGACAACGCCTGCTCTAAGGCCGTCTGAACAGTCGGCAAATCTCCAGCCTGTTTTTGCCAACCATAAAAACGACTACCGTCATAAGAGAGGGTCAAAGCCCAGCGCTGCACCAGATGCCCTGTTGTATTTACTTGTTCAGTCATTTCTTATACTTCTTGTAAATTGATATTGTTGCCTACGCTCAAGTAACAAATATTAAAAAGGCGTGATTAACACACGCCTCCATTTTGTATTTCAGACGGCCTTCATCTTCAACCATCATATAAAGCTGAAATCTTACCCAACCAATAATAGACTCAGCCAAAATCTTGCTTTTTAATTTACCATAAAAAAGATGCCGTCTGAAACGGCATCTACATTTGACTGGCACTTACGCGCCAAGTTCTTTCATCAGTTTTTGGGCTTTATGCAGAATATCGCCTTCAGCCTCCTCAATCAGCCCTTGCAATGTTTCTCGAGCCGCTTCAGGATCACCGATTTCGATATACATCTTAGCCAAATCATATTTGGCTTCAAACGGTGCAGTCATGCCGACTGATTCTGAAACAAAGCCTCTTTCACTATTGCTTTGATCAGCGGCTACTGAAACATCTTCAGCTTCCCATTCCAATGCACCTTCTTCAATCACAAACTCGGAAGCAGCTGCTTCTTTCTCTGCTTCTTCTTTGGTTTCTTGAATTTGCAAGTCTTGATCTTGCTTGACATCAAATGGCAACGCATGGCCGCCTGAAGCTTCAGGGGTTTCTACCGTAAACTCAAGTGGCTCTTCATTTCTTAACTCGGAGACCTTTTTCTCTGCCGCCAAATCAAACTCAGCAAATGTATTTGCCTGCTCTTCTTTACGTTCAGGCATAACAACAGATACTGGCTGATACGGATTTTCTGGTTCAGGCTCGTACACGCTTTCCGTTGATTCGATATTGTCCCAATCAGCATGACGTCGTTGCTCTGTCTCAACATCATGCGTTACTGCACCTGAAAGAATACCTGCCTGACTATTGTCAATCTTACCCAAATCAAGTTTGACATCATCAATATTGGAAGATTCTTCTACCTCATTGATAACCACATCATCTTCAAAATCGTCTTCGATAAACAGACCGTCTTGAGTTTTTTCAGACGGCGTTACTTTAGTTGCAGCAACCGCAGCAGTTGAAGCGGCAACATTTTTCTGTACAGCCTTCTCTTCATCCTTACGGCTTACAGGTGCCGCTTCCGGCTCGTCTTTACGTTTACCGGCAGCTTTCAACAACAACCAAGCAGCAATAAGGGCTGCACCGCCTGCCAATAACCATTTCCATAAATTGCCGTCTGATTCGCTTTCTGTTTGCTCTGCGACAGAACCAGTGGTTGCAACAGGCTCAGAAGCCACTACGTTCTCTTGAGCATCAGAAGCCATAGCTTCTTGAATATCGGACGTAGGAACAGTCGATGCGGCATTTTCATTAACCGCCGCAGATGCTGCTTGTTCTGTTTGTTCAGCTGAAGCTTGTTTCACTTCTTCCTGTTGCTGTGTATTTACGCCAGCATCTTTGACCTGAGCTTCAGTTTGAGCCTCAGGCTGAACAACAGGTTTTTCTATTTTAGCTTCTGTTGCATTGGCGGTTTCATTGGCTTTTTCTGTCGCAGTATTGGTTTTAACAGGAGCAGAAGCAACCAAGCGTTGCAATTCGCTACGGTTTGGAATATTCAGTACCTTACCTGCCAACATACGGTTGGCATTATTATCGATAAACACATCCGGGTTGGCATTTACCAAAGCCTGGATGGTTTGATCCAAGGTCATACCTTGCGGACGGATACTGGACGCAATGGCAATCAGGGTTTCACCCGTACGTACCAAATGCTGCCTGCCTGAACGTGCAGCCGTGTCGTTTTTAGCAGGGGCCGTCTGAACTTGTTTTTTCTCAGCCTTACGCTGCACATCCTTACGCGCTTGAGTTGCCTGATTACCTGCTGCTTTATTGTTTTTAGTGGCCGGCTGTTGGGCATTGCGTGTCAGCTCGGAGGATTGAGATTCAGTGGCCGGACGGGTACGAACAGATGCAGCATCTTTAGAATCATATCCGGCCGGATCGATAATAGCGGTGTATTCACGCGATTGCGCGCCAACACCTACTTGGAAAACCAAAACAGGATCTTTGATGGCTTTATAGGAACGAATGGTAACGACTGCTTTATCGCCTGATTTGCGTACCGCCGCGCGCAAATTGCCATTTGAAATAGTGGCCTTGCCGCCATTAAGCAGAGCCTGAGCTTCCTCGCCAGTCACAGTGATACTGCCTGTAAAAGGCTCACCCAAATGAGATTGAACATTCAAGCCGCCCAAACCTGCAGAGGCACTGAGCGATGTCATTAAAGCGATAGAAGCTGTAATTAATTTAATATTGTGATGTTTTTTCAAAACTGATCCCCTGTTCGGAAATTATGGTACTGACCAATGTGCGCGCATTTAACCATATATTTACTAGATATTACGTCATGATATATTTTTAACCCATTCCTGCCAAGCAATAGAGGCTATTCAGCCTAAAATTCCTTAGCAAATCTATTACTTTTGCATGCTTGTGTTTCTTTTTTACAAATTTCGCCAACCCAAAACAAATATTTCATATGAATATATGTGGTATTAAAGTCATAGGGAAAGGTGCAAAAAAACACATCTCCCTGTATGATTAGCATTTACTCAATTAGTTTCATCATTAACATATGAAGGTTTTGAGCGACTTATTCGCCGTATTCTTATTTTTCATTACATACATCATCACCAAAGACATGATTGCCGCAACCACTGTTGCGGTTATCGTCGGCATTGCCCAAGCTGCGCTGACCTTTTGGAAACACCGCAAACTGGACACCATGCAATGGGTCAGCCTGATTTTGATTGTCTTTTTTGGCGGTGCAACGATTTTACTGAAAGACAACCGCTTCATCATGTGGAAACCGACCGTTCTGTTTTGGATCGGCGCGATCGTCATGCTGTTCAGCCATCTTGCCGGTAAAAACGGGCTTAAAGCCGTCATGGGCAAAGAAATGCAGCTCCCTGATTTTGTATGGACACGCCTGACTTACGCATGGATTGGCTTCCTAATTTTTATGGGTGCGGCCAACCTCTTTGTCTTTACGTATTTTCCAGACCAATGGGTCAATTACAAACTGTTCGGCACATTGGGTTTTACAATCATTTTTTCTATCGCACAGGGTATGTATCTGATGCGTTTCCAGCCTAAGGAGGATCAATAATGGAATATTTCATGCTTTTGGCCACTGATGCCGAAGATGTCCACGAAGCACGCATGGGAGCCCGCCCTGCTCATTTGGCACGCTTAGAAGAATTGAAAGCGCAAGGCCGTCTGCTGACTGCCGGCCCCAATCCCCTGCCGGATAATCCGGAACGCGTCTCCGGCAGCCTGATTGTGGCTCAATTTGAGTCTTTAGACGCCGCACAAGAATGGGCCGAACAAGACCCTTACGTCGATGCCGGCGTATACGCCGAAGTCTTGATCAAACCCTTTAAAGCCGTGTTCAAATGAGCAATATGCGTCAAATGATTGAAGAACGCCTGCAGGCGCTTGAGCCTGAGTTCTTCGATTTTGAAGATGAAAGCCATCTGCACGCCGGCCATGTCGGCAATAAAGGCGGTGGGCATTACGCTATAGTGGTGGTCAGCAACGTATTTGAAAACATTGGCCGCCTCCAGCGGCAACGTATGATTAAGCAGCTTTTGCAAGACTTGTTTTCAGACGGCCTGATTCATGCACTCAGTATCAAAGCGGCCACGCCGGACGAATACTTCCATTAAGATTACCGCCCAAACTTTGATTTCCAATCATTAATTTAGAAGAGAAATACGATGAAAAAAACCTACTTTGCTTCAGCCTTGATGCTCGCTCTGACTTCCGGCACTCTGTTTGCCCAAACTTTGGTTACCGTCAACGGCCAGGCCATCGACAGCAGCGTGATTGACGACCAAGTGGCTTCCGTACGCGCCGGCAATCCTAACATTCAAGATACGCCTGAATTGCGTCAAATGTTGACTGAACGTCAAGTTATCAGCACTGTTGTTACCCAAGAAGCCAAAAAATTAAAGTTGGATCAAAGCGCTGAATTCAAAGCGGCACTGGAGCAAGCACGTGCCGATGCCGCCAAGCAAGGAGCGGATAAAAAGCCCACATTCAAAACCGAATGGGCGGCTTTTGAAAATGATTTGTTAGGCCAAGCTTTCGCGGCACATATCATCCGCCAATTTCCTGTTCAAGAAAAAGATGTCAAAGCCGCTTACAATGATTTCAGCAACTTCTATAAAGGCACCCAAGAAGTCCAACTGGGCGAAATCGTAACCGACAGCAACAGCAATGCCCAAAAAGCCATTGCCGATTTGGACGCAAAAAAAAGCTTTGCTTCGGTATTGAACCAATATTCAATTGATGAAGCAGCCAAAAAAGCCGGCGGCATCCCTAAAGCTTATGTTCCGCTCAAAGATTTGCAAGAATCAGCACCTCCACTTTACGCTGCTGTCAAAGACCTGAAAAAAGGTGCACACACTACAACGCCGCTGCAAAACGGTAATCTGTACACCGTTTTCTACGTCAATGACCGTCGCAACGTTACCGTACCTTCTTACGAAGCCGCTAAAAACCAGATTGGCAGCGACTTACAGGCAGCCCGTGTTGATGCGGCCATTCAATCATTACTGAAAAAAGCCAGCATCAAAGTCAACAAATAATATAACGTGCCCGCCGTGATAGCGGCGGGCAATAAGGAATCCACATGAACATCAAGCCCAAAACTGCCGTTTTGGCTATCCTCGCCCTGTCAACGATCGGCTTGGCAACCGCCAAAGCACCTGAAATCGATCCTGCCCGCATCGACAGCATGGTTGCCGAAGTATTGAGACAGGCCGACCAGCATCCCAGCCAGACTGCCAAACCCGATGGTCAGGCAATCCGCAAAGATGTGGTTACACGCTTGCAGACTTTGGAAATATTGAAAAATGAAGCCTTCAAAGCTGGTTTAGACAAAGATCCGGAAGTACAGAATCAATTCAAAAACGTTGAAGCTGAGTTCTATGCCAACCAATACGCTGCTTATCTAGAACGTCAAACCGCAGTTGACGATGCCGAGTTGCGCCGTTTCTACGACCAGCAAACACGCATTATCAAGCTGCAACAAGTCAGCTTTGCCTCAGCCGACGAAGTACGCGCCGCGCAAGAACTGCTGCTCAAAGGCTTGTCATTCGAAGAGCTGATGAAGCGCTATCCTAACCCAGAGCAAGAATTTGACGGCTTCATTTCTCCGCAACAACTCCCTCACCAACTGGCCGTTGCTTTTGCCGACATGACCCGGGGCGACGTAACGCATGAGCCGATTCAGATGGAAAACCGTTTTTATCTGTTCAAACTCAGTGCAGTAGAGCATGATCCGAATGCCGAACCTTTCGAGCTGGTACGCAACCAGATTGCCCAAGCTGTCAAACGGCAAAAAGTTAATAATCAGATCGAACGCATCTTAAAAGAAAACGGCATTAATCCGTAAATTGATTCAATGGTTTCAGGCCGTCTGAAACCATACTCCAACCCAAAGGGCGTGTCTTTTACGCCCTTTTTTACAAACTTTTTTATTCAAAAACATCATGCGCGCCGTTATTCAAAAAGTTACCCAAGCCAAAGTTGACGTTTTGTCCGAAAACTCCCGCGAAACCTGCGGAAAAATCGACAACGGATTTATGATATTGCTCGGCGTTACCCACGCCGACACGGAAACAGACGCCAAATACATTGCGGACAAAACCGCCAACCTGCGTATCTTTGAAGACGAAAACGGCAAATTAAATTTATCGCTCAAAGATGTAGGCGGCTCGATATTATTGGTTTCCCAATTTACCCTTTACGCCGATGCGCGCAGCGGCCGCCGTCCGTCCTTCTCCAATGCTGCCCCTGCCGAACAAGCGGATAAACTCTATCAATATACCGCGCAACTTTTGCGCGAACATGGACTGACTGTCGAAACCGGCAGATTCCAAACCCATATGCAGGTTTCTCTTTGCAATGACGGGCCGGTTACCTTATTGCTTGATTCGCAAAAAACATTCTAAATTTCATCAAAAAAAGGCCGTCTGAAATATTTCAGACGGCCTTTTCATTTCTGTTCATTACTAAATCAAGCCTTGCGCTTTCACCCAGTTCACAATATCTGCCTCAACGGCTTCAGGTGTACCCGGATTGTCGATTTTAACGCCGTACTCATCCGCACCCAGCTCTTCCAAAATCTCCAGCTGTGAATCCAGCATTCCGGCTTTCATATAATGCCCCTGACGCGACAGCATACGTTCGAGATTGATTGCTTGAGGCGGAGTCAGATGGATAAAAGCCACCTTTCCTTCCGCACCACGCAGAATATCGCGATAGTGATGCTTGAGTGCAGAACAAGTAACGATGGAATATTTCTCCCCGTTTTTTGCCTGCTCCGTCATCCAGTCACGCAAATTGCCCAGCCAAGGATAGCGGTCTTCATCCGTCAGCGGAATACCGGCACCCATTTTGTCGCGGTTGGCTTGGGTATGGAAATCATCGCCTTCGGCATAGGGACATTGATCAAGATATTTTTGCAATGAGAGTGCGGCCGTGGTTTTACCGCAACCGCACACGCCCATCATGACAAAATGTGTCGTCATTTTTCTACTCCTTGTTTATCTGGATTTTAACGGTATTTGAAAACAGGCGGATTATGTTATCTCAAAAACACTATCCGCCGGCCGTTTTCGATTAAACCAAGATAAACAACACTGACGATAAAGCAAAACCGATGAGTGCGATAAGTGTTTGGTTGACCGTCCATGTCTTCAAGGTCGTCGGCACATCCATATCCAACAGACGGCCGACAAGCCAGAAGCCTGAGTCGTTAAAGTGGCTGCAACCGACGGAACCCGCTGCCGTCGCCAATACCACGCAAGTAATCTGCCAATCGCTGAAACCTGCCGCCGCAACGGCCGGTGCCATTAATGCGGCAGCGGTAGTCAATGCAACGGTCGCAGAACCTTGTGCAATACGCAAAGCCAAAGCCACCAAGAAACAGCCCAGTAAAACAGGAATACCCAAGTCAGCCATACTGTCGGCCAAAGCCTTACCGATACCGGAAGCACGCAACACGCCGCCAAACATACCGCCTGCACCGGTAATCAAAATGACCGAGCAAACCGGGCCCAATGCGCCATCAATGGTTTTCTCCAAAGCGCTGGCTTTTTCGCCACGTTTACTGCCCAATACATACAGGGCTACCAAAACAGAAATCAGCAAAGCAATCGGTGTCGAACCGAGCATTCGGGCAAACTGCACCCAGCCTTCATCCGCACTGACCATTTTCTCGCTGATCAGAGTAGACAAACCAGTATTCAAGAAAATCAACAACATAGGAATCAGCATAATGCCGACGACGGTGGATGCTTTTGCAGGCGCTTTCGGTTGGTCGTTATCTTGTGTACCACCACTGATCAGATCAGGAACAGGCACATGAATACTGCGACCCAAAACTTTACCCAATAAATAGCCGCTGAAATACCAAGTAATCAAGGTAACCGGCAAACCCAAAATCAGCAGTTGACCAATATTTGCGCCATAAAACTCAGAAGCGGCAATCGGGCCGGGATGAGGCGGCAGGAAGACGTGCATGACGGAAAATGCGCCAATAGATGCCAACGCATAGGGCAAAACAGTTTGCTTCATGCGGCGTGCCGTTGCAAACACAATCGGCAACATCACCACCAAACCGGCATCAAAGAAAATCGGAAAACCGAAAATCAAAGAAGCCACGCCTAAGGCAAACGGCGCACGTTTTTCACCAAAAATCCGAATCAGCGCATCCGCCAAAGATTGGGCACCGCCGGAAGTTTCCACCAAACGGCCGAGCATTGCGCCCAAACCGACCAGCAACGCCACGCTGCCGAGCGTACCGCCGAAGTTTTTGACCAACACATCATTGACGATACTGCCCATAGGCAGGCCTGTTACGATAGCAGTCAGCAGGCTGACCAATACCAACGTCAGCAAAGCATGAACACGCAGTTTCACAATTAAAATCAAAATCAGCAAAATTGCCGCCGCCGCAATACCGAGCAAAGTACCGGCACTCAGCGTTTGAGTCCAACCATCCATTTTGAAGCCTTTTTCTGTAAGAAAAATACAAACTTATTAATGTTTCTTAACACACGTAGATAAGATAACACATTTCACTATGGATTCATACGGCTGGATTTAGTCAAAATATAAACTTCTCTTTTTCAAAACCCTTTTTGTAAGATGCTTGATAAATAAGGATTACAACGAAAAACAAGGGTGACAAAAAGGCCGTCTGAAACGTAGTTAATTTTTAGACGGCCTGACATCATTCTTCTCGATAAAATAGAAACGAATATTTTTTCAATTACCTAAAATCAAGTATTTTCGGCTTATGCCTTGGTAAAAATCACCCCATTTCCCAAACGTAATTCCGGCAGTTTGGTATTAAAATCCAGCCCATTGAGGCATGAGGGACTGTTACGCATTACTGCTTCGATTTCGGCAAAATCCTCGGTCAAAAATTTTAGCCGAATCAAAAGAATCTGGACAGTAATGTTTTACGATTCCCCGAACATTCATCATGCTTTTTCTTAAAAACTGAAAGTGCCATGATACAAAGGCCGTCTGAAAAATTCTTCAGACGGCCTTGATTCTTAAACTTCTGCCGGTGGTTGCGGTGTATCCTCATCTTCCTGCTGCGTTTTCGCTTTGGCAAAACGGCTGAACCAAATACCAGCTTCGTAGAGCAGAATCAGCGGAACGGCAAGCAGGGTTTGGGAAATTACGTCAGGCGGCGTGATGATTGCGGCCACGATAAACGCACCCACTATAACATACGGACGGGCGTTCTTAAGCTGAGCGGTCGAAACAATGCCCATTTTTGCAAGCAACACCACAACAACGGGCACTTCAAACGTCATACCAAATGCGACAAACATGCCCAAAATAAAGGACAGGTATTTGTCGATATCGGTCGCCATATTGACGCCGACAGGGGTTACACCGGCCAAGAATTTGAAAATAACGGGAAACACCAGAAAATAGGCAAACGCCATACCAACGAAGAAAAGCGTTACGCTGGACAACACCAGCGGCGTAATCAAACGCTTTTCGTTTTGGTATAAGGCAGGAGCGACAAATGCCCAGACTTGATACAGCGTGTGCGGCAACGACAGCAGAAATGCCGCCATCAGGGTAACCTTGACCGGCACAAAAAACGGCGCAATCACATCAGTTGCAATCATGCTGGTATCTTTAGGCAGATTGGCCATTAATGGCTCGGCAACAAAGGTATAGAGCTGCTGGGCAAACGGCATCATGCCCAAAAAGCAGACGACGATACCGATGACGATCCACATCATGCGGCGACGCAGCTCGAGAAGATGCTCGATAAGCGGTTGGACGGGTTGTTCGTGTTGAGGTTCGGACACCGGTTGACTCACTTTTTACTTACGGACGCGCAGTTTGGGCTTGGCGTAGAATTTCGGGCGCATATCGCGTTTGCGGCTCATCGCCTGCTTACGCAAAGAAGTCGTATGCAGCGGAGGAACATCGGCAACAGGAGATTCGATATAGCTGACTTCAACCGCAGGAGCAGGAGCAGGTGAAACTGAAGCCGTCAAATACTCACGCCAAGCGCGGTCTTGCTCGGACTCGGCATTTTCAGCCCCGACAGGCTCTTGAGTTTGCGCTGCTCCACCCTCTTCAGGAACTTGGGCCGCACTTTCATTTTCAGTGCTGCTTGAAGCCAAATCAGGCAGAGGATTACCGAACTCGTCCACGCCAAAATCAGCTGGCGTTTTTTGTTCGGGCAGGCGCTCCCAAGGCTTGAGGCCATCTGAAATATCATTCAGATTTTTTTGTGCATCATCGCCTAAGTCTTTGATACCGTCGCGAAACTCCGAAGCGGCGGCTTCAAATTCCTGCTTCACCTTGCGCAATTCGTCCAACTCAGCCTGAGTATTGAGCTCCTGCTTGACGTTGTTGACGAAGCCTTGCAATTTGCCGACCAAACGCCCGGCCGTGCGCGCGGCTTGCGGCAGACGTTCTGGACCCAGCACTATTAGGGCGACAACGCCGACCAGCAGCAATTCGCCCAAACCGAAATCAAACATGGATTATGCTTTGTCTTCGTCTTTTTTGTGTTCGATGACTTCGTCTTTTTTGGCATCTTTACCGTCTGTACCTTCGTTCAGGCCTTGTTTGAAGTCATGCACTGCACCGCCGAGGTCTTTGCCGACGTTGCGCAATTTTTTGGTACCGAATACCAAAACGACGATAATCAGTACGATAATCCAGTGCCAAAGAGAGAAGCTACCCATGATAAATCCTTGAATTTGTTTAATTTAAAAAGAGATAATAATTATGCGGGCGTACCCATGATATGGATATGCAGGTGGAAGACTTCTTGTCCGCCGCCTTTGCCTGTGTTGATCAGGGTTTTGAAACCGTCGGTCAAACCTGCCTCATGGGCGATTTGAGGAACTTTCAACATCATTTTGCCCAACAGGGTTTGATGTTCGGCAGTTGCGTGTGCCAGTGAATCGAAGTGCACTTTCGGAATCAGCAGCAGATGCACCGGCGCGGCAGGACGGATATCTTTGAAACAAAGCATCTCATCGTCTTCGTAAACGGTTTGTGCCGGAATATCTTTGGTTGCGATTTTGCAGAAAATACAATTATCCATAATGGCTCCAATGGCCGTCTGAAAACGGGCGTAACGGGTTTCAACCCAAAAAGTGAAATCGTTTTTGCCCCAAGAGACGGATTCTGAAACAGGTCAAATACGGGATTGTAATATAAATTCAAGATTCTTTGCGAGAAGCTTTTTCCACTAATCCCGACAAACCTTGACGGCGCGCAAGCTCGTTTACTACATCTTCGGCGCGCAATCCGTGATGCGCCAATAAAACCATGGTATGAAACCATAAATCCGCCACTTCGTAAACCAAATGTTCGCCACCGCCATCTTTAGAGGCCATCAAGGTTTCACCCGCTTCCTCGATGACTTTTTTCAAAATCTTGTCTTCGCCTTTGTGTAGCAGTTGGGCGACATAAGAAGCATCGGGATCGCCGCCTTTGCGCGAATCGATGACGTTTTGAATTTGGGTAAGGATAGTATCGGTCATGGTCGGTTTCTCTTATTTTCTTTCAGACGGCCTTAAGGATGTTTATGTCCGTAAATCGCCTCTTCGTCTTTCAACACGGCATCGACTGCCTGCCATGCGCCCTCTTGCCAAACTTTGTAAAAACAGCTTTCGCGCCCAGTATGACAGGCAATGCCACCGTTTTGTTCAATCAGCATGACCACTGCGTCGCCATCGCAATCCAGGCGCAATTCGTGTACTTTTTGCGTATGTCCGGACTCTTCGCCCTTCATCCATTGTTTTTGGCGGGAACGGCTGTAATAGTGGGCAAAACCGGTTTCTACGGTTTTTTGCAGGGCTTCGGCGTTCATCCAGGCAACCATCAGCACACGGCGTGTCTGCCAATCTTGGGCAATCGCGCAAACCAAACCTTTCTCATCAAATTTTACGGCATTCAGCAACGTTTCGTTTATATTCGACATGTGCGTCTTTCTCCCATATTTTTCAGACGGCCTTTGGGTAGCAATCACAAACGCACTTCAATTCCTGCTTCACGCATGGCCAGTTTCGCTTCGCGGATACTCGCTTCGCCAAAGTGGAAAATACTGGCGGCCAATACCGCATCTGCTTTTCCTTCTTTAATGCCGTCCACCAAATGCTGGACCGAACCGACACCGCCGGAAGCAATGACCGGAATATCGACCGCTTCGCTGACCGCGCGAGTCAGAGGCAGGTTGAAACCTTGCTTGGTACCGTCCCGGTCCATACTGGTCAGCAAAATCTCGCCCGCACCGCGCCGCTGCATTTCGACAGCCCATTCCACCGCGTCCAAACCGGTCGGATTACGTCCGCCGTGGGTAAAGATTTCCCAACGGGTGTTTTCAGGGTTGACCGCTTTGGCATCCACGGCAACGACAATTGCTTGCGAACCAAAAAAACCGGCCGCTTCATTTACCAAATCAGGATTGGTTACAGCGGCCGTATTGATGCTGGCCTTATCGGCACCGGCATTAAGCAGACGACGGATATCGGCAACCGTGCGCACGCCACCGCCGACGGTTAATGGAATAAAAACTTGTGATGCGACTGCCTCAATAACGTGCAAAATAGTGTCGCGATTATCGCTGGAAGCAGTGATGTCCAAAAAGGTCAACTCATCCGCGCCTTCATCGTTGTAGCGTTTGGCAACATCAACCGGATTGCCCGCATCGCGCAGACCCAAAAAGTTGACACCTTTTACCACGCGACCGTCTTTTACATCCAGACAAGGAATAATTCGTTTTGCCAATGCCATACCCAATACCTCTTATCCGTTATCAGGCCGTCTGAAACCGTCAGGCCAAAAATTTGCTCAACCAATCCGGCAAATGTTGCAACAGCTGAAAATAACCAATGCCGGCTATCATCGCCAAAACACAGGAAATAATGAAATTGCTGTCGATACGGCCGACGATGGAAAAAATCAAACCGGCAAATGCCCACACTATCCCATTGAAAATCATCCAATAGGTATCGATAATCGGCAAATCAAACGCCGTCAGCTGCCGCAATATCACAGCAATCAGTGTAAACCACAAACTTTCGCTTAGCGGATACACTTCGCGGTCGGATGACCAGATAATCCAAAAACCCAAAACAAACGCTTCAAGCATATTAATCCCTTAATAAAATATCGATTAGGTTATTTTTATGATTATTTCAAATAGATATAAACCCATAACCTATACAGGCAATCCCTTTGAGTGCATTTTTGTGTGCTGCGTCAGCCGCTGCGTTTTAATGGCCTGAAAGGTCTTATCCGCATAATCCGACACACTTAAGCCAAAGAATCGGCCAGTTTTTGTGCCTGTGCGAAATCAATACTTCCCTCATAAATTGCGCGGCCGGTAATCGCACCGCTCACACCCTCTTTTTCAACGGCACACAATGCGCGGATATCATCCAAATTCGTCAAGCCGCCGGAAGCGATAATCGGAATATTCACTGATTGAGCCAATTTAACGGTAGCCTCGATATTCACGCCGCTCATCATGCCGTCGCGGCCGATATCGGTATAAATAATGCTGTTGACACCATCGTCTTCAAAACGCTTGGCCAAATCGACGACATGATGCTCCGTTACCGTTGCCCAACCGTCTATCGCCACCATACCGTCTTTGGCATCCAAGCCGACGATAATCTGACCCGGAAATGCCTTACATGCTTCGCGCACAAATTCAGGATTTTTTACCGCGGCCGTACCGATAATCACATCGGTCAGCCCCAAATCCAAATATTTTTCAATGGTTCCCAAATCACGGATACCGCCGCCAAGCTGTACCGGAATATCTTTAGCCACGGCGGCCAAAATCTCTTTAATCGCCGGAAAATTTTGAGGAACGCCTGCAAATGCGCCGTTTAAATCAACCAAATGCAAACGGCGTGCGCCTTGATTGCGCCAATGCGAAGCCATCTCTGCCGGCGAATCGGAAAATACCGTCGCCTGCTCCATCAAGCCTTGTTTTAAACGAACACAGCGTCCTTCTTTCAAATCAATGGCAGGTATCAACAGCATTTTTTTCTCCTCTATTCAATTTCAGTATATTTTACACAAATTAGCGATTTTTAGCAGATTTATGTTAAAAACCTCAAATCTGCCAATTTAAAAAATTACGCAGCAGCAGCAATCCTGCCTGATGGCTTTTCTCCGTGTGGAACTGTGTGGCAAACACATTGTCCTTACCGACAATGCAGGCAAATTCATTCGGATATTCGCTGACGCCTAAAACAATCTCTTCATTTTTCGGTGCAAAATAATAGCTGTGAACAAAATAAAAATACTCGTTCTGCCCAATGTCTTGAAATAAAGGGTGCGGACGGATTTGGCGCACTGTATTCCACCCCATATGCGGCACTTTCAGACGGCCTCCTTGCTCATCGGTTTGATTGAGCAAAAACCGTTTGACTTGCCCTTCAAACCAGCCCAAACCATCTGTATCGCCTTCTTCGCTGTGTTCAAACAATAATTGCGCACCTACGCAAATTCCAAAAAACGGCTTATTTTTCAGGCCGTCTGAAACAGCCTCGCCCAAACCGCTGGCCTTCAGCGCCGACATACAATCCGGCATGGCGCCCTGCCCCGGAAAGATAACCTTATCCGCCGCCATCACTTCTTCGGGCCGCGAAGTCAGATAAATTTCGGCATTTTGATTGGACAAAACCTGCGCCGCCTGAACAGATTTCAATACTGAGTGTAGGTTTCCCATTCCATAATCGACAATCGCTACTTTCATTGCTTCTCCTCAGGCCGTCTGAAAACATTTAATGATTAATATAATAATAAGAATGATTGTAGCAAAAGATGGTTTAAAACAAAATATTGCCACCATACAAGATGAATAATAAAGGCCGTCTGAAATCCCGATCGGTTTCAGACGGCCTTTATTCATTCACACGATGCCTTATTCTTCAGATGTGTCTTTTGCTTCTTCTTGAACAGATTCTTCGCTCAGCGTGCCTTTGGTAGAAGGCGTTTGACCAATCATGCGCGGATCGTATTCGACCGCCATGCGCAATGCGCGGCCGAAGGCTTTGAAAACGGTCTCGGCTTGATGATGTGCATTACGGCCGCTCAAGTTATCGATATGCAAGGTCATCATGCTGTGGTTCACAAGGCCGTGGAAAAATTCTTCAAACAAATCGACATCAAAACGGCCGATCAGGGCGCGGGTAAAGTCGATGTTGTACACCAAACCAGGACGACCGGAAAGGTCGATAACCACACGGCTCAACGCTTCATCCAGCGGAACATAGGCATGACCGTAACGGGTAATGCCGGCTTTATTGCCAAGCGCTTGTTTCAGAGCCTGACCCACCACGATACCGATGTCTTCAACCGTGTGATGGTCGTCAATGTGCAAATCGCCTTTGCAGGTAATATCCAAGTCAATCAAACCATGGCGCGCTACTTGGGCAAGCATATGCTCAAGGAAAGGAACGCCGGTATCCAAGCGATATTTGCCGGTACCGTCAAGATTGAGGCTGACGGTAATTTGGGTTTCGCAGGTATTGCGGGTCACGGTAACAAAACGGCCTTCGGTTGAAACACCAGCTTCGGCTGCTTCGACAGTTTGTTTTTCCAAACGCGCCGCTTCAATCGCTGCTGCTTTTTCTTGGTCTTTGCTGTGATCCCGGTTCAGCCAGCCTTTGCGTTTGTGCATACCGGATTCCAACTTCGCAGCCAGGCTCGGACGGATGCCGCGCGCAGACTCATCGCCTGCTTGTTGTTCCAAACGGCGTTTGAGCTGAGACAAAGAGGCGGAGTTTTCATAACCACACGCGCGTGCGAGTTTGGTCAATGAGCCGGCTTCTTCAACCAGTAACAGAAAATTGGTCAAATGCAGTTGAGCTTTGTTCATAATGGTAGTTTCCTTGGAATCAAAGATTGGGGTAAAGGTTTCTAATAACGGCCAAGACAGCATCATTTTGCGCTGCCGAGCCTATGGTTATGCGGACACACTGATCCAAAAGCGGATGGCTGCCATGCAGTTTTTTAATCAGTATGCGGTTTTGCTTCAATGTTTCAAACAGCTCGTTCGCATCAGGAACGCGAACGGTAATAAAGTTGGCTTCGCTCGGAAAAACTTCCAAACGGTTTAATTTCAACAATTCATCCATCACGCGCGAACGCTCGTTTTTTAATGTATCAATGTTTTGCCGAATGATTTGATGATGTTTCAATGAGAATTTTGCCGCCGCCAAGCTTAATTGATTCATATTGTAAGGCGGAAGGATTTTGGCCAGCTCTCCAATAATACTCGGACTTGCCGCTGCATATCCCATCCGCAAGCCTGCAAAGCCGATTTTACTGATGGTGCGCATTACAACCAGGTTTTCGACTTCACCCGCCCACGGAAGGAAGCTGTCATGATGGAATGCGCCATATGCCTCATCGACAACCACAATGCCGGTAGCGGCACGAATGACCGCCTCTACTTCTTCTCGCTTAAAGCACACGCCGGTAGGATTATTGGGATAAGCAATAAAAATTAATGACGGCCGATGTTGCTCGATGGCGGACAAAACGGCAGGAAGATTTAAAGAGAAATCCGGATTTAAGGGAATACCGACATATTCCATGCCATAAAGCGCGGCATTATGACGATACATAACGAAACTTGGCTCAATACCCAATACACGCGCATTTGGTTTGGCAACCAGCATGGTCAAAAACTGGATAAGCTCGTCGGAGCCGTTGCCCAATGCGATTTCCGCTTTATCGGGAATACCGAAAACTTCCCTCAATTCCTCATAAATACCGCTCTTGGCAGTATGGGGATACAAATGAATCGGTGCCTGCCTTGCCAAGTCCGCCCATTCTGACAATAAAGATTCATACCTGACGAAAGGATGATGCGGACACTCCATGGCGTCCAACTTAATAAAACCTTCCGGCAAATCGGCAACCTGATAGGCTGTCATTACTTTAATATCATCACGGATAACATCAGCAACGCGATTCATGGTTTTCTATCCTCCTCAGATAAAGTATTTATAATAGTAGCACAATCTTTATTAGATATATATATTAATAAGACTATAAAACAAGATAAAGTTTCATTCGTTTGAAGAAAAAACAATAAATCCTTTCTTCAGCATCTTTAAGCAATATTCTTGGCTTCCACCGCCTTTTTAGCGGTATAATTTTAAGTTTTCCAGTACGGCTTTACGTCCTCAATATTGTGAACAATACACGCTCCCCATTACCTTATCTTGCAACGTCCATAAGCCTTATCCTGCTGATTCTGCTTTCCTTGTCATGGGAATTATGGATCGCACCATTGCGCGAAGGCGGCTCATGGCTGGCACTGAAAGCCCTGCCGCTGTGCCTGCCGTTGACCGGTATTTTGAAAAAACGCATCTACACTTATCAATACAGCTCCATGCTGATTCTGATTTACTTTGCCGAAGCCTGTATGCGCCTGGCTGACACAACCGTCGCCAGCCGGATTTGCGCCGCCGTTTCCGTATTATTGTGCATTGCCTTTTTCCTCGGCTGCCTTGCATTTATCAAACAACAAAAACACACATCAAAATGACCTACCACACACTTTCAGACGGCCTGACTGAATCTTCAGTGAAAACCTTTTGGCCTTTATGGCTCAGTTTTCTTTGGATTTGCGCCGTCCCTTTTCTCTCACTCTACCGAGTCGGCCCACTGCCCAGTTTTTATTTGGAAGCCATCTCACTGAGCGGCTCATTGGTCCTGACATTGATTAGCGCACACAAAGGCCTGCTGAATATCCGCCTTCCCGCACTCAGTATCGGCTTGTTTGCCATGGCTGCATTTTGGTCGCTCCAAGCGCGCTTCATGTATTCGACCTACCCCGGCATGAGCGATATTACTGCTTGGACCTTTGTCATTTTGGCACTGGGCGCATGGTCGGTTCGCGGCTGGGTAACGGCCTACGGACAAGAACGCGTCGTCAGCATCTTCGCTTGGTCTTTATTGATAGGGGCAACCATACAGGCCGCCATCGTCTGGCTGCAATTTAAAGGCTGGTCCAACGTAGAGTGGTTGAACGGCATCATTGCCCGAAGCAACGGCACCGTAAACGGCCAACTCGGCCAGCGCAACCATTTGGGACATTATTTAATGTGGGGCATTTTGACGGCATCCTATTTATGGACGGCACGCAAAATGTCCAATACAGCAGGTTTTCTGTTCGTATTGGCTTTGACTGCAACCCTTGGCCTTGTCAACTCGCGCACTATCTTAGGCTATATTGCCGCCCTCTTCCTGATTACGCCGTTATGGTTTTGGCGTACCCGTTTCCAACACAAACGCGCACTGTGCATTTTCCTTCTGACTGCAATCCTGGCCGCTGTTTTCCAATTCGGCATGGGCAGCCTGTTGGATTTGTTTGGCAACATCAAATACGAAACCGCTGTAGAACGCGCAGGCACCAGCGGTTTTGAAGGCTCCATGCGCCAAATCGAATGGAGCAAGGCATGGATTGCCTTTCAATCCGCACCTTGGTTCGGTCATGGCTGGAACAGCTTTGCCCAGCAAACCTTCCTGATTAATGCACAACAACAATACTTCCCCAACAATATCCTCGGCGTACTGTTTACCCATTCGCACAATATCGTCATGCAGTTATTGTCCGAAATGGGCATTGCCGGCACCTTGCTTGCAGCCTTAACCCTGCTTGCAGCCGTGTGGCGACTATTGGGCCGTAACCAAACACCGGCCTCGCTGTTTTTACTGACTGCCGCCGCCGTCAGCCTTTGCCACAGCATGCTTGAATATCCACTTTGGTATATCTACTTCCTCACCGTATTTAGCCTGATTCTGTCGTTGACACCCTCTTATCCGAAAGATGTTTCAGACGGCCCTGTATCTACCCGAATCAGACAATGGGCAGGCGGTATAGCTGCTTTATCGATTTTAATCGGCATGGCAAACCTCAGCTGGGAATATCAAAATCTGACCCAATATAGCCGTGTAGGGAAAACCGATGATCAGCAAACGGTTCAAAACAAAATCGACGGCTTGCAACGACTTTCCAAAGAAAGCCCCATGCTTGCCTATTACGCCGATTTGAGCTTGAGCAAACGTGCCGACCCGACCGATGCCTACATCCGTCCGTGGGCGGAAGAAGCCGCACTCAAAGCCCTGACCTACCGCCCCTACTCCAGCGCCTACCAAGTCGGCCTTTACCTCTACCGACAAGGCAAAAAAGAAGAAGGTGCGCAATGGATGCAGGCAATGCAATATTATTATCCTTATATGATGTATTTCTACGCTGACAAAATACGCAGTCACCCGGCATTCGCTCCCTTGCTGCCCAAACTTTTGTCCGATTGCAAAGATTTCATCAACGCACCGAAACACCAAACCGCCCAATCATGCGACAAACCCTGAACAAAACACGCCCAATTGTCAGTTTGTCCTTACAGGCCGTCTGAAAATGTAAAGAGCGACAAGTTTCTATGCAAAAAAGCGCAAAAGCACAGAAAATTACGCTATCAACAAAAGCAGATTGCATGTTAAGATTGAATACAACTCTGTTTTAATCGCCGCACCGCACTATTTAGTGCCACGGCGCATACAATCACGAAAAGGAAATTCCATGAGTCGCGTATTACTCGTAGATGACGATGCCCTCTTGACCGAATTGCTGACCGAATACCTGACTGCCGAAGGCCTCAACGTTCATAGCGTTCCCGACGGCGAAGCCGGCGTTCAAGAAATTCTGACCGGACAATACGATGTCGTCGTATTAGACTCCATGATGCCTAAAATGAACGGTTTGGACGTACTGAAAAACGTACGTACCCAAAGCACCGTGCCCATCATCATGCTGACCGCGAAAGGCGACGACATCGACCGCATTATCGGTCTGGAAATGGGTGCGGACGATTACGTACCGAAACCATGCACACCGCGCGAACTCTTGGCGCGTATCAACGCCATCTTGCGCCGTGCGCAACACAGCAACGAACAAAACAACGCGCCTAACAGCATTTCTGTCAGCGACGTTGTCCTGTACCCTGCCAAACGCCAAGCCAGCATCAAAGACACTCCGCTCGAGTTGACCAGCACCGAATTCAACCTGCTCGAAGTTTTGATGCGCCACGCCGGACAAGTTGTCAGCAAGGAAACTCTGTCTATCGAGGCACTCGACCGCAAACTGGCTAAATTTGACCGCAGCATCGACGTACACATCTCCAGCATCCGCCACAAATTGGGCGATGCTTCCCTGATTCAAACTGTACGCGGCTTAGGCTACCTGTTTGTTAAAAACTAAAGATTAAACAGATCAATGAAACTGTTTCAACGCATCTTCGCCACATTTTGCGCAGTCATCGTCTGCGCAATCTTTGTGGCGAGTTTTTCATTTTGGCTGGTACAAAACACCCTTGCCGAAAACCAATTTAACCAACGCCGCACCATCGAAACCACATTGATGAGCAGCATCATCTCCGCGTTTAACTCGCGCGGAGACAGCGGTGCGCGCGAAATTCTTTCCGAATGGAAAAACAATCCGGTTTCCAATGCCGTCTATGTGATTACCGGCGACGATAAAAAAGATATTTTAGGCCGAAACATCGACAGCCTCTCCATTGAACGCGCCCGCATCTTTGCCATCAACAATCCCGAATCCGATTTAGCCCACATCGAATACGACCGTTTCGGCGAAGAATACCTCTTCTTCATTAAAGGCTGGGACAACCATCAAGCCCAACGCCTGCCCAGCCCGCTTTTCATTCCCGGCCTGCCGCTCTCACCGATTTGGCACGAATTTATCATTCTGTCTTTCATCATCATCGTCGGCCTCTTGATGGCATATATCCTTGCCAACAACATCACCAAGCCCATTAAAATTCTTGGCGGCGGTATGGACAGGGTAGCCAACGGCGAACTCGAAACCCGCATTTCCCAGCAAGTTGACGACCGTGACGACGAATTGTCCCACCTTGCCGTACAGTTCGACAAAATGGCCGAAAAATTGGAAAAACTTGTGGCCAAAGAGCGTCATTTGCTCCACCACGTTTCTCATGAAATGCGTTCGCCGCTGGCACGTATGCAAGCGATTGTCGGCCTGATTCAATCTCAGCCGCAAAAACAAGAGCAATATCTCAAGCGACTCGAAGGCGAATTGGTGCGCATGGATACTTTGGTAGGTGAATTATTGACCCTCTCCCGCCTAGAGACTTCCAATATTCCTTTGGAAAAAGAAAACCTCAAACTCGTTCCTTTCCTGACCAACTTGATTGAGGACAACCAAAGCATTGCCCACCAAAACAATCAAAGCGTTACCCTGAGCATTGACCCTAAAATCCCTGAAAATGCCGTAATCAGTGCCAACGAAGGCTATCTATACCGCGCCTTTGACAACGTTATCCGCAACGCCATCAACTACAGTCCGGAAGGCAGCACCATTCAAGCCCATATCGGACAAGACGGCAAAAACTGGATTATCGATGTTACCGACAATGGGCCAGGCGTAGACGAAATGCAGCTTCCGCATATTTTCACTGCCTTTTATCGCGCCGACTCCAGCGCGCACAAGCCCGGTACAGGTTTAGGGCTTGCCTTGACGCAGCACATTATGGAACAGCACTGCGGTAAAATCATTGCTGAAAATGTCAAACCAAACGGCCTGAGGATGCATTTTATCCTTCCCAAAAAGAAAGCCGGAGACAAAAAAGAAGTCTGAAAATAAGGCCGTCTGAAACTTTTCAGACGGCCAAAAACACAAATAAGGAACCATCATGAGTGCAACTGCCCAAACCGGCTACTTCTTCATGCCTGAACACATCATCCTCGTCGGCGCCAGCGAACGTCCGCACAGCCTTGGTGAACGCATTTTCAGCCACCTGCTCGGTTCCTCATATCAAGGCAAAATCACCCCCGTCAATCTTCGACACAGCAGTGTCGCTGGTATTCCCTCCTACTCCAGCCTCAGCAAAATCCCGGGCCAAGCCGATTTGGTTGTTGCCGTTATCCCACCCGACCATTACGACTCGCTGTTCAAAGCCTGCCGTAAAAAAGACCTGCGCCACATTATCCTGATTCAAGATTGGGAAAACCTGCCACCCGAATCCTGTAAAAATGCCCGTTCCATCATTCAAAAATATCACGGCGACGAATTGAACATCACCGTATGCAACAGCGCAGGCATCCAACTCCCCTCGCTCAACCTCAACATCAGCACCCAAGCCGACTATCCGGCCGGCCATATCGCGTTACTGACCGGCCACAGCACCGTCAGCCGCAACATCAACCACCTGCTGAACACGCTGCACCAAGGCGTATCACGCCACATCAGCCTCAACTATGACCTAAGCCCCACTACATCCGCCGACTGGCTCAACCGCTTCGGCCACAACCGCCATACCAAAGTTGCCGTGATCCACTATAATCCGGCCGAAAACCAACGCGAGCTGTTCAGTGCCATCCGCCACTTTACACGCCACACCCCACTTATCCTGTTGTCCACACACTACACCGACGACACAGACAAAGCCATCCTGCGCAGCCTCAGCCGCCATTGCAATTTCCAACCGGTATTCAATACCGCCGAGCTGGAAGCAGCCCTAAAAGCCCACCTTTCCGGCATTCCCGTCATTACCAATCCCACCATTCTGTCCGACACGCCGATAGAATGGCTGCGCACTACCGCCAATGCCTGCGAATTGACCCTCGACCTCCCAACCGATGTACCATCCATCCGACAAGGCTGCATCGGCAGCAACCCTACACCTGCACGCATCCACCGCCTGGCGCTCGAACAATTACAAAATCCGCATACTCAAGCCCTGCTCGGCATTATTTCGCCAGATACGCCGGATGCGTACAGCATTCATCAAACTCTGGATAATTTGGCACAAAAAACCAGCAAGCCTATTCTCGTCAGCTATCGTTTTTCAGACGGCCTGACACGGTTTAACACGCCGGAAGAAGCTTTACTGACACTTTATTTCCGCAATCAAACAGCCTATTTGCAACAGGTGCAAAATACCCCTGCCCCAGCCAAAACAGGCCGTCTGAAAACACCTAAAAGCAAAAGTATCGATAAAGCCATTGCATCCGGCCAAACCGAACTGATGGCGGAGGCCCTATACCTGCCTCCGTGCCAAACCAAAAAACACAATGCCGTCCAATTTCGATTTAGCCGCCATGCCATTTACGGCAACATCCTTACCGCCCATTACAACGGCCAAACCGAAGCCTCATTACCTCCTTTTACCACGCTTGATATCCAGCATTTAAGTCAATTTGCGGAACTCGACAACACTTCCGTTCTCAATCAATTTCTGCATTCCCTAAACACGCTTATCCACAATGACCAGCATATCGGCGACATTATCCTCAACTACAATGGTAGCCAATACAGCAGCACCATCATTCCCGAAATCGTGGAAAAACCAGCCGCACCAACAACCAAAATTCCTAAAAAAGCCGTCCAAACCTTAGAACAGGCCGCAGCAAAAATGCAAAGTGCCGCCGCCTACCTCCAACAAAAAAATCCAGCCGCAGCCGAATTCCTACGCAACACCGGCGAAGCTGCATCCGAACTGCTGCACCCTAAAACCGAAACGCCCGAAATACAAAACGTACTCGCACCCTACCCGAGCCAAACCGATACCTTTACCCTGCCCGACGGCAACACACTGCACATCCGCGCACTAGAACCTGAAGATGCCGAAGCCAAACAAAAATTTGTCCGCCAATTACCCGCGGCCGACCGCTATACGCGCTTCATGACCCATACCAACGAGTTGCCGCTGCCCACACTCGCACGGCTGACCCGTCCCGATTTCCATACCGAATGCGCGTGGGCAGCCTTCGCTTCAGACGGCCGTATCGTCGCAGTCAGCCGTTACAGCCGCATCAATCGCAATGAGTGCGAGTTCGGCATTACATTGGCTGCCGAAGCCCGCAAAACCGGCTTGGCCGGCAAAATGATGAGCCTCATTATCCAAACTGCCACACAACAAGGTTATCAAACCATGAATGCGGAAATCCTCAAAGAAAACACACCGATGCTCAAACTCGCTGAAAAATCAGGATTTACCGTTACCCCGTCGGAAACCGACCGCGGACTGTATCAAGCAAGCCTCGATTTGAACGCATGGCAAAACAGCAACAAAAACAAATAAAAACTTGCATAACCCGTGTGAAATATCCTAAAATTAGCGGTTTCTATATACCCGCATTTTTCAAAAGGACTCAAAATGGTAGTTATCCGTTTGGCTCGCGGCGGCTCAAAACACCGCCCTTTCTTCAACGTAGTCGTAACTGACTCTCGCAACCGTCGTGACGGCCGCTTCATCGAGCGCGTAGGTTTCTACAACCCCGTTGCCAACGAAAAACAAGAACGCGTACGTTTCGACGCTGACCGCATCAATCACTGGGTCGCTCAAGGCGCGAAAGTTAGCGATGCAGTTGCCAAACTGATTAAAGAGCAAAAAATCGCTGCTTAATCAGCTGAAACGACCATGACAGACACTCAAAAACGGGTAGCCATGGGCTACATCAAAGGCGTATTCGGCATTAAAGGCTGGCTTAAAATTGCCGCCAATACCGAATACACCGACAGCCTGCTGGACTACCCAGAGTGGCAGTTGTGCAAGGATGGCAAAACCCTGGATGTTATGCTTGAGGCAGGTAAAATTGTCAATGGCGAACTTCAGGTCAAATTTGAAGGTATAGACGATCGCGACCAAGCATTTGCCTTGCGCGGCTATACCATCGAAATCCCCAGAGAGTCATTCGCCCCTACTGAGGAAGATGAATACTACTGGGCAGATTTAGTCGGCATGACCGTCATCAACAAAGAAAACATCGTCCTCGGCAAAGTCAGCAACCTGATGGAAACCGGTGCAAATGATGTTTTGATGATTAAAGGCGAACACGGACAAATCCTGATTCCCTTTGTCTCCAACTATATCGAATCTGTCGATACCGACAGCAAAACCATTATCGCCGACTGGGGTTTGGACTACTGATGCTGATTCAAGCCATCACCATTTTCCCAGAGATGTTCGACAGCATTGTCGAATATGGCGTTACAGGCAGAGCAAGAAAACAAAATCTTTGGCAGTTTCAAGCCATCAATCCCCGTAAATTTGCCGACAATAAACTTGGCTATATTGATGATCGCCCCTTCGGAGGTGGTCCGGGAATGATTATGATGGCGCCGCCGCTTCAAGCGGCAATCGAAGAAGCCAAAGCAAACTCGCAAAAACCTGCCAAAGTAATTTATCTCAGTCCGCAAGGTCAGCCGCTGACGCATAAAAAAGCTGCAGAACTTGCCGAACTGCCCCATCTTGTTCTTCTATGCGGACGCTATGAAGGCATAGATGAAAGACTGTTGCAAAGCAGTGTGGACGAAGAAATCAGCATTGGCGACTTTGTCGTCTCGGGCGGTGAATTACCCGCCATGATGTTGATGGATGCCGTCTTAAGATTGGTCCCGGGTGTATTGGGCGATATACAGTCAGCCGAACAAGACTCGTTTTCAGACGGCCTTTTAGACTGTCCTCATTACACCAAACCCGTAGAATTCCAAGGCATGATGGTTCCCGAGGTCTTACGCTCAGGAAATCATGGCTTGATTGCCGAGTGGCGATTGAAACAATCGCTGCGACGCACTTTAGAGCGCCGACCTGATTTATTGGAAAAGCGCAGTTTAATCCCAAAGGAATCCCGCCTCTTAAAAGAAATCTTGCAAGAGCAACAGGAAATCCAATCATAACTTAGGAAAAACAAATGAACTTGATTCAACAATTAGAGCAAGAAGAAATCGCTCGCTTGAACAAAGAAATCCCTGAATTCGCTCCAGGCGACACCGTTGTCGTATCTGTACGCGTAGTTGAAGGTTCTCGCAGCCGTCTGCAAGCATACGAAGGTGTTGTTATCGCTCGCCGCAACCGTGGCCTGAACAGCAACTTCATCGTTCGCAAAATCTCTAGCGGCGAAGGTGTAGAACGCACTTTCCAACTTTACTCTCCTACCGTAGAAAAAATCGAAGTTAAACGCCGTGGTGACGTACGTCGCGCCAAACTGTACTACTTGCGCGGCCTGACCGGTAAAGCAGCTCGCATTAAAGAAAAATTGCCTGCTCGCAAAGGTTAATCGCTTTCATCAAAAACCCACTTCAATGAAGTGGGTTTTTTGTTTTTATACAAGATCTCCTCATCTTTCTTACACAATCCTGCAAGCCAATCACAATACACTTCTCGCGCATAAACTTAAACAGAATCATAATTCCCTTGCTTCTTTTAACCTTTATACAAAAGGCCGTCTGAAACAAAAGATTCAGACGGCCTTTAATCACATCGGGCGGTTATTTAAACCATCTTGCCAATGCAGGGATACGCGACAACAACAGTGTATCCAAAATCCAAATAACAGCAATTGCGGCAATAGCTGTTGGGAAAATCACAGCCAAAATCAGAAGTGGCACAGCCATTGCCCACCATACCGGCAATTTGATTTTCTGTGCAGGAGGAACCAAACCACGTGCTTCCGAAGGACGGCGTTTCCACCACATCACACAGCCGCTGATGCAGACGAAAATGACTGCCAAGCAGAACAAAACGTTCGCCAGCACACTCCACCAGCCCATCGTACCGATATGCAGCGCAATGCTGACCGCCATGAATTTACCAAACCAGTTGTAATCATCGTAATGGATGTCGGCAAGGACTTTGCCGCTGTATTGATCGATGTGTACCGTGCGGTCGGCGGTCGGACTGGGCATATCGTAGCTCATCGAGTCCTGAGACAGCGTCCACACGCCCGTTTCGCCTTTAGGCAAATTAAGCTTGTAACGGCCTTCAAAACCAATTTCGCGGGCAAAGCGGTCAACTGTTTCCAACGTCATCGGCTCACTCGGATTAATGCCGTTTTCGCCCTTCGTCGTACCGGAAACAGGCATAGGCGTAAGCTCCAGAACCCATGGCACTTCTTTGATTTTACCGTCGTTTAACACATCGCCGTGGGTCGGCACGGTAGATACAGGGTTCGGTTCGACGCCCCATTTACCGGCAGGGAATTGGCTCCAAGACTGAACCAACTTACCGCCCCAAATTCCCGCCCAAGCAACGCCCGAGAGACAGAACAGCAACAGAAGCAAAGAAACCCAAGTGCCGAATGCGCCGTGCATGCTACGCCACCATGTACGTCCTTTACCTGCTTTCGGTACAAGCATGGATTTCACACCGCGCTGTTTTGCCCACCACAGGTAAATCCCGGTAATGATCATCAAAATAGTCAGTGAAGCGGCTGTTTCCAGTATATAGTCGCCCACCGTGCCGATCATCATATCGCCATGGATTTCGTCCATGATGTGATACCAGCCGTCATTGCGCGGCGTTGAATTGACGACCTTCGCCGTATAGGGATCAACGGCAACCATAGCAGCCTTATCGTCATTGTTCACGCGGAATACGGCAACCATATCATCTGCGCGCGGCGCAATATACTGCACTACCGAAGCAGTTTCCGGATTTACAAACTGTCTGGCGGCTTCAGCCTGAGCCGATAAAGGCTGAACCACTGCCTGCGGCGCAACATGTATGAGTTCGCCTTCTTTACCGGTGATATTGGCAAATAGCAGCATTCCCAACCCTGTAACAGCCAACAGGGTTAAAAACGGCGCAACCAAAAGTCCGGCATAAAAATGCCATCGCCAAACAGTCAAATAACGGCGGTTAGCCTGTTGTTCATTTTGGGGAGTTGGTTTTGTTTCCATATAATCTCTTCGTATAGTTAAAGCAGACTAATTACTACGAATTAGCATCAGGTATTTTAATCAAAAACATTCATTTAAGAAACCGTTTTTCCCATGCAGCTTTGAAATACTTCAATATTTAGTTTTCAGGCCGTCTGAAAAAAACAAAATAGAAAGAAAACAACACTTTACTGAAAATCCGTTTTAATCATTGCGGTTTCGGCAGAATTTGGTAGAATACGAGCATTACTTATTTATTTATCAAGCCGCCAAGCTTTGGCGGCTTGTATTTTTATTTTCAATCCGGCTACCGCGCGTGGCCGGATAAAATTTTAAAAGCATCATCATGCTTTCATGGAGAACTCTATGCAAAAAATCCCTTTGACCGTCCGTGGTGCAGAATTGTTGAAACAAGAACTTCAACACCTCAAAAGCGTAGCACGCCCAGAAGTCATTGAAGCCATCGCCGAAGCACGCTCACACGGCGACTTGTCTGAAAACGCAGAATACGAAGCTGCCAAAGAACGTCAAGGCTTTATCGAAGGCCGTATCGCCGAGTTGGAACACAAACTCTCTATGGCGCACATCATCAACCCTGCTGAAATCCATGCTGAAGGTAAAATCGTGTTCGGCACAACTGTGACACTGGAAGATTTGGAAACTGAAGAACAAGTTACCTACCAAATCGTCGGTGAAGATGAAGCAGATATCAAAGAACGCAAAATCTACGTTGGCTCCCCCATTGCCCGCGCCCTGATCGGCAAAGAAGAAGGCGACGTTGCAGAAGTTCAAGCACCTGGCGGTGTGCGTGAATATGACATTATTTCCGTACAATATATCTAAATAAACAAAAGGCCGTCTGAAAACATTTTCAGACGGCCTTTTGTTGTATCTAAAAACACCATAATAGAAAAGTGAAATCTTCCCAGGAGAAGCATAATGAATCTACTGTACAAAATTATCCAAACCGCTGCCGCCATGTGGCTTGGTATGCAGCTGACCGCAGGCTATGTTACTGCCCCTATCCTGTTCCGCCTCCTGCCCAAAATGCAGGCGGGAGAAATTGCCGGCATCTTGTTTGCCATTACAGCAATATGTGGCTTAGTTATTTTTGGCGCAGCCTATGCCTTTTTCAGAAAACAGCTGGCCTCACTTTCTTGGTGGATCTTAGTGCTTTGGCTACTCTTAGCCTGCAACCATCTTTTGGTTACGCCGGTTATCGAGGCACACAAGTACGGACTGGATAACTGGCTGCTGTCCCTAGTAGGCGGAACATTCGGCGTTTGGCACGGCTTATCCAGTATTATCTTTTTGATTTGTACGATACTGGCAGCCATCTGCGTATGGAAATGGCCCAAACCAAACTAATCTGTCTTAATAAAAGGCCGTCTGAAAAAAGTCTTTCAGACGGCCTTTTATTTTGAATCATAAATTCCCTGACTCTTCAAATATAAACCATAAAAAAATGCCCTGCATATTGCAGGGCATTTTTCACAAACCGATTAAGGTTTAGCGTAACCGTGAACGCCATTGTAAGGAGCCGGGATCCAACCTTCATCAGTAGCAGGCAATTCACCTTGACCTTCGATAGTTTGGCCTGGAGCAACTTGACGAGTAACAACGCTGCGGATTTTAACATCAACGCGACGGTCAGGTTCGATACAAGCGATAAGGGCAGCACGTTTCTTAGCTTTAGAAACTTTTTTACCCAGTTTAGCAACTTCAGCTTCACAAGTAGCAGTCATTTGAGCTTGAGACTCGCCCAGACCTACTGCAGAGATTTTGCTAGAAGCAACGCCACGGCCTACCAAGTAGTTAGCAACTACGTTGGCACGACGCTCAGACAGAGCTTGGTTGTATTCTTCAGAACCCATGAAGTCGGTGTGACCTTCAACACGTACAGTTTGTACGCTGTCGTTGCTCAGGCGTTGAGCCAAAGCGTTCAGGTTTTCTTGAGCTTCAGGACGCAGGTTGTCTTTGTCGAAGCCGAACAGAGTTTTAGTAGACAGAGAAACAGTTTCATCAACATACTCAGGAGCTTGTTGTACAGGAGCAACTGCTTCGCGGTCACCACATTCAACACGGCCTTCGGTAGCTTTGTCGAAGTAGCTGTTTTTCCAGCATTCGCCGTAGTTGTTACGGACGATTTCTTGAGATTGGCTGCTTACGGTGTAACCGTGTTTGGTGTGCGCTTCGCTGGCCATAGCGGTGCCAGAGGCAACCAAGGCAACGAACAATGCGCTTAATTTCAGCTGTTTGGTCATTTTATTCCCTCATCAAATTGTTATGCGGCGGACTAGGAAAGCAACCGCTGCAAAGTACCAATATACAGGCCGCAGTATCAAAACAGCGGCAAATCGGATATATCAGGTTGCACTATAAAGAAGCGCAAGGCAAACTGTCAATACTCGATGCCTTCAAACAATCATGAAGTGCCTGCTTCCTAGTAGTTAATCATGCCGAAAAATCAATCTTGTGTCATTAATTTAGGGCAAAATCAGACAATTCACCTACCTAAAGTTGTACAAAAACAACAAAACCCCTTTCCCTCTTCTTTCCTGAATTTCCTGTTTTCATATCATTAAAAGATATTTTCATTAAAAACAACCATTTTCAAAACTCGGGGCAAAACTGGGCAAAATATGTTAAATTACATGCCGTTTGTCGCACAAAATCCACAATAACAACGTATTCGGTACTGCTACCATGAAACTGCAACAATTACGTTACGCCCTTGAAGTTTACCGGCACAATCTGAATGTCTCTGAAGCCGCCGATGCGCTTTTCACATCCCAGCCCGGCATTTCCAAACAAATCCGCCTGCTTGAAGAAGAATTGGGTATCCAAATTTTTATCCGCAGCGGCAAGCGTGTGGTTTCCGTTTCGCAACCGGGCAAAGCCGTGTTAGAAATTTCGGAACGAATTTTGCGCGATGTACAAAACATTAAAAATATCGGCAGCGAGTTTACCGATCATGACAGCGGTTCGCTGACCATCGCGACAACGCATACCCAGGCGCGTTATGCCTTGCCCAAAATCGTTGCGGAATTTGTCAAAAACTACCCTAAGGTCAATTTGACCATCAAACAAGGCAGCCCTTCTGCGATTGCGCAAATGGTCAGCAGCGGCGAAGCAGATTTAGCAATTATTACCGAACAGATTGATGATCATCCTGAGTTAGGCAAGCTGCCCTGCTACGAATGGAACCATGCCGTGATTGTTCCGCATGACCACCCTCTTTTGGACTGCCGCAATCCTTTAAGCCTTGAAGATTTGGCTTCTTTTCCGCTGGTTACTTACGAATTTGCTTTTAATTCCGGCAGCAGCATTGCGCGTACATTTAATAAAGCGCATATTGAGCAACCTGATGTTGCCTTATCGGCTGCCGATACAGATGTATTGAAGACGTATGTCCGCTTAGGCTTGGGCGTTGGTTTGATGGCCAAAATGGCGTACGATCCCGTTGTCGATCAAGATTTACAGCTTATTGATGCGGCACACTTATTTGAACCGTCGCCCACTTGGATAGCCTTACGCTCGGATACTTACCTGCGCGGTTACGCGTATGACTTTATCCAGATGTTTGCACCGAAACTGACCAGAGAAGTAGTCGACCGCATTCTGTACACGCCGGTTGTTGAAGATTTTTCAATTTAATACCTGACTATCACTTGCGTAACTTAACAATTATTCTTTAATTCTTGTTAAAAAGGCCGTCTGAAATATTTCAGACGGCCTAAGATTCAGATAGCGTGCGAACAACCGGAAACCATTTTCTTCAAGGTTGTCGCATCTAAGATTTTGATGTGCTTGTGTTCAACCGAAATCAAGCCTTCATGATGGAATTTAGACAAGGTGCGGCTGACTGTTTCCAGCTTCAGCCCCAAATAGCTGCCGATTTCCTCACGCGACATCCGCAAGATAAAATCATTGGCGGCGAAGCCTCGTGAATAGAGACGCTGAGACAGGTTGAGCAAGAATGCTGCCAATCGCTCTTCAGCGCGCATATTGCCCAAAAGCAGCATAACGCCCTGATCTCGGACAATTTCACGGCTCATCAAGCGGAAAAAGTGAGAACGAAGACTGGGAATATCCTGTCCAAGTTCTTCAATATGTGTAAACGGAAGCTCGCATACCTCGCTGTCTTCCAAAGCCACAGCATCACAGCTGTGAATATGGGAACAAATCCCATCCATACCGATCAGCTCGCCCGACATAAAAAAGCCGGTTACCTGATCTCGTCCATCTTGGCTGGCGACTGTTGTCTTAAAGAAGCCCGCACGGATGGCAAACAAAGAGGTAAACGGCTCGCCGGCACGGAACAGGTATTCACCTTTTTTCAGACGGCGGCTTTGACGAATAACCGCATCTAATTGTGAAAATTCGTTAGGCATCAGTCCGACAGGCAAACACAGCTCGCGTAAAGAACATGTGGAACACAAGGTTTTCATTTGATGTGTTGCATTGTGTGTGGCCATAACGCACCCTTAATCTGCATAGTTCTATAAATCCCTGATGAAGCCGAATAACTATTGACCCATGTCAAAGTCGGCATATCATTATGAGGCATTCTACCAAACTATCGAAATTTTGACTAAAATTTTCCCTAATTTCCCTACTTTATACTACAAGCCCCTACCATGAAAATCATCCCCATCTCAAATAACACCAACACAAACAATGAATTACCGGAATTTGACCGTGAATTAATTGCCAGTTTGCCATCAAGCGGTCCACGTTATACATCCTATCCGACCGCCGACCGCTTCCATGAAGGCTTTAAAGAAGCCGAATATATCCAAGCTTTAAACCTGCGCAACATGGGCGCGCTCAACAAACCCCTTTCGCTCTACATCCACATCCCCTTCTGCAATACCATCTGCTACTACTGCGGCTGTAACAAAATCATTACCAAAGACAAAAGCCGTGCCGATGCCTATATCCAGTATCTGGAAAAAGAAATGGAATTACTGGCACCTCATTTAGGCGGAAGACACCAGCTCGCGCAGCTCCACTTCGGCGGCGGCACGCCCACATTCCTGAGCGACGACCAACTCGAACGCGTCTTCGACATGATTCGTAAATACTTCCAGCTGATTCCCAACGGCGAATACTCCATCGAAATAGACCCGCGCAAAGTCAGCCGCGAAACCGTCCTCAAATTGGGCAAACTTGGCTTCAACCGCATGAGTGTCGGCATCCAAGACTTTGACCCTAAAGTGCAGGCAGCTGTCAACCGCATTCAAAGTTATGAAGAAACCAAAGAAGTGATTGATGCCGCGCGTGAAGCCGGGTTTAAATCGGTCAGCGTCGATTTGATTTACGGCCTGCCGCACCAAAACACCGAAAGCATCAAAACCACCATCGATACGGTCTTATCCCTCGATCCCGACCGCCTTGCCCTCTACCACTACGCCCACCTGCCGCATATCTTCAAACCGCAACGCCGTATCGACACCAATGTCGTACCTGGAAGCGAAGAAAAACTCGATATGCTGCAATATTGCGTCCAAACCCTGACTGAGCGAGGCTACGTTTTCATCGGCATGGACCACTTTGCCAAACCTGACGACGAGCTCTCCATCGCCCTCAAAGAAGGTTTCCTGCAACGCAACTTCCAAGGCTACTCGACCTATGCCGACTGCGATTTGGTGGCGATCGGCGTATCCTCTATCGGCAAAATCGGCAGCACCTACTCCCAAAACGAGCGCGACATCGATGCCTATTACGCCGCACTCGATGCCGGACATCTGCCGATTATGCGCGGCTACCAGCTCAATCAAGACGATATTTTGCGCCGCAACATCATTCAGGATTTAATGTGCCGCTTCTCGCTTGATTATCAAATTTACGAAAGCGTGTTCGGCATTCCGTTTAGCCGCTATTTTGTAGCGGAACTGGAAGATATGAAGCAACTGGAAACCCTCGGTCTGGTTCGTCTCAAACCGCACGGCCTGACCGTTACGCCGAAGGGCCGTTTCCTGATCCGCAACATCGCTATGGTGTTCGACTACCATCTGCGCCATAAAGAAACCAAAGCCAAATACTCGCAAACTGTATAAACACTTAGGCCGTCTGAAAGTATGTGTTATATTTCAGACGGCCTTTTTCACATCAAAAGCAACACAAAATGGATCAACCCGATTTCTTCCCCATTCCCAGCCCCTGCATCGGCGTTTGCGAAGCCAATGCCAAAGGTTTTTGCAAAGGCTGCCTGCGCAGCCGGGAAGAACGCTTGTACTGGCTCCAGATGACCGACAGCCAAAAGCATCAAGTCATGCACCTTCTATCCCTCAGGAAGGCCAAAATCCGCAACCGCAAACTGGAAAAAACCGAAACGGGCGAACATCCAGTTCAAAACCTACTCGATTTCTAAATTGCTCTTGCCTACCGCACACCACAATAAGGAAAAACATGAAAAAACTGCTTGCCTGTCTGCTGATACCATTTACCGCCCTCGCCTTAGGTACCTGCAAACCCGCTGCAACTTTACCCGAAAGCAAACCTGCCGAACTCAATTGGCAGCAGCCTAAACTCACCAGCAATGTTTGGAAAATCAGCAAAGAAGGCCAACCCGATTCCTATCTGCTCGGCACCATCCACATGGGGAAAACCAATCAGACCTTGTCTTCCGATGCCCTCAAACTGTTGCAATCCACCAACCAACTGACCACAGAAGTTGACGCATTGCCGGACAGCAGCCCGGAAACAAAAAAAATGTATCAAAAATACTTCAAAGAGGTCATGAGTACCGAACCGCTCAGTCGCAAGCTTGGCAAAACAGATTTCCGTCTTTTACAAGAAATCTATTCAAAAAATGAAGAAAGCCGACCCATTGCCCAAATTGCCGACAAACTCCATCCGTGGGCAGCATTGGTTTTTGCCGGCAGCGCATTTCCCCAAGGATATAGCGCAGAAACCGGTGCAGATATGTTGCTGACCAATGCGGCCGCCGACATCAATAAGCCGCGTGGTTCATTGGAAAGTTTGGACGATGTTACCGCGATCTTCAAAGCCCAGCCTGAAGAGACCATGCTCAACTTTCTGAAAGCCAGCATTAAAACCAATAAAGAAGAAACCGAAGATATCAAAAAACTCCATCAAGCCTATTCAGACGGCCGCTTTGAAGAACTCATCCCACTTTTGGAAGAAACCGAACAGCGCACCCTCAAACTTGTTGATACCAAACACGCCAAAGCCATGTCCGATTGGCTGAAAAACGACCTTCTGATCCGCCGCAACTTGGCATGGCTGCCTGAAATCCGCAAGCAATCGGCCAAACAAAGCACCCTCTTTGCCGTCGGTATTGCCCATTTACCCAGCGAAAAAGGCTTAATCGAACTGCTACGTAAAGAAGGCTATCAAGTAACGCCCGAACCCAAAGTTCTGATTTGGCAATAAACCCCAAGCAAACGACAAGGCCGTCTGAAAGTCTTTCTTTCAGACGGCCTTTATTTAATCTCTATTAAATGGAGCAGTAAGCAGCGTTGAGCGCCAAAATCAATCGCCCAATGCCGCTACCATCACCGCTTTAATCGTGTGCATCCGGTTTTCTGCCTGATCAAACACAATACTGGCTTCGCTTTCAAAGACTTCTTCCGTTACTTCCACACCATTCAGGCCGAATGTCTCATAAATCCATTCGCCGACTTTAGTTTCGCGATTATGGAAAGCAGGCAGGCAATGCATAAACTTGACTTGCGGATTTTCAGCAGCGGCCATTAATTCGGGCGTAACTCGGTAACCTTTCAGCAAATCAATACGCTCCTGCCAAGCCTCTTTAGGCTCGCCCATGCTGACCCACACATCGGTATGGATAAAATCCACGCCTTTTACGGCTTCCTGCACATTCTCCGTCAACAGAATGCGTCCACCGGTCTCTTTGGCAATAGCCTGCACCGTCTCGATAATGTTTTCAGACGGCCACAGGCTTTTCGGCGCACCGATACGCACGTCCATGCCCAGTTTCGCAGCCAACACCAGCAACGAATTGGCCATGTTGTAACGCGCATCGCCGACATAGGCAAACGCAATTTGGTTCAAAGGTTTGTTGCTATGCTCACGCATCGTCAGCGCATCAGCTAGCATTTGAGTCGGGTGGAACTCGTTGGTCAAACCATTGAATACAGGTACGCCTGCATACTTGGCCAGCTCTTCCACCACATCCTGTCCAAAGCCGCGATATTCGATACCGTCAAACATCCGCCCCAAAACACGCGCCGTATCCTTAATGCTTTCCTTATGCCCGATTTGGCTGGCAGACGGCTCCAGATAAGTTACCCCTGCACCTTGATCACGTGCGGCCACTTCAAACGCGCAACGGGTGCGGGTTGATGTTTTCTCGAAAATCAGAGCAATGTTTTTCCCCTTCATCCGCTGCACTTCGCGCCCTGCTTTTTTAGCAGCCTTCAATTCGGCTGCAAGGTCGAGATAGGTGGTAATTTCTTCCGGCGTAAAATCCAAAAGTTTTAAAAAATGGCGGTTTTTCAGGCTCATGTCTTATTTCTCTTTTTCTAGCGTGGGCATTGCCCAACATTTTTCTCCATGCAGATTTTTCCGGGCTTCCCCGACCTTCTGCAACTCAATTTTTCAGCGTGCGAAGCCTGCCCCTAATGCAGCCTCTTATCCTCTCAAAACAAGGCCGTCTGAACCTCGCCTCGCTCCAAGGCAAGCAACGATTGTTTGCGGTTCAAACCGCCTGCGTAGCCGGTCAGCTTACCGTCGCTACCGATAACGCGGTGGCAGGGAATCAAGATAGACACCTTGTTCTGCCCGTTTGCAGCGGCAACGGCACGAATGGCTTTAGGATTACCCAACTGTTGCGCCTGCTCCTTGTAGCTGCGCGTTTCGCCGTAAGGAATGGTCAGCAGTGCATTCCATACCTGCTGCTGAAAGGCTGTACCTATCGTTTCCAAAGGTGTCGCAAAAACTTTCAGACGGCCTTGGAAGTATAAATCCAATTCTTGGCGTAAAAGTTGCGTTTGCTCATTTTCTTGAAAAATAAACTGCCCACGCAAAGCTTTTTGGACAGCCATGATTTCCTGTTCCATATGTTTCTGCCCGACAAATTCCAGCAGACACAAACCCTTACTGCCGAACACCGCCAACATCTCGCCCAACGACGTGGCAACCGCGGCCGCAGTCAGTTCGTTCGGACTATCAGGATAACGCGTTTCCAACAGACGGATGGCTCGGCGGATACGGACATATTCTTCGGGCGTGCAGCCGATACGGTCAATAAAATCCTGCTCGAACTGCTTGGCTTCGTGTTCCGTCAAACATTCATACATCAGGGTTTCGAGGTCGGTGGGAAAATAGGTTTCCAGTCGCTCGCGGATTTCATTCCACTTTAATGGAAGCTCGTTTAAAGAAGGCAGAGTAATCATATTTTGCCTTGTTCAATTATCGATAACTTAAGAGAAAACCGAAAGAGCAAAAGAATCGTATCGCCCTATCGTTTTTCAAAGCCTACGGTACGGCCTTTTCACTTCAACAGGCGTTTCAATATACCTTCATACACCGCCGACAACTTCGGAATATCGTCCAGCCGCACGTTTTCATTGATTTGGTGGATGGTCGCGTTAGACGGGCCTAACTCGATGAGTTCTTTGGCAATGGCTTTGATGAAGCGTCCGTCCGAAGTGCCGCCGGTGGTGGACAATTCGGCCTCAACACCACAAATCTCGGCAATGGCTTCGCGTGCCACGTCGGTCAGTTTTCCTGCCTGAGTTAAAAACGGCTGACCTGAGCAAGACCACTGCAAATCGTATTGCACGCCGTGCTTGTCCAAAATGGCGTGGACGCGTTGTTTCAGCTCTTCTTCGGTGGACTCGGTAGAGAAACGGAAATTGAATTTGACGTTCAGCTCGCCCGGAATGACGTTGGTCGCGCCTGTGCCGCCGTTGATATTGGAAATCTGGAAACTGGTCGGCGGGAAGTATTCGTTGCTTTCGTCCCAGACTTCCTGCGTTAACTCTAACAAGGCCGGTGCAAAAGTATGGACGGGATTGATTGCCAAATGCGGATAGGCAATATGGCCTTGCTTGCCTTTGACAGTCAGATTGCCCGACAGCGAGCCGCGCCGGCCGTTTTTAATCATATCGCCCAATTTGTCCACGGCGGTCGGTTCGCCGACGATGCAGTAGTCGATAAGCTCGTCGCGCGCTTTCAACACATCGACGACTTTGGTCGTGCCGTCCAGCGCGTCGCCCTCTTCGTCGGAAGTAATCAGAAGCGCAATGCTGCCTTGATGATCGGGATATTCGGCAACGAAGCGTTCGCAGGCGGTAACGAAACAGGCGATGCTGGTTTTCATATCCGCCGCGCCGCGCCCGTATAATCTTCCGTCGCGCTCGGTCGGCTCGAACGGGGGCGAATCCCATTTTTCAACAGGGCCTGTCGGTACAACGTCGGTATGCCCTGCAAAACAGACGACGGGGGCTTTCGTGCCGCGTCGAAACCAGATGTTTTTGGTGTCGCCGAAATGGAGTTCTTCAGCCGCAAAACCGATTTTGTGCAGGCGTTCGGCAAGCAGTTTTTGGCAATCCCGGTCGTCGGGGGTAACGGATGGGCGGGAAATCAGCTCTTTGGCAAGCTCTAGGGATTGAGTTTCGGTCATATTTGTTCACTTTGAGAAACAGACCGTCTGAAACGTTCTGAATATAATTTTCAGACGGCCTTGAGTTTATTTGAAGATACTGAATAGGCAGTCTGCCTTTCGGTATTCTGAGTTATTTTCCATGGCAAGCTTCATAAAGCGGCAGTAATTCTTCCACTGTTTCCGCTATCCATTTCGCAACATCCTGCTTGCCCAAATCATTGCGTTCGATGTGCTTCCCGATACAGAAGAAATCTTTGTCGTCTCGAAGCTTTCTATCGCCGTCGCTTTGTTGGGCGACGGTGCGGTAGTCGTCATATTCGCTTTCCGCACCGTGCCACATATCGAATGAAGCGTATTTTTCAGTGTCAAAATTATCCAGCCAGCGGTTGTAATCAGGCAGCGCAATGGGGGAGACATCGGCTTTATAGCAATGCCAGTCCAAGCTGACGCTCAAACGGCGGCGGTTGAGCAAAATCGATAAAATCGCTGCGGAATTTTTATATTGTTCGTATTTAAAATAGGCAAAAAAATGAGCGCGTACCTGCCAGCCGTTACACCAGCGTTCGATATGCGGCGGCGCAAACGGTGCACCCAATTCGGCGGCAACCTGCTGGATTAGCTGCTGCCATACCTGCCAGTTTTCTTTATAGTCTGCCTTGATTTGCGGAATGCTTTCAGGCTGGTATTTTTTAAGCTGGGAAAACTGGAAAAAAGGGATATTGAACAAATCGCAACTTTTTGGGGTCAGCATAGTGTATTCCTTAAGACGATTGTTTCAGACGACCTTATTTGCGGCGACGTGCGGCCATAATTTCACCGATTTCGGTCAGTTTTTCTTTGGGGATAAAGGTTTTGCCCATATCAAACAGCGGCTCTTCAATCGCCAGATGAACATCATATCCCGCGACAAAGCGTTTGAACGTTTCCGCATCGGGGACATAGGCGTTGTCCGCTTCAAGCTTGGCAAATTCAGCCGCTACGCCGTCCCAGTTGTTGTGCAGACTGATATGTTGGCGCAACAGCTCGTCAACGCTTTCTTGAGCTTGCGGCGCATATTGCAATAGAAGCGGGAAGAAATTTTCCTCTTCGTCTTCATGGTGCAACGGCGCGGCAACATTAAAATATTGGGCAATCTGGCGGATGGTTTGCAAAACGATTTGATTGCAGCCGTTTTCGGCAATATAGTCCGACAACATGGCAACCTGGCTGCAGAAACGGCGCACTTTGCCATGACAGGCGTACAGCATTTCAATGGGTTCGGCAAAAGTAACGCTTTTGGTTTCAAACGGATTCATGGTTTTGAGGTTTTATTCTTAAATTAATGTTTCCAGATTATAACAAAACAGCCTGCGCAAGGCAGGCTGTCTGTTTTTAAGCTTAATGCGGATTAGTCAACCAAAGTAACTTTACCATTCATCAAAGCACCGTGACCTGGGAAGGTACAAGCGAATTTGTATTCGCCGCCAGCCAATTTAGCAGGATCCAGAGTCAGGGAAGCTTCTTCGCCGCCGCCAACCAGTTTGGTGTGGGCAACAACGCGTGCGTCGTCAGGTTTAACGTAGTCAGTTGCAGCAGCACCGGCACCGTCTTTGAAAATACCGTCCATGTCTTCGGCTTTACCGATGACGATGTTGTGACCCATGCTTTCTTTAGGTTGGGTACCGGTGTGTTTCAAAGTGATGGTGAATTCTTTACAAGCTTTGCTTACTTGGATTTCTTTAGTGTTGAACTGCATAGCGTCGTTGGCTTCAACAGTAGTTGCGCAGTTGCCGGCAGCAGGAGCGGCGGCAGCATCGGCTGGAGCAGCTTCAGAGGCAGGAGCGGCATCGGCAGGTGCAGTAGTTTCTGCAGGAGCAGCTTCAGAAGCAGCGGAAGCAGCAGGTGCTTCAGCAGGTTTTGCAGCTTCTTGAGAGCATGCAGCCAAGCCGATAACGGCAGCGGAAATCAGAGCCAGATAAGCTTTCATTGATGTATCTCCTAATGATGAGAGTCTTGTTAAGTTCTATTAATAGAACCCGCGCGAATATATTAACAAAGGCAAATGTCAAACTTAAACTTATTCACGCAGAGTGATAAGAAATTCAGGCGTTATTTTGCTACAAACTTCACACGAAATCAAAATTTCAGGCCAAGTTTACATCAGTTTACCTAAAAGAAAACAGTTACTGTTTAGGTCGTATTTCTTTAGTATTAGATGCTATCAGTCAAATGAAATAAATTTTAACATTTATTAACCATAATCCCATTCAGCATGATTTTAGCGGCTGTGCTTGCGTACCAATTCTGCCAATGCCGCTGCCAATTCGGGATGCCTGCCTTCCAATTTGGCCGCAGCTGCATCGAAGCTGTCCAAAGCAGCCTCGCTCAATCGCAAGCTGTTGGTTTTCGGCTGAGGAGGCGGTTTTGGGACCACCCTGACCGCCACTTCGCGTATTCCGTCATGCAATGCTTGCAACTTAGGCAACATGGCAGGCAGGATCATTTTTAAACGCGAAGCAGCCATATTGTTGGCAGCAAGCAAAACCAATCTTCCGTCTTCTACGCAGGCCGTCTGAAAATGCGGATGCAGGTTGGCCGGCAAAACCGTTTTGACTTTTGCATCCAATTTCCGCCATTGTTGCGATTGTTGCAACAAGCCCGCCAGTAAATGATCGCGCTTGCCCAATTGTGCTAAATCCATATATTTCAGACGGCCTTTCAGTAAATTAACCAAACAATTACAATTGAAATACAGCAAAACCGCCTTTATTTCAAACAGCATTACCGCGTTATACAAGCGCTTGTGTTAAAATCCCAATTTCGCCCACTATTATATCAAGGCGCAGGAATTATTCATGCTGACAAACATTGCTAAGAAAATCTTCGGCAGCCGCAACGACCGCCTGCTGAAACAATATCGTAAATCCGTTGCTAAAATCAATGCACTCGAAGAACAGATGAAAGCGTTGAGCGACGCAGATTTACAGGCCAAAACCGCCGAATTCAAACAACGCCTCGCTGACGGACAAACGCTAGATGATATTTTGGTTGAAGCCTTTGCCGTCTGCCGCGAGGCATCCCGCCGCGTATTGGGCATGCGCCACTTCGATGTACAGCTGATCGGCGGTATGGTCCTGCACAACGGCAAAATCGCCGAAATGCGTACCGGTGAAGGTAAGACATTGGTGGCCACCCTTGCCGTTTACCTGAATGCATTGTCAGGAAAAGGTGTACACGTCGTTACCGTCAACGACTACCTCGCCTCCCGTGACGCAGGCATTATGGAGCCGTTGTACAATTTCTTAGGCTTGAGCGTCGGCGTGATCGTAGCCGATTTGCAACCTTTCGAACGCCAAACCGCTTACGGTGCCGACATTACTTACGGTACAAATAACGAGTTCGGCTTCGACTACCTGCGCGACAATATGGTTACCGACCAATACGACAAAGTTCAGCGCGAATTGAACTTTGCCGTTGTCGACGAAGTGGACTCTATTCTGATCGACGAAGCGCGTACGCCGCTGATTATTTCCGGCCAGGCAGATGACAACATCCAGCTCTACCGCGTAATGGATGCCGTTCCGGCCCACCTTATCCGCCAAGAAACCGAAGAAGGCGAAGGCGATTACTGGGTGGACGAAAAAGCACACCAAGTTATTCTGAGCGAAGCCGGTCACGAACACGCCGAGCAAATCCTGACCCAAATGGGCTTATTACAGGAAAACGATTCGCTCTACTCTGCCGCCAATATTTCCCTGATGCACCACCTCATGGCGGCATTACGTGCGCACACTCTGTTCCACAAAGACCAACACTACGTCATTCAAGACGGTGAAATCGTGATTGTGGACGAATTCACAGGCCGTCTGATGGCCGGTCGCCGCTGGTCCGAAGGCTTGCACCAAGCCGTTGAAGCCAAAGAAGGCGTAGAAATCAAACGCGAAAACCAAACGCTTGCATCTATTACCTTCCAAAACTACTTCCGCCTGTACAGCAAACTGTCTGGCATGACCGGTACGGCCGACACCGAAGCCTTCGAGTTCCAAAGCATTTACAACCTCGAAACCGTCATCATCCCGACCAACCGTCCGGTACAACGTAAAGACTTCAACGACCAAATCTTCCGCTCAGCCGAAGAAAAATTTGAAGCCGTTGTCAAAGACATTGCCGAATGCCACAAAAACGGCCAACCGGTTTTGGTCGGTACCACCAGCATCGAAAACTCCGAACTGGTTTCTGACTTATTACATAAAGCAGGTCTGCCGCATAACGTTCTGAACGCCAAAGAACACGAGCGCGAGGCATTGATTGTGGCCCAAGCCGGTAAAGTTGGCGCGATTACCGTTGCCACTAACATGGCAGGCCGCGGTACCGATATTGTCTTGGGCGGCAACCTCAAACATCAAATCGAAGCCATCCATGCCGATGAAACCCTGAGCGAACAGCAAAAACAAGCGCAAATTTCCGCCCTTGAAAGCGGTTGGCAAGCCGAACACGACCAAGTTGTGGCCGCAGGCGGTTTGCACATTATCGGTACAGAACGCCACGAAAGCCGCCGTATCGACAACCAATTGCGCGGTCGTGCAGGCCGTCAGGGCGACCCAGGCTCCAGCCGTTTCTACCTGTCGTTTGAAGACCCATTGCTGCGCCTGTTTGCACTCGACCGTGCCGCCGCCATCCTCAACCGTCTGGCACCTGAGCGCGGCGTTGCCATCGAACACGGCCTGCTGACCCGTCAAATCGAAGGCGCGCAACGTAAAGTCGAAGGTCGCAACTTCGATATGCGTAAACAGGTTTTGGAATACGATGACGTTGCCAACGACCAACGTAAAGTGATTTACCATCAACGCAACGAAATCCTGACGACTAAAGACGTCAGCGATTTGACCCGCGAAATCCGTGCCGACGTTATCAGCGACTTGGTTGATTACCACATCCCGCCTGACAGCATGGAAGAGCAATGGGACATTCCGGCACTAGAGCACCAACTTGCCGCCGATTTCCGCCTGCATGTCGATATTAAAGGCTGGTTGAAAGAAGACAGCACTTTGGACAACCAAGACATTAAAGAGCGCCTCATCAAACGCATCGAAGACGAATATGCCGAAAAAGTCGAATTGGTCGGCAAACAGGCTATGTCTGATTTCGAACGCAATGTTATGCTGCAAGTTATCGACAACCAATGGCGCGAGCACCTCGCCGCTATGGACTACTTACGCCAAGGTATCCATCTGCGCAGCTATGCTCAGAAAAATCCAAAACAGGAATACAAACGCGAAGCTTTCGCCATGTTTGAAAACCTGTGGCGCGGTATCAAACAAAACATTGCCGCTTTGCTGACCGCCGTTCAAATCGAGCGCAACAGTGAATACGACCACACTGCCGCACAAAGCGTCAGCGATGTTCAAACCGTCCACTCCGATGCGCCTGATATGGAAGAATTGCTCGGCCAATCGCAAACCGATTTGGTTACCGAAGCGTTCGACCCTGACGGCACAGACTTCAGCCCTGAAGCGCTTGCACAAAACGGCCTGATTGTTCACCGCAACGATCCTTGCCCTTGCGGCAGCGGCCTGAAATACAAACAGTGCCACGGCAAATTGAACTAAGCAGTCATCTCAAAAGGCCGTCTGAACAAGTGTAAAAACGAAATCAAAGATTCTCGTTTCCCTGTTCAGACGGCCTGAGAATTATCCAAACAAGCAAAAAATTTCCAAACCCAATTTCAAAAGAGTATCCCTATGGCAGGCAACACCTTCGGACAAATCTTTACCGTTACCACTTTCGGCGAAAGCCACGGCGCAGGCTTGGGCTGCATCATTGATGGCTGCCCGCCCGGATTAGAACTGAGCGAAGCGGATATCCAGCTTGACCTTGATCGCCGCAAACCCGGCACCAGCCGCCACGTTACCCAGCGCCGCGAAGCCGACCAAGTCGAAATCCTCTCCGGCGTATTCGAAGGCAAAACCACCGGTACACCCATTGCCCTCCTAATCCGCAATACCGACCAACGCAGCAAAGACTATGGCAATATCGCCACCAGCTTCCGCCCTGGTCACGCCGATTACACCTACTGGCACAAATACGGTACACGCGACTATCGCGGCGGCGGTAGAAGTTCCGCCCGCGAAACCGCTGCCCGCGTTGCCGCCGGAGCAGTTGCAAAAAAATGGCTGAAAGAAAAATTCGGCACTGAAATTACCGCCTACGTTACCCAAGTCGGTGAAAAAGAAATCCAGTTTGAAGGCTACGAATATATTTCCCAAAATCCTTTTTTTGCAGCAAACCAAAGCCAAATTGAGGACTTGGAAAACTATATGGACAGCGTGCGCAAATCATTGGATTCTGTCGGCGCAAAACTTCATATCGAAGCAGCCAATGTCCCTGTCGGCTTGGGCGAACCTGTTTTTGACCGCCTCGATGCAGAAATTGCCTATGCCATGATGGGCATCAATGCTGTCAAAGGTGTGGAAATCGGCGCAGGTTTTAATAGCGTAACGCAACGTGGCAGCGAACACGGTGACGAGCTCACGCCACAAGGTTTTCTATCCAACCACTCAGGCGGCATCTTGGGCGGCATCAGCACCGGACAAAACATTCATGTAAATATTGCCATCAAACCGACCAGTTCCATCGCCACACCGCGCCGCAGTATTGATATAGAGGGCAACCCTGTCGAGCTTGCCACACACGGCCGCCACGACCCCTGCGTCGGATTACGCGCCGCTCCGATTGCAGAAGCCATGCTGGCATTGGTCTTGATCGACCACGCCTTACGCCATCGTGCGCAAAATGCCGATGTTCAGGTTAATACACCGGACATTGCCAAATTGGAAAAATAACCGTTTATTTCTGAATATTCTCAGAAAAATTTAGCCAAATCACAGTCTTTATACTACAATAGCACCTTATTGCCGTATGACGAAAATACGGATTTATATTAGAGGAATACAACCGCAATGGCACAAGAAACCGCTTTGGGCGCTGCGCTGAAATCTGCCGTCCAAACCATGAGCAAGAAAAAACAGACAGACATGATTGCCGACCACATTTACGGCAAATATGATGTTTTCAAACGATTCAAACCGTTGGCCGTTGGCATCGACCAAGACTTGGTTGCCGCCCTACCCCAATACGACCCTGCACTGATTGCACGCGTACTGGCCAACCACTGCCGCCGTCCACGCTATCTGAAAGCCCTGGCTCGCGGCGGCAAACGTTTTGACTTGAACAACCGCTTCAAAGGCGAAGTCAGCGCAGAAGAACAAACCATCGCCCAACAGCACCCAGCCGTTCAACAGGCATTAGCTGCACAAGCCGAACGCCAAGCCGCTAAGGCTACCGCTGAAACAGAAGCGGCTCCTGTACAAGCGGAGACCAACGAAGCTGCCGAATAATGTTCAGACGGCCTGATAAGGCTTGCACTAAATAAATAGAGACCCCAATTCAATACGACATCTTTAACATCGATGAATTGGGGCTTTTTTATTGCCTTAACCTTATAGTAGACTGATTAAAAATAGCTTTTTCCCTCACCAAGCCAAGTTTTGAAACCAAAATCTTTGCTAAGATATTCCCAATAAGGTATTTCTCTATTACCTTGATTATTCTTATATCAGTTCAAACATTGAACAGCATGATTTATACATCGTTAAAACAAACTAAAATTTATACCTTACAAAATTAACCGTCTGAAATATCTTTCAGACGGCCTTTTGAAATAAAATAATCAATTAAAACACGGCTTGCAAAACCAAATAGCTGACAACAGACAAAACGGCAGCGGCAGGCAAGGTAATAACCCAAGCAAGGCCGATCGGTTTCATCAATTTCCAGTTGGCATTGCGGTTAACCAAGCCGATACCCAAAACGGCACCCACCAAAATATGGGTACTGGAAACAGGCAAGCCCATAAATGATGCGGCCATCACGACGGCGGCGGCAGAAAGCTCTGCTGAGAAGCCTGACGCGGGGTGCATTTCTGCCAAGCTGGTGCCTACGGTTTTAATCACTTCTTTGCCGACAAACCACAAGCCGACGATCAAAGCGATACCGAAAGTCAACATGGCAATCGGCGGCACGGCGTTTTGGGCAGTAATGCTGTTGGTACGCAACACATCCATAATCGCGGCAAACGGACCAATCGCATTGGCAATATCGTTTGCACCATGGCTGAATGCAAAACCGCAAGCGGTAAATACCTGCATCCATGAGAACATTTGGAAAGTCGATTTATCCAAATCTTTGCGTTTCAAACTTTTGGCGAATACAAACGTACCCATCCAAATAGCCGCGCCGATCATGAAAATGGTCAGGAAGCTGTTGACGTTGCTCATACCCAAATGCAGATTTTTCAGACCTTTGAAAATCAACATGGCCGCAATCATCATACCGCCGACAGAAGCAATAAACGGTACCCAGGAATGCAGGGCTTTGTAAGAATCTACTTCGCCCTTACGGCTGTCAAAGCGGTGCAGACCGCGATAATACTCAGACTGTAATTCTTCAGGATCAAAGTCCGGCTCATCATAAATTTGGGCATCGTGCGCCATTTTGGTGGCGTATTCGACTTTTTCAGATTCACTCAAGGCTTCAAAAAACAGGCGGTGTTCTTCTTTATAGGCTTTCTTCTCAAACTTGATGCCTTTGAGCGTATTATCGGCCCAAGAGTTGTAGTCCAAAACGTTTTTCTTAATTCGTGAAAACAATAGATAGGAAACGATACCGCCCAATACCGGAGACAAAATCCAAGACAAGGCAATTTCGCCCAACTTGTCCCATTGAATCAGCGCAACGGAATCCACACCGTTCAATGCTGCCATACACAGGGCGCTACCGACGATACCGCCGATAATGGCGTGTGTCGTAGAAACCGGCAGACCTTTGCGCGATGCAAAAAGTAGCCACAATGCCGCAGCCAAAAGCGCAGACATCATAATAAAGACAAACTGCATCGGATCCAGATGCATGCCATTCAAATCGACAATACCCTTACGGATGGTATCTGTTACCTCGCCACCGGCAATCACTGCGCCGCTGACTTCAAATACTGCCGCAATCAGCAAAGCTTGCGGAATGGTCAATGTGCCGGAGCCAACACTTGTACCGAAAGAGTTGGCAATATCGTTGCCACCCACATTAAACGCCATGAAGACGCCGAAAAAGGTAGCAAGGATAAACAGGCCGGAGTGGTTGTAGTGGGTATAACCCAAACCCCAATAAATAAAATAGCCGACCATGCTCACAAGCATAGCGGCAAAAACCGTATTAATCAGCTTCAAGTTCGCACTCGACTGAGTTTGAGCCATGGAAAGTTTCCTTTTGGAAAACATGTTGAGTCGCGTTATTTTAACCTTTTTGTAATCTTTCTTGCACCAACTATTTACATTAAATGCCGAAATTCCCGTAAAAACGTCAAAAGGCGTTAAAATGTCGTTTTACCTTCTCTTTCTGTAACCGAAATGCAACCCCAATACTATATCGGCATCATGTCAGGAACCAGCATGGACGGTGCCGATGCCGTACTGATTCAAATGCAGGGCAAGCAATGGCAACAAGCCGTTGCCCACAGCTTTCTACCCTATTCAGACGGCCTGCGCCAAGAATTGTTGGCACTGCAAGACATAGGCGAAAATGAATTGCACAGAAGCAATATCCTGGCGCAAACACTCAGCCGCCTATACGCCCAAACCGTCCAACAACTATTGGCAGAACAAAACCTGTCGGCCAAAGACATTGCCGCGATCGGCTGCCACGGACAAACCATCCGCCATGCGCCTGAACACGGTTACAGCATTCAACTGGTCAACCTCTCCCTGTTAGCCGAACTGACCGGCATTTTCACGGTCGGCGACTTCCGCAGCCGCGACCTTGCCTGCAACGGTCAAGGTGCGCCCCTCGTCCCCGCTTTTCACGAAGCGCTATTTCAAGATGCGAATGAAACCCGAGCCGTACTCAACATTGGAGGCATTTCCAATATCAGCATCCTCCCGCCCGACAGCCCTTCTTTCGGCTTCGATACCGGCCCCGGCAATATGCTGATGGATGCATGGATGCAACATATCTGGCAGCAGCCTTACGACAAAAACGGGGAAAAAGCCGCACAAGGCAAAATCCTCCCTGACCTGCTCGCTTCCCTGCTCGATCATCCTTACTTCAGCCGCCCTTATCCGAAAAGCACAGGCCGAGAATTGTTTTCCCTAGGCTGGCTTCAAGGCCGTCTGAAAGGTAATGAAAAGCCGGAAGATGCGATACGCACATTGGTCTTTTATACTGCACAAACTATTTTTGACGCGACCAAACAAGCTGCTCCGGCGATTCATCATCTTTATATCTGCGGTGGCGGCATCCGCAATCCGGTTTTGATGCAAGACTTGGAAACCCTGTTTTCTCCCGACACCAAATTGCACAGCACAGCCAAGCTCCATCTTGACCCGCAATGGGTTGAAGCTGCCGCTTTTGCCTGGCTTGCAGCCTGTTGGTGCAATCAAGTTCCAAGCAATCCCTACCATGCGACGGGCGCACATTCATACCGAATTTTAGGCTCGGGACATTACGGTAACTAAAGTCGGATAAATAAAAAGGCCGTCTGGACATTTTCAGACGGCCTTTACTATATTAGCTTTTACTTATTCTTCTTCCGGCAAACGATTGATTTTTACACGGGCAATCCGTTGTCCGTCCTTCTCAACCACTTCAAAACGCCAGCCATGATAATCGATGAAATCACCCACATCAGGAATACTTTGCAATTCTTCCATAATCAAACCGGCAACAGTATGAAAGTCCGCGTCTTCCTCTTGAGCAGGCAGATTTAACTGGGAAGCCAATTCCACATACTCCAATGCACCATCCACAGACAGCGTTTCATCCTGACTGGCTGGAGCAGCCTCTTCTTCCTCACGCTCGAATTCTTCGGGGAATTCACCGGCAATGGTTTCCAACAAATCTTTCATGGTCACCATACCCAACACCGCACCAAATTCATCCACCACCAAGGCATAATCCGCGCTGCTTTGACGGAACAATTCAATCGCATTCAACGCTGTCGTACTGTCCGGCAAAATTAATGGCTGGCGCAAGGCCGTCTGAATATTGATTTCACCCGATTCAAGCAGCTGGTTCAGCAAATCTTTTTTACTGATATAGCCCAAAGGCTCATCTACACCTGCCTTACCAACAACCAACAAACGGCTATACGGCGTATTTTTCAACTGCGCATTTTGTTCTTCCCGACTTTGGGAAATATCCAATTTCTCGATTTCCCGACGCGGAATCATCACGCCCATAATCGGACGCTCCGCCAAAGTCAGCACGCTGCGAATCATGGATTTTTCGTTTTCTTCAAAATGCTCGTCATCACCGCCGTTATCGCCTGCTTTTGCCAAAATGCTTTCGCGGATACCCATCATGCCCAACACATTTTCAGCGGTACGCTTACGCCAAGAGGTACTGATGTAGTCATTTTTGCGGGCATTCTTTTGCGAAACCTGATTAAACAGTTCGATCAAAATCGAGAAGCCGATCGCCGCATACAAATAGCCTTTCGGAATATGGAAATGGAAGGCTTCCGCGATCAGGCTGAAACCAATCATCAACAAGAAACCCAGACACAACATCACAACGGTCGGATGCTTGTCCACAAAGGCAGTCAACGGTTTGCTGGCAGAAATCATCACAGTCATCGCCACAACAACCGCCCCCATTGCCACCACAATATGATCCACCATCGCCACTGCCGTAATAACAGAATCGATAGAGAAAACCGCATCCAAAATCAAGATTTGCGCCACAACGCCCCAAAAAGAAGAATGCTTCTTCTGCCCTTCAGCAACCGCAAATTGATTGTGGCCTTCAAGGCGTTCGTGCAGCTCGGTAGTCGCTTTATAAAGCAGGAAAATACCGCCGGCAAACATAATCATGTCTTTGCCGGAAATCTCCAAGCCACCCAGTTCAAACAAAGGACGCGTCAGCGTCATGATGTGCGCCATAAAGCCCAGCATGAAAATCCGAATAACGACAGCCAAACCCAAGCCCGTTATCCGCGCCCTATCCCGTTGCGACGGTTTGACCTTGTTTGCCAAAATCGCTACGAAAACAAGGTTATCAATACCTAAAACAACTTCCAACACCAGAAGCGTGGCAAAGCCTATCCAAGTATGCGGCTCGGCCAACCAACTGAAATCCATAATGATTGCGTTCCTTTAAAATACAAAAAGGCAGCCGTTCCGCTTAAAACGGACAGACTGCCAAATTTCGGGCATAAATAAAGGGAAAGAAGCGGTATAACAACTACTCTGCTCTGCGTCTTTCATGAAAAATTTATGCCTCGGTCAACAATAATGGCAAACAGTTTATCAGTTTGACGAAAGAAAGGCAAAGTCTGACAGCATATTTTCTTTTAAAAACAGCCTACAGCTGCCAATCAATCACTTTCTCCAGCTTTAACAAAAGGAATCGGTCGATGTATTTGTTGATCATAGTTTGTTCGGTTTGCTGAAAGAAGATTCTTATAAGGAATTCCCTAAATGCCTGGGTAAAAACTTAGGTTTTTTTACTAAGGTCTCAAGCCGTCTGAAAATTGGGATTTTTTCAGACGACACGGTTTATATAGACAATAATTTTCTTAGAAAATATAACGATTATATTCTTTCAGAAATTACGGATATACTTAATCTCCATACAGTTAAAGTAATTAATCTGCCATCTAAATAAGAATATTCTAATTGAAGAGCATCATCTTCAAAGCAAATATTTCCAGCTGTAAATGTATTGCCATCTAGCCTACCTGTTATCTTATATTGTGTACTATCACCTATTCTTTCAAAAGGAATAATAACAGATTCATCTGTATTAACCTCTTCCAATATAAATTCATCAATAATGAAATAGTCAAGTTCCACATTGTAAACTTTATTTACTTCAATAGCCATTGGACAACAATTAAGGAAACAATATAGATCGTTATTTTCTATAGAAAAATATGCAAATTCCTCAATTGTTTCATCCATTTTTTTTAGCTTTGCTGAGTAAATCATTTTTAACCTTTCATAAATTATTTTACTTCATAAATTGTTTTATCTTTTGGATTGCTACGATTTATAGCTTTCCAAAACTCTTTTCCACTTTTCACATGGATGGTTGTGGTGTAACCTTAATGATTTGTTCCTATAAAGGCTGATGAATTAAGTGTAATCATTTAATCAATTATCATCAAAATATCTTAAAATATTAACCAATAGATAAAATAAAAACCACCATACAAGATGGTGGTTTTCAAATCTGGCTCCCCGACCTGGGCTCGAACCAGGGACCTGCGGATTAACAGTCCGTCGCTCTACCGACTGAGCTATCGGGGAATTAAAGATGAAATTATATAGAAAATATCAGAAGCCTGTCAAGCAACAATCTATATAAAAACAAAAATATTTTTATATCTTTTTAATTTATAAAAATTTTATAAGATTTCAGAAATTTGTTTAGCCGCACGTTTCGCATCCAACAAAATCAAGCCCAATTTACCGCTTTCTTTTGCCATCAATGCCAATACTGCATTTTCACCTGCTTGACTCAACAGAATATAGCCATTTTTACCTTTAACCATTACCTGATCCAACTCACCGCAAGCCAGCTCATGTACGGAACGATTGCCCAATGCCAAAAGCGTTGCTGACATCGCACCTACACGGTCTGCATTCAGGTGGGAAGGCAGCATGGTTGCGATCGGCAGGCCGTCTGTAGAAATAACTGCAGAAGCAGTGATATCAGCAGAGGTATTGTTCAAATCGCTTAATACAGAGATTAATAGTTGTTGCATAGTCGCTCCATTCTAAAATAAATATCGGTCAGGCAAAAATCAACGGCTGCCGTATCGGTGGTACAGCACTTTAACCAAAGTAACAAAAGCCTCTTTATTTAAGTCAGGCATTCCGCCAATTACCAAAATCAGCTTGGTCATGCCAATATACAGAGGGAAAAAGGTCAATTCACTTTGGCCTGAAGGATCACAAATACCCCATGCGCTATTATTGATATGCAGGTTATTGCGAATCAAAAGACGGTGATTGTCTTCCATTTTGGCCACTTCGCTCGCCAAAAGGCCCAATTCTTCTGCTGCCTCATGATGGAAATTAGCATTGGCAAAATACAAACCGTTTTCATCAGCCAACAAAGCTTTGCCAGAATTAGACAACTGTTCCAATAATGTCGGTAATTGTTCGTCAGTCAGATGGATGTCCTCTGTGCTGATTTCCTCATCACCGTACAAAAACTCCAAGCGTTGGAGACGATACAACAGGTTTAAAGCGGTATTGATATCGCTGGTGTCTGCCCACGCCAAAAGTTTTTCACTGCTGATGGTTTCAGACGGCTCTGCACGCAACAGACCATACAATAAAGTTCTGCTGGCACTGGGCGTATCACTTGAAACAGCATAATACGCACCCGCCGGTGTAATCTTAGGATATAAATTTGCTTGTAAAGAGAGTGTCGCTTCCATCTTATACCTCTAATCCGGGGTCAATTGAGAACAACATGGCAGTAACCAATTGTTTTACATCGTCTTCTCGACGCGCATCAATCTCAAAAACCGGTACATTAAAATTATTCTGTGCTAAATACTTTTGATAAACATCCACGCTTGGTAAGGATCGGATATCCATCTTCGTTACCCCTACAACCAGAGGCGCTTTTTTCAGCAACTCCCGGAATGCATCCAAGAAAAATTGCAAGTCTTTCAATGGGTTACTTCTTGTATTATCTAAAAGAAGTACCAAGCCCATGCTGCCTTGGCTCAGAATTTCCCACATGAAATTAAAACGCTCCTGACCAGGCGTACCATAAAGGTGAACCTTGGTTTCCTCATCCAAATGAATGACACCGTAGTCCATTGCCACAGTCGTGTACCCCTTGCGGACAAGTGTCATATCGGATGCGGATGCATCGGTTTGAACCGGCGGTTCATCAGATAAAGCTGAAATTGCAGTGGTTTTACCTACGCCGACAGGACCGGTAAAGATAATTTTATTTTCTTTCATGACGTGTCCTTTACGATTTGCCCAGCAACTTACGCATCAGGCGTTGCAACAGGCCGCGAGGTTGTTCTTTCGACGGACCGGCAATTTTTTGAGCCTCTTTGCTCATCGCTGTTTCAGGTACGTCTTTGCTATTCACATCAATCTGTTCGTTCAACGAAGGCGTATTGTTCGCATCAGTTGCAAACTCTGTATCTGTCGCTAAAAAGCCTGTCAGATATGTTGCCGATAAATAATTCAAAATATCAGGCATTTCTAAAGGCATGACTTTATAGAGGATGTTCAGATTAACAGATGTTTTCGTCAGAAATGCCGACAAACGCATAGATTCCGGAACATGCGCCAAACGGGTTAAGTTTGGCCACCGCTTGAGTGTAAAGACAGTTTGCGGCGTCATCGGATAAATCAGACGGCCTGATGCAGTCCAAATAGCCATTTGCCACAAGCATGACATAATGGTGACTTTGGCTTTTTCTTTCCATTGAGGATTATCAGGAACAGCCTTACACACAACAGCCAAGTTATCGTTCTTACACAATTTCTCCAACTCATTGGCACTGACTGTCAACAGCACTCTCTGGATACTAGGAAACACGATTAATATCGGCTTGCCTTCATGCAAGACAGCAATATCTTGGTGTCCTTGACTGGCAAATTTCAGCGCGCCCAACAAGCCTTTATTTGGATTAAATCGGCGAATGGTTGCTTTTCTTGTACCATCGGAATTGGATTGTCTTTTATTCTCTTCAGCCGCTTGTTGTTCAGACGGCTCAAAAACATTCCCGCCCTGAGCCAGGCTGCGCAAAACAGGAAACAAGGTATCGAATTTAACCGGTTTAGCCAAATAAGGAGTCGTTACGGTTGGCAATTCAGAAGAAAACATTGCCACAGGCACTTGCGGATAAGTTTTCTTCGACTCTTTCCAAGCTTCTACACCTGCCGGAGTATCGGTATCAACCAATACCAAATCCGGTCTTTCATCAGAATCAGGAGAAACGATGACGTAATTCGTCGTATTGTGCATTTTAAATGCCATACGGAATACCGCCTGCTGTTGCTCACCCATCTCCTGTAACATAACCCGTATGGTTTTAATTTTTGGTAAATGATTATTCATCACTCGTACTTTCTACGATTATCTTATTTTTTTGAATATTGGTTCATTCGTTGCAAGAGACGGCTCATTGCCAAGACAACCTCTTCAGGCAGGCTGACAACACGCTCGCGCAACAAGCGCAGAAATTGTTCCAAACGTCCCCAATCTTCAACGCGTTCGTACAAATCAAACAAGATAATGTACAACTGCGATTCCTGTGGATACCGCAAAACAGCCTGTTCCAAAGTACCGATGGCCAAATCCAACTGACCGTAGGCTAACAAAGATTCCACTTCTTTCAGAGCTTCATCAGCAGGTGAAGAGCTGGCGCTGATAACCGAAGAGTCTTTTTGAACCAACTCACGATATTTGGCTTTCATCTGCAAAGAACTTGGCTGAATATACCCGCGTTTTAAGCCAATCTCTTTAATTTGCTGTTCAGACGGCCCTTTTTCCAAATCATCAAAAATTTCGTGATAACCAAGGCTATAACCCCAGCCAAGCATACGTTCTTTTACTTGACGGCCATATTGACCCAAAGAGTGGTAAAGCTTCCACAGATGCTTGGCAAACTGCCCTACTTCTTCATTCTGATAATCCAGACGCAAGGCATCGATAATGAGACCAGCAGGCTTCGCAGAAGTTTGGATTGCTTTGTTGTATTGATGCAAAGCAGTCTCGTAGCTGATCTTGTCTTTCAGGATTTTTGCACTACGTTCCGGTTTGGCAAAACCAATAACCGCGCCCATCTCTTCAGGGCTGATTTCGCCAAAGTCTTTCTTGCCTAATACGATAGGCGCACGTTTGCCCATACCTGGCACGACAATGCGTTCAGCCGAATCGTTCTCAAAGGCAATATGCTCGTCGGAAGAAACTTCCAAACCGCTTTGCTCGCCAATTTGACGGTCCACTTCCTGCATATTCCAACCGAGATGATGCTCGGCGAAAACACGCAGGCGTAGGTTGGTAGAATCCAAAGCCAGACCGGCTTTCAGGTATTCGGCTACGCTGTCTTCAGAAAGGGAAGCACTATGGCGCTCAAGCGTATCCGCCAGCATATCGATATTGCCAACTCGCAGATTCAAACCAATTAATTCATGAACCAGCTTTTCCGGAGCACCGTCTTCCAAAGTATTGAGATAACCGGCCAAAGACTCTGCAGCCTTACTCTCATAGCCGAACTGTTTATAAACCTGATATTCGGTCAACGGATCGACTTCTTGTGCGGAGATAGAAGCTGTTGCATCGTTTGAGCCACTTCCACCCCATTCCCAGTCTTGATTATCCGCATTGGAAACTGTCTGGTTGACCTTCTCAATCCAGTCGTTTCCATCCTCAGAGGAGGCTGTATGAGCAGCAGATGTACGGCCGCTTTTTGATGCATGTGCGCTTTGTTTGTCTGAATTGTTACTTTGTTTATGACGAACAAAAAACAACACCAGCAAAAAAAGCACCAGCAAAAAAATAGTTAAAAGTTGATAGTTCAAGAACACCTCCCGGTCTTGTGCTGCAAACTGCATTTATTAACATCTGTTGCTTTACACGCAACTTCAACGTTATTCATTCCCCAAACGAATGATGATAACATGAATGCACTCATTTTTACATTAAAAACCCTACTCACATAAAGGACTTGATACCAATTTACAACTCGAACACACCGATGGATTCAACATGCGAGGTTTGTGCAAACATATTCATGATTCCCGCCGCCTTAAACTTATAGCCCTTATCAACCAAGACACCGGCATCTCGTGCAAATGTTGATGGATTGCATGAAACATATACTATCTTTTTGGGAAAAAACGGCTTATGTAGCGATTTGACAACAGCATAAGCCCCACTTCTCGGCGGATCCAGTAGCATCTTGTCAAATTGCCCCCATGACTCAACAGTCTTTTCATCGGTATCGAACAAGTCGGCAACAGAAAACGTCATATTCTCAGCACAACGATTCAGGCGGGCATTTTCCCCTGCCCTATCTACCAAATAATCAGCGCCTTCAATACCGACAACCGATGCGCCACTTTTCGCCAGCGGCAAACTAAAATTGCCCAAACCGCAAAACAGATCGGCAATCCGCTCCCCTTTTTGAGGGTTTAAAAGTCTGACCGCCCTTGCCACCATCACTTCGTTCAGCTGCGCATTAATCTGCGTAAAATCACCGGGTTTGTAAGGCATTTCCACATCAAACTGAGTAAAAGTATAGTTCAGGTCAGGCGCGTTCTCAGGGTAAAACGGCAAGGACTCGGCATGATCCTGCAACCATATTTGCCATGCCTTTTCAGCACCCGACAATATCTTATCAAACCAATTACGCAATTCGCTTAATATTTGTCCAAACGGTTGATTTACGAAACGAATGTTGAGCACCGTCAAATTTTTTCCGCAATAAAACTCAACAAATTTCACTTTCACACCATCATCATGCAGCTTTTGCAGCAAATTTCGAACATCAGACAATCTATCGGACACATGCTTAGGCAAAATATGGCAATGGTGGATATTGACAACATCATGGCTTTTTTTGGCCTGAAAACCGAGTTTCAGACGGCCTTGTTTATCCACCGAAACACTTAAACGCGCTCTATCGCGATAATACCAGGAGTAACCATATAAAGGAGGTAAAATTATTTCCGGCTTAACCTTACCTATCCGTTCCAACTGCTCTTCCAAAATCCGTTGCTTTAACGCAACTTGCGCTCCGAAAGAAACATGTTGAAGCGAACAGCCGCCACATGTATCAAAATAGCAACAGGCTGGTTCGACACGTTCGGAAGAAGCCTTCAAAACCTTTTCAACTTGAGCCTCGGCAAACTGCTTTTTCTCTTTATGTATGGTAAACGTTACACGCTCTCCAGGCAGCGCACCGCCGATAAATACGGTCTTCCCATCAACTCTGGCAACACCCCTGCCCTCATAATCCAAAGAAAAAATTTCCGCCTTTTGATACCGTTCTTTCACACTCATACCGTTTCCATCAGACAGCCGCTTACCGGCCGTCTGACTGTCTTCCAATACCGAAAGCGCATATTTTCTCACAAAAACACAGAGTTTCAGGTATCATGCGCCAAAAACTTTCATTTCAAACCCTACAAAAAAAGACGACATGAAAAAAATACTGTTCGGCCTGACAGCCGCCCTTTTAACTTCAGCCGCTGCTGCAAACACACTTATTCCAGACGTCTCCCCCGCCTCTTCCGGACAACACGTCGTTATCAATATTACGCAACAGCGTTTGTTCCTCTACGACAATGGCAAACTGAGCAAAATTTATCCTGTTGCTGTCGGTAAAGCCATGACCCAAACCAACCTGGGCGAACATAAAATCGGCGCAAAAGCCTACAACCCGGTTTGGCACATCCCTAAATCTATTCAAAAAGAACGCAATGACGGCGTAAAAAGCGTACCGGCCGGCCCAAACAATCCGCTGGGCCCGGTATTTGTCCGTCTTGGCGACCCTAAATTGAGCCTTGGCATTCACGGCACCAATGCCCCTGCCAGCGTACCTGGCGTCCGCAGCCATGGTTGCGTGCGCATGAAATCGCCTGATGCATTGGAATTTGCCAAAACCATCGCAACAGGTTCCCCTGCCTCCGTTATCTACCAAATGGCAAGTCTGAACGAAGATGCCAACCAAAACTTATGGCTGGCTGCCTATCGTGACCCATACGACAAGAAAAACCTTGATACGGCTGCACTGAAAAAAAGCATTGCCGCCTGGGCAAAAGCGCACGGTAAAACCATTCCTGCCGCGCGTGTAGATGCGATCCTGAAAGGTCGCACCGGCGCGGCAAACTGTCTGACCTGCGCCAAAGGCGTGAAACTCAAATCGCCTTTGAAATCTTTGGCATGGACTAGCGGCACGGATGCTTACAGCAAACCAAAAGTCATGCCGAAACCAGCTCCAGCTAAAGATGTGGTATTGCCTCAAGGCACTGAAATCGAAGTCGATGCTACCGACGATACAAACAAGGCAGCATCCGAACCGAAACAAAGCGTTCGTCCGACTCCGGTGAAACCGGCAAAACCTGCTGCCAAACCGGCAACTACTCCTGCCGAGACGCCTGCTTCCGCGCCTAAAGCCGCTTCCGAACCGGCTACTGCCCCGGCCTCTGCTCCTGTAAAAGAGACTCCGGCAAGCAGCGAACCGGAAGATTTGCTGTTCTAAGCAGAACAAAATACATAGCCAAAGGCCGTCTGAAACGAATTGTTCAGACGGCCTTTTCGTACAAATGGATATTGGAAATATAGGCCTCTCTTGATTCAGACGGCCTTTTTGCTTTCCAAATATTCTGACAAGCCGCGTTCGCGCAAAATACAGCTTGGGCATTCATGACAACCGCTGACCACACCGTTATAACAGGTATGCGTATGCTCGCGAATATAATCCAACACACCCATTTCATCCGCCAATGCCCAAGTTTGCGCTTTGGTTAAATACATCAAGGGCGTGTGGATTTGAAAAGCGTAATCCATAGCCAGATTCAGCGTAACATTCATCGACTTGACGAACACATCGCGACAGTCGGGATAACCGGAAAAATCGGTTTCGCACACGCCGGCAATGATATGGTGTATCCCCTGCCCTTTGGCATAAATAGCGGCGTACAGCAAAAACAAAGCATTGCGTCCATCTACAAATGTATTGGGCAGGCCGTCTGAAGCTGTTTCAATGGACGCTGTATCATCCATCAACGCGTTATGCGTAATCTGTTGCATCAGGCTCAAATCGAGTACGGTCTGCTTCACGCCTAAATCTTGGGCAATCCAACGCGCGCGCTCCAATTCGATGGCGTGGCGTTGTCCATATTGAAAAGTGATGGCCTGCACATTTTCACGGCCATATGTTTGAATTGCCTGAATCAGGCAGGTTGTTGAATCCTGCCCGCCCGAAAAAATAACGAGGGCCTGCTGTTTTTCCATAGTAAATTCCTAGTTTTGTTAACGCGGGAGGTTTGCGAACCGCGTGATTTGAAGATTGACGGATTATAACGGATTTCGTCTATAATCACGGCACTTCATTTTCTTTTATATAGCATAATTATGAGCATCTACGCCCTGAAACCAAAATTTCAAAACCTGTTGCGCCCCATTGTTAAGCGACTGTATCAAAAAGGCATTACTGCTAATCAGGTCACTCTGTTTGCCTGCGCTGTTTCCATTTTGATCGGTTTACTTTTAGCATTGTTTACAGGTGTATCCACATTATTCTGGCTTTTGCCGATCTGGTTGTTTGTCCGCATGGCGCTGAATGCAATCGACGGCATGTTGGCAAGGGAGTTCGGCCAGCAATCGGCATTAGGCGGTTATTTGAATGAAATCACCGATATTGCCGCCGATGCTGCTTTGTATCTGCCTTTTGCCTTCATCGCGCCCTTCGGCGGCGTGCAAATCGCCCTGTTTATTTGGCTGGCGGCAATGACCGAGTTTTGTGGCGTTTTGGGACAAGTTCATGGCAACGGCCGTCGTTATGACGGGCCATTCGGCAAAAGCGACCGCGCATTCTTTATCGGCGCATTGGCAGTATGGTATGCAATCACCGGCAGCTTCCATTCGACTTTCTATATCCTTATGTGGCTGGCCTGCGCGGCATTGGTTTATACCTGCTACAAACGCGTCATCAATGGCTTGAAGGCCGTCTGAAACCATAAACTATCGGTTTCAGACGGCCTTTTATCCATCAGCCGAGATAACTTACTGTTTACCCAACTGACTGTAATCTACCAACATATACTTGGCAGTAATTTTCTGCGAAGCATTACCTTCGTCACCCATCAAAATCATCTGCGGCTTGCCGTTAATGGTAATCGAATCAACAGCTTCAACGTTGGTGATGTGTTGCAGATTAGGCAGAGAGATTTTTTGCGGTTCATCGGTCGGATTACCGCTCCAAGTCCACAGTTGTGAGAATTTCTGTCCATTCTCATCCTTCACTTCATTGGCGATAACGTAGGTTTTCAACACAGGATCATAGTTGAGGGAACGGATACCGCCGCCATCAATATCAATCACCGCCACTTCATCAAACTCAGGCTTGGCATTGCGCTCAAACACATCTTTCGGATTGCTGATAAACGCGACCAAAGCCATGTTGTTGAACTCAGGATCACGAAATCCCAAAACAAGACGTTTTTTCACCGGATCAAACGCCATGCCCTCAATATTGATTTCTTCAAAAGAAACTTCTGCCTTGGTTCGCTCGCGAATCAAATCATGCAGCTTATGATCGGTTTCCAAAACTTGCGTCAGATTATCGTAGCTGGTCAGCCCCAACACATTGCCGTCTTGGATTTTAAAGCGCATCAGGTGTTCGCGGTCAGGCGAGCGGTTGCCTTTACGGGTGCGAGAATGTGAAGTCAGCGCGTAGATAAAGCCTTCATCGTCGCGTGCCAAAGCCTCCAAGTCGCTGAGACGACGTTTGAAACCGGTAATCACGCGTGTATCCAATGCCTCGTCTTCCACAAACTTGCCGGTTTTATCAATGCTGATGATACTGAACGCATGGTTTGGTTCGTCTTCCGCGATCAGCAATTTACCATCCGGAAGCTGTTGTACGGCAGAAGGCTCAAATACGCCGTTAAACATATTGATACCCAGCGAGCGCAACTCTGCCTCGTTGTTGGCTGGAGGCGTCAGCAATGACGGCAATGTTTTCACGCCGATAAATGCTGCTAACGAAGCCAGCAAGCCCCAGCGGAATACAGCGTAAGATAAATTGATGTATTTGAACTGTTTGTCCGCCAACAAACCAAGCCAATAAAGATGGTCGCTCATCTTTTCATAGATTTGTTTACGGTCGCCCATAATCTCCTGCATCATTTCCCAATATTGATCTTTTTGCAGCTTCACACGGTCTTCATAAATCAAAATATTGGGTTGGCTGCCGCCAAAAAAGCGCGTTTCGGTACTGCTGAGGCGGGTTTTCAAATCCCGCAGTTTCGAACGGCCTCGGACAAAATCCTTAAACCATGTACGCGCCGCCTGCATTTTGCCGATACGTTCCGGCGAAGCAGAAAGCAATGCAAACACGATAGACGCAGCGGCAGTAATCATAAACGTACTGGCCGGAATCAAAAACTCGGGCGACGATGAAAAAATAAACGCGCCCGAAATCATCAGCGCAGAAACAATAAAACCATTCAGCGAAATCATAATGTTCGCTTTGGTTGCCGCCAGCGCCAACAATTCCATCTCCGAGCGTACGGCGTTGCGGAACATGGTTTCCACGCCCTTATTCGTACCCAACAAATCAGGCGCATTCAAATCCTCGGCTTTATTTTTTTTCTTCTTCGCCTTATCTTTTTTACGTTTGGCTTTCTTCTCGTTTTTTTCAGACGGCATTTCAGGATGTTCAACCACTCCCTGACCTTCTACCGTTTCCTGAATTTCTACCGCGTCAGCCACAACCTCAACTTCATTTTCAACCACACCGTTTTGACTGTGATCCCAAAAATCAACATCCTGTTGGGATTCGGCAGCTGTGCCGTCATTTAAAGGTTTTTCTTGGTCGCCTATCTGCTTCGGTTGACCATCTTCCTTCCAATCATTCAAACTCATATCATGACTCTCAACATCAAACACTTTGAATTAAATGGAAAATAAAAAAGCATATTTAGTTCATTTATTTTAGATAATTTACATGCTATTTACATTCTTTAAATGCCTAAATAGCAAACTGTCGCAGGACCAAAAGCCCTGCGACAATCCACTTTATATCGAAATATTAATAATCGATGCGTTCTTTAATAATTTTCAAATCAGGGTAAGACAAAACAATGTCGTACTCACGGCCATCTTTAAAAGCCTCAATATCCAATACAGGCTGGCCGCGACGGCTGTCGGCTTCAACATCGTGGACTTGATAGCCGCGTTGTTCCAATATTTTTACGGCTTTAGCACGATTTTGCTCGAAGTTTTTGTCGTTGTAGATTTTGTGTTCGATATAATCGCTGGCACCGGCAGTAGCGGCAGACAAAACAACGATGGCGGTCAATAAGAATTTTTTCATGTTTGATTTCCTTTTCAAATGTGTATTCGGGTTTCGATGGATGTATTAAAACATGACAAAATTAGCAGTTAATTAGTGCTTGGTTAAACGCAGTAAAGGCCGTCTGAAAACTATTCAGACGGCCTAAGCGATTCCCCTTAGGAAGAAATAAGAGAAAAAATTTGGCAACAATATGATAACGATAAGTCCCGTCTGACTGTATTTCGTAAATTAATTACGAAACAAAGAGTTTATGATGATATGTCGGTAGTAGTTTGTAAGGTTATCCAAACACCCTCTATCTAACCTTTTAACGATTACTGTCATCAGTTTTAAGTGAAATTTGGAATCATCTTTTACCATGTCTCCCCATCATTTCATTCGTCCGTCTATCGGATAATCATTGCATTTATTTGATATGTCATGATACTGTTCAAAAAATATGACTATTAGGAGTTTCTCATGTCCGAACAGCAAAAATACTTTTCTACCCAAGACGGTACTTCGCTTTTCTACCGCTATCGCCCTGCTGCCGATGGTTCTTCCGACAAAGCCATTGTGCTGTTCCATCGCGGACATGAGCACTCCGGCCGGATGATGTTTGTGGCAGATGAACTGGGTTTTGATGATTTTGCCTATTTTGCTTGGGACGCGCGCGGTCATGGTTACAGCCCCGGTGAACGCGGCGATAGTCCTAGTATCGGCACTTCGGTTTCAGATGTGGATGATTTTATCCGACACATCCAAAGCGAATACGGTATCAAACCTGAAAACATCTGCGTTATCGCGCAAAGTGTCGGTGCGGTATTGGTTTCTACTTGGTTGCACGATTACGCTCCGAAAATCCGTTGCGCCGTATTGGCTTCGCCTGCGTTCAAAGTCAAACTCTATGTTCCGTTTGCCCGTACCGGTTTAAAAATTATGCAAAAATGGCGTGGCAATTTTTTTGTCAACAGCTACGTCAAAGCCCACTATCTGACCCACAACGTCGAACGTCAAAAAAGCTACGACAATGATCCACTTATTGCCCGCGCTATTTCCGTTCGTATCCTGCTGGGTTTATATGAAGCGGCCGAGCGCGTCGTTGCCGATGCACAAGCGATTACTACGCCTGTACAACTGTTGATCTCAGGCAGCGATTGGGTTGTTCATCACAAACCGCAACACGATTTTTACAACTGCTTAGGCAGTCATATTAAAGAGCGCCATATCCTGCCCGGCTTCTACCACGATACGTTAGGCGAGCAAGACCGTGAAATTGCGTTTGTAGAAATGCGCCGTTTTATCCGCGAGCGTTTCAACCAACCTTTGCAACCAGTTGATTTAACCCAAGCCCATTTGCACAGTGGCAGCCGCCGCGAAGCTGACGAACTGGCTACGCCTTTGCCTGTTTGTACACCTCGCGGCGCATTTTGGGCAATATATCGTGCTTCGCTCAAACTGGGGGCGCGCTGGAGCGAAGGCTTGAGAATCGGTCAAGAAACAGGTTTTGATTCGGGCAGCACGCTGGATTACGTCTACCGCAATCAACCGCAAGGCAGCAACGCTTTCGGTGTATGGGTGGACAAATACTATCTCAATGCCATCGGCTGGCGCGGCATCCGCCAACGCAAAGTCAATATCGGCAAAGCCATTCAGACGGCCTCAGCCAAACTGCGTGAAGCAGGGAAACCTGTACACGTTTTGGATATTGCATCCGGTCATGGCCGCTATGTATTGGATGCCCTGACTACCGATACGTTGCCTGATTCCGTACGCTTGCGCGATTACAGCCCGATTAATGTCGAAGCCGGACGCAAACTGATTGCCGAGCGCGGCTTGCAAGAGACGGTAACCTTCAATGAAGTCAATGCCTACGACCGCGCCAATTATCACGATTTGCAGCCGCGCCCTACTCTAGGCATTGTTTCCGGCCTACATGAATTGTTTGCCGACAATGATTTGATTTTGAACTCGCTCTACGGTTTCGGTGAGGCCATTGAAACCGGCGGCTACCTGATCTACACCGGCCAGCCTTGGCATCCGCAACTGGAAATGATTGCCCGCGCCCTGACCAGCCACAAAGCAGGCAGCCCAAACTGGGTAATGCGCCGCCGCAGCCAACAGGAAATGGATCAGTTGGTTGAAAAAGCTGGTTTTGAAAAAATCCATCAATGGATAGACGAAGACGGTATTTTCACCGTGAGCTTGGCAGTGAAGAAATAAAAATAAAGGCCGTCTGAACAAATTTTTAACTTTCAGACGGCCTTATTAAACCATGTACCTATCCATGAAACCTACCCTAAAAACTTCTCTGTTCAAGCTGATTTCAGTCGGTATCCTGTTTTACACCAGCTACGGCCTGTCCAATCATTACGCGGCATCGCTGGACTATGTGCCGGAAGTCGCTTTTGCATGGGAGCGCAATATTCCGTTTTGGGCATGGACGATTGTGCCTTATTGGTCGCTAAACCTGATGTATGCCGCGGCATTTTTTCTTTGCCGTGATACACATGAACAAAACCGATATGTAGCGCACCTTGTAGCTGCCCAACTGATTGCGACTCTTTGCTTCGTGCTGTTTCCGCTGCGTTTCGGGTGGCCTAAACCGCCTGCCGATGGGCTGTCGGGCTGGCTGTTTGATTCATTGGCTGCGTTTGATTTGCCGTACAACCAAGCGCCATCTTTGCATATTGCGTTGGCGATTATCGTGGGTGCGTTTTATTGGACGCGCTTTCCCAAAATCCGCCTGCCGCTTTTCTTATGGCAAAGCCTGATTGCCTTGTCGGTATTGACGACTTATCAACATCATTTTATCGACGTACCAACCGGAGCATTGCTCGGCTGGCTGGTGTTGTGGGCTTTTCCGCGTCAGATGGCTTCACCGTTAAAACTGGGCTTGAGTCATGCACGCTCACAAAAGATTGAGCTACTGTATTTGCTTGGTGCGTGTTTGACGGCATTACCCGCGTTGCTGGGTGGCGCGTGGCTGTGGTTGATATGGATTAGCGTGTCTTTGCTGATGGTGGCCTTTGCCTATTTGACTGGAAATGTAAACGTATTCCAAAAACAGGCTAACGGTAAATTATCGGCAGCTGCGACGGTTTTGCTGTTGCCTTATCTGGTGGGCGTACGACTAAACATGGCGTATTGGTTACGCGGTAAAGCGAAAACGGCACCAGTCCGCCATGATGTATGGATTGGCAGCGTTTTGGGGATTTCAAACCATCTGCCTGCCGTATTGGATGTATGCGCCGAATATCCCTGCCGTAGCCATCAGGGAGAATATCGCGCTCTGCCTTTACTGGATATGGTAACGCCGTCTGAAAACGATTTGGTTCAGACGGCCTTGATATTAGAAACCTTGCGCCAAAAACACGGCAAAGTGCTGGTATGTTGCGCTTTGGGTTATGGAAGAAGTGCCGCAGTGGTGCTGACATGGCTGCTGGTCTATGGTAGCTGCAAAGACTTGGCACAAGCGAAGGCCGAACTCAAACAGGCTCGGCCGCAAATGGTATTATCGCCGGCCACTGCCCAGGCAGTCGAAGCTGCGGCCAACCGTTTAAAACAAGGATAATGATGGACAACTCAACCGATAGCCGTATTACTGCCCACCTACTCTCTACCGCACATTATGTTGCCGTCTGCAATGCCCTGCTGCTCGCCTTATCGGCAAAATATGGTGGTGCTTGGTTTGCGGTGCAACTCGTCTTAGCAGCGGTTTTGTTGTACTGCCATATCCGTATTCACTTCGACCGCCGCGTCTTCCAAGACTTTGCCGACAACCACTACGCTCCTGAAGACTTCGACCACGCCTTACAGCAAAACGGTTTGCGCCAAATTTCAGGCAGCCGCACTTTAACCCAACGGATAAACAGCGCACTTTCCTTATGGCGCAAAAGCTTATACCTGACCGCCGCACAATTTTTAATTTTGCTTATCCAAAGCATTTGATTATTTTGGCTGATTTACCCAAACCAAATCCTTAGCGGTATCTCACTCCCAAAGGCAGAAACAATGAAAAACTTCCTCAAAAAACAACTTGCCTGGCTGACCGACCAAGCCTTGTGTCTGTCGGTCTCTTTTCTTACGGGCGTACGTCCTAAAAGTCCGCGCGAGCTGACATTCAATCAGCACCAAAAAGTTTATTACGCCAATCACGGCAGCCATGGCGATTTTGTGTTGGTGTGGATTTCCCTGCCCCGCCGCTGGCGCTTGTCCACGCGCCCTGTAGCCGGTTCGGATTATTGGCTGACGAGCAAACTCAAACGCTTCATCATTCAAAACGTTTTCAATGCTTTGCTGATTCCGCGCCATAGCGATAATCCGCAAGCGATTACCGAACAGATGAAAGACGCGCTGAACGCAGGCGACTCCTTGATTATTTTCCCTGAAGGCACGCGTAATACTGACGACAACACCATCCTGCTGCCGTTTAAGTCCGGCATTTATCATCTGGCGAAAAGCAAACCCAATACCGAATTTGTGCCGATTTGGATAGACAACATCAGCCGCGTGTTGCCCAAAGGCAAAATCCTGCCTATCCCGCTTTTGTGTGAAGTCCATATCGGACAGCCGCTTACCTTGCAGGAAAACGAAGACAAAGACAGTTTTTTGACACGCAGCCGTGAAGCGCTGCTGGCACTCAGGCCGTCTGAAAACGACCGCAGCGAGCTTCGCCAAAATGAACCTGAAGTTCATCAAAACAAAGGAGGACAAGCATGAGCCTTTCTACGACTTCCCAACAAATCATTGTCGAACAAGCCGCCGCTCATCTGACTCCGCAAGCCGGCTATATTTTTGTCGGCGTATTTGCCGTATTGTGTTTTGCCAGCATTATCGGACAATGGCTCAAGCGCAAAAACGGTGCAGATAATGCCACCATCGCCAACCTCAACGCCCGCATTTACGCATGGTGGCTGATGACGCTGGTGTTGCTGGGCGCGTTTTGGTTCGGCAAAATCGGAACGGTTGTACTGTTTTTCCTGATTTCATTTGCCGCACTGCGCGAATTCATGACCCTCGTCTATCGCCGCCGCAGCGACTATTACAGCATGGTGGTCTGCTTTTACCTGCTGCTGCCGGTGCAATACTATTTCGTCTATGACGGCTGGTACGGCATGTTCAGCATTTTTATTCCAGTTTACGGCTTTTTGATACTGCCGATTATTGCCAGCCTCAGCGGCCAAACCGCGCACTTTTTGGAACGCGCCGCCAAAACACAATGGATGGCGATGATTTGCATCTTCTGCCTGTCCCATGTTCCGGCGCTGATGTTTCTCGACTTGGACGGCTTCGACAACGGCAACAATATCCTGTTGCTGATTTTTCTGATTGGCGTGGTGCAAGTATCGGATGTGTTGCAATACGTTTGGGGCAAACTGATAGGCGGTGCAAAAATCATGCCCTCGCTTTCCCCATCCAAAACCATTTCCGGTACAGTCGGCGGTATTTTGTCGGCCACAGCCATTGCCGCGTTGATGGCGCCGATTACGCCTTTCTCCCACGGCCAAGCGGCCGTTATCGGCTTCATCGTCTGCCTGATGGGCTTCTTTGGCGGCCTGGTTATGTCTGCCATCAAACGTGATTACGGTGTCAAAGACTGGGGCAATATGATACGCGGACATGGCGGTATGCTTGACCGTGTGGATTCGATTTGTTTTGCCGCACCCGTGTTTTTCCACATCACCCGTTATTTCTGGAACGGCTAAACTTCAGGCCGTCTGAAAACTATTTTTCAGACGGCCTTTAATATCCGAAACCGCCAATCCACCGATTCGTTATACAATACGCAACCCTTGTTATTACATACACACAATATGAATAAACCCTCTCCAATCTTTCCCATTTTTCTTGCTACGATTATCTTCGCCCTCATTGTTTGGTCAGGTATCAATCCCCATGACCGCGCAGTCTGGTACGCCGAAATCATCCCCGTAGCATCCGTATTTTTCCTTCTGGTTGCCACTTACCGCATTTTCCGCTTCAGCAACCTGGCCTACTTGTTCATGAGCTTCTGGCTGATTATGCATTCCATCGGCGCATACTATACTTTTGCCGATGTACCGTTTGAATCCATCAACCGCTTTGTCGAACCGATTTTGGGCGAAAACCGCAATCATTACGACCGTATTGCCCACTACATCATCGGCTTTTATGCCTACCCAATGGCCGAATGGCTGCTGCGCCGCAAGCTGTGTAATCTACCGCTGGCTTTGTTTTTCTCCCTGTTCTTTATCATGAGCGTGGCTGCCGCCTATGAAATCATCGAATGGCAATATGCCGTTATCGACGGCGGAGAGGCCGGACTGGAGTTCTTGGGTTCTCAAGGCGATATTTGGGACGCGCAAAAAGACATGCTTGCCGATACTTTGGGCGCGTTAACCTCGCTGTTTATTTTTGTGTTTACCCGACCCGATAAGCGTTTGGGTCTCTCTTAAATATATCCCTTTAAAACAAAAGGCCGTCTGAAACCAGATTTTCAGACGGCCTTTTTTCATTTTTCTATCGCTATTATTGTAAAAATTAATAAATGCGATAGTTAAAAACATAAGCCGATTTTGAAACAAAATCCGTCATCAAAATTTTTAAGCACATGAAATATATAAAAAACAACGTCTGTTAAGATTTTGTAAACAATATGTCTACGTCAACATGAATTTTTCGATTTGATTTAAGTCAGCATATCTTGTGTCATTAATCCATAAAATATCCGGAATTCTACAAAATATTGATTAACCCGATAGAGGTTATCATCAAGACGAGGAACACAAAATGCAGAAAATTCCAGAATTAGTCTGCCCCGCCGGCAACCTGCCTGCACTGAAAACCGCTGTGGACAACGGTGCGGACACGGTTTACATGGGTTTGAAAGATGCGACCAATGCACGAAACTTTCCGGGACTAAATTTCGATATGAAATCTGCACGGGAAGGCGTAGCTTACGCCCATGCGCGCGGGCGCAATGTACTGATGGCCATCAATACATTCGCACAAGCCGGCCAAGTGGAGCGTTGGCACGCCGCTGTGGATACGGCGGCGGATTTGGGTGCCGATGCGATTATTGTTGCCGACCCCGCCATCATGGCGTATGCGGCAGACAAACATCCGAATTTACGCCTGCATATGTCGGTACAAGGTTCGGCCACCAATTACGAAGCCATCAATATGATGAAAGAGCTGTTCGGCATCCGTCGTGCCGTTTTGCCGCGCGTGCTGACCATCGATCAGGTCAAACATGTGATTGACAATACTGATGTGGAAATTGAAGTCTTTGGCTTCGGTAGTTTGTGTGTGATGGTGGAAGGCCGTTGCATCTTGTCGAGCTATGCAACAGGCGAATCGCCCAATATGCAAGGTGTCTGCTCTCCGGCAAAATCCGTCCGCTGGGAACAACTACCTGACCGCATGAACGTACGTCTAAACCAGGTATTGATAGACCAATACAAACCCAATGAACCGGCAGGTTATCCAACCTTGTGCAAAGGCCGCTTTAAAGTCAATGATGAAACCTACTATGCTTTGGAAGAGCCGACTAGCCTGAATGTTTTGGAAATGTTGCCCGAACTCATCAAAATCGGTGTGTCCGCCATCAAAATCGAGGGACGCCAACGCAGTCCGATGTATACGGCGCAAGTAACCAAATCCCTGCGCCAAGCACTGGATGCAGCCGCAGCCGACCCGTCGCATTTCAAAGTCAATCCGTCCTGGAACAATGCCTTGAGCAAAGTTTCGGAAGGTCATCAGACAACTTTGGGCGCATACAACCGCCCATGGAAATAAGGGGAAGAAAATGAATTCATTGAAATTGTCGCTGGGCCCTATTTTATTTTTCTGGCAAAAAGAAGCTCTACTGGAATTTTACGTTTCCATGCTGGATACGCCGTTGGATACGGTCTATTTGGGTGAGGTAGTCTGCTCACGCCGTCAGAAAATGCGCTTTGCCGACTGGTTCGGACTGGCTGAAGACTTGGCGGAAAGCGGTAAGGAGATTATTCTTTCTTCACAAGTCCTGCTCGAAAGCGAATCCGATCTGAAACGCTTGCGCAAAATCACGGAGCAGGGAAAGTTTAAAGTTGAAGCCAACGACATGGGGGCGGTCAAATTGGCACGCGAACACGGCATTCCTTTTGTTGCCGGTGCAAGCCTGAATATCTACAACGAAACTACTTTGGACGTATTCCGAAAATTAGGGGCATTCCGCTGGATTGCACCGTCCGAGCTAAGCCGCGATAAGGTTGCCGAAATCATCAAGGCTTCAGACGGCATTGAAACTGAACTCTTCGCTTGGGGTAAAATGCCGCTTGCCTATTCATCACGTTGCTTTACCGCCCGCCATTACAATCTGAATAAAGACAGTTGCGAGTTCCGCTGCCTCGATCATGAGCACGGTATGGCCATGAATACGCGAGAAGGCCAGCCGTTTCTCACCATCAACGGCATCCAAACCATGTCTTACGGCTGCCAAAACCTACTGCCCCACCATGAAGACTTGAATAAAATCGGCGTGAATATGCTCAGACTGTCGCCACAAATGCACAGCATGGCTGAAATTATCCAAATTCACCGCGATGTATTGGACGGAAAAGCCACATGGGAAGATGTCCACCCTGAGTTGGAACGATTGACTACCGGAACACTGGTTGACGGCTATTGGCGCGGTCAGCCCGGTATTGAAACCGTGAAGGAGGCATATTATGGCGCTGCCTGAAATCATATTACCCAAATGGATGACAAAAATCGGTACCAAACTTCCCGGCAAACCTCCACGCTTTGTTTTGGTCTCCGTATTGAATACCATGCTGAGAAAAGGTTTACTGCCTGCCGATATGGAACTTTTTGCCGGAAGAAAATTCGAAATCGAAGTTTTGGATGCCGGTATCAAAGTGCGGTTTAGTGCCAATACGGAAAAATTCCTGGACGACAACTTCAGTGGCGTCCCCGATCTGAGGCTGGCGGCCAACGGTATAGACTTCATGCGCATGATGATGCGCGAGGAAGATCCCGATACCTTATTTTTCAACCGTAAATTGCAAATCGAAGGCGATACGGAACTGGGGCTAATTACCAAAAACTTACTCGACAGTGTTGAGTGGCCTTTCAGCGAATGGTTCCTGAAACGCAGCACGTCCACTTTGGATTGATTAATTTTGGTTGAACCAAGAACAAAGGCCGTCTGAATGTTTCAGACGGCCTTATATATTTCACCTCTTTGATATGTCTTCTCTTATTGGTTTTATCAAATATAAAAAAGCGTACCTTGTTAGGTACGCTTTTTTCAATCCGACTCAAAATTAGAATTTTGCACCGGACTCATTTGCCATAAAGTCTACAGCCGCTTTAACCTCATCGTCACTCAAGCTGCTGTTGCCGCCTTTGGCAGGCATTGAATTAAAACCTTCAAGCGCGTGTTTGTGCAAAGTATCTTTACCTTGCTTAATTCGAGGAGCCCAGTCGTCTTTTTTACCGACAACAGGTGCGCCCGGAATCATACCGCCATGACATGTTTTACAGTTGGCTTCAAAAACAGCTTTGCCGTCTACCTTAACCGGAGCTGCTTCTGCTTTTTCAGCAGGTTTGGCTTCAGCAGCCGGAGCAGCTTTAGCATCTGAAGCAGCTTTATCGGCAGCAGGAGCAGAAGCAGCCGCCGGAGCAGAAGCATCGGCAGGTTGAGCTACCGGAGCAGGCTCGGCTTTTTTAGCAGGAACTTTTTTACCGTCTTTGTTGGACAAACCCCAAACATAAGCGGTCATGATGTGCAGCTTGTCTTTGTCAAGGAAGTGACCCCAAGCAGGCATTTGGCTGCTGCGGCCGTTGGTAATGGTTTCGGTAATCGCTTTTTGAGTACCGCCCCACAACCATACATCGTCGGTCAGATTCGGGCCGAGGCCTTGGATACCTTGACCTTTGTCGCCGTGACAAGTGAAACAGTTGGCAGGTGGGCCGCTAAACAGGGCTTTACCGCGTTCTGCACGTTCTTCGTCGTATTGACCTTTAGGTTTAGAAAGAGACATAACATACTGTGTTACGTTTTTCACTCCTTCTTCACCCAAAGCAGGCCCCCATGCCGGCATAGAGGCAGTACGGCCTTTTTCAATGGTTTCCTGAATTTTTTCAGGTTCGCCACCCCACAACCAGTCGTCGTCGGTCAAATTCGGGAAGCCTTTGGAGCCTTTGGCATCTGAGCCGTGACATTGGATACAGTAGGTATTGAAAAGGTTTTGTGCAATAGCACGGGCTTCAGGGTCTTTAGCCACTTTCTCAATCGGCATATTGGAAAATTTAGCATACACTTTACCGTATTGCTGATTGGCTTTGGCAACTTCTTCTTCATATTGACCATGGCTGCTCCAGCCCCACAGGCCTTTGTAATCGCCAATACCTGGATACATAATCAGGTAGCCGACGCCAAACAGCCATGTGCAGACATAAAGCCAAAACCACCAACGTGGCAGAGGGTTGTTGTACTCCGAAATGCCGTCCCACTCATGACCTGTGGTTTTTACTTCTTCGCCTTTTTTAGGGCGTTTCACAACGTTTTGCGAAAGCAGAAGCCAAGCCAGGCCGATGAAGCTGAGCACGACGATAACGGCAATATATATACTCCAGAAACTACTGGTAAATTGGGATGTTGTGTTCATTATTTTGCTCCGTGATCACGGACTGACTGAGCTTGATCGTCCTTTTCAGACGGCCTTTGTTCGTCATTATCGAAAATACTGCTGGCAGCATCGTCATAGTTTTTCTTATTGCGTCTATTGAATACAATATAGAGAACTAAAATAAAGCTGATAAATACCCAAACAGTAAAGAGCGAGCGAGCCCAGTTAGCGTCCATGATGTTACCTTACGTTTTTCAATGCCAAGCCCAAGCCTTGCAGATAGGCGATAACAGCGTCCAGCTCTGATTTGTTAGCCAGCATTTCAGGTGCTTTGGCAATTTCTTCATCGCTGTAAGGTGTACCCACTTTACGCAGGGCTTTCATATGCGCCACAGTTGCCTCGGCATCGACTTTATTGCGTGCGAGCCATGGGAATGCAGGCATATTGGACTCCGGCACAACGTCGCGTGGGTTCAGCAGGTGGATGCGGTGCCATTCATCGGAATAACGGCCGCCAACACGAGCCAAATCCGGACCGGTACGTTTAGAACCCCATTGGAACGGATGGTCATAAACAGACTCACCGGCAACAGAGTAATGACCGTAACGTTCAGTTTCTGCACGGAATGGACGAATCATTTGAGAGTGGCAGTTGTAGCAGCCTTCGCGTACATAAATATCGCGACCTGCCACTTGCAGGGCGTTATATGGTTTCACGCCGGGTGCAGGTTCGGTAACTGCCTTGGTGAAGAACAGCGGAACAGCCTCAATCAGAAGGCCGACGCTGACTACAAGCAGGGTGAATACAATCAGTACACCGACTTTTTCTTCAGCTAATTGTTGTAATTTCATTTTGGTAGCCTATCTTTCTTGTCATTAGTGGTGTTGAGTTTGAGAAACCGCAGGAATCTCAGCATCAACTGCTTTACCACTGATAGCAGTACGGTAAACGTTATATGCCATGATGCACATACCGCTCAGGTACAGAAGACCGCCGGTGAAACGAATCATGTAGTAAGGCATGGTACGTTTTACGGATTCAACGAAGGAATAAGTCAGCGTGCCGTCGTCATTCAAAGAACCCCACATCAGACCTTGCATTACGCCGGCAATCCACATTGCAGCGATATACAGAACCACGCCGATGGTCGCGATCCAGAAATGCGCCTCAACCAATTTGGTGCTGTACATTTCATTTTTGCCGAACAAGCGGGGAATCATATAGTAAACGGAACCGATGGTTACAAAGCCCACCCAGCCCAATGCGCCGGCGTGAACGTGTGCAACAGTCCAGTCGGTGTAGTGGCTCAGAGCGTTAACTGTTTTGATAGACATCATCGGACCTTCGAAGGTAGACATACCGTAGAAAGACAGAGAAACGATCAAGAATTTCAAAATCGGGTCGGTACGCAGTTTGTCCCATGCGCCGGACAGAGTCATGATACCGTTGATCATACCGCCCCAAGAAGGCGCAAACAGAATCAAAGACAATACCATACCCAAAGATTGAGTCCAGTCAGGCAATGCGGTGTAGTGCAAGTGGTGAGAACCTGCCCACATATAAGTGAAAATCAAAGCCCAGAAGTGAACAACGGACAAGCGGTAAGAGTAAATCGGACGGCCCGCTTGTTTAGGCACGAAATAGTACATCATACCCAAGAAGCCGGCTGTCAGGAAAAAGCCCACCGCATTGTGGCCATACCACCATTGAACCATCGCATCAATCGCACCTGCGTAAACCGGATAAGATTTCATCAAACCAGCAGGGATGCTGATATTATTGACGATGTGCAACAGCGCAACGGCCAAAATAAAGCCGCCGTAGAACCAGTTGGCAACGTAAATATGTTTGATTTTACGTTTGGCAATCGTACCGAAGAATACGATAGCGTAGGCAACCCACACCAGCGTAATCAAAATGTCGATAGGCCATTCCAATTCGGCGTATTCTTTACCTTGGGTGTAACCCATAGGCAAGCTGATGGCCGCAGCCACGATAACAGCCTGCCAACCCCAGAAGGTAAATGCAGGCAGCCAACCGCCAAACAGACGGGTATTACATGTACGTTGAACAACGTAGTATGATGTACCGATCAAACCGCAACCGCCGAATGCAAAAATAACCGCATTGGTGTGCAGAGGACGCAGGCGGCCGAAGTGGAACCAAGGTCCGATATTGGATAAATCGAGGGCAGGAGCAAAAAGCTGGGCAGCGACGATAACGCCGACCAACATGCCCACAATACCCCAAACTACAGTCATGATGGCGAACTGGCGCACCACTTTGTAGTTATAAGTTTGTGTGTCCATGGAAGTCTCCATAAATTATGGGTATAAAAAATTTTTATCTCACCCTAACCCCTGCATTTACGAAAAGCGCAATACGGCCAAGGCTCAAATTTTTCTAAATTTAACATAGACACCACAACATGCCAAGCAAAATTACATTCCATATTGCATAAAACCTTTAGTGAGACATAATCTCATTTCTTTTATAATCAAGAAATTATTTAAACATATCCAATAAATCGTGCACAGCATTTTTTCAAGCCCCCTTTTTCGTACAGTTTTATTGATATAGATTAAGCCTACCCTTTAAAACCCCTTCCTCTTAATAAACTTTAGCAAATTAACCAATAGCCATGATTAATTACAAAATTACCCCCAACTTTCTGTCTCATGAATGGCACATCACCTTATCATTCACTCAAACCAATGATTCAGAAACAGAAATCAGCTTACCCAACTGGGTACCCGGCAGCTACCTCATCCGTGACTTTGCCCGCCATATCACGCACATCAGCGCGCGCTGCAACGGCAAAGCCCAGCCGCTGACACAAACCAGCAAAAACCATTGGCAAACCCCTGCTCTCAGTGGAGAGTGGGAAATTTACTACACTGTTTACGCATTCGACTTATCAGTTCGCGGCTCGTTCCTCAGCACCGAGCGTAGCTTTTTCGACGGCGCGTGTCTATTCTTAAAAGTCCACGGACAAGAATACCGGCCACATCAAATCGAGTTTTCCACCCTGCCACACACATGGCAGATAGCCACCACCCTACCCCAAACCTCGGCGACCACTTTTCAGACGGCCTCATACGCCGAGCTTATCGACCACCCGGTTGAAACAGGCATCATCGAATTTCTCGAATTTGAAGCACAAGCCATCCCCCACCGTATTGCATTAAGCGGCATCTATCCCGATTTTGACCGCGTTCGCTTCCTCGCCGATATTCAAAAAATCTGCGAAACCGAGTTGGCGATGTTCCCCTCCCCTGCCCCGTTTTCCGAATACCTTTTCCTACTGCATCTAGGCGACAACCTCTACGGCGGACTGGAACACATCAGCAGCACCGCCCTACTCGCCGACCGCCACAGTCTGCCATCTTACGATATGGGTGAAGCCGACAAAGCCTATACCGAATTACTCGGCCTCTTCTCCCATGAATACTTCCACGCATGGAACGTTAAATCCATCAAACCGGCCGTCTTCGCACCTTACAATCTCGACCAAGAAAACTACACCGAGCAACTTTGGGCATTTGAAGGCATTACTTCCTACTACGACGACCTCTTTCTAGCCCGAAGCAAAACCATCAGTCCCGAAGCCTACCTTACCCTGCTTGCACAAAGCATCACACGCGTACAGCAGACACAAGGCCGTCTGAAACAAACACTTGCCCAATCCAGTTTCAGCGCATGGGACAAGTTCTACAAACAAGACGAAAACAGCCCCAACGCCATCGTCAGCTATTATCAAAAAGGCGCACTGGCCGCACTTTGCCTCGACCTTATCATCCGTGAAAAAAGCCAAGGCAAATACACCCTCGACAGCGTGATGCAGCAACACTATCGTGACTGGTGCAACACCCATCAAGGCATACCCGAAAAACACTGGCAAACCCGTTGCCAAGAAATAACCGGTTTAGATTTAGAAACCTTCTTTCAGACAGCCTTATACAGCACCGAAGACCTTTCACTCGCAGAATGTCTGCAAAGCGTAGGTATCAAACTTGACTTTATCCCCCTTCCTCGCCAACACGGAGGAGCATTTGCAAGCGAACCCCAATCGGTTGCCCCAGCCAACGATTTGGGCGCACGTTTCAAACAAAACAGCGACCATGCCGTTCTGACTCATGTATTTAATAGCGGTAGCGCAGAAAATGCCGGACTCTGCCCGCAAGACAAAATCATCGCCTTAGGCGGCTATGCCTGCAACGACCTTGCAGCGCAGTGGGGCAAACTGCCTATCGGCACGCGCACAACCATCCATTTCTTCCGCCAAGGCCTGCTTCGCGAAACCAGCATCACAGTCCAAGCAGCAGAAGCCAATACTGCCCTACTGCACATTACCGATCGCCAAAAACTCGAAAACTGGTTGTACAATCATTAAATAAAACTTCAGACGGCCTGCTAATTCACAGGCCGTCTGAAATCAACATACCCATTTAATATAAAGAAAGGAAAAACTATGCCCATCCGTAAACTGACCGACACTCTCTATATCTCCCCCCAACTGACCGAAGCAGATGTCCAAGAAGCCGTACGTCTCGGCATCAAAACCATCATCTGCAACCGCCCGGACGGCGAAGAAGAAAACCAACCGGCTTTTGCCGAAGTGCAAAACTGGTTTAAAGAGGCCGGCATCAACCAATTTTCCCACCAGCCCGTCGTCGCGCCTCAAATCAATGCAGCCGATGTCGCAGCCTTCCAAAATCTGTTGCAAAAATCTCCGGCTCCCATTCTTGCCTTCTGCCGTACCGGTACTCGCTGCTCCCTGCTTTGGGGTTATCATCAAGTGCAACACGGCGCATCTGTAGCCGAAGTAGTTGCCGCAGCCGAACAGGCTGGCGTCAACCTCAGCAACTTTGAAGCCCGCCTGCAAGAAGCCAAAGATAAAGGTTTGGCTTAATACTTGATTTATATAGTAAGTAGCAGCCTTTAAACCAATCAGGCCGTCTGAAACCAATTCTTTCAGACGGCCTAATGACTTTTATTCACAATCAAACCTTATTTTTAATTTATTTCCACTATCCTAAAAATATATTTTCTAAATCAAGCCCGAATTGACCTGTATCAATACCCTGACCCTATTTTCATTTATAATGCCTTTCAATGCTTCAGGGTCATGCCCGAATCTTCCAGTTTCCTCGATAAGAGCCAGCTCTCTTATTAAATGATTTTTCTTTCCTCTTGATGTGTGTGTGTTTGGGTGTGGCTGAAAGCCACCCCCTTTTTTTTATACCTACCCTCTTGAAGGCCGTCTGAAAACTTTCAGACGGCCTTTCCTTTCCCCTCACAAAAATAGTATAAAATCCCCTTATCGTTCAAACCACAAACTCAAAACACCATGGTTAACAAACTCACTCCCCCTCCAAGCCTGCCCGATCCGCAAGACCTCCGCGCCGTTATCGCTTACAACATGCGCCTCTATCGCGTTAATCACGGCTGGTCACAAGAAGAACTGGCACGCCAATGCGGACTTGACCGCACCTACGTTTCCGCCGTCGAGCGCAAACGCTGGAACATTGCCCTTTCCAACATCGAAAAAATCGCATCCGCGCTTAAAATCGCCCCTTACAAACTCCTCCTTCCGCCGCAAGAGATGCTCCGCCAAATGACCGAGCCTGCCGATACCCAAGCCTAATTCACAGCCAGACACCATCATGACCGCCGCCCAACAAGCCATCCAAACCTACCAGCAGCAAAAAGCCGCAGCAGAAACTGCCTACCGCCAAAACAACCGCCCTACCGTTTACTTCCGCGACCATATCGCCGCTGCCGAAACCCTGCTGCAGACCCTCTGGCAAATCCACTTCCCCGACAGCGACGACATCAGTCTGATTGCCATCGGCGGCTTCGGGCGTTGCGAACTCTATCCCCATTCTGACTGGGACTTAGCGATTATTTCCTCTGCTCCATTTTCAGACGGCCTGCAACAACAAACCACCCAATTTATCCAAACCCTTTGGGACGCACGCCTCAATCCGGCCATCAAAAGCGGCAGCATAGAAGAAATCCTCCAAAGCACCCAAAATGACATTACCGGCGAAACCGCCTTTCTTGAAGCACGCCATCTCCAAGGCAATGCCAACCTTACCGCCCAACTTCTAAACAAACTCAATACACGCCGCGACACAGCCGCTTTTATCGAAGCCAAACTCCTCGAAATGGAGCAACGCCATAGCAAATCCCAAGGCACAGGCGCACAACTCGAACCCAACATCAAAACCTGCCCCGGCGGCCTGCGCGACATCCACACCCTTATCTGGACAGCCAAAGCACAAGGCATAGACAGCAACCCCACCGCCCTCGTTACCGCCCGTGTCCTTACACGCACCGAAGCCGGCATGCTGGCCCATGGCTACCGCCGCCTCGCCAACATCCGCATTCACCTCCACCTTACCGCCGACCGCCCCGAAGACAGGCTGCTTTTTGACTACCAGTCCCAAGTTGCCGAAAGCTTAGGCTATACCCAACCCGACATCCGCGGCCGAAGCGAAGCCCTGATGCACACCTTCTACCGCGCCACCAAAGCCATCAAACAACTCAACGGCATCCTCATTCCGGTTCTCAAAAACCATCAAACTTCCAGCCGTCCCCAACATATCCACCCCATCGACAGCCGCTACAAACGCATCGGCCACCAAATCGCCGCCAACGACCTTGCCCTGTTTGAACAAAATCCCGAACACATCTTCACCATCATCCAAACCATGCAGGAGCAAAACATCACCACCATCGAGCCGCAAACCCTGCGCGCATGGTGGGCGGCCACACGAAAAATCAACGCCCGTTTCACCCAAAATCCAGAAAACCGCCGCCGCTTTATCCAATTCTTCAAACACGGTACCGGCCTCACCCAAACCCTCCGTTTTCTCAACCTCTACGGCGTACTTGGCCGCTATCTCCCTGCATGGGAAAAAATCACCGGACTGCTCCAACACGACCTCTTCCATATTTACCCCGTAGACGACCACATCCTGACCGTCGTCCGCAATATGCGCCGTCTCGCCATCGAAACCCACAGCCACGAAATGCCCGAAGCCAGCGCCATCATGCAGGCCTACCCACGACCGCATGTCCTCTACACCGCCGCCCTGCTGCACGACATCGCCAAAGGCCGTGGCGGCGATCACGCCAAAGAAGGCATCAAAGACGCACAACAATTCGCCGCCAACCACTACTACACCGAAGAAGAAAGCCACCTCCTTGCATGGCTGGTTAAAAACCACCTGCTCATGTCCACCGTTGCCCAAAAAGAAGACATCCAAGATCCCCATGTCCTCCAAGCTTTCTGCCGCCGCATTCCCACACGCGAATACCTCGACGCACTCTACCTGCTTACCATTGCCGACATCCGTGGCACCAACCCCAAACTTTGGAACACATGGCGCGCCAGCCTGCTCCAAACCCTCTACCACAGCACCGCCGCCGTTTTAAACAGCAAACACCACGATCCCGAACGCCTCCCCAACCGACGCGAACAAGCCTCGACCGATCAGCTCACGCGCGCGGCCGTTCCCCTCAAAAACCAACAAAAACTCCGCCGCATACTCGGCAGCGCATACTACGTCCGCCATCAGACACGGGAAATCCTCTGGCACACCGCAAACCTCGCCTACGACACCGAAAGTCCGGCCGTCCGCAGCCGCATCCTTCCCCAAAGCAACAGCCTTCAAGTCATGGTGTTCATGCCCAATGGTGACCGCCTCTTTGCACGCCTCTGCCGCATCTTCAGCAGCCACCGTTTCGACATCCAAGCCGCCCGCGCCTTCATTACCGAACACGACTACATCCTCGACACCTTTATCCTGCAACTTCCCGACAATCTCCCGCCCGAAGAATATCCCGACCGCCAAAGCGCACTCGAAGCCGAACTCAACAGCTTCATCCACGGCAACACCACCGTCCAAAAACAAAGCGGCCGCCCGCACATCAGCCGCCGCATCCGCCACATCCCCATCCCTCCTACCGTAATCATCACCCCCGAAGAAGATTATCCCGGCTGGCACACCATAGACATCACCGCCGTCAACCGCCCCCACCTTCTCGCCGACATCGCCGAGACCTTCTTCGCACACAACATCAGCCTGCGCTACGCCAAAATCACCACCTTGGATCAGCGCATTGAGGACAGCTTCATCACCTACAGCCCATCCCTACAAGACCCGCAAACCCAAAACACCCTAAAACAGGCATTGATCGAAGTCTTGACTCCATAAAGGCCGTCTGAACATCTTAAAAACATAGGGTGAGCATTTTTTGCTCACCCTAATCACATCCAAATATATAAACATTCTGAATATACCCTTCTCAAACACTCAAGAAATCCAAAGCCTTAAAATTCGAAACCAAAACTTCCTTCTGACATAAAACTACATTCAAAAATCATAACCCATATGAATATAATTCTAATAACAAATTTTCATTCACCTATTACACCAAACCCTCTTCAAAAATCCTTCCTTCCAAATCTTTTCCTCATCCATATTCAAACAAAATACGCATACAAAATAAAACCCATAAAAAACAAAAAAATAAAATCACAAAATATTAAACTCACCGATTAATCCATAAAAATACCGCCCATCCAAACCAAATAACATATTATTAAATTAAACTAAATTCTGACAAAAAACGTCACGCACCCAAACTTGTCTCCCTTCCCTGTCACAAAAAACACAAAACTGACAAAAAACGTCAACCCCCTAATTTCCCTAAAATCCTGAAACTTTCAAACAAAACCTCATAAAACTTAAAAATTAAAAAATAAACCCAATAAAAACAATAAACAAAAAATAAAAAATAAATTTTTTAATCAATTTTGCGCACTTGGCACACCGACTGCTTGAAACAACACGTCCGATAAGGCCCAAGCCTCAAAGCAGCAAGCCCGACGGAAGCTGTATATTCCTTCTTACTTTATGGTTTACTCATAATACAAAGTGCCAAGCACATTACGGACTTTTTACTTAAACATAATTATTCACACTTTCAAACTGGAGTTTTAATCAATGAAAGCAATCCAAAAAGGTTTTACCCTGATCGAATTGATGATCGTCATCGCGATTATCGGCATCTTGGCAGTTATCGCCCTGCCTGCATACCAAGACTACACTGCACGCGCCCAAGTTTCTGAAGCATTTGCCTTAGCTGAAGGCCAAAAAGCTGCAGTGGTTGAATACTATGCTGACAAAGGTGCATATCCTACCACCAATGCGGCTGCAGGCGTTGCAGATGCTGAAAAAATTACTGGCAAATATGTTGCAAAAGTAAATATCGGTGAAAAGGGTGTAATTACAGCTACCATGAAAAAAGATAACGTAAATGCTGCTCTCTCTGAAAAAACATTAACTTTGACACCTGAAGCATCGGTTGATAATAAAGATGCTACTAAAAACCCAGGTTCATTTACTTGGACATGTGGTGGCACTATTGATACAAAATACCGCCCTGCCGCTTGCCGTCCAGATGCGAAACCAGCAGATAAGTAATAAAGCTAGCTAACCTAATTTAAATATCTAACAAAAGATATTCGACTCAAAACAAATCCCATAAGAATTATGGGATTTGTTTTATAAAATAAAAATAAGAAAACGACATACTCAAAAATGAAAAAACTACGCAAAACCCAAACCGGTTTTAGCCTGATTGAGTTGATGATTGTTATCGGAATCATCGGCATTTTGGCAGTAGCGGCTCTGCCCGCATACCAAAACTATGTTGCCAGAGCACAAGTGGCAGAAGGCATTATGCTTGCCGGCAGTATGAAAAGTTACGTCGAAGAAGCCTATGCGGATAAAGGCAGCTTGCCGCTTGACCTAAACATCAAGCAACTCTCTTCAGACGACAATAAAGTCGGTAACTATGTAAAGATTGTCCGTATTGAAGATAACGGCACTATTGTTGCCGCCATCGGTAATCAAGCCGCCGTACCTGTTAAGAATACCGAAATCCACCTAATACCAAGCTTTGCGAAAACAGGTAATACCAAAGGCACAACTGTTTGGTCTTGCGGTGGCACCATGGATACACACTTCCTTCCTGTATCCTGCAAACAAAGCTTGTAAGCTTATTTCCCAAAACACAAAAATACATTGCGAAGAAAACACCCCAAACAAAGCCAAATACAAACGCGGAAAACGAATCAAAACAAAAGAACAAAACTCTCCAAAACAAGGTCATTAAGAGCCTGAATTATCACATTACGAAAATAAATGCCGTCTGAAATTCATTTTCAGACGGCCTCTTTATATCTAATCCTAATATGACATAAAGCTTTGACCTTGATTAGTTTCAGACGGCCTCCATCTTTTCACCACTACATAAAACAAATTCGCAACACTCCTTATAAGACAATTTGTCGCCTATCTGAACTCAATATATAATTTAACCATACAAGTCTTTATTTTTAAGCATTTTTCATTTTCAAAACATACATTGTCTACATTGGGAGAAACATCATGCCTCATCTGAATTTAGATAAAACGGATTTAAAGATTCTGCAGGTTTTGCAGGAAAACGGACGGTTGAGCAATGTTGAGCTTTCTGAAAAGGTGGCGCTCTCCCCTTCTCCCTGCCTGCGCCGTCTCAAACAGCTTGAAGATGCCGGCATTATTCAAAAATACGCGGCCCAGCTTTCTTCCGTATCTTTGGGCTTGGGCTTGCAGGCTTTTATCCGTGTTTCAATTAGCAAGGCAAAAGATGCGCGCGAGGATTTTTCCGAATCTGTCCGCGCCTGGCCGGAAGTATTGAGCTGCTTTGCTTTAACGGGTGAAACCGACTATCTGCTCCATGCCTTTTTTACCGATATGAACGCGTTTTCCCATTTTGTTTTGGACACGCTGCTTTCGCACCACGGCGTGCAAGATGCGCAATCAAGTTTTGTGTTGAAAGAAATTAAAAACACGACCGCTCTGCCTTTGGTTCATTTGGTTCAGGATTAATGATTTGAAACCGATAAAGGCCGTCTGTTGTTCAGATGGCCTTTTAAATTCCAATGGTTTGCTTTCACATCCATACACTTGTATACTTTTTAAGAATAATTCACATACGCTTTTACTATGACTGACACCGCCCATCTCGATACCAATACTGTTTCAGAACATACCAAACAATGGCTGGAAAAAGCCGTTATCGGGCTGAATCTTTGCCCGTTTGCCAAAGCGCCGCACGTTAAAAACCTGGTTCGCATCGTTGTCAGCGAAGCCCGTCATTTGGACGGTTTCCTTGAGGACTTGGATCGTGAATTGCAGCTTCTGGGCAATACGCCCGCTTCGGAATTGGAAACCACTTTACTGGTTCATCCGACGCTATTCCCTGATTTTGAAACCTTCAACCAAATGCTGGAAATTGCCGACGATGCGGTTGTAGAAAACGAATTGGAAGGCATTGTCCAAATTGCGCCGTTCCACCCTGATTTTCAATTTGAAGGCACTGAGGCTGACGACATCAGCAACTACACCAACCGCTCGCCCTACCCAACTTTGCACTTGATTCGTGAAGACAGTATTGCCAAAGCGGCTGAAGCATTTCCTGATGCCTCGGCAATTTTTGACCGTAATATCGCGCTGCTGGAAAAAATGGGGCACGAGGGCTGGGATAAGTTAGACATTCCGCGTTGTCCATTTCCGCATCACAAGCCGTCTGAAAACAAATAATTGGTGATGGGAAGATGGTTCGCTATTTATTGATTTTTTGCGGCGCATTGTCACTCGTCTTAGGCATTATCGGCATTTTCCTGCCATTACTGCCAACTACGCCTTTCATTTTATTGACCGCCGCCTGCTGGGCAAAAGCCTCGCCGCGCTTTCACAATTGGCTGTATCATCACCGCCATTTCGGTCCGATCATACAAAACTGGGAAAACAACGGCGCCGTGCCACGCAAGGCAAAGTTTTTCGCTATCGGCATGATGGCCCTTTCTTGCCTGTTTATGTTTTGGCAATTTCCAGAACGCTGGTGGATTGGCGCCGTATCATCAGTCTTCTGTAGCTGCGTGGCTGTGTGGATGTGGTTACGGCCGGAAGCATAAATAAAACAGGTAGGCATTGTTGCTTACCTGTTTTTTATTTTCATACCCAATTTATCCATTAAAACAATCAGTAAGAACCAAAACACTCTATTTGACTCTCATTTTTCAGACGGCCTCCATTTATTCAAGTAAATGTAAATTTTAGCTAAAATTAATTCAAAGTATTTTTTCGATAGTATTATTTCCGAAATTTCAAACTCCTGTTTTAAAACCATTTTTTTACTACTTCCAACTACTCCATTCATTTTGATTCCTTTATTTGTATCAACATTTCTTTTGATTCCAATACTCTAAATCGTCCCTTAACACTTGCTTTGCGTTATACTTTCCTCTGACACAACCGCGCAGTTCGTCTGGATATTTTCAGACGGCCTGAATATTTCACCGCCGTGCTTTCTCAACGAAGTTCTAACGGCGCAACAGAATAAAAAGGAAATACTATGCGCTCTCTCTCATTTTTACTGCTTCTTGCCGCCTTTCCTGCCTCGGCATCCGATTTTGACGGCTCATCCGCAAGTCTGCTTTGGGGTCTGCCGTTTGCACTGATTCTTTTGTCTATTGCACTCGGACCTCTGTTTTTCTCCCATACTTGGCACCACCACTTCGGCAAAATTACGGCGTTTTGGACGCTGCTGTTTTTAACGCCGTTTATCATAACTTTTGGTTTTGGAGCCGGCGTACATACCGTTGCCCATGCGTTGGTTGAAGAATATATCCCCTTTATCCTGCTGCTTTTGGCGCTCTATACCATTTCAGGCGGTATTTTTGTCAGCGGCGATTTGCACGGCTCGCCTAAATTGAACACAACCCTGTTGGCAGTCGGCACGGCTTTGTCTTCCATCATGGGGACAACAGGCGCGGCGATGTTGATGATTCGTCCGCTTTTGAAAGCCAACCATAAACGCCATTACCGCGTTCACATCGTGATTTTCTTCATTTTCTTGGTAGCAAATATTGGTGGCGGTCTGACTCCTTTAGGCGATCCTCCGCTGTTCTTAGGATTCCTGAAAGGCGTAGATTTCATGTGGACGGTCAAACACATGCTGATGCCTGTATTGATCAGTTCTGTGATTTTGCTGGCCGTTTTCTACATCATCGACAGCCGACACTTCAACCGCGAACAAAGCGAACACCTTGCTCCCGCTCCTTCCGATAAAGAAGAAAAAGTCAAAATTTACGGCAAATGGAATTTTCTGTTACTGGCCGGCGTAGTCGGCGCGGTTTTGCTGTCCGGCTTGTGGAAACCAAATCATCCGGGCTTTGAAATCTTGGGCAGCCATTACGCTTTGCAAAACCTGATGCGCGATGGTATTTTGCTGGCTTTGACCGCCGTATCTTGGATTATTACGCCCAAACAGGTACGCGCAGGTAATGAGTTCAACTTCGAGCCGATTGCCGAAGTGGGCAAACTGTTTTTGGGTATTTTCATTACCATTTCACCTGTTTTGGCAATTTTGAAAGCCGGTGAAACAGGCGCATTGGCTTCCGTTGTTTCTTTGGTTCACGACGCGGCAGGCAATCCGATTAATGTGATGTATTTCTGGATGAGCGGCATTTTGTCGGCATTCTTGGATAACGCGCCGACTTATTTGGTGTTCTTCAATATGGCCGGTGGCGATGCCCAAGCCTTGATGACAGGCCACCTGTTCCATTCGCTGCTGGCAGTATCCATGGGTTCCGTATTTATGGGCGCGCTCACTTATATCGGTAATGCGCCGAACTTCATGGTCAAAGCCATTGCCGAACAACGCGGCGTACCGATGCCTTCCTTCTTCGGCTATATGGCATGGTCGGTGATTGTATTGGTACCGCTGTTTGCCCTGCATACGATGATTTTCTTCGTTTGGCAGCTCTTTTAAACTTAGAGGCCGTCTGAAATTCAGACGGCCTTTTATTTCAGCTATATCATCAAACATAGCGTTTAAATATCAATCAGTTAAAAATCATTCCCCTTAACACTCGATTACACATTCCTACTTTTTTCCCACTTTTCCCATAAAAATAAGCGTAAAACTGACATAAAGCAGCCTATACCTGATAAAATCTAAAGCTTTGTTGTTTGCGTTTATTCGTTGTTTTTATAGCAAACCTCTGCTTTTTTCAGACGGCCCATCCGTTGTTTCAAAGCATTACATGCTGTCTGAAAAAACAATCCGACATCCGAATCTCAACCCACCAAAAAGTAACGCATCCTTATGATTAAGATAAAAAAAGGCTTAGACCTGCCTATCGCAGGCAGACCGGAGCAAGTCATTTATGACAGCCCGGCCATTACCGAAGTCGCGTTGCTTGGCGAAGAATATGTCGGCATGCGCCCCTCGATGAAAATCAAGGAAGGTGAAGCCGTCAAAAAAGGCCAAGTGCTGTTTGAAGACAAAAAGAATCCGGGCGTAGTATTTACCGCCCCGGCTTCAGGCAAAATCGCCGCGATTCACCGTGGCGAAAAGCGCGTACTTCAGTCAGTCGTGATTGCCGTTGAAGGCAACGACGAAATCGAGTTCGAACGCTACGCACCTGAAGCGCTGGCAAAATTGAGCAGCGAAGAAGTACGCCGCAACCTGATCCAATCCGGTTTGTGGACTGCGCTGCGCACCCGTCCGTTCAGCAAAATTCCTGCCGTTGATGCCGAACCGTTCGCCATCTTCGTCAATGCGATGGACACCAATCCGCTGGCTGCCGATCCTACGGTCATCATCAAAGAAGCCGCCGAAGACTTCAAACGCGGCCTGTTGGTATTGAGCCGCCTGACCGAACGTAAAATCCATGTGTGTAAAGCAGCCGGCGCAGACGTGCCGTCTGAAAACGCTGCCAACATCGAAACACATGAATTTGGCGGTCCGCATCCTGCCGGTTTGAGTGGAACGCACATTCATTTCATCGAGCCAGTCGGTGCGAACAAAACCGTTTGGACCGTCAATTATCAAGATGTGATTGCCATTGGCCGTTTGTTTACAACAGGCCGTCTGAACACCGAGCGCGTGATTGCCTTGGGTGGCTCTCAAGTCAACAAACCGCGCCTCTTGCGTACCGTTTTGGGTGCGAAAGTATCGCAAATTACTGCGGGCGAATTGGTTGATGCAGACAACCGCGTGATTTCCGGCTCAGTATTGAACGGCGCGATTGCACAAGGCGCGCACGATTACCTCGGCCGCTACCACAATCAGATTTCGGTTATCGAAGAAGGCCGCAGCAAAGAGCTGTTCGGCTGGGTTGCGCCGCAGCCGGACAAATACTCCATCACGCGCACAACCCTCGGCCATTTCCTGAAAAACAAACTCTTCAAGTTCAACACAGCCGTCAACGGCGGTGACCGCGCCATGGTACCGATCGGCACTTACGAACGCGTGATGCCCTTGGACATCCTGCCTACCCTGCTCTTGCGCGATTTAATCGTCGGCGATACTGACAGCGCTCAGGCACTGGGTTGCTTGGAATTGGACGAAGAAGACCTCGCTTTGTGCAGCTTCGTCTGCCCGGGCAAATACGAATACGGCCCGCTGTTGCGCAAGGTGCTGGAAACCATTGAGAAGGAAGGCTGATTATGGGCTTGAAACATTTTCTTGAAAAAATCGAACCGCACTTCCTGCCGGGCGGCAAACATGAAAAATGGTATGCCCTCTACGAAGCTGCGGCGACGATTTTCTATACATCCGGAGCGGTAACACGCAAAGCGGCGCACGTCCGCGACGCGCTCGACTCCAAGCGCATGATGATTTTGGTGTGGCTGGCTTTGTTCCCTGCCATGTTCTACGGTATGTACAACGTCGGCGTACAGGCATTCGGTGCGTTAACGCCTGATTTGCTGCAACAAAACATCGCCAACGACTGGCATTACGCCCTTGCCAACGCTTTGGGCATCAATATGTCGTCTGAAGCGGGCGTGTTGGGCAAAATGCTGTTCGGCGCGATTTTCTTCCTCCCGATTTACGCGACTGTATTTGTTGTGGGCGGCTTCTGGGAAGTCTTGTTCGCCACTGTACGCAAACACGAAATCAACGAAGGTTTCTTCGTAACTTCGATTCTGTTTGCTTTGATCGTTCCCCCTACCCTGCCTTTGTGGCAAGCGGCTTTGGGTATTTCTTTCGGTGTTGTGGTTGCAAAAGAAGTATTCGGCGGTACGGGTAAAAACTTCATGAACCCTGCTCTTGCAGGCCGTGCGTTCCTGTTCTTCGCCTACCCTGCCAATATTACCGGCGATACCATTTGGACTGCGGTTGACGGCTATTCCGGTGCTACTGCTTTGGCGCAATGGGCGGCACACGGTGCAGACGGCCTGAAAAACGCTGTAACCGGTCAAAACATCTCTTGGATGGATGCGTTTATCGGTAACGTGCCCGGCTCAATCGGCGAAGTATCCACTTTGGCGCTTTTAATCGGCGGCTCGTTTATCGTGTTTGCCCGCATCGCTTCTTGGCGCATTATTGCCGGCGTGATGATCGGTATGATTGCCATGTCTTCGCTGTTTAACTTCATCGGTTCGGACACCAATCCGATGTTCAGTATGCCTTGGTATTGGCATCTGGTTGTCGGTGGCTTTGCCATTGGTATGCTGTTTATGGCGACCGACCCTGTTTCCGCTTCCTTTACCAATGTCGGCAAATGGTGGTACGGCGCGTTAATCGGCGTGATGTGCGTATTGATCCGCGTGGTCAACCCTGCTTACCCCGAAGGCATGATGTTGGCGATTCTGTTTGCCAACCTGTTTGCCCCGATTTTCGACTATTTCGTCGCACAAGCGAACATCAAACGCAGAAAGGCGCGCAGCAATGGCTAAGAAATTCGATAAAGACAGCTTCAGCGGCACGCTGATTGTGGTATTGGTTGTCAGCCTGATTTGTTCCATCATCGTTGCCGGTGCGGTCGTCGGCTTGAAACCCATCCAAGAGAAACAAAAACTCCAGGACAAACAAGGCTATATCTTGAGCGTAGCCGGTTTGATGGATAAAGACACCGACATCAGCAAAACCTTTGCCGAGCGTATCGAGCAACGTGTCGTGGACTTGGCAACCGGCGAATATGTCGCCGATGCGCCTAAAGACTTCAGCGCACGCGTCGCCGGCAAAGACCCTGCCCAAAGCATCCAAATCAAACCCGAAGACGATTTGGCCGGCATCAAAAGCCGTGCCAAATACACCGAGGTTTATCTGGTAAAAGGCGATGATGGCAAAGTCAGCCAAATCATCCTGCCTATGCACGGTAACGGTTTGTGGTCTGTTATGTACGGTTTTGTCGCCATCCAACCCGACGGCAACACCATCAACGGCATTACCTACTACGACCAAGGCGAAACCCCGGGCTTGGGCGGCGAAATCGGCAATCCGTTGTGGCAACAAAAATTCGTCGGCAAAAAACTGTTTGACGAACAAGGCAAACTCGCCCTGCATGTTGGCAAAGGCGCAAGTTCGGACAAAGAACACGGCGTAGATGCCCTCTCCGGCGCATCGCTGACATCTAAAGGCGTGCAAGGTTCGTTCGCCTACTGGTTCGGCGAAAACGGCTATATCCCCTACCTGAACAAATTAAAATCAGCAGGAGCACAATAATGGCTGACATGAAACGCTTGAAATATTTGATGTTTTCACCCTTTATCGACAACAACCCGATTGCCTTGCAGGTTTTGGGTATTTGTTCGGCTTTGGCGGTTACCACCAAGCTTCAGACGGCCATCGTGATGGGTATTTCCGTGAGTTTGGTAACCGGTTTTTCCAGCTTTTTCATCTCATTGGTACGCAACTACATCCCCAACAGCATCCGTATTATTGTGCAAATGGCGATTGTTGCTTCCTTGGTAACACTGGTTGACCAACTGCTCCAAGCCTTTGCTTATGAGCTGTCCAAACAGCTATCCGTATTCGTCGGCCTGATTATTACCAACTGTATCGTGATGGGCCGTGCCGAAGCATTCGCCATGAAAGAGCCACCGCTGGAAAGCTTGGTTGACGGTATCGGCAACGGCGCAGGTTACGGCATGATGTTGATCATCATCGCAACCATCCGCGAACTGGTCGGCTCTGGCAAGCTCTTTGGCTACACCATTTTCCAAACCGTACAAGATGGCGGCTGGTATCAAACCAACGGCTTGTTCCTGCTCGCTCCCAGCGCGTTCTTCATCATCGGCTTCTTGGTATGGGGCCTGCGCACTTGGAAACCTGAACAGGCGGAGAAATAACACATGGAACATTACTTAAGCCTCTTTGTAAAATCCGTCTTTCTGGAAAACATGGCACTGTCCTTCTTCTTGGGGATGTGTACATTTTTGGCGGTATCTAAAAAAGTATCCACTGCATTCGGTTTGGGCGTTGCTGTAACTTTCGTACTCGGCCTGTCCGTCCCAGCCAACCAACTGGTTTACTCGCTGTTGAAAGACGGCGCGCTGGTTGAAGGCGTGGACCTGACCTTCCTGAAATTCATCACCTTCATCGGCGTGATTGCCGCTTTGGTGCAGATTTTGGAAATGTTCTTGGACAAATTCGTTCCTGCCCTTTACAACGCATTGGGTATCTACCTGCCTCTAATTACCGTAAACTGCGCAATTTTCGGTGCCGTATCGTTTATGGCGCAACGCGAATACAACTTCGGCGAGTCCGTTGTATACGGTTTCGGTGCAGGTTTGGGCTGGCTTTTGGCTATTGTCGCTTTGGCGGGCATTACCGAAAAAATGAAATATTCGGATGTCCCTAAAGGCCTCAAAGGCTTGGGCATTACCTTTATCGCTGCTGGCCTGATGGCAATGGCGTTTATGTCGTTCTCCGGCATCCAGTTATAAGAAAGGAATCGGCATGGAGATTATTTTAGGTATCGTGATGTTCACCCTCATCGTCTTGGTGTTGGCACTGATGATTCTGTTTGCCAAATCCAAGTTGGTGAGCGAAGGCGACATCACCATCAAAGTCAATAACGAAAAAGAGCTGACGATGCCTGCCGGCGGCAAACTGCTGGGTGCGCTTGCCAGCCAAGGTATCTTCGTTCCTTCCGCCTGCGGTGGCGGCGGCTCATGCGGCCAGTGCCGCGTTGTCGTGAAAAGCGGCGGTGGCGACATTCTGCCAACCGAGTTGTCCCACATCAGCAAACGCGAAGCGCGCGAAGGCTGCCGTCTGTCTTGTCAGGTCAACGTTAAAACCGACATGGACATCGAAGTACCGGAAGAAGTATTCGGCGTGAAAAAATGGGAATGTACTGTCATCTCCAATGACAACAAAGCAACGTTCATTAAAGAACTCAAGCTTGCCATTCCTGAAGGTGAAGAAGTTCCTTTCCGCGCCGGCGGCTACATCCAAATTGAAGCCCCTCCTCACACTGTTGCCTACAAAGACTTCGACATTCCTAAGGAATACCACGAAGACTGGGACAAATACAATCTGTGGCAATACGTTTCCAAAGTGGACGAGCCGATTTTGCGTGCCTACTCTATGGCTTCATACCCTGAAGAAAAAGGCATCATCATGCTGAACGTGCGTATCGCTACGCCTCCTCCACGCGTACCTGATGCGCCTCCAGGACAAATGTCGTCTTATATCTGGTCGCTTAAAGCCGGTGATAAAGTAACGATTTCCGGTCCGTTTGGCGAATTCTTTGCCAAAGATACCGATGCCGAAATGGTATTCATCGGCGGCGGTGCAGGTATGGCGCCGATGCGCTCCCACATTTTCGACCAGCTGAAACGTTTGAACTCCAAACGTAAAATTACTTTCTGGTATGGTGCCCGTTCTAAACGCGAGATGTTCTATGTCGAAGACTTCGACCAACTCGCAGCAGAATTCCCGAACTTCACATGGCACGTCGCCCTGTCCGACCCATTGCCTGAAGACAACTGGGACGGTTACACAGGCTTCATTCACAACGTGGTTTACGAAAACCACCTGAAAAACCACGAAGCACCGGAAGACTGCGAATTCTACATGTGCGGCCCTCCAATCATGAACCAGTCCGTGATCAAAATGCTCAAAGACTTGGGCGTGGAAGACGAAAACATCCTTTTGGACGATTTCGGCGGCTAACAGACAAAAAGGAAGAAACTTCGGTTTCTTCCTTTTTTATTGCCAGGCCGTCTGAAAACCATACTTTCAGACGGCCTGAACCTTTCTTTTACGATACAATAAAGGCTTCAAAAAATAATCCGCAAATCCCTTATGCTGTTTCTTTCCAATTCGTTTTACCGTCCGATAATCGGTTGTACCGTTGCCATCGTTTCCGCACTCACGCTCTCTGCCTGCCAACCTGAAAAACAACAAACCATCACCCTGCAAGGCGAGACCATGGGCACGACCTATACCGTCAAATACCTTTCAGACGGCCAAGACAAACTCCCTTCCCCCGCCGAAATACAAAAACGCATTGATGACGCGCTTAAAGAAGTCAACCGGCAAATGTCTACCTACCAAACCGATTCCGAAATCAGCCAATTCAACCAACTGCGCACCGTCAATCAGGCCATGCCTATTTCCCAAGACTTTGCCTATGTAACCGGCGAAGCCTTGCGTTTAAACAAATTGACGCACGGCGCACTGGACGTAACCGTCGGCCCTTTGGTCAACCTTTGGGGATTCGGCCCGCAAAAAGAAATCACGCACGAACCGACTGCACAAGAAATCCAACATGCTTCAGAAATGGTCGGTACGGACAAACTCAAACTTTCCCAAGATGGTCAGCAGCCTACACTCGCCAAAACCCATCCCGAAGTCTATTTAGACCTATCCTCCATCGCCAAAGGATTCGGTGTGGATAAAACCGCTGCCGAACTTGAAAAACTCAATATCGGTAATTATTTGGTAGAAATTGGCGGCGAGTTGCATGGCAAAGGCCACAATGCGCAAGGCAACCCTTGGCGTATCGGCATCGAGCAACCCAATATCGTTCAAGGCGGCGCCACTCAAATTACCATTCCATTGGACAATAAATCACTGGCCACATCCGGCGACTACCGCATTTTCCATGTCGATAAGTCAGGCCGTCGCCTTTCCCATATCATCAACCCCAAAACCAAACAACCCATCAGCCACAACCTTGCTTCCATCAGCGTAGTAGCAGAAAATGCCACACTTGCAGACGGCCTTTCCACCGGATTGTTCGTTCTCGGAGAAACCGAAGCACTTAAACTTGCCGAGCAAGAAAATCTCGCCGTTTTCCTTATCATCCGAACCCCGCAAGGCGGCTACCATACTAAAATGTCCAGCGCATTCAAAAAATTATTAAACTAACCTTCAGGAATACACACATGAAAACCCTCCTTCTGACTTTCGGCATCTTTATCATTGTCATCCTCGGCATGGCAGTCGGTTATATTTTCTCCAAACGCACCATCAAAGGCAGCTGCGGCGGCATTTCCTCTCTCGGCATGAAGAAAATGTGCGATTGCGACACGCCATGCGATACTTTGCAAAAAGAGCTGGATAAAAAACAACATTCCGACAATCAAGGCATCAAGGTCGATCATTAAGTCTTTGTTGAATGTTTATTCATAACTCAAGGCTGTTTATCCACCATCAGGCCGTCTGAAAAACAAAAGAGCGTGATCCCAATGGATATACGCTCTTTTTTTGCCTCTTCCAAAGTAATCCAAAAATATCTTGCACACCCGTTTAAATTAAGACCACTCCAAACCAATCATGAAACAAAAAGAAAAGCTCCTGCAAAACAGGAGCTTTTTCTTGGAAGAAACCGGATTATTTCAATTTAGTTTCTTTGTAAATAACGTGTTTACGGGCTACTGGGTCAAATTTTTTGATTTCCAGTTTGCCAGGCATAGTACGTTTGTTTTTAGTAGTTGTGTAGAAGTGACCAGTACCAGCACTGGACTCCAGTTTGATTTTATCGCGCATTGCAGTAATCCTTAATTAATGGTGTTTAAATTAAGCTTCGCCGCGAGCACGCAAATCAGCCAATACGACATCAATGCCTACTTTATCGATGGTGCGCAATGCAGCGTTAGAAACGCGCAGGCGAACCCAGCGGTTTTCACTTTCTACCCAGAAACGACGTGATTGCAAGTTAGGCAAAAAACGACGTTTGGTTTTGTTGTTGGCGTGTGATACGTTATTGCCAGACATCGGGCGCTTACCGGTCACTTTGCAAACTCGTGCCATGGTTAGTCTCCAAACTTCTAAAATAGTAAAACGCGATTTATACCACGAAATCCGCCTTCAGTTCAAGTCGTTTACTGAAAAAACGGGATTTGTGGAAATAAACCTTCTCAATATGTTGCATCTGCGAAACGGTATCTCGCAAAGCCTTAACTTTTCAATTATAACGGATTTCTTCAAAAAAATCATCTGTCGTTTGCGCGGTCGGCGAAATAAACAGGCCGTCTGAACATTTCAGACGGCCTGTTTATCGTCATGCTTTTTTCTTCAACGCCGCATTCAAAATACAGCCGAGTATAAAGCAAGCTAAAGAAGGAACAACCCACCCCAAACCAATATTGTAAAACGGCAATGCGCGCTCGATGGCGGCAGCGGTGTCGGCATCCAATCCAAACGCGGCCTTATAGGCATCGAGCAGACCGACTACAAGGGCCGCCATCATGGTGCAGAAATAGACAATACGGCCGCCGCCAAACAGTTTATCTGTCAAAGCCAGCAGAATGATGACGATGGTCAGCGGATACAACAGCATCAACATAGGAATGGAAAACTGCAAAATCGCTGACAGGCCTTTATTGGCCAACAGGATAGACACCACCGTATTCAGTATTACAAAGACTTTATAAGAAATGCCCGGGCAAAGACGGTTGAAATATTCGGCGCATGAAGTAATCAAGCCAACCGCCGTACTCAGACAAGCCAGCAGCACCATGACGCCAAGCAACACAATACCGGCCGTACCGAAATAGTGCTGTGCGGTTTTAGACAAAACCGACGCGCCGTTTTCCTGCAAGCCGATACCGGCCACGCCTGTCGCGCCCATATAACCGATAAACAGGTAAACCACTGCCAAACAAGAAGCCGCCAACACACCAGAAATCGTCGTGGTCTTCAGCAAATCCGCACGGTTGTCCACGCCCATGGCGCGAACGGCATCAATGACGATAATGGCAAACACCAGCGAAGCCAGCGCATCCATGGTGCCGTAGCCTTCCAAAATACCTTTAACCAACGGATGAGTGGCAAAATCGCCTTGTGCCGCCTGTGGCACGCCCATCGGGTTAATAGCGGCATAGCCGACCAATATTGCAATTGCCAGCAATAAAACGGGCGTAAGGATTTTACCGATACGGTCAACCAGTTTCCCCGGAGAAATCGACAGCCAATAAGTCATGCCGAAAAACACCAGGCTGAATACGGCCAATGCGATGCTTTTCCAAGATTCATCAATGAAAGGAGAGATGGCGGTTTCAAAAGATACCGTTGCCGTACGCGGCATGGCAAACAAGGGGCCGATTGCCAAATAAAGCGCGGCGGCAAAAGTCACGCCGTACCAAGGCGCAACACGGGAAGCCAGCGCTTCCACATCGCGCGAGCCGGAATAGCCGACGGCAATCACGCCCAGTAATGGCAACCCCGCCCCGGTCAACAAAAAGCCGAACATTGCCGAAAGCCAGTTTTCGCCGGCCTGCTGCCCCAAATAAGCCGGGTAAATTAAGTTACCCGCGCCGAAAAACAGCGCAAACAGCATCAAACCCACCGCCCATAAAGAGGCCTTGCTGCGACTTGTCGTCGAATTCATCTTAAATTCTCTTTTTCCAAATAACCGTTATCGGCTTCATCGGTTTCATCGATTTCAAGGCCGTCTGAAAGCATTTCGGCTTCGTTTGTTTCCAAACCGTCTTTCAGGCTGATTTCGATTTCGCCATAATTTTCAGGCTGTACGATACGCACCAAGCCTTCTTTAGCCAATTCCAGCAATGCAATAAAATTGACCACCACATACGTCGCACCCTGCTCCGGCTTAAACAAATCGCTGAACTTGCTGATGCCGCTTTCGTTCAAACGGCGCAAAATCGCCGTCATCTGCGCGCGCACGGAAATGGTTTCCCGCACCACTTCATGACTGCGCGTATGCTTGGCACGCGACAAAATACCCAACCAAGCCTGCGTCAAATCGGCAACGTACACTTCCGGCAACTTCGCTTCGACCGCAATTTCCAGCGGCAAATACGCCCAAGCAAAATTACGTCCGGCGCGTGGCAACGCGTCCAAGCCCTGAGCCGCCAGTTTCATCTGTTCGTAAGCCAACAGACGGCGCACCAACTCGGCACGCGGATCCGCCTCTTCATCCTCAACTTCTTCAGGACGCGGCAACAGCAGGCGCGATTTAATTTCAATCAACATCGCCGCCATCAACAGGTATTCCGCCGCCAAATCAAACTGATATGCCTCCATTTGGGCAATATAGTGCAGATACTGCTCGGTAATCTTCACCATCGGAATATCGAGAACGTCGATATTTTGCTTGCGGATAAGGTACAGCAGCAAATCCAACGGCCCTTGGAAGCTGCTCAATACCACCTTCAACGCATCAGGCGGAATAAACAAATCCTGCGGCACATCGGTAACAGGTTGACCGAACACCCACGCAACGGTATGTTCAGACGGCGTTGCAGCAGTGGAAGAAATAAGGTATTCTGAAGGCATGGTTAAAGGGTCTTTTTCTTTTTAAGTTTAGTAAGAAGTTTCATCAACAAAAGGCCGTCTGAAACGAGGACGATCCGTTTTTAATATAAAAATCAGCGGTTTTTACGATTGATTTGCAAAGAAACAATGGCGACGGCAAAGGTCTGAGCCAAGGCCATGCCCAACAACGGCAGGCTGGCGAAAACTGTACCCGTCAGTACCGAACCGATATCTCGGGACAACACAAAACCATCCCTCGCCAGCATCGCTACCATCAAAGCCGACAACAGCAAACTTTCGCAGCCGACCAAAAGCCAAATCATTTTAACCGAACGGCGTTTGCGCCATTTCATGATACCGGCGTGTGCAAGGCTGAAGATCACGATGGACAGAAACGGATAAAGAAAAGTGGTGAACGGGCGGGTATAACCGCTTTGCACACACAAATAATCGCCGGGCAGCGTATTGCATTCCATCACATCGAGAAACATCGGATCGACAGCATACATCAACACGCCGAACCATACCGCATAAATCAGACTGGCGATAAAGTAGGCTTTAAAAAATCGGCTCATAGGCAAAAAAGGTCGTCTGAAAAAATAAATTTCAAAAGGCTTAAACCCACATCAAATTTTCTGATTGGTATTTGCAGAAGAGACCAACACACTCAGGGCTTGAACTGCTGCCATGCCATAAACAGGCAATCCGAAAAAAAGAAGTCCCGTTATTGCCGTCCAACTACTATCCAGACTACTCCACTCCCACAGCAAAAAAACGAACCAAACAATCAACCATTCGACAATAGGCAAGGCAAGAGTCATCGAAGTTGTACAGCGTTTGGTCCACTTCATAATGCCGGCATTGAGTAGGGACAATAACATCACGGATAAAAACGGAAAGAAGAAAAACTTCAAAGACACTTTCTCAAAAGCCGACATTTCAGCAGCTCGCAGACAATACTCTGCATACTGTTCATTGTCAGCGTCAATATCAAAACATTCGAATCCTGAAAACAGCAAACCGACACTGTACACCAGCAAACCGAAGACAACCGCATAAATCAGGCTACTGATAAAGTAGGCTTTAAAAAATCGATTCATCTCACTTCCGTCCCGCAATATGTTCTACCGCCGCCTGCGCACAATACAGCCCAAACGAAGCCGTTACCAGCATACTCGCCCCATAGCCCGCGCAGGACAAACCTTGCGGCGCAGCATCGGTCGAACACGCTTCGCCGGATTGCGGCGGCGTAATATTCTCGGTTGAATAAACGCAAGGCACGCGCATTTTTTCTTTGGTATCGCGGCTGAAGCCGTAGCGTTTGCGCAAGGTGTAGCGCAAGTTGGAAAGCAACGGATCATGGGTAACGCGGCTCAAATCGGCGGTTTGGATTAAAGCCGGATTTTTCTGTCCGCCCGCGCCGCCGCTGATAATAAACGGTTGTTTATGTTGCACGAAATACGCCGCCATCGCCGCTTTTACACGGATTTGGTCGATGGCGTCGATGACGAAGTCAAAAGGCCGTCTGAAAAGCTCGTCCAGATTGTCTTCGGTCACAAAATCTTCAATTTCCGTCACTTCGCATTGCGGATTGATTTGGGCAATGCGTTCGCGTAAAGCGGTAACTTTTGCCTTACCGAAATCATCGGTTAAAGCGTGCAACTGGCGGTTGACATTGGATTCGGCAACATTGTCCAAATCAATCAGCGTTAAACGACCGATGCCGCTCCTCGCCAACGCCTCCACCGCCCACGAGCCGACGCCGCCGACGCCAACCACGCACACATGCGCACGCGAAAAGCGCGCCAGTGCTTCGTCTCCGTAAAGTCTGGCAATGCCGCCAAAGCGGCGCGAAGAAAGAAAAGCGGCGTCCTGCATAAGTAACCTTGTGATATATCAATAAATTAATGAAAAACGCGACAGGCGATTCGGACAGACATTATACTTGAAAGCAGATGGGCTGTTGTACCCGCCCGAAAGAGTTTATAATCGTTTCACATTCAGACACGTTCTGATTTCATATTAAACGAAAGTGCCGCTACTCGGCGCAAAAGGAGAATAAATATGTACAAACATCTGGTTGTAGCCGTTGACGGTAGTGAGACTTCCCTCAATGCATTGAAACACGCTGCCGAACTGGCAAGCCTCAACAAAGCCCAACTGACTTTGGTTCACGTTGCCAACCCTGCCGAATACATGGCTTTGGCTCCTGAATTCCTGCAACACGAAAGCTACGAAGCCGCCGCAGTGGCTCAAGGTAACGAAGTTTTGGATTTCGCAGAAAAAACAGCGCGTGAAAGCGGCGTTGAAAACATCGTGAAACACCTGTTGGTTGCCAACAAAGGCGCGCGCGAAATGGCGCAAGACTTGGTTGACTACGCCGACAACAACGGCGCAGACCTGTTGGTACTCGGCACACACGGCCGCACCGGCCTGATGCACCTGCTGATGGGCAGCTTCGCCGAGACCGTAATGCGTCAAAGCCACCTGCCTCTGCTGATTATCCGCAGCAAAGCTGAAGAAGCATAATCAAGCATTGATTTAAAATAGCGAAAGGCCGTCTGAATATTTTTCAGACGGCCTTTTTTCATTTTCACATGACAGCTTCAGCTTTTATTTTGCCATTTCTTTGAACACTTCGTGTGCCACAGCAATGGTTTCGTCAATCAGCTCAGGCGTATGCGCGGCGGAAACAAACCCGGCTTCGTAAGCTGACGGGCCGAATGCGACATTGCGGTCGAGCATACCGTGGAAGAAATGTTTGAAACCGTCGATATTGGAACGCGCCATGTCGGCATAGTTTTGCGGCGTATGGCTGGCAAAATACAAACCAAACATACCGCCCACGCTGTCCGCCGTAAATTCAACGCCATGTGCTTTAGCCGCATCGGCAATACCGTTGGCGAGGCGTTGGGTCAGGGCAGTCAGGTTTCCATAGAAGCCTTCGCGCTGAATGATTTCCAGCGTTTTCAAACCGGCCGCAACCGCAATCGGATTACCGGACAATGTGCCTGCCTGATACACGCCGCCCAATGGGGAAATACATTCCATAATGTCTTTACGGCCGCCGAACGCCGCCAAAGGCATACCGCCGCCGATCACTTTGCCCATGGTGGTCAAATCAGGCTTGATGCCGTGCAAAGATTGCGCACCGCCCAGCGCCACGCGGAAACCGGTCATCACTTCGTCGTAAATCAACACGGCACCATGTTTTTCAGTCAATTCGCGCAAGGCTTTGACAAAGGCTTCAGACGGCCTAACCAGATTCATATTGCCGACAAAAGGCTCCAAAATCACACAGGCAATGTCATTGCCGCTTTGGGCAAAGGCTTCTTCCAGTTGGGCGATATTGTTGTATTCGAGTACCAAAGTGTGTTTGGTAAAGTCGGCAGGCACACCAGCGGAAGAAGGGTTGCCAAACGTCAGCAGACCGCTACCTGCTTTCACCAACAGGCTGTCGGAATGGCCGTGGTAGCAGCCTTCAAACTTGATGATTTTGTCGCGTCCGGTAAAACCGCGTGCCAGACGGATGGCGGTCATCGTTGCTTCCGTGCCGGAGCTGACAAGGCGCAGCTGCTCGACGGACGGCATGATTTTAGCGATTTCTTCGGCAATGACAATTTCGCCTTCAGTCGGCGCACCAAACGACAAACCGCCCAATGCTGCTTCGCGCACGGCTTCAATGACTTCGGGATGGGCATGGCCGACAATCGCAGGGCCCCAAGAGCCGACATAGTCGGTATAACGCGTGCCGTTTTCGTCCCAAACATACGCGCCTTCTGCCTTTTTGATAAAGCGCGGCACGCCGCCGACGCTGCCGAATGCGCGCACAGGAGAGTTCACGCCGCCGGGAATAATGGCTTTGGCGCGGTTGAACAAGCTTTCATTACGGTTCATGGTCAATTCTTTCGTAAGAGGTCGTCTGAAAATCAAATCGATGCCATTTTAACACCAAATCCTTTTCAGACGGCCCAAGCTTCAAAATAAGAATCGGGCGCAAAATCAAAATTATTCTTTAAAAACAAACACTCTATCCACATTTTTCCTGCTTGTGCTATAATCCGCGACCTATTGAAACAATAAAAGAAAAGCATCATGTTACGCGGATTCATACTCAGCCTCGCCCTTTTGGCATCCGCCCTCGTCCATGCACAACGCAGCCTGCCTGACGATATGGACGTGGCCATTTTAAAGACTGTCGATTTGCCTTATCTGAAAGTCAGCAAAGGCGGTTTTTCTTGGACGCGCCTGCTGACCTTGGGCATTGTGGACGGCAATGCGGCCAAACTGCAAATCACCCGCTTCACCAAAATCCACGATGAAAACGACCGTTTCATCCCCATGGGCCGCCTGCTGAATCAAACCGGCAAAGCCGTCGCGTTCAAATACAACGAAGAAAGCCGCCTCGTCCGCGAAATCTGGATTTTGACCGACGCCGAAGCCGACAGGTTCATCGAACACGCCAAAAAGCAGAAAAAGGCGGAAGAATAATTTTTCAGACGGCCCGAGTATTTCACAGGCCGTCTGAACCCTTTTACAACAAGCAAGTCAATCAAAACAAACCATGAAAAAAGTATTTATCCGCACCTTCGGGTGCCAAATGAACGAGTACGACAGCGAAAAAATGCTGTCCGTCCTCGCCGAAGAACACGGCGGCATCGAGCAGGTTACCCAACCTGACGACGCCGACATCATCTTGTTCAACACCTGCTCCGTGCGTGAAAAAGCGCAAGAGAAAGTCTTCTCCGACTTAGGCCGTGTACGCCCGCTCAAAGAAAAAAATCCCGACCTCATCATCGGTGTTGCCGGCTGCGTTGCCTCTCAAGAAGGTGAAAACATCGTCAAACGCGCTCCGTATGTGGACGTGGTTTTCGGCCCGCAAACGCTGCACCGCCTGCCCAAACTCATCGTCGATAAAGAAACCACTGGTCTCTCGCAAATCGATATTTCCTTCCCCGAAATCGAGAAATTCGACCACCTGCCGCCTGCACGCGTAGAAGGCGGTTCGGCGTTCATTTCCATCATGGAAGGCTGTTCCAAATATTGCTCTTACTGCGTCGTCCCTTATACCCGCGGCGAAGAATTCTCCCGACCGCTCAACGACGTATTGACCGAGATTGCCGGTTTGGCACAACAAGGCGTTAAAGAAATCAACCTCTTAGGCCAAAATGTCAATGCCTATCGAGGCGAAATGGAAAACGGCGAAATCTGCGACTTTGCCACTTTGTTGCGCATCGTCCATGAAATCCCCGGCATCGAACGCCTGCGCTTTACCACCAGCCATCCGCGCGAATTTACCGACGCGATTATCGAGTGCTACCGCGACCTGCCGAAGCTGGTTTCCCACCTGCACCTGCCGATTCAAAGCGGTTCCGACCGCGTATTGAGTGCGATGAAACGCGGCTACACCGCCTTGGAATACAAATCCATCATCCGCAAACTGCGTGCCATCCGTCCTGATTTGTGCCTCAGCTCCGACTTTATCGTCGGCTTCCCGGGCGAGACCGAGCGTGAGTTCGAGCAAACCTTGAAACTGGTCAAAGACATCGCCTTCGACTTAAGCTTCGTCTTTATTTACAGTCCGCGTCCGGGTACGCCTGCCGCCAACCTGCACGACGACACGCCGCACGAAGAAAAAGTACGCCGCCTCGAAGCTTTGAACGAAGTTATCGAAGCCGAAACCGCGCGCATCAACCAAACCATGGTCGGCACGGTTCAACGCTGCTTGGTTGAAGGTATCTCCAAAAAAGACCCCGACCAACTGCAAGCTCGTACCGCCAACAACCGCGTGGTCAACTTTACCGGCACACCCGACATGATCAACCAAATGATCGATTTGGAAATCACCGAAGCCTACACCTTCTCCCTGAAAGGCAAACCGGTATAAGCACACACAAACAAAGGCCGTCTGAAACTGTTCAGACGGCCTTTATCTTGGTTCAGCCCGGCATTATCTGATTCATGTATTTTTATTACCCGAACAAAAGGCTTTTCAGTATAATACCGCCCGAAAATTCCCTTATCTGTTGAGAAGTTAAGGCAAAAATCCGAGCTTCCGGCAGTTAAATCCGCTGATTCCGTCCTTGAACGGCTTTCCCAAAGGAATATCTCGAATGAGTTCTTCAAATCAAAGCGTTTTGGAAAGATTATTCAACCTCAACGCCAATCAGACCAACGTCCGCACGGAAATTATGGCCGGTGTGACAACCTTCCTCGCCATGTGCTATATCATCATCGTCAATCCCCTGATTTTGGGCGAAACCGGTATGGATATGGGCGCAGTATTTGTGGCCACCTGTATCGCCTCCGCCATCGGCTGTTTCGTGATGGGCTTTGTCGGCAACTACCCGATTGCCCTCGCTCCGGGCATGGGTTTGAACGCCTACTTTACCTTTGCCGTCGTCAAAGGCATGGGCGTAGACTGGCGTGTGGCTTTGGGTGCCGTTTTCATCTCCGGCATCATTTTTATCCTGTTCAGCTTCTTTAAAGTGCGTGAAATGCTGGTCAATGCCCTGCCTATGGGCTTGAAAATGTCGATTGCCGCAGGTATCGGCCTTTTCTTGGCATTGATTGCGCTCAAAGGCGCAGGCGTGATTGTGGCCAATCCTGCCACATTGGTCGGCTTGGGCGACATCCACCAGCCTACCGCCCTGCTGGCGATGGCAGGCTTTGTCATGGTGGTTGCACTTGGCCACTTCCGCGTTAAAGGCTCCATCATCATTACCATTCTGACGCTGACCGCTATCTCCACCATCTTAGGCTTGAGCGAGTTCAAAGGCGTGGTCGGCGAAATTCCGAGCATTGCGCCAACCTTCATGCAGATGGACTTCAAAGGCTTGTTCACCGTCAGCATGGTCAGCGTGATTTTTGTATTCTTCCTGGTTGACCTGTTTGACTCTACCGGCACATTGGTCGGCGTTTCCCACCGCGCAGGCCTGTTGCAAGACGGCAAACTGCCACGTTTGAAACGCGCCCTGCTTGCCGACTCTACCGCCATTATCGCAGGCGCCGCCTTGGGTACTTCTTCTACCACCCCTTACGTTGAAAGCGCGGCAGGCGTTTCTGCCGGCGGCCGTACCGGCCTGACTGCCGTTACCGTCGGCGTACTGATGCTGGCCTGTCTGATTTTCTCCCCACTGGTTCAAAGCATCCCTGCATTCGCTACCGCACCCGCCCTGCTCTATGTTGGCGCGCAAATGTTGCGCAGCGCGCGCGAAATCGATTGGGACGACATGACCGAAGCCGCACCGGCATTCCTAACCATCGTCTTCATGCCGTTTACCTACTCGATTGCCGACGGTATTGCGTTTGGCTTTATCAGCTACGCACTCATCAAACTCTTGTGCAACCGCACTCAAGACGTACCGCCTATGGTATGGATTGTCGCCGTGTTGTGGGCATTGAAATTCTGGTTCTTGGGTTAAACTGCTCAAAAGAACAGGCCGTCTGAAAACTTTTCAGACGGCCTGTTTTATTTTACCCAGCGTTTAAAGCTGTCGGTAAAAGATTATTTTTTCACTTTTTTAGCAGCTGGTTTAGCGGCAGCTTTCGCGCCTTTGTCCAATGCGCAGAAACGGGTAGCGATTTGGTCAACCACTTCTTGTTTGCCATTTACTTCGGTAGTACCGCGGATAGTCAGCATGTTGCCATCAACTTTGTCCACGTTGGCTGCAGTGGCTGCTTCAGCAATCCAAGCAACATTGCCGCCCCAGAATGCATTTACATCTTTGCTGCTGTCAGTAATACGGAACAGGTTTTCAGTTACTTGGCCTTTGTATTTTACTTGGGCAGCAACAACTTCGTTGCCTTTGAAGCCATACATTACGCTCAGAGGCTCTTTGCCGTCTTTACCGCATTTGTAGTGAACTTCTTTAGTACCGTCGATAGAGTCTACTTTCAAAGTATTAGGTACTGGAGCTTGAGCTTGTTGAGCCTGAGCTTGAGTTTGTTGTTGCGCAGTAGGCGCAGCTTTAGCTTCAGGTTTGGCTTTAGAACCGCTGCTACATGCAGTCAGGGCAACAGCCGCCAAAACGGCAGGAACGATTAATTTAACATTCATATTCATAATTGACTCCCAAATGGTTTCAATAAAAAACCGGCAAACGCCGGCTGACATTTACACATTAACAGAGATATTCCGTCTTGTCTTTATCTCAGACGGCATTTTTTAAGAAAAGTTCAAATAAATATTTTTATTTTCTAAAATCAAGAAATTATAAATATGAAATCATGTAAATTCAGGTTTAGGAACTCTTAAGATGAATACTATTGTCAATAACTCGGGGGTTGGCAATGGTAAAATGAGATTGAAAAGCGCATATAGACGACAAAAAGTCTGGGCGATTTATTTTACACACTTCTGCCTCTTGAGTTGCCGTGAGTTTCAGACGGCCTTTGAACACAAACAGTAAATGTAATAAAAAAACGCAATCTGAAACAGATTGCGTTTTTTTTTGAAAACTGGCACGCCCACGGGGAATCGAACCCCGGTTACCGCCGTGAAAGGGCGATGTCCTAACCGCTAGACGATGGGCGCGGATAAATCTTGTGGCGCACCCGGAGCGATTCGAACGCCCGACCCTCTGGTTCGTAGCCAGATACTCTATCCAACTGAGCTACGGGTGCATCCTCATCACTTCGCTAGTGCGTTGTGAATCAAGAAGACCGAATAATATAGGCTTTCCTAAAACCTGTCTACCCTTTTCACGGATATTTTTTATATTTTTATTTAACTATTTGAAATTAAACAATATAAGATTAACGTAAAATCCCTACTCCTGACAAATCCTGTGCCATTTTGGCGGCGGAATTATCGGTCATGCCGCCGACAAAATCCAAAATTTTCATATAGGCCTGATACAGACTGTCTTCAGGAAGAATCGGATTGTGCTTTTTCAATAATTCCAACGCCAAAGACTGACGTGTTGCCAACTGTTTTTCAGCAATCAGGGCATAAGCGGCAGGGACGAGCAAATCCAAGATAGAGCCTAAGCATGGGAACGTGGCAATCTCGGTCAAGAGTTTGGTGTGATGGCGAAAAATCCGTGTTTGCGCCAATTCTTTCGCTTTTGCCAAAGTGTTTTGCACTTGCGGGCTGCACAGAGCCAGCAAATCTTTGCCTTTGAATGTTCCGTCCAACAAATCGGACTGATGCAACATAAAGGTTTGCGCGACATCATCAATCGCCTTGCCGATCGCAATGCCGCGCAACATGGCACAACGCTGACGGCTGGAGCTGGCGTGCCACGCGCTTTCGGCGAAGGTCAGTTCGGACAAAATACTTTCTACTTCCGTATCCGTGAGCAAATCCAATTCGACAGCATCTTCCAAGTCCAGCAAGGCATAGCAAATATCGTCGGCGGCCTCCATCAAATAAGACAAAGGATGGCGCGCCCAGCTGTCTGCTCCTGCGGAAACCAGCCCTAATTCGTCGGCAACTTGACGGATAAACGGCAACTCGGTTTGATAAATATTGAATTTTTTTCTGCCGTTCGGATGTTGCGTTGTCCACGGATACTTCAACAATGCGCCGATGGCTGCCGCAGTCAGGCGCATTCCGCCCGCCTCGGGATACATTTCAAGGCTGGCGACGATACGCAGGCTATGCGCATTGCCTTCATAGGTTTGAATATCGTTGCGTTCCGCTTCGTTTAATGTGTTCAGATAAATTTGATGCTCAGGCCGTCTGAACCAATCGCGCAAAGCATCTTCGCCGGTATGGCCAAACGGAGGATTGCCCAAATCATGCGCCAAACAGGCAACCTGCACCACAGCACCAATATCGCTGGGCGTATTGCCCTGCGGCAGAAAACCGCCGTTGTGCAACATCACGCCCACACGGTTGCCCAAGCTTCTGCCTACGCTGGCAACTTCAACGCTGTGCGTCAGGCGGTTGTGCGTCAAGTCATGTTGCGCCAACGGATGTACCTGCGTTTTACGGCCAAGGCGGCGGAAAGCTCCGGAAAAAACAACCCGGTCGTAGTCGATGTGAAAATCCGTACGTAAAGCATCGGCACCTTCTTGAGTCGAAGGGGTAACGGTCGGCACGATTTCGCCGTTTTTAGTGCGGAAGCGTTGGGTGGATAATAAGTTTTGCCAATTCATTCGGATGTTCATAAAGGTTCCTCAAGCAAAGTAAAGGCCGTCTGAAACATATTCAGACGGCCTTATGCTTATTTACCGCGCATCAATTCAAAGAAATCGTCATTGTTTTTAGAGTCTTTGAGTTTGCCCACCAAAAACTCGGTCGCTTCGATTTCGTCCATAGGATGCAGGAATTTGCGCAAGAGCCACATACGTTGCAACTGATCGTTCGGCACCAGCAATTCTTCGCGGCGCGTACCGGATTTATTGATGCTGATGGCCGGGAACAGGCGTTTTTCTGCCATGCGGCGGTCAAGGTGCAATTCCATATTGCCCGTGCCTTTGAACTCTTCGTAAATCACGTCGTCCATGCGGCTGCCGGTTTCAACAAGCGCTGTCGCAATAATGGTAAGCGAACCGCTCTCTTCCACATTACGCGCTGCGCCGAAAAAGCGTTTCGGACGGTGCAAAGCGTTGGCATCAACACCACCGGTCAGAATTTTACCCGAAGTCGGTACAACGGTATTGTAGGCGCGCGCCAAACGGGTAATCGAATCCAGCAGGATGACCACGTCTTTTTTGTGTTCAACCATGCGTTTGGCTTTTTCAATCACCATCTCGGCCACTTGTACATGGCGTTGCGCAGGCTCGTCAAACGTAGAGGAAACCACTTCGCCGCGTACAGAACGGCTCATTTCGGTCACTTCTTCCGGACGCTCGTCAATCAACAGGACAATCAGCTCGACATCGGGATAATTGGCGGTAATGGCGTGGGCAATGTTTTGCAACATCACGGTTTTACCGGTTTTAGGCGGCGCCACCAACAATGCACGTTGGCCTTTACCGATTGGGGAAACCAAGTCGATGGCGCGGCCGGTCAGATTCTCTTCGGCTTTGATGTCGCGCTCGAGTTTGAATTGTTCGGTTGGGAATAAAGGCGTGAGGTTTTCAAAAAGGATTTTGTGTTTGCAGACTTCAGGCTGATCGCCGTTGATGGTATCGAGGCGGACAAGGGCGAAATAACGCTCGTTGTCTTTAGGTACGCGCACGCTGCCTTCGATGGTGTCGCCGGTGTGCAGATTGAAGCGGCGGATTTGCGTGGGCGAAACATAAATATCGTCAGGACCGGCAAGGTAAGAAGTATCTGCGCTGCGCAAGAAACCGAAGCCGTCAGGCAGGATTTCGAGCGTGCCGGAACAGGTAAAGCTGACATTCTGCTTCATCATCTGGCGGACGATGGCAAAAACGAGGTCTTGTTTGCGGAAACGGTTGGCGTTTTCAATGCCATGTTCTTCTGCCATTTCCAAGAGTTTGGAAATGTGGAGGGTTTGGAGTTCTGAAACGTGCATAGTATTGATATATTTTGAATGGTATCAGAGAGATGGCACAAAGGCCGTCTGAAAGTATGAAATCGTGCCGCAGGATACGGTAGATTTTTGAGAAAGTTGAATTTTAGGCAGTTGGAGGCAGGGTGTCAAATTTTTAAATCGAACACTGAGGCCGAGACCTTGGTCTTATCCTACAATAAGATTACGGCTGGAAGTAACGTGGCAACCGCAATCTTATCATCAAAAATCCGAGTATTTACCCAACTTCAGACGGCCTTCTGCCCATACCGCATCAACGTCATGCCACCAACCGCCGCCGCACAACCCGCAACCAGCGAAATATGCAGCGGTTCGCCCAAAAACCACGCCGAAGACAGCACACCGAAAATCGGCACAAGCGTAATATACGCCGCCGCGCTGCCTGCACCCAAAGTCTTCACGCCTTCAAAATACCACGCATAGGCCAAGACCGTCGCGCCGATGACCAGCCACGCCAAGGCTGTCCAGCCGCGCCCATCCATTGCCGCTATCGCCTCAAACGGCATTCCGTCCGTCCACAACGCCACCACCGACAACATCAATGCACCAATGAACGACGTTGCCGTTGTTACCGTCAGCGCGTCTATCCCGCGCAAAACCGCGCGACCGATTAAGGTATAAGCCGCCCAACAGACCACGCAGCCGAAAATCAGCCACTCCCCTGCCTTGATGCCGCCCGATAACACTGTCAACGGCTGCCCTTGCGTTACCACCATAATGGCACCGCCGACCGCCAGCAGCATACCCGCCAAAATCTTCACATTTAAACGCTCGCCGAAAAACCAAGTTGCCAACAGCAGCGTCAACACGGGATTCACCGCCACAACCACCGCCGCCTTGCCTGCCGGCATAGTCTGCAAACCCAGCATAAAAAACACCGCATAACCGCACACGCCGACGGAAGCAGCCGCCGTCAAACCCAGCCATTGCCGCGCCGACAAAGCCGCCAAAGTCGCGAACCTGCTGCGCGCAAACAACCAGCCCAACAACAAAACCGAAGCCAAGACAAACCGAACTGCCCCGCCCGTCAGCGGTGGCAGCGACTGCCCCAGCATCCGCCCCATCGGCCAGGATGCGCCCCACAACACTGCCATTCCCAGCAGTTTCAAATGTACAGAATAACGTTCCATCTCATCCCTTTATCGACAAAGGCCGTCTGAAAACCGGATTTCAAGTTTTCAGACGGCCTTCAATATAGCGACTGCAAACAGATTACTTAGGCTGCCAAGAATCTTTCAACGTCACCGTGCGGTTAAACACCGGCGTGTCTTTGCTGTGGTCTTTGCGGTCGGTGACGAAGTAGCCGATGCGTTCAAACTGCCAACGGCTCTCCGCCGGCAAATCTTTTGCGACAGGCTCGGCGTAGGCGGTGATTTCCTTGATGGATTCTGGATTGAGGAAATCGGTAAACGGCAGATAGTTGCCGTCTTCGCCGCGCACGGCATCGGGACGCTCGACGGTAAAGAGGCGGTCGTACAGGCGGACTTTAATTTCGGCTGCGTGTTCGGCAGACACCCAGTGAATCACGCCTTTAACTTTGCGGCCTTCGGGATTTTTGCCCAAGGTATCGTGGTCGATACTGCATTTGAGTTCAACCACATTGCCCGCTGCGTCTTTTACTACTTCATCGCATTTGATGACATAGCCATGGCGCAAACGCACTTCGCCGCCGGGAATCAGGCGTTTGAAGCCTTTAGGCGGATTTTCGGCAAAGTCGTCGGCTTCGATGTAAATGGTTTGTGAAATAGGTACTTCGCGATCGCCCATTTCCTCGTGGTTCGGATGGAATGCGGCACGGCGGCTTTGGGTTTTACCGGCTTCAAAGTTGGTCAGGGTCACTTTGAGCGGGTTCAAAACCGCCATCATGCGTGGCGCAGAGTTTTCCAACTCTTCACGAATCGCACCTTCCAACACGCTCATGTCAACGATGTTTTCAGATTTGGAAATACCGGCGCGTTTGGCAAACAGGCGCAAGCCTTCGGGCGTGTAGCCGCGGCGGCGCATACCGGAAATGGTCGGCATACGCGGATCATCCCAACCGGCAACGTGGCCGTCTGAAACCAGTTGGTTCAGCTTGCGTTTGGACGTGATGGAATACAGAAGCTCCAAACGGGAAAATTCGTATTGGCGTGGACGTGTGGCGTGCGGCGCAGGAATGTTGTCCAACACCCAGTCGTACAACGGACGGTGTGCTTCAAATTCGAGTGTACACAAGGAATGCGTGATGCCCTCGATAGCATCGGAAATGCAGTGCGTGTAGTCGTACATCGGGTAGATGCACCATTTGTCACCGGTGTTGTGGTGATGGGCGCGGCGGATGCGGTAGATGACGGGGTCGCGCATATTGATGTTGCCGGATGCCATGTCGATTTTCAGGCGCAGGGTTTTGCTGCCGTCGGGGAACTCGCCGTTTTTCATGCGTGTAAACAGGTCGAGATTCTCTTCGACGCTGCGGTCGCGGTAAGGGCTGTTTTTGCCTGCTTCGGTCAGCGTACCGCGGTATTCGCGCATTTCTTCGGGCGTCAAATCATCGACATAGGCCTTGCCGTCTTTGATTAAACCGACGGCGTAATCGTAAAGCTGGTCAAAATAATTGGAAGCAAAACGCGGTTCGCCCGCCCAATGAAAACCGAGCCACTCAACGTCTTCTTTGATGGCGTTGACGTATTCGTCGTTTTCTTTTTCGGGGTTGGTGTCATCGAAACGCAGGTTGCACAAGCCGTCATAAATATACGCCAAACCGAAGTTCAAGCAGATGGATTTGGCGTGGCCGATGTGCAGGTAGCCGTTCGGCTCGGGTGGGAAACGGGTTTGGATGGCTGTATGTTTACCGCTTTTGAGGTCTTCTTCGATAATGGTGCGGATAAAGTGGTTGTCCGCGAATTGGTCTTTATTCAACATAATATTTCTTTGATGGAAAGATGATTTTCTGTTTTCAGACGGCCTGGGCATTCAATCAGGCCGTCTGAAAGGAATGGAATGATGGCTCAATTGTACCCGACTTGGCTACTTTGATACAGGGTCGGCAACCTGCCACGCCACGCCGCGCTCGTTTAGGGTTTTCTGCATGGCGGCGGATGGTGTGCGGTCGGTAAATAGCTTATCGAATGCGCCGATATCGCCCAGTCTGACCAGGGCATTGCTGTTGAACTTGCTGTGGTCGACGCCGAGATAGCGCACGCGGGCATTGTTCACCATCGCCTGCATGACGCTGACTTCCTTGTAATCGTCATCCAAAAGCGAGCCGTCGTTTTCTATGCCGTGGGTACTCATGATGGCATAGTCGACTTTGAATTGGTTGATGAAATCGACGGTCGCCACGCCGGTAATACCGCCGTCCAAGGGGCGGACCACGCCGGAAGCGATGATGACCGTGTAGTCGGTACGCGCTGCGGTAATTGAGGCGGCGTAGATGTTGTTGGTGATAATCCGCAGGTTTTTACGCTGTCTGACCAACTCGGCAGCGACGGCTTCCATGGTGGTGCCGATGCTGATAAAAAGCGAGGCATTGTCGGGAATGGTGGAAGCAATCAGACGGGCAATGGCGTTTTTTTCCTGCTGCTGATGGTTGCGCCGCTCCTGCCCTGCCGTTACGACTGAAACGTCGCCCAAAGATGCGCCGCCGTGATAGCGTTTGAGCTGTCCGGTCTCGCTCAACTCCTGCACATCGCGGCGTATGGTTTGCGGCGTAACATCCAAATTTGCCGCCAATTCTTCTACCGTCATAAAGTTATGTTCGCGGACAAGGCTGAGGATATGTTCGTGTCTTTGGATTTTGGGTTTCATGGCGTTTCGTTTTGTAGGGATAAACCAATGGCCGTCTGAATATTTCAGACGGCCTTTTTATTATCAAACCGATTACATCTCAAGTTTCTGTTCCAAGCGTTCCATACACGCGCCCAAGTGACGGCGCATGACTTTGGTCACACGGTTGCGCTTGCCTGCCAGCAACAAATCGAGGATTTCTCGGTGTTCATGGTGCGAATTGGAATCGATGTTGCGCTTTTCTTTGCGAAGCGGATCGGAAACGGCCACAATCAATGAAGAGCGCGCGCACAAGGTATTCATAATTTCAAACAGGACATCGTTGTCCAGCAGCCGCGCCAATTCGACATGGAAGGCATTGGACAGGCGGTTCCAACCCACGCGGTCGCCGCTTTCGGAGGCTGCACCCTCTTGCTCAATCATGGCGTAAAGCGGTTTCAGACGCGTTTCCAAATCAGGCATATCGATAAGGACGCTCAAAATCATGCTTTCCATTTCGATACGCGTGTTGAACACGTCTTTCATTTCTTTCAAGTCCGGCACATGGACAAATGCGCCGCGATTGGGCTGCAAATCGACGATTTTATCGTGCGCCAAAAGCGATAATGCGCCACGCACGGTATTGCGCGAGCAAACCATTTGTCGGCAAAGCTCGGACTCGGTCAGTTTTTTGCCCGGCAGCAGCAGATGGTCGGTAATGCCGTCCAAAATCAATGCGTACACGCGGAAGAGTTCCGAATCGTGACGCTCTTCCAAAATAAGCGATGAAGTTGCAGGCGCAACGTTGGTATTATTTTCGTAATCCATAATGTTTCCCCAGTATCCGTATTAAGGCACAAGCGTTTACAAACCTGCAGCTTTCGGGGGTGTTTAAAATATAATTAAAAATTGTTGACAATGTTAAACGAAACTTGCACAATGAGGTCAACAAGCCAAGTTATAAAGGCTGATAGAGAGAGAGAAAAAGGAATAAAAAGCAAGCAGATATATTCATGTTAATGCGTGAATATATCTGCTTTTTTTGTGGGTAGCCGGTTCACGCTCCGACACTCCCACCCTGAAATCGCCCTATTCTGTTTCGACGATCTCGAAGCTGTGGCTCATTTTTGCCGCTTTGCCCAGCATAATCGATGCGGAGCAATATTTTTCGGCAGACATCTGTACGGCGCGCTCAATCGCGCTTTCTTGCAAATCTCGACCATACACTTTGAAATGGATATGGATTTCGGTAAACACGCGCGGCGCGGTGTCGGCGCGTTTGGCAGTCACTTCGGCACGGCAGTCGGTGATTTTTTGGCGTTGTTTCTCGGCAATCATCACTACATCGATGCTGGAGCAGCCTGCTACACCCAACAACAGCATTTCCATCGGGCTGGGGCCGCGTTTGACTTCGCCTTCAGCCGCCGCGCCTTCCATCATAACGCTGTGTCCGTTTGCCGTTGTACCGACGAAGCACATTCCGTCTATCCATTTTGAGGTAACTTGCATGGTGTCTTTTTTATCCGTAAAAGCATTAATCCGATATTGTAAACAATTTCAAGTGATAAACCTAGTCAGGCCGTCTGAAAAATACAATCAATTACAATTGGTCTGAACGCATTATTCGTCCCGATACGCCCAATGGTTGACCGGCCCGTGCCCTGCCCCGATACCCAAAGGATGGGAAATGGCGGCAGCAATATAGTTTTTTGCCGTTTGAACCGCCTCGGATACGCTAAACCCTTTTGCCAACTCGGCTGTGATGCAGGCAGAAAATGTGCAGCCCGTACCATGCGTATGCGGCGTTGGGAAACGTTTGCTGTTCAGCTCAATGATTTCATATGGCGTAAACAGCCAGTCAGTGCAATATTCGCTTTGGCTGTCGGCAAGATGGCCGCCCTTAATTACCACATTTTTCACGCCCCAATCCTGAAGAATTTTGGCGGCGCGTTCCGCATCTTGGCGGTTTTCAATATTGATACCCGTCAATGCCTGCGCTTCGGGCAGATTGGGGGTCAATACGTCCGTATGCGGCAGCAGCAGGCGTTTCATGGCTTCGACGGCTGAATTTTCCAACAACGGTGCGCCGCCTTTGGCAATCATGACCGGATCCAACACGCGTTTGCCGAAGTCGCATTCGGCGGTTTGTTCCGCCACGCATTCGATGATTTCCGCCGTACCCAGCATGCCGATTTTATAGGCGCGGATTTGGAAATCCTCCTGAATTGCGGCAATTTGCGCGGCAATCATGTCGGTCGGTATCGGATGCACTGCTGATATGCCCAAAGTATTTTGTGCGGTAACCGCTGTCAGTACGCTGGTGCCGAACACACCGCGCATTTGAAATGTCTTTAAATCCGCCTGTATGCCCGCGCCGCCGCCGGAATCTGAGCCGGCAATCGTCAGCGTTTGAATAAAAAGTTCGTCCATCATATCCTCCTGTTTTTCAGACGGCCTTTTGCTTATCGTTAATGGGAAGCCGTTTGGTTTTATCCGCAAACAAAGGCATTCGCCGTCTATTTTTCCGAATGCCTTATCTGTTGTTTTACCAAAAACAAATGTATGTTCTCGGGCGAAATATCTTAACAAACAAAAGGCCGTCTGAAAACTATTTTCATTTTCAGACGGCCTGTTCAATTTTAAACCTATTCAGGCTTAATCTTCGTATGCGTCAATCGGCAAGCAGGAGCAAACCAGATTGCGGTCGCCATACACTTCATCTACCCGTTTGACGCTCGGCCAGAATTTGTGTTCGCGGACGAACGGCAATGGGAAGACAGCTTCTTCGCGGGAGTACGGATGCGCCCATTCACCGGTTACATCTGCTGCGGTATGCGGAGCATTCACCAGCGGATTATCCTCTTTCGGCCATTCGCCGCGCTCGACTTTCAGCACTTCCTGTTTGATTTGTTTCAGGGCGGCGATGAAGCGGTCGAGTTCGGCTTTGCTCTCGCTCTCGGTCGGCTCGATCATCAGCGTGCCGGCAACAGGGAAAGAAACCGTTGGTGCGTGGAAACCGTAGTCCATCAGGCGTTTGGCGATGTCGGTTTCGGTGATGCCGCTTTCGGCTTTAAGCGGACGCAAATCGACGATACATTCGTGCGCAACGCGGCCGTTTTTGCCTGTATACAGAATCGGATAGTCTTCGCTCAGACGTTTGGCAACGTAGTTGGCGTTGAGCAATGCCCAGCGTGTTGCCTGTTCCATGCCTTGTTTGCCCATCATGGTCAGGTACATCCAAGTAATCGGCAGGATGGACGCAGAACCGAAGGCCGCAGCAGCAATGGCGGTTTGGTCGGCACTGGCGCTGTGGGTGTCGGTCAAAGCGTGTCCCGGTGCAAACGGGGCAAGGTGGGCTTTCAAACCGATAGGGCCGACGCCCGGACCGCCGCCGCCGTGAGGGATACAGAAGGTTTTGTGCAGGTTCATGTGCAACACGTCCGCGCCGACTTCGGCAGGCTGCATGATGCCGATTTGGGCGTTGAGGTTGGCGCCGTCCATGTAAACCTGTCCGCCGTTTTCATGGATGATGCGGCAGATGTCGCGGATGCCTTCTTCGTACACGCCATGGGTGGACGGGTAAGTAATCATGATGGCGGACAAAGCGTCGCGGTATTGCTCGGCTTTGGCTTTCAAATCGTCGATGTTGACGTTGCCGTGTTCGTCGGTATCGACAACGACGACTTTCAAACCCAGCATGGCGGCAGTCGCAGGGTTGGTGCCGTGGGCGGATTTGGGAATCAGGCAGATGTTGCGGTGTCCCTCGCCGTTGGCTTCTTGATAGCGGCGGATGGAGAGCATGCCGCTGTATTCGCCCTGCGCGCCGGAGTTGGGCTGGAAAGAAATCGCGTCAAAGCCGGTGATGGCTTTCAGGCTGTTTTCCATGTCGGTCAAAAGCGCGCGGTAGCCTGCGGCTTGGTCTTTGGGGGCGTAGGGGTGGATGTCGGTAAACTCTGCCCAAGTAATCGGCAACATTTCCGCAGTCGCATTGAGCTTCATGGTGCAGCTACCGAGCGAAATCATGCTTCGGTTCATCGCCAAGTCGCGGTCTTCGAGTTTTTTCAGGTAGCGCAACATTTCGTGTTCGGTGTGGTAACTGTTGAACACGGGATGTTGCAGAATGTCGTCTTGACGCAGCAATTCGGCGTTCAGACGGCCTTTGACATCATCGGCAAATATGAACGTATCTTTGCCGGTAAACGCGCGGTACAAATCAACCAAATCTTCGTATGCCGATGTTTCATGGAATGCAGCCGCAATTTGAGTATCGCTCACGCGGCGCAGGTTGTAGCCCGATTCCAAAGCAGCGGCAAACACTTGGTCTGCTTTCTCTTTGCTGCCGAAATCGACGGTAACGGTATCGAAGAAGACTTTATGAACCACATTCAGGCCGTCTGAAACCAGCGCATCGGCAAAGGCAGAAGCCAGCGCGTGAATGCGGTTGGCGATGCGTTTCACGCCTTCGGGGCCGTGGTAAACGGCGTACATACCGGCCAAGTTCGCCAGCAATGCCTGCGCGGTACAAATATTGGATGTCGCTTTTTCGCGGCGGATGTGTTGCTCGCGGGTGGACAACGCCATGCGCAAGGCAGGTTTGCCCGATGCGTCTTTGGATACGCCGATGATGCGACCCGGGGCGGAACGCTTGAACTCGTCTTTAAACGCGAAATAAGCAGCGTGCGGCCCGCCGAAGCCCATCGGTACGCCGAAGCGCTGGGTATTGCCCAAAGCAATATCCGCGCCCAATTCGGCAGGCGACTTCAACAAAACCAAGCTCATAATGTCGGCGGCAACGGCCACGATTGTGCCTTTGGTTTTCAGACGGCCGATAACATCCTGCAAGTCTTGCACATCGCCGTCTTTGCCGACATATTGGAACAGCGCGCCGAAGTATTCGCCTTCATCCGCTTTGGCAAAATCGCCGACCACCAGCTCGAAGCCGAAATATTTGGCGCGGGTTTTCATCACGTCCAAAGTTTGCGGATACACGCGCGCATCCACAAAGAAACGTTCGGATTTCACCTTGCCCACGCGGTGCGCCATCGCCATCGCTTCGGCGGCAGCGGTTGCCTCGTCCAGCAAAGACGCGCCTGCCACAGGGAAACCGGTCAAATCGATACACACCTGCTGGAAGTTCAGCAACGCTTCCAAACGACCCTGCGCGATTTCCGCCTGATACGGCGTGTAGGCGGTGTACCAGCCCGGATTTTCCAACACGTTGCGCAAAATCACGTTCGGCACGCGGGTCGGGTAATAGCCCAAGCCGATATAGGATTTGTTGATCACGTTTTTCGACGCAATGCCTTTCAATTTCGCCAAAGCGTCCGCCTCGGTCAAAGCCTCGAGCAGGTCGAGTTCGGACGGCATACGGATGCTTTGCGGCACGGTATTGCCGACAAAATCGTCCATGCTCTTCTCGCCGAGCGCTTCCAAAAGCGCAGCCTCGTCGCCAAAGCTCAAATGACGCGCGGCAAATTCGTTCGGGTTGAATAATTCAGATAGTTTCATTTCTACTCCTTTTTTGTTATCGGTATCAAAACCGCTTTTTCTTTCAGATGTTGTTTCAGACGGCCTCCGCCCACTTTGGACGACATGCCAATATTTCCCTATAAACCGGACAGGTTGCCACATGCGCGCCGGGCAGGTAGCCGGTACTCATCAGAAATTCGCCGACAATTTCGCCGCCGACAAATTTGAAATGTTTTTTAAACAGTTTCACCCATTCAGCCTTGTCGAGCGGATGGTTCGCATCCAGCCAGTTTTTGAATGAGCCGTATTCTTGCTGTATTTGTTTGATTTGTCGCGCGTTATAGATGGCTGCGTTGATTTTCAGGCGGTTGCGGACGATGCCTGCATCGGCAAGCAACCGCTCAATATCGGCTTCATCAAATGCGGCGACCGTATCGATGTCAAAACCTTTAAATGCCGTCTGAAATGCCTGCTGCTTCTTCAGCATCAGCGTCCAGCTTAATCCTGCCTGATTGATTTCCAACACCAGCCGCTCAAACAATTCATTGTCGTCCTCAATCGGAAAACCGTATTGCGTGTCGTGATAATGTTTGTTGGGGTTGTCCGTATCGTCAGGAAGCGTGTCGACAAATTCGCAGTAATTCATGTTTGCTGAGGAAAAATTGAAACAAAGGCCGTCTGAAAGCATTTTTCAGACGACCTAAGACCTGCAATATCAAACAGGCGCAAAACCTGTTTGGATGTTTGCAAAAATCAAGCTACTTCGCCTGCGTATTGTTCGGCAGTCAACAGACCGTCGTAATCGGCAGGGTTGGCAGGTTTGATTTTGAAGAACCAGCCTGCGCCGTAAGGATCGCTGTTGGCAGTTTCCGGCGCGCTTGGCAAATCTTCGTTGACGGCAACGATTTCGCCTGCAATCGGAGCGTATACGTCAGATGCGGCTTTTACAGACTCAACCACACCGGCTTGCTCTTCGGCAGCCAGGTTTGCGCCGACTTCAGGCAACTCGACAAACACGATGTCGCCCAACAGCTCTTGCGCGTGATGGGTAATGCCGACGGTGATGGTGCCGTCTTCTTCAAGGCGCAGCCATTCGTGGCTGGCAACGTATTTCAGTTCTGCTGGGATGTTGCTCATGGTTTGATACTCCATTGATAGGGGGTTATTTTCGGACGGCATCTGCTCAGCTTAGCGTGCGCAGATACCTCGTGCGATTAATTCTTCCAAGCGTCCATAATGGACGGCAATCATATTGTTTTTATCTTGTTCCAATTTTTGCTTTTGGGCGGAAGGAAGTTTAGGGGATGCAGAATAATCCAAATATGCTTCGTTTATCTTGCGCTTGTTACTTGCCATTACGCCGCTTGCGCGGAATACAACGATTCCTTGTTTGGACCTCATATTGTCTGCAACGGCAATCTTCAGGCCTTTGCTGCGGTAATCTGCACAAATGCCTGTAACAGCCGATACTTTATCCACTTCAACTGTTCCTGCATAACGGCTGAACGCAAACAATGTAAATGATTTCGCTTGCGACAATGATTTCAGGTCGGAAACACGGCTTCTACCCTTATTATCTTGCACGGCAATACTCAAATCATCATTCATGCGGATAATATCAAGAGCATATTCCCCGTCTATCATCACCTCGCCGGCAATCTTTCCATTGCCGCCAATGGTTTTCATAAATGTTGCAGTACGGGATTTTCCTTCTGTATCGAAAAACATCAATCCGCGCTCGCCGGCAGACGAAGCGCAAGCCGATAACATCAATAACAACAATAAACTGCCAAAGGTTGCCTTCATAGGAAATAACAATTCCTTAAAACCTGCTTTCAGACGGCCCTTAACAAAAAAGGCCGTCTGAACCGATATTAATCAAACTGTTTCTGTCCGTTGCGTACAAACGGCAGCTTCAGTACGCGTACGTCCACTTCTTTGCCGCGCATCAGCACTTTGGCGATATCGCCGTCAAAATCTTTCGGTACGCGAGCGATGGCGATGGATTGTTTCAGGCTTGGAGAGAATACGCCGCTGGTGGTTTCGCCTTGGCCTTTGTCGGTCAACACTTCCATATGCGCGCGCAGGATGCCGCCTTTTTCGAGCAACAGGCCGACCTGTTTGACGGCAACGCCTTTTTCTTTCAATGCCAGCAAGGCGGCTTTGCCGACGAAATCGCGGCTTTCGTCTTTCAAATCAACGGTCCAGCCCATACCTGCCTCGAGCGGGCTGGTGTCGTCGTCCATATCGTTGCCGTAGAGGTTCATACCGGCTTCCATGCGCAGGGTGTCGCGTGCTCCGAGACCGCAAGGCTGTACGCCTGCTGCTTGCAAGGCTTTGAAGAATGCGACGGCTTCAGTACCCGGCAGAATCACTTCAACGCCGTCTTCGCCGGTATAGCCTGTACGGGCGACAAACCAGTCGTTGCCCAAGTCTGCACCTTGGAACGGTTTGAGGTTATGGACGACATCCGCCCATTCAGGTTTGACGGTCAGGAGTTTTTCGATGGCTTTAGGACCTTGTACGGCGAGCATGCCAAGGTCGTAGCGCGGATTGAAGGCAACGCCGAACTCTTGTCCGACTTTGTGGAATTGCGCCGTGTCTTTTTCGCGGGTCGCGCCGTTGGACACGATGCGGTATTGGGTTTCGGCTTCGTTGGTGCGGTAAACGATCAAATCGTCAATCACGCCGCCGTTGTCGTTGAGCAAAGCGGAATAAAGGGCTTTGCCGACAAAAGCGAGTTTGGCGACATCGTTGGCAATCAATTTGCGGAAAAAGGCTTTGGCATTTGCGCCTGCTACGTCGGTAACGAGCATGTGTGATACGTCGAACATACCGGCGTCGGTGCGCACGGCTTCGTGTTCGGCGATTTGCGAACCATAATGGATGGGCAGCTCCCAGCCGGCAAAATCTACCAGCTTCGCGCCTGCATCTTGATGGGCTTGATGAAATGGGGTGGTTTTCAGAGCAGTCATTCTCAAGTTTCTCCGGATTTTTTGTTCAGATGCCGCCCGCGCACTTGTCGCGGATGACCCTATCTGTCCTTGAACCTGAGATTTTCGGCCGTATCCGCATGATGGCAAACCAGTCTGCTCACTGCTTTGCGCGGTTGTCTGAATGGTGGTTCAGACGGCCTTCTCCCCTTCGGTGGACGTTATTCCAACGCCGCTCTCCAGATTGTTTGTTTCAATGTGCAGTCCCTGATACCTGAGCGATTTAAGGGTGTCTGCGCCTTCGGTGGTTACATTGTAGTTGGGTGTAACACTCTCCTGCACATTCCCCGATTATGTCTTGAATCGGCAGTTTGGGCAAGTAGCCGACGAATATTTATGATGTGAATATTCATCTTTTTATTGGGGCGGCAAAACCTGAGCCTTTATAAAATTGTTAGCCATGCGGCAAATGTTTTTGCAAAAGTCTCAAGGCCGTCTGAAGCCCTTACCCGTTTTTCCTATATAATTCTGTTTTTTCGATTTATCTGCGTCCATCATGAACCGCCTCAAACGCATCAAAACCATCCTCTGCACGCTCTACCGCTACCGCCTTGCCGAGCTGATTGCCTCGCTGGTCCGTCCGGGTTGGGCGCGGACTTTCCTCAATATGCTGCCGCAGTCGTCCAAGTTCAAACACGAAATGCCTGCCGTGCGCCTGCGTTTGGCGTTGGAAAGCCTGGGGCCGATTTTCATCAAATTCGGGCAGGTATTGTCCACGCGTCCCGATTTGATTCCGCACGATTACGCGGTCGAACTGGCAAGGCTGCAAGACAAAGTGCCGCCGTTTGACGCGCAACTTTCACGCTCGCAAATCGAAAAATCACTGGGACAATCCATCGACACTTTATACGCGGAATTTGAAACAGAGCCTGTCGCCAGCGCGTCCATCGCCCAAGTACACAAAGCCCGCCTGCATTCGGGCGAACAGGTCGCCGTGAAAGTCTTGCGCCCCAACCTTTTGCCCGTTATCGAACAGGATTTGTCGCTGATGCGCTTTGGTGCAGGCTGGGTGGAGCGTTTGTTTTCAGACGGCAAGCGTTTGAAGCCGCGCGAAGTAGTGGCCGAATTTGACAAATACCTGCACGACGAATTGGACTTGATGCGCGAAGCCGCCAATGCCAGCCAGCTCGGTCGCAATTTCCAAAACAGCGATATGCTGATTGTGCCGAAGGTGTTTTACGACTACTGCACCAGCGACGTGCTGACCATCGAATGGATGGACGGCACTCCGGTATCCGATATTGCCAAACTCAAAGCCGACGGCATTGATTTGCACAAACTTGCCGATTACGGCGTGGAAATCTTCTTCACGCAAGTTTTCCGCGACGGCTTTTTCCATGCGGATATGCACCCCGGCAATATTTTGGTCGCCGCCGACAACCGCTACATTGCCCTCGATTTCGGCATCGTCGGCACGTTGACCGACTACGACAAACGCTATCTCGCCATCAACTTCCTCGCATTCTTCAACCGCGATTACCACCGCGTCGCTACCGCCCACATCGAATCGGGCTGGGTGCCTGCCGACACGCGCGCGGAAGAATTGGAAGCGGCTGTCCGCGCCGTGTGCGAACCGGTGTTCAACAAACCGATTTCGCAAATTTCCTTCGGCTTGGTACTGATGCGCCTGTTTGAAGTCAGCCGTCGCTTCAATGTCGAAATCCAGCCGCAGCTTGTATTGCTGCAAAAAACGCTGCTCAACATCGAAGGTTTGGGCCGCCAACTCGATCCCGATTTGGATTTGTGGAAAACCGCCAAACCGTTTTTGGTGCGTTGGATGAACGAACAGGTCGGCCCCAAAGCCCTTTGGCGCAACCTCAAAAACGAAGCCCCCGACTGGGCGCAAATCATTCCTTCCCTGCCGCGTAAAATCAGCGCGCTGGTTGATGAAAACCGCCAACAGGAAATGCGTGATGCCTATGTACATCTGGTCAAAGTACAGCAACGCCAAAGCCTGTGGCTGGGTGTGATTGCGGTTGTTTTGCTGCTGATTTTGCTGTTTAAGTAAACCGTAATACAGCTTTAAACGACATAATAAAGGCCGTCTGAAATCTGATTTTCAGACGGCCTTTTATATACCAAACCTATTCTTTTTTCTCGTGCTGAACATTTCCGCTTTCGGCTTCGATATGCCGTCTGAAGCGCAAACCTGCGGCATGGTAAAACGGATGCGGCGAGAATTGGCGCGATACTTGCGAAGCGAAGATGCAAGTCAGCAACATCCAAAACAATAAATTCTGTCCGCCCGTCATTTCCATTACCACCACGGCGGCGGTCAACGGCGATTGGGTCGCGGCGGCAAGGAATGCGGCCATGCAGAGCAAAACCGCGACATTGGATGCGTCGCCCAGTTGCGCGAAAGAAGCCATGTGTTCGCCTATCATCGCACCGATGGTTAACGATGGCGTGAAAATACCGCCGGGAATACCTGCCCAGTAGCTGAACACGGTCGCCGCCCATTTTGCGGCGGCCAAGCCGAACGGCGCTTCATACGCACCTTTAAGAGCGGCTGCGGCTTCGTGATAGCCCGTGCCATAGGTTTTACCTTGATAAAACGTACCGAGCAGCGCCAGCAAGATACCCATTGCAAAAGCGACCACCAACAAATGACGGCGGATGAAACTGCGCCAGCGTACCGGTGCGAATGCCGCCGCGCCGCGATACAAAAAGCTGCCGAACAATCCGCCTGCCACGCCGCAGACGATGCCCGACACCACGGCCCACATCAGCATGTTTGGCAGCTCATGTCCTTGAAAACCTGAGAAATACGGGTTGTTGCCCTGTATCGCCACTTGAATGAAACCGGCTGCCAACACGCCCATCAGGATTTGGCGTTCCCAACGCAAAATCACGCCGCGCCCCAATTCTTCGATGGCAAACACCACGCCGGCCAAAGGCGCGTTAAACGCCGCCGCCAAACCGCCTGCTGCGCCTGCGGCAATCAAATCGTTTTCCTGCATGCCCCTAAACGCCAGCCCGTGCTTTTTACACCACGCGCCCCAAGCGTTCATGACCGCCGCGCCCACTTGTACAGACGGCCCTTCCCTGCCGATCGACGCCCCCAAAATCATGCCCAAAAACGTCAGCGGAATTTTAAAAAAGGTTTCGCCCAGACGAATCAAACGGGTTTTCTGCGCGCCATACGGCAAAGACAAAGAAGCTATAACCTGCGGAATACCGCTGCCGGAAGTGTACGGCGCAAATTTGCGCGTAAACCACGCCAAAAGTGGCAAACCCAGCGGCAAAGCCACCCACGCAAACCACGGATATTTTCCCACTAACAAAGCGTTCCATTCCAAAGCCAAATCCGCCAAGTACGCAAACATCAAAGCCGTCAGGGCAACCAGTGCCGAACCTGCCAGCAAAAACAGAAAGGCAATGCTCTTTTTGGACAGGCGTTTGGTTTGGCGGATTTTGTGGGCGAGGCGCGCCGCCCAAGTCTGTGGAAATTTCATAATAGGCACGCAGTCAATGTGTTCAGACGGCCTTGATACTTTTCTCAAAGGCCGTCTGAAAACAAGGATAAAGGTTTTTAAGAACGGTAATCCGCGTTAATCGACACATACTCGTGCGACAAATCGCAGGTATAGACGGCCGCCGTCGTATCGCCGCGTTGCAAATCGATGCGGACGGTAATTTCCGGACGATTCATCACGGCTTGTCCTGCTTCTTCGGTATAGCTTTCCGCACGGCCGCCGTTTTCAGCCACCAACACGTCATCCAGCCACATTTTCAAAGCATCGACGTCCAAGTCTTCAATACCGGCATAGCCGACGGCTGCCAACAGACGGCCCAAGTTCGGGTCGGAGGCAAAGAAAGCAGTTTTCACCAAAGGCGAATGGGCGACGGCATAAGCCACTTTGCGCGCCTCTTCGCGAGTTTTCGCATTTTGCACTTCAACCGTGATGAACTTGGTTGCGCCCTCGCCATCACGGACAATAGCCTGCGCCAATTCCAAGGCCAGCGAACCGAGCAAGGCTTTGAGCTGCGCATAGCGCGGATCGGCGGTATTGTCGATTTCGCTCTGACCGCAACGGCCTGTCGCCATAATCACGAAGCTGTCATTGGTACTGGTATCGCCGTCCACGGTAATCGTATTGAAACTTTCGTCTGCGATTTCTTGCGTCATCAGCTGCAAAATCGGTTGGGACACTTTGGCATCAGTAGCGATAAACGACAACATAGTCGCCATATTCGGATGAATCATGCCCGAACCTTTGGCGATGCCGGTGGCGCGGACTGTGTGCTTTTCGCCGACCAAGCCTTTGCGTGAAGCAGCTTTCGGTACAGTATCCGTCGTCATGATGGCACGCGCCGCGTCCGACCAAAATGCAGGGCGCACTTGCGGCAAAGCGGCCACGATTTTATCCACAGGCAAGGGTTCCAAAATCACGCCGGTTGAAAACGGCATGATTTGATTGGATTGGCAGCCGACCTGTTCCGCCACCGCCGCACACACTTTAACCGCGTCCAGACGACCTTGCGCGCCGGTACCCGCATTGGCATTGCCCGTATTGATGACTAAGGCACACACGCCGTCTTGGTCAAACAGATGCGACTTGGCGATATGCACCGGCGCGGCGCAGAAACGGTTTTGCGTAAACACCGCGCCCACCGTATGCCCGCCGCCCAACACCATCAGCGTCAAATCGTCGCGGTCTTGTTGCTTGATGCCGGCACGACCTGTAAACAGACGGATGCCGTCGATTTCCAACAATTCGTCTGCACGTTTTTCAGTCAAATTTACAGCCATATCATTTTCTCCTGTTTACACTATTTTCAGACGGCCTAAACGCTATACGCCCAATAAGGGAATCAAGATAGGAACCAATATCGCCGTCAACACGCCGTTGAGCGTCAAGCCCAGGCCGGCATATGCGGCCATACGGCGGCCGTATTCCAAAGACGCCGCAATACCCATCGCATGTGAGGCCGTACCCAAAGACATTCCCACTGAAGAAGGCATATACAACGCCCCTTTCAACACTTTATATCCGGCCATCTGGCCAAAAAGTCCGGCAATAATCACCGTTGCCGCTGTAATCGCCGGAATACCGCCGACCGATGCCGTGATTTCAATCGCAATCGGGTTGGTCACGGATTTGGAAGCCAGCGACAGAATCACTTCGCGCGAAGCGCCCAGCCATTTGGCAAAATACACGCCTGTAACAATACCTGTTACGCTGCCCGCCAACTGAGACAACACCACCGGCAACCACTGGCTGCGGATACGGTCCCAATTTCGATAAAGCGGCACCGCCAGCAACACAACTGCCGGTTTCAACCAAAAATCAATAAAGTGCGAAGCAGAATGGTACAGCTCGTAATCAATGGAAAATACCTTCAAATACCCCATCAACACCAGCGTACTGATCAATACCGGATTACACAGCACATTCCCCGTGCGCGCCCGAATCTGCACCGCCAAAGCATATACGGCCAAAGTCAGGAACAGCATGACCGAGGGCATGCGCAACAGCCCGTCTATGTTCATCACACCCACCTCCTGACCCACTCATGCACTTTACCTGTCACCAACAATACGCAGATCGTACTGCCGATTGTGGCCGTCAAAATCGAAAACCAGTCGTTTGCAATCACATCTAAATAGCTGATGACGGCCACGCAAGGCGGCACCAAAAATAAAGTCAGGTTTGCCATCAAAATATCTGCCAGTTCTCCCACCCAAGACAATTTGACCCAGCCGGCCTGAAGCGCGGCAAACAGCAAACCCATGCCGACAATGCTGCCCGGCAGCTTCAACCCCAAAATCCAAACGGCCGCCTCGCCCAAAGCCAAGCAACCCAATACCACCAATAAGGCACGAATAATATTCATTAAGCCGGTTTCTCCTTATCCTTTTTCAGACGGCCTCAAAAAATTTATTAATCATTGAATCATATCGTGCCACAGGCCGTCTGAAAAGGGAAGAAACGCCTTCCTTCAAGTTTAATAAAAGATAAGTATGATTACTCTAGCGGATTGGCTTAGGCAATATTGAAACCCTTACCCTGCTTTTTGTCTTTAACGGCCGCCGCAAACCGGACAGTCGGGATTGCGTCTCACTCCGTATTGCCGCCATTGTCCGCTCAATGCATTGTAGGTAGAAAGTTTGCCGTGCGACAGCGTACCGATACCGATCAGCACTTTAAGCGCTTCGGCGGCTTGGGTCGTTCCGATAACGCCGACCAATGGCGAAAAAACGCCAAACAATGCACAAGCGCCGTCGCTGGCTTGTTCGCCATCAAACAGGCAGGCATAGCAGGGCGTATCGGGAAGATCGGGACGGTACACGGCGATTTGTCCGTCAAAGCCGACGGCCGCGGCGGAAACCAAAGGCGTGCGCGTGGCAACGGCGGCGCGGTTGACCGCCTGCCGCGTGGGATAATTGTCGGAACAATCGAGGATGATGTCGGCTGCGTTTGCCAATTCGACCAGCCTGGCCTCATCGAGAAATTCGGCAATGGCTGTAATGTGTGTTTGGCTGTTGATCTGTTTCAGACGGCCTTGCATCACCAAAGCCTTGTTTTTACCGATGTCGGCTTCGGTAAATGTGATTTGGCGTTGAAGGTTGGTCTCGTCAATGGTATCGGCATCGGCAATCGTCAGGCGGCCGATGCCGGCGGCGGCAAGATACGGCAAGGTCGCCGCACCCAGCCCGCCGCAACCGACAACGAGCGCATGGGCGGCCAAAAGTTTTTCTTGGCCTTCGATACCGATTTCATCAAGCAGGATATGGCGGCTGAACCGCAAAAGTTGTTGATCGTTCATCATAACAATAAGGCCGTCTGAAACCCAATGTTCAGACGGCCTGAGTGATTTAGAAATTAATATTTTCGTAGGCGTTGTCAAACAGGAAAGGACGGCCTTCGCTGCTGGTCTCGGATTCGAGGCGGATGCCGCTGAGCATCATATTGCGGTCAACGTCTTTCATCATGTCGTAAACGCTCAAGAGTGCCAAATTTAGGCCGGTCAGGGCTTCGGTGGCAATGCTACCGTTGCTGTTCGCTTGGACGGTCAATGTGGCCTTCAGGCAGGCCAGCTCAACGTTAATATCGAAATCAACCTGCACGCCGATGATGCGGCCGGGCAGGTGCAGCGGAATCAGGTTGGCGGTCTGTTTGATGCTCTGAATGGCGGCAACGCGGGCGATGGTCAGGATACTTGCCTTTTCGGTGGCATTCTCTATCAACACCCTTACCGCCTGCTGGCTCATGTTGACGGTGCCGACGGCGACGGCGGTGTGTTGTTCAGGAAAATCGGGCTGGTTGGGAAATTCAATCATGGGTTTCTCGCCTCTGTTTTGATGGGCAATATTTTACGGCATTTTACAGACAGCGACCACGCGGCGGATACGGACGGCTGTTTTCCGGTTTGAAATGTATCGGACGGCAGCATTGGCAGTTTACAAAAATTTGCTATACAATGGATTCACGATACACCCAAATTAACATTTAAATAAGAGAAAAATCATGCAACTGCATATCTTAAATAATCCAAAAGATGCCGCTCTGGCGGCGGATGCGGAATTTTTAAAACAGTCTCTTTTCAATCTGCTGCATGAGGAAGCGTCGCCTTTGGTGGTCGAAACCGTTAAGTTATTATCGACTTCAGACGACAGCGCTGCCTTGATTGAAAAGGTGTTGCCGCAATTAGATGAACAACAAACCCACGATTTAACCCTGGCCTGCGGCCTGTTCGCACAGATTTTGAACATCGCCGAAGACGTACACCACGAACGCCGCCGCCAAATCCACGAAGAGGCCGGACACAACAGTGCCGAAGGCAGCCTGACGGAAACCGTGCGCAAGCTCAAAGCCGGAAAAGTCAACGGCAAAGCGGTGCAACAACAACTGGACAACACGGTCGTTACCGCCGTTTTGACCGCGCACCCGACCGAAGTGCAACGCCAAACCGTCTTGAGCTTCAACCGCCGCATCCGCGCGCTGCTGCCGCAACGCGAACGCTGCACTAATCCTGATGCGCTGGCTCAGTTGCGCCGCGAAATCGACACCGTGCTTTTGGGCTTGTGGCAGACCAGCGAAACGCGCCGCCACAAACTTAGCGTCAACGACGAAATCAACAACGGTGTATCCATCTTCCCAATGAGCTTCTTTGAAGCCCTGCCCAAACTCTACCGCACAATGGAACGTGATTTTCAGACAGCCTATCCCGGCGTCCGCGTTCCGAATATCCTTAAAATCGGCGGCTGGATCGGCGGCGACCGCGACGGCAACCCGTTCGTTTCTGCCGAAACCTTGCGTTTTGCGTTCAGACGGCATGCCGACGCAGTGTTCCGTTTCTATCGCGGCGAACTCGACAAACTTTACCGCGAATTGCCACTCTCCATCCGCCGCGTCAAAGTCAACGACGACGTGATGGCACTGGCCGCCCTCTCGCCTGACGAAGAAATCGCCCGCACCGAAGAACCCTACCGCCGCGCCATCGCCTACATCATGGCACGCGCCATGGGCAAGGCACGCTCACTCGGTTTGGGCATGGGCTGCAAATTCGGCTTCCTCGAGCCTTATGCCACGGTCGAAGAGTTCCTCAACGACCTGAAAAAACTGCAACGCTCGCTCCACGAAAACGGCAGCCAACTGCTGGCAGAAGGCCGTCTGGCCGACATTATCCGCAGCGTGTCCGTGTTCGGCTTCCACATGATGCCGCTCGACCTGCGCCAACACGCAGGCAAACACGCCGATGTGGTTGCCGAGCTTTTCCAACACGCAGGCTTGGAAGACTACAACAGCCTGAACGAAGAGCAAAAACAAACCGCCCTGTTGCGCGAATTGAGCCATCAACGTCCGCTGTACAGCCCATTCATCACATACAGCGACCATACCCGCCACGAATTGGCGATTTTCAACGAAGCGCGCAAAATCAAAGACGAATTCGGCGAAGATGCCGTTACGCAAAGCATTATTTCCAACTGCGAACAACCCAGCGACCTGCTCGCCTTGGCATTGCTGCTGAAAGAAAGCGGCCTGTTGGTGGTAGAAAACGGCAAACCGCACAGCCGCATCAATATCGTGCCTCTGTTTGAAACCATCGAAGCACTCGAAAACGCCTGTCCGGTCATGGAAACCATGTTCCGCCTCGACTGGTATGACGCCCTGCTCGAAAGCCGCGGCAACATCCAAGAAATCATGCTCGGCTACTCCGACTCCAACAAAGACGGCGGCTACGTTACCAGCTCATGGTGTCTGTATCAGGCCGAATTGGGCTTGGTCGAACTCTTCAAAAAATACGATGTCCGCATGCGCCTGTTCCACGGCCGCGGCGGCAGCGTAGGTCGTGGCGGTGGCCCTTCTTACCAAGCTATTTTGGCGCAACCTGCAGGCAGTGTTGCCGGACAAATCCGCATTACCGAGCAAGGCGAAGTCATTACCGCCAAATACGCCGACCCGGGCAATGCCCAACGCAACTTGGAAACCTTGGTTGCCGCGACTTTGGAAGCCAGCATCCTGCCGGACAAAAAAGACCCTGATGCCAAACTGATGCAGGATTTGTCGGACGTATCGTTCAAATACTACCGCGAACTGATTACCCACCCCGACTTCATCGACTACTTCCTGCAAACCAGCCCGATTCAGGAAATCGCCACCCTCAACCTCGGCAGCCGTCCCGCCAGCCGCAAAACCTTGGCGCGGATTCAAGACTTGCGTGCAATTCCGTGGGTATTCTCATGGATGCAAAACCGCCTCATGCTGCCGGCTTGGTACGGTTTCGGCAGCGCAGTGGAAACCTTGTGCGAAGGCAAACCCGAAACACTCGCCGCCCTGCGCGAACACGCCCAAAACAACCCGTTCTTCCAAGCCATGCTCTCCAACATGGAACAAGTAATGGCGAAAACCGACATCACCTTGGCGGAAAACTATGCCGGCTTGAGCGAATCGCCCGATAAAGCAAAAGTCATCTTCGGCATGATTAAGGAAGAATACCAACGCAGCCGCAAAGCACTGCTCGACTTGTTGCAAACCGAAGAGCTCCTGCGCGACAACCGCAGCCTCGCCCGTTCGCTTGCCTTGAGGATTCCATACCTGAACGCCCTCAACGGCCTGCAAGTTGCCATGCTCAAACGCCTGCGCAAAGAGCCCGACAATCCGCACGCCCTGCTGATGGTTCACTTGACGATCAATGGCGTGGCGCAAGGTTTGCGTAATACCGGTTAAGGCAGCACGGAAAAAAGGCCGTCTGAAACAGTTTTCAGACGGCCTTTAAACTAACTGCGAACCGCGGCAAAGGCTTTACCCACAAGCCTCATAATGTTTCTTAACCTGCTTGCCACTCTTACCCTATTCATTTCACTTGCCCTGTATTTCAAACCATTACTGGCAACAGCAGATAATACACTGAAAAATCAAATTATTAACTTAATTATGGCAACCGCTTCAGCATGATGGATGATCGACCTACTGACATACCTTACCACGGCACCACCCCATACGCCGCACAATACGCTTTCAGACAATCCTGAGGCCGTCTGAAAACAAAAACATCTCACACCAAGGCAACTATCATTATGTTTGACATTGTATTTATCTTGTTATTCGGCAGGCTTCAGCCCCACAAAACACCCGATTCATCCGACACACCCGTCCCTTTTGGGCATTCGGCGACAGGCTCGGCTTTAATTTATTTATGCATACGCATAGGGATAATCATCCTTCATGATTCGATTTCCGAAGCCATTGACAGCCTCCCCCTCATTCTGTTTCAAACAATCTGTATGTTCGGCTGTCTGGTTTTGTATTTCAAAATGTTGCGTACCGCATCCGACCCGAAATACCGGCAGATGATTTATTGGGTACTGGGCATTCTTTCAGGTTTGATCTTAAGCCTCCTGTCCGAAAAATTGTTTTATTTAACGGCTTTATTCATTTACTCATTCTTCGGAAGAACAATAAGCTGAATGCCTGCCCTCTTTTTTCAAACGGCCTTTTATCATAAGAACACACCAGCATTGCGGCTGTGTTGAGTACCTCCACAATATGCTATAATCCGCCGTTAAACTTTTATCTTTTCAGGAAAAACCATGAGCTTGAAATGCGGCATCGTCGGTTTGCCCAACGTCGGCAAATCCACCCTCTTTAACGCGCTGACCCAATCGGGTATCGAAGCGGCAAACTATCCTTTCTGTACCATCGAACCCAACGTCGGCATCGTTGAAGTCCCCGATCCGCGTATGGCCGAATTGGCAAAAATCGTTAATCCGCAAAAAATGCAGCCCGCCATCGTCGAATTTGTCGACATCGCCGGTTTGGTTGCAGGCGCGAGCAAAGGTGAAGGCTTGGGCAACCAGTTCCTCGCCAACATCCGCGAGACTGATGCGATTGTTAACGTTGTACGTTGCTTTGACGACGACAACATCGTCCACGTTGCAGGCAAAGTCGATCCGATCGCAGACATCGAAACCATCGGCACCGAGTTGGCACTGGCTGACTTGGCCAGCGTCGAAAAAGCCATCGTCCGCGAAGAAAAACGCGCACGCTCAGGCGATAAAGACGCACAAAAACTGGTCGATCTGTGCAAAAAACTGCTGCCGCATTTGGACGAAGGCAAGCCTGTACGCTCCTTCGGTTTGGACGCAGAAGAACTTGCCATGCTCAAACCGCTGTTCTTGCTGACTGCCAAACCTGCCATGTACGTCGGCAACGTTTCCGAAGACGGTTTTGAAAACAACCCGCACCTCGACCGTCTGAAAGAATTAGCTGCAAAAGAAAACGCACCGGTTGTGGCTGTATGCGCCGCAATGGAAAGCGAAATCGCCGAATTGGAAGACGACGAAAAAGCCGAATTCCTCGCCGAAATGGGCTTGGAAGAACCGGGCTTGAACCGCCTGATTCGTGCCGGCTACGACCTCTTGGGCCTGCAAACCTACTTTACCGCCGGTGTCAAAGAAGTCCGCGCCTGGACCATCCGCAAAGGCGACACCGCCCCGCAAGCCGCCGGCGTCATCCACACTGACTTCGAACGCGGCTTCATCCGCGCCCAAGTCATTTCCTACGACGATTTTGTGTCGCTCGGCGGCGAAGCCAAAGCCAAAGAAGCCGGCAAAATGCGCGTGGAAGGCAAGGAATATGTCGTGCAAGACGGCGATGTGATGCACTTTTTGTTTAACGTGTAAAACTTTATACAAGGGAAAACTCAAAGAAAAGAGCCTATTTCAAAAAGAGGCTCTTTGTTATAAGATAGATTTTCCCCACCTACCAGATCAAAAGGTGAGATTATGCCATCCTCTATTTACACTTTAGCAGATACTATTCTTGATATTCAATCTACTGCACTCTCTAATCTACAACTACAAAAGCTTACTTATTTTTGTTATGGTATTGCATTAGCTAAAGAAATGAAACTACTTAATGTAGAAAACCCCTTTGAAGCATGGCCCTTAGGACCTGTTAATAGAGACTTATATTTTTCTTTACGGCAATTTCAAGATGGTTCCATTCCAAGAGATTATATTCATCACCTTTCTTATGTCTATAATCACAATACCTATACAACCGAAGAACGTGATGTGATTGCAGAAACATTAAAAAAAATAGGACATCTATCTGCTTTCAAATTAGTAGATTTAAGCCATCTACCAGATTCTCCTTGGGATATAACATTTAAAAACGGAGCGGGCAATGGAGATATTATCCCTGATCATTTAATCCGAAATTATTTTAGTAGCTAAAGAGAAGATTTTCATGCAAGAACCTCACTTAGGCAACCTTTTGGATAATCTTGAAAAATTACTTGAACAAGCTAACCAAACACCAAAATCTCAAGATGCCTTAGATGATTCTCAAGAACGCAGAAATAAGCTTTATGAAGATCGAGTAGTTGTTTTTTTGGATATCCTAGGATTCAAAGATTTCATTAGGAAAAGCCAGGATGCTGAAAATCTCGATAACTTAATTTTTGCATTGGAACAGCCTAAAAATCCAAGTGCTAACAAATTTATTAGTACTTGGAAAATTGAGAAAACACCAGATGATTACGACGACAAACTAACTACATTCTCTGATTTTTTTGCGTTTTCTGTCCCATTAAAAGTTGATGAAAATGGCAGGTTGACTGTTGAGGGAGCAGAAAATTTAGCACTTCTCATTTATACTTCATTTTTTCGAGCTAGAGAGTTGCTAACGCATGGTTTTTTGTGTAGAGGGGGAATTTCAGCAGGACTGCTTTATCATGATGACAACAATGAAAATCAAATATTATTTGGTCCTGCATTTAATAGAGCCTATCAACTAGAATCTGAGTTGGCTTCAATTCCTCGGATTATATTAGATAGCAAAGTAAAAAATCTTATTTACGATTATAATAAGTCTCCTGATAATGCTTCTTGTAAATTTTATAAATTATTTGATGCTCATATAAAGCAGGCTATTGATGGTCCTGCTTATATTGATATTTTTGCAGATTTTTATACAAAAACAGAGAGTGCTTATCCTACTTATTTAGATATAGATAAAGATATTATTGCCATTCGTGACCATTTATGTAAAAAGCTTCAAAATTCTACGGATAATCCTCACGTATTTCACAAAATATCCTCAATTAGTAGGTTATTCAATAAAGCGTTAAAAGATTCAGGTAGAGGTCACAATCAATCTCTCCTAGTTCCTAGCGAATACTTACCAGAATAGTTAAAGACGAATAAATGAACGTATTAAAAGACTTACAATCGCGCGACCTTATCGCGCAAACCACCGACATCGAAGCCTTAGATGCTTTGTTGAACGAACAAAAAATCTCCCTCTACTGCGGTTTCGACCCGACCGCCGACAGCCTGCATATCGGCCACTTGCTGCCCGTGTTGGCCTTGCGCCGTTTCCAACAGGCGGGGCATACGCCGATTGCCTTGGTGGGTGGCGCAACCGGCATGATCGGCGACCCCAGCTTCAAAGCAACCGAGCGCAGCTTGAATTCCGCCGAAACCGTTGCCGGCTGGGTAGAAAGCATCCGCAACCAACTGAAACCGTTTTTGAGCTTTGAAGGCGAAAACGCCGCCATTATGGCGAACAACGCCGACTGGTTCGGCAGCATGAACTGCCTCGATTTCCTGCGCGACATCGGCAAGCATTTTTCCGTCAACTCTATGCTGAACAAGGAATCCGTCAAACAGCGTATCGAGCGCGACGATGTGGGCATTTCCTTCACCGAGTTTGCCTATTCCCTGCTGCAAGGCTACGACTTTGCCGAATTGAACAAGCGTCACGGTGCGGTTTTGGAAATCGGCGGCTCCGACCAATGGGGCAACATCACTGCCGGTATCGATTTGACCCGCCGCCTGCACCAAAAACAAGTATTCGGTCTGACCCTGCCTCTGGTAACCAAATCAGACGGTACCAAATTCGGCAAAACCGAAGGCGGCGCAGTATGGTTGAACGCGAAGAAAACTTCTCCGTATCAGTTCTACCAATTCTGGCTGAAAGTCGCCGATGCCGATGTGTACAAATTCCTGAAATACTTTACCTTCCTGTCTATCGAAGAAATCGACGCCATCGAAGCTAAAGATAAAGCCAGCGGCACCAAGCCAGAAGCGCAACGCATTCTCGCCGAAGAAATGACCCGTCTGATTCACGGCGAAGAAGCCCTTGCCGCCGCCCAACGCATTTCTGAAAGCCTGTTTGCCGAAGACCAAAGCCATCTTACTGAAAGCGACTTCGAGCAGCTGGCACTCGACGGCCTGCCGACTTTTGAAGTTTCCGAGAGCCTCAACGTGGTAGAGACTTTGGTAAAAACCGGTTTGGCGTCTTCCAACAAAGAAGCGCGCGGTTTTGTAAATAGCAAAGCGGTTTTGCTCAACGGCAAACCTGCTGAAGCCAACAATCCGAACCATGCCGCTGAAAAACCTGACGATGCCTACATGCTGACCGACGAACACAAACGTTTCGGCAAATACACCATCGTCCGCCGCGGCAAACGCAACCACGCTTTGTTGGTTTGGAAATAATCTTGAAACATTAAACGCATCGTTTAAAACAATCATGCCGTCTGAAATCAGCCACGCTTTTTTCAGACGGCATTTTCTATTGATGATATTCAGTTTTCCCAAAAAGAAAGGACAGGTATTACACCAGCCCTTCTATAAAGCCAATTTCCTTAAGAAACTTTTATCCCGTACTTACTGCAAACGCTCATTTTCTTGGCGTACGACATTCACCACATCCGCGCCAAACAAAGCGTTGACATCGGTTTCATCAAACACATACTTGCTATGGCAGAAATCGCAATCGATTTGAATACTGCCTTGTTCTGCCACCACGCCGCCGACTTCCTGACCGCCAAGCATCAACAGCATATCGCTGACTTTGCCGCGGGAACAGGTGCAGGCAAATTCAATGGCTTCCGGTTCAAAAACGCGGGGCGGGGTTTCATGGTAAAGGCGGTAAAGGGCATGATGCGCATCCAAACCGGTCAATTCTTGCGGAGTAAGCGTTTGCGCAAGCGTGGTCACATGCTCCCAAGCGGCATCATCCAATTCTTCTTCCGGCAGACGTTGCAACAATAATGCGCCTGCAGCTTGGTCATCGGCGGCAAGCGTAATATAGGTATCGAGCTGCTCGGAACGTTTCATATAGTTGACCAGCATTTGCGCAATGCTGTCGCCTTCCAGCGGGACAACACCTTGCCATGGGTCAGCATCTTTAGGCTGATGAGTCAAAACGAACACGCTGTTTTCGCCCAACAGCGCAGTCAGGCTTTCATCATCATGGATTTCAGCAGTTTCGTCCCAACGCGCGGTAGCACGGACAGTATTTTCAGAAGTCGCTTCCACCACCAACATTTTCAGACGGCCCTGACCTTGAACCTGAACAATCAGCGCGCCTTCGTTTTTAAGGTTGGCAGACAATAAAGCACCGGAGGCCAACAATTCGCCCAATGCGCGACGGATGGCGACAGGATAATGTTTTTGGTTGACGATGTGGTGCCAAACCTTTTCAAGGCGGATGTGCATGCCGCGGATAGGCATATCGTCGAAGATAAAGCGTGTACGGATATCGCTGTGATTTTGTGTCATGTCATTCTCTGAAAATAAATCAATGAATGCCGCTTATATGGTTGCAGCGGCGGATAAATCAAGCGAAACCGTGTTTGATGTTTTTCTAGTTTGTTTGGAAACAAGGGTTTAACGCAAAATAACAGCAGTTTTTTTGCCAAAAAGACGGTTTTTTAATACAATCAAGCAGATAACAAGAGAATGATACGGGATAACATCTCAGAAACCGGCAATGTGCCTGCAATCGGCAGGGAATGCCTTCTGAAACGGAAGTTTTTATAATGAATTTTTTACTCCGGCTCGCAGCAGTTTGGACTTCGGTCGCCATGCTCGCGAGCGTCAATTTTTCTTACGCCGATGATTTGGAAAACCTGATTACCACCCGTCAGCGTGTTTTAAACCAATTCAACGACAACGCCAACGTTTACGGCAATACGCGTCAGGCAACCCCTGTCCACCCCGTCAATACACACTCCGCTCCAAGCAACAATACGCGCGCACCCTCAGGCAATGCAGACGAATTGATCGGCAGCGCCATGGGCTTGCTCGGCGTAGCCTACCGCTACGGCGGTACATCAGCCTCTACCGGCTTTGACTGCAGCGGCTTCATGCAACACATCTTTAAACGCGCCATGGGCGTAAATCTGCCGCGCACCTCTGCCGAACAGGCGCAAATGGGCGTTGCCGTGAACCGTTCCGAGTTGCAGCCGGGTGACATGGTCTTTTTCCGCACCATGGGTCGCGGCCGTATTTCCCACGTCGGCCTTTACATCGGCAACAACAATTTCATTCACGCGCCGAGAACGGGCAAACGTATCGAAATTACCAGCCTCGGCCACAAATATTGGAGCGCGAAATACGCCTTTGCCCGCCGCGTGAAGAAAAACGATCCATCCCGTTTCTTGAATTGAGGTACACGATGGCAATGCCGCAAATGCCCAAATGGTATGACGACGACGGTCAGATTGTTTCCTGCACCGAAAAAGTCAAAGTCATGACCGAAAACTTGAACGAACTGTACCAAATAGCGCAGGACGCATTTGAAGACGCGCTGCTGATGGGTTGCTCCGAAAAACAGTTGCGCGAATACTTCCGCGACTTAATGGCCGGACTGGAAAACCCTTATCAAAAAAACGGGTAGTTATTCGATCCATACAAAAAAGGCCGTCTGAAAGTTTTTCAGACGGCCTTTTTTATCGGGCAGATCCCCTACCCTATTGCTAACATTCCACCACGCGCACGGATACCGGTATGGCTTTTTTCTGCAAAGTAATGGCCAAGCCTGCGAGTGAGGTTTCTTTGTAGGTTGCCTTCATATCACGGCCGGTTTGCAGCATGGTTTGAATCACTTCATCAAGTGAGACTTTTTTGTCTGTACCGTCTTCCAAAAGCGCGAGGGTGGCGAGCTTGAGGGCTTTTTCGGCGGCGATACCGTTGCGCTCGATACAGGGGATTTGCACCAAGCCACCGACAGGATCACAGGTCAGGCCCAAGTGGTGTTCCATGGCCATTTCGGCGGCGTTTTCCACTTGTTTCGGGGTACCACCGATAACTTCGGCGTATGCGCCTGCCGCCATGGAACATGCCACGCCGACTTCGCCTTGGCAGCCAACGTCCGCGCCGGAAATCGATGCGTTGGTTTTATACAAAATGCCGATGGCACCGGCAGTCAGCAGGAAGTCCTCTACACGCGATTGGTTGGCGTGGGGATTAAATTTGCGGAAATAGTGTAAGACGGCAGGAATAATGCCTGCCGCTCCGTTGGTGGGTGCAGTTACGACGCGGCCGCCAGCGGCGTTTTCTTCATTGACCGCCATGGCGTACACCATCGGCCAAAGTTGGGTATTGACGATTTCGCTCTCGCGTAGGACTTTAAGTTTGGCTGCCAACTGCGGCGCGCGGCGGCGGACGTTCAAGCCGCCAGGCAGCTGCCCTTCCGCGCCCAAGCCGCGCTTGATGCAGTTTTCCATCACATCGGCTACGGCAGCCACACGGCGGCGCACTTCCACTTCATCGCAACCTGCCAACGCTGCTTCATTGGCCAACACGACTTCGGAAATATTCAACTGGTTCAGACGGCATTGTGCCAGCAACTCGTCGCAGTTTTTGTAAGGATAGGGCACGTCCGAATTTTCATGCGCCTCTTGTGCAAACCCTTCGTCTGTTACGATAAAACCGCCGCCAACCGAATAATAGATCTGTTCTTTCAGCTTCAGGCCGTCTGAATTATAGGCGATAAAGTTCAAACCATTCGGATGTTTGGGCAACACTTTGTCGCCGCGGATATCCAAATCTTTTTCAGGATTGAAGGCTATTTCACGGCCGTTGAGTTTTAAAACGTGTTGCGTGCGGATACGTTCCAAGCGTTGGGGGATGTCCGCAAGCGGGATATCATGCGGCAGGCTGCCTTCCAAACCGAGCAATAATGCGTCGAATGTGCCGTGTCCGATTCCGGTCAAGGCAAGCGAGCCGTACACTTCAATGACAATGCGTGCCACTTGTGTATCCAAGTTTTCGGCATGCAGCAAATCAGCAAAGGCGGCCGCAGCCTTCATCGGGCCGACGGTGTGCGAGCTGGACGGGCCGATGCCAATTTTGAAAATATCAAAGATGCTGATCATAATTTTCCTATTATTGTGTGTGCGGGCTGTGTTTTTCAGACGGCGTTAAGGCCTAAAGAGGAATCTTGTGCGCCGCTTGCCAATGCAAGTACCAGATGTCCGACAGTCATCAAAGGATCGCCTGCTTCCGGCGAGGTGTATTTCAGCATCAGCGGTTTTTTACGCAAGGGGTCGTAACGGCTGATTCTACAATGCGTGTCTTCCAAACTTGTAGAACCGGCGCGGTATCTGTATGCCAACAGCCGTAAATCGTTCAAGTCCATTTTCATGCCGTTGTCCAACAATTCGCGCAACTGGTTTTCCCAGGCAATATCGGTACTTCCGTCTTTAATGGCAATCAAGATGGACTTTTCGAGGATTTTTTTGATGTGCTGGTTCAAGGAGCGGATTGGGAAATGCCCCAGCCACAACAAATCGGTCTCCGCAAATTGGGCGGAAAACTGCTCGATAAACCAGGAATGCAAGCCTCGATAATCCGGCGAATGAAACAGGGTTGATTTAACCTTGTTGCCATCTTTATCCAACATGTAATGGCAGCCGATAATCACACTGCAAGATTCGGCAGCCCATCTGGGGATAATGACTTTGGGGGTAAAGAGCGTTTCGAGGCGCTGCTCGGTAAATTGAGCGGTGAAATCGGGATTGTATTGCAACGATGTCGGCAAATAGCCGCGCCAAAGGTACATGCCGATCCTGTTTTCGCCGATGACATCCAAAAGTTGTTCCAGCATGATACGGCTAGGACATGAAATAAATTCGTCCGCATCCAGCGGAAAAACGAAATCTATCGCTTCATCTTTTGCTACAAGCTGCTTCATAAGCAGGTTTACCAATTGCTCTTGATTGTACTTGAGCGCTTGATATTGATAGATAAATATCGGCAAACCTTCTTCTTTCAATTGAATCAGGATTTCCCTTGTTCCATCGCTGCTGCCGTGATCGATGATGTGCATTTCATCCATCAGCTCGAGATTATGACGGACAAACGATTCGATCACGTCGTTTTCGTTGCGCACCATGCTGATGCTGATTAGTTTTTTTCCCATAAATTATGCAATGTATTGATAGGTTTTAATCATTTTTCAGACGGCCTTAATCCAGCCGGCAATACGTTTTTCAATCGCTTCGGCACTCAAACCCAAGTCGTCCAACAGTTTTCTCGGGTCACCGTGTTCGGTAACTTTGTCTTCTACACCCAACAGCAAAACCGGTTTGCAGATGCCGTGTTTCGCCAACACTTCCAACACCGCACTGCCTGCGCCGCCTTGTTCGGCGTTTTCTTCGGCGGTAACGATGTAATCGTGGCTTCGGGCGAGACGGACGATCAGCTCTTCATCTATCGGTTTGACAAAGCGCATATCGGCAACGGTCGCATTGAGTTTATTGGCAGCGGTCAATGATGGGGCAACCATGCTGCCAAAGGCGATAACGGCAATTTTCTCGCCTTCACAACGGATGATGCCTTTGCCGATTTCAACGGTTTCCAGGCCGTCTGAAACAGTTGCACCCGTGCCCGTACCACGCGGATAACGGACGGCGGACGGCGAATTTGCCTGATAGCAGGTTGAGAGCAGCAGGCGGCATTCGTTTTCGTCGCTCGGTGCGGCAATAATCATGTTCGGCACACAACGCAAAAAGCTCAAGTCGTACAAACCGGCATGGGTCGGGCCGTCTGCACCGACAATACCGGCACGGTCGATAGCGAACAAAACAGGCAGGTTTTGCAAGGCAACGTCGTGTACCAACTGGTCGTAAGCGCGTTGCAGGAAAGTGGAGTAAATCGCCACGACGGGCTTAATGCCTTCGCACGCCAAACCGCCGGCAAAGGTAACGGCGTGTTGCTCGGCGATGCCGACGTCGAAATAGCGGTCGGGGAATTGCTGTTCAAACTCAACCAAGCCGCTGCCCTCGCGCATGGCAGGCGTGATGGCGACCAAACGCTCGTCCATCGCCGCTTGGTCGCACAGCCATTGGCCGAACACTTGCGTATAAGTCGGTTTGGCTGCGGCAGGTTTCACTTCCGGCGCAGGCACTTCGCTCGGCAGCTTGGCGACAGCGTGGTATTTGACAGGGTCGTTTTCGGCGAATTTGTAGCCGTTGCCTTTTTTGGTGATGACGTGCAGCAACTGAGGGCCTTTGCGGCCGCGCAAGTCTTTTAATACGTCCACCAAATTTTCAACGTTGTGGCCGTCAACCGGGCCGGTGTAACGGAAACCGAAGTTTTCAAACAAAGACAGCGACTGTTTGGCGTGTTCCGCTTCGCCTGCCAAGGTTTTGATTTTATTTTCGACTTTTTGGGCAAGCTCCATCGCGCCGGGCAATTTGTCCAATACTTTGCTCGATTGTGCTTTGATGGTGCTCAACAGGCCGTGCATATCGCGCACGACGTTGCTGGCGAGGTATTTCGGCAGCGCGCCGACATTGGGGGAAATCGACATTTCGTTGTCGTTGAGGATGACCAGCAAATCGACATCCATATCGCCTGCGCAGTTCAGGGCTTCAAATGCCTGACCTGCCGTCATGGCTCCGTCGCCAATGATGGCGACGCTGCGGCGGTTGTTGCCCAACTGTTTGTCCGCAACGGCCATACCCAAGGCCGCGCCGATGGATGTGGAAGAGTGCCCCACGCCGAACGCGTCGTATTCCGACTCGCTGCGTTTTGGGAAACCCGCCAAACCGCCGTATTGGCGCATGGTGTGCATTTGATTTTTGCGGCCGGTGAGGATTTTGTGCGGATAGCTTTGATGGCCGACATCCCAGACCAAATGGTCTTCGGGCGTATCGTACACATAATGCAGTGCCACCGTCAGCTCGACCGCGCCCAAGTTACTGGCGAAATGGCCGCCCGTCTTACCGACGGAATCCAACAGAAATTCGCGCAATTCGGCGGCGACTTGCGGCAGCTGTTTTTTCTCCAGACGGCGCAAATCCTGAGGCGTATCGATAATATCGAGCAAAGGGCTTGGGTTCATGATTTTTGGCGGTGATTTTTTGTGTAACGGACGATTATATCAAGAGATTGCACAACTTGTTACAAATGCTTTCAGACGGCCCGAACCTTTATCCTTTATAATACTGCCAACTGAAAACACAAAGCCGTCTGAAATGACCCAAAACGCAAACAATCTCTGCTGGCTCGATATGGAAATGACCGGCCTCAACCCGGAACACGACCGCATTATCGAAGTCGCCATGATCATTACCGACTCCGATTTGAACGTACTGGCGCAATCGAACGTTTACGTCATCCATCAAAGCGACGAGTTGCTCGACGGCATGGACGAGTGGAACACCTCCACCCACGGCCGCACCGGCCTGACCCAACGCGTGCGCGAATCCAAACTGACCGAAGCCGAAGTCGAGCAAAACCTGTTGGACTTCATGTCCACATGGATACCCGAGAAATCCACGCCCATGTGCGGCAATTCTATCCATCAAGACCGCCGCTTCATGGTCAAATACATGCCGCGTTTGGAAGCCTATTTCCACTACCGCAACTTAGACGTATCCACGCTGAAAGAATTGGCTAAACGCTGGAATCCGGCCGTCGCCAAAAGCGTGGTCAAACGCGGTTCGCACAAGGCATTGGACGACATCCTCGAAAGCATCGAAGAAATGCGCCATTATCGCGAGCATTTCCTCAAACTCCCTTCCGAACAATAATCTTAAGGCCGTCTGAAATAGGCTTTACACCGTTCAGACGGCCTGATCGGCTTCCTTCATCTCATGAAAATCACCAAAATCTTTACCTTCGATTCCTCGCACATGCTCGACGGGCATGACGGCAAATGCCAAAACCTGCACGGCCACACCTACAAACTCGAAATCACCGTCTCCGCGCCCGTTATCCAAGGCGGCGCAAAAGACGGCATGGTGATGGACTTTACCGACCTGAAAGCCATCGTCAAACAACACATTACCGACCCGTTCGACCATGCCTTCATCTATCACGGCAACAACGAGCGCGAAAGCCAAATCGCCGCGCTTTTGGAAGGCTGGAACATGAAAACCCTGCGCCTGCCCTGCCGCACCACCGCCGAAAACATGAGTGTAGAAATGTATGGCCGTCTGAAAAACGCCGGTGTCAAAGTGTGCAGCGTGAAACTATGGGAAACGCCGACTTCGTGTGCAGAATATAAAGGGGAATAAACCGGCATTTTGTATTTTTCAGACAGCCTGTTCCCATAAATACCTCATACGCTAAACATCAAAAGGAATCTTCATGAAAATCATCTCCACCCTCCTCGTCCTCTTCGTCGCTGTCGAACATTTCTACATCGCCTGGCTCGAAATGACGCAAATCCCAAGCGAAAAAGCGTCAGAGCTGTTCAATATGCCTTACGAATTTATGGAACAAAAACGCGTACAAACCCTGTTTTCCAACCAAGGCCTGTACAACGGCTTCCTCGCCATCGGTTTGGTATGGGCACGCTTTGCCGCGCCCGATAACGCGGTTTACGGCGCGACCATCCTGTTCCTCGGATTCGTCCTCATCGCCGCCGCATGGGGCGCGTTTTCATCCGGCAACAAAGGCATTTTGCTCAAACAAGGCTTGCCGGCATTTTTGGCCGCCGCAGCCGTCATTGCCGCTTAAGCACACACCAGCCATTCTTTCCTATTGAACTGACAGAAAGAATGGCTGCCTCAACCGATTTCTCAAAACGCTTCACCACAACGATTCAATCCCACACACCCGACATTCATGACCATTCACATCACGCCGAACAATCCCCAATACCGCATTGTCGAAATCTTTGAAAGCCTGCAAGGCGAAGGCTGGAATACAGGCATGCCCGCCGTTTTCATCCGTTTGGGCAAATGCAATCTCGCGTGCAGCTGGTGCGATACCGACTACCTCAAATTCGGCATGATGAGCCTGTCCGATATTTTGGGCCGTCTGAAAACCTACACGGCGCGCAACATCATCATTACCGGCGGCGAGCCTACCATCCAACCGCATTTGGATACCCTGCTCAACACACTCAAAGCCGAAGGCTATTTCCTGTGTATCGAAACCAACGGCCTCAACCCCGCGCCGCCGCAAATCGACTACGTTGCCACCAGCCCTAAAGCCTGCTACGCCGCCAAATATGAATCCAGTTGCATCGAGAAAGCTAATGAAGTGCGCATTGTTGCCGACAGCGATGTCGTTGCATTTTGCCAAGAGATGGAACGCAAAATCCGCGCCCAACATTACTACCTCTCGCCTTGCGAGAAAGATGGTGTGATGAATATCTACGACACCATCCGCCAAATCGGTGTGTTAAACAGCCGACCCGATGCACTCGTCCATTGGCAATTGAGCGTACAAACGCATAAATGGGCAGGAATAGAATAATTCGTTTGAAATCAATTAAAAACAAAATCTTTACAAAATATTGAATGTAAATACCATTCGATATTCGACCAAATGCACTACTGGCAATGCTCTCAGGCTGTCTGAAAACCCAATTTCAGACGGCCTTTTTTGTTACAAACCTCTTGACCGATTACATAAGATTACGTAAAGTGTGCAACAGTTTTCATAAATTGGTAAAACCAATTTACCTGATAACTGGTTGCATCTAAAAAAATAGCAATCCTTATTCGAAAAACATTAACTACTCAACACATCGCATCAAACCCCATTGATTGACGGTTATGATGCTTGTTGCCCCGAGGATAATCCCATGGCTCTCTTTCTCAGTATTTTTCCCATCGTGCTGCTGATCTGGCTGATGGTTAAGAAAAACAGTATGCCGTCCTACGTCGCGTTGCCGATTACCGCCGCGCTGATTTATGCCATCAAACTGTTTTATTTCGGCGACGACGCCATGTTGCTCAACGCAACAGCCGCGTCCGGCCTCGTCTCTACCCTGACCCCGATTACCGTAATTTTCGGTGCCATTATGTTTAACCGCATGATGGAAACCACCGGCTGTATCGATGTCATCCGCAAATGGCTGGCCACCATCAGCCCGAATCCGATTGCCCAGTTGATGATCATCGGCTGGTCTTTCGCCTTTATGATTGAAGGCGCATCCGGTTTCGGCACACCTGCCGCCATTGCCGCGCCAATCCTGATGAGCTTGGGCTTCAACCCATTAAAAGTAGCCATCTTCACTTTGGTCATGAACTCCGTACCCGTATCCTTCGGTGCAGTAGGTACCCCGACTTGGTTCGGCTTCGCTCCTTTGGGCTTGGATCAAAAGAGCATTATGGAAATCGGTATGCAAACCGGCGTAATGCACTTCTTTGCTGGTTTCATCATCCCTGTTATCGGCTTGAGCTTCATCGTACCTTGGGCTGAAATCCGCAAAAACTTGGGCTTCATCGGTATCGCCGTATTCTCCTGTACCCTTCCTTACGTTGCATTGGCGATGGTCAATGAAGAATTCCCATCTCTGGTTGCCGGCGCAATCGGCCTGATGGTATCCGTATTCGCCGCAAACCGCGGCTGGGGCTTGAGCAAAGATTACGCCAAAGACCCGAATGCAGAAAAAGTACCTTTCGCACAAGTTGCCAAAGCACTTGCTCCTTTGGGTATGCTGATCGGCATGCTGGTGATAACCCGTATCAAACAGCTGGGCATCAAAGGCCTGCTGACCAGCAAAGAAGAATGGTTCAGCTTCCAACTGCCGTTTGATTTGTCCAAAATCACCGTCAGCGACTCCCTGACCATCACCTTCGGCAACATCTTCGGTCAAGGCGTAAACGCTTCCTACCAAACCCTCTACGTTCCGGCTTGGATTCCGTTTGTCTTCACCGTTTGGATTTGCATCCTGCTGTACAAAACCAAATTCAAAGATGCATGGTCTTTCTACGCTGCAACCTTCAACCAAACCAAAAAACCTCTGCTTGCCCTGATGGGTGCGCTGATTATGGTTCAACTGATGATGGTTGGCGGCGACGACTCCATGGTGAAAATCATCGGTAAAGAATTTGCCAATATGGCTGGCGAACACTGGGTGTACTTCTCCCCATACCTGGGTGCAATCGGTGCATTCTTCTCCGGCTCCAACACTGTATCCAACTTGACCTTTGGTCCGATTCAACAACAAATCGCGCTTGATACCGGCCTGTCCGTTACCCTCATCCTCGCCCTGCAATCCGTCGGCGGCGCAATGGGTAACATGGTCTGCATCAACAACATCATCGCGGTGTGCAGCGTGTTGAACGTGAACAACGCCGAAGGTGCCATCATCAAGAAAACTGTCATCCCTATGACCATCTACGGCATCATCGCCGTGACTGTGGCTGCAATTTTCTTCTTGTAAACCGCTTCATATCAAAGGCCGTCTGAACATTCAGACGGCCTTTTTTGTATTCTTTCGCTATATTTCTTAAAGAATCATTAATGTATATATTCCGCAACAACCCACATAACTACTTTGCAACACCAAATTACAAACAACTTTCTATTAATAAACAATCGGGTAATCATAAGTAAACACTGTTTTGCAATTTACCTAATTGCCACTACCGACAAAACGCCTAAAATACGCTTCATCTGCAAACGGAAACCCTTTCTCACTTTGCAAGATAACACACAACCCTCATATGGAGCTTAGATCATGAAATTACTTTCTGTTATCACTGCAGCCGCATTGGCTACTGTTTCCTTCTCTGCTGCCGCTGCACCTGCCGGCTTCGTTTCTTACCGTTGTGACGGTGGCAAATCACTGAACGTGATGTACGGCTTTGACCGCAGCGGCCGTGCAGTTACTGCTGACGTAAACGCCGGTGGCAAAAAAGCCTCTTTGGTTGTCGACAAAAAACGTTCTGACAGCACTGGCACTACTTTCACCAACCGTCGCGGCTATGTAATGTCTGCCGGTTTCATCGACAAAAACACCCACACTACTTCTGAAGTGGTTGGCGTGAACGCCCCTAACGGCTCATTCCTGGTGAAAAACTGCGAACCACGTCCACGTTAATCCCAGTTTTCCTATTTAACCGAATCATCCCGGTTTGATAGAAAGGCCGTCTGAAAAACAATTTTCAGACGGCCTTTTGATTCAAGCCTATAAAAAAGAGCGTATACCGTACACGCTCTTTTTGTTTATTCACACACCAATTAAATACGCATCGGCATCACGATGTATTTGAAGTTAGGATTGTTCGGCACGGTAAACAGCGTTGAACGGTTGGCATCGCCGAAAGCAAGCTGCATATCGTCGGAGTGGATGTTACGCAACACATCCATCAGGTAGCCGATGTTGAAACCGACTTCGAGTTCTCCGCCTTGGTAAGCGATTTCCAGCTCCTCGCGCGCTTCTTCCTGCTCGTTGTTGCTACATACGACACTCAGCAAACCAGGCTGCAGGAACAGTCGTGCGCCGCGGAATTTTTCATTGGCAAGAATGGCAGCACGCTCGAGCGCACCCAAAAACTGGGTACGGGACACGAGGAAAATCTTGTCGTTATCCAAAGGAATCACGCGGTTAAAGTCAGGGAACTTGCCATCGATGACTTTGCTGACAATGGTCGTACCATTACATTGGAAGCGTACTTGATTGTCCAAAAGCTCAACGGTGATGGACTCGGACGGATTGTTCAATAGCTTGAAGAGTTCCAATACCGTTTTGCGCGGCAGGATTACTTCCGTTTTCGGCAGTTCTGCTTCAATTTGGCTGGCCGCATAAGCAAGGCGGTGGCCGTCGGTTGCAACAAGGCGCAGTTGGTTTCCTTCAACCTGCATCAGCAAGCCGTTGAGGTAATAGCGGATATCTTGAACCGCCATGCTGTATTGCACTTGCGAAAGCATGGTTTTGAAGGTTTCTTGAGTCAGCGAGAAAGTCGCGCTGACGTCGCTGCCGACATTCATCAACGGAAAGTCTTCGGCCGGCAGGGTTTGCAAGGCAAAACGGGATTTGCCCGCGCGCAAAGTTAGACGGTTGTCCGCCCAATCTAAGGACACCAACGCACTGTCTGGCAGGGCGCGCAGGATGTCTTGGAATTTTTTAGCATTGGTCGTAATGCGGAAATCGCCTGCCTGACTCTCAGGGCCGGCGGTATTGATTTGGATTTCCAAGTCGGTTGCCAAAAGTTTGGTTTGTCCGTCTTTGCTTTCCAGCAACACATTGGACAGAATTGGCAGAGTATGGCGACGCTCAACGATACCGGTAACGGCTTGCAACGGCTTGAGCAGACTGTCGCAATCGGCTTGTAAAATCAGCATGTTCCATTCCTTTGAATTTGAAATCGGTTGATTTGGGTATTTTAAAATATTTTTTGTTTTCAGACGGCCTCATATTGACATCAGGCCGTCTGAAATTGCATTGGGTCAGTTCTGAATCAAAATCAGCAGTTTTTCGTAGTCTTGCGCCAATTCGGGGTCTTCTTCGCGTAATTTCGCCACTGCTTTGACGCCGTGCATCACAGTCGTGTGGTCACGACCGCCAAAGGCATCGCCGATAGAAGGCAGGCTGAGCGTGGTCAGCTCTTTGGTCAGGCTCATGGCAACTTGGCGCGGACGGGCGATGTTGCGCGTGCGTTTTTTACCTAATATATCGCTGATTTTAATACGGTAGTATTTGGCTGTCGCATCGATGATGATGTCGGCGGTAATGACTTTGTGTTTCTCGGCAATAATATCCTGCAAAGCCGTACGCGCCAAATCCATGTCGATGACAGGACGGTTCATAAAACGGCTGCTGGCGCTGACTCGGTTGAATGCACCTTCCAGCTCGCGTACATTGGAACGGATTAGGTTGGCGATAAACAAAGCGGCTTCGTCTTCAATACTGATACCGGCGGCTTCTGCCTTTTTCTGCAAAATCGCCACGCGCATTTCCAATTCGGGCGGCTCGAGTTCCAAAGTCAAACCCCATGAGAAACGGGATTTGAGACGGTCGTCCATACCTTCGATTTTGGCAGGCAATACGTCGCACGTCAGGATGAGCTGTTTTTTCTCGTTGTGGAAATGGTTGTACAGATAGAAGAATTCTTCCATCGTACGGTCTTTGCCTTTGATGAACTGGATATCGTCGATAATCAGCAGGTCATATTGTTTGTATTGTTGCTTGAACACATCATAAGTGTTGTTGCGCACAGCCTTCATAAAGCTGCGGATATAGTCGTCCGAGTGCATATAGCGCACTTTGGCATCAGGACGGTTTTTCAGCAATTCGTTGCCGATGGCCTGCACCAAGTGGGTTTTACCCAAACCGGTGCTGCCGTATAAGAAAAACGGGTTGTAGCCCTGCCCCGGATTTTCAGCAATCGCCTGGGCGGCTGCGGCGGCAAGGCGGTTGCCCTTACCTTCCACCAAAGTTTCAAATGTATAGTCGCGCGACAGATTGGTCTGTTCGTAGCGCGCCTCTTCCGCATCGTGTTGCGCGTCGGTTTTGGCTTTGGCAACCGCTTTAGACTCAGCCGGAGCGGCAGTTTGCACTTGAGGCTCATGCGGCAGGTTTTTCATGCGTTGCGCCAAAATCTCGGCAGCCGTCTTGGCAGAAGCAGGTTTGGACACCGTTTCAGACGGCCTATCTTCTTCTACTGCCGCAACGGTTTGCAAAGGCATTTGGACAGGCTCTACACATTCTTCGACTTCAACAACTTCTTGCACTTGCACCGGCGCAACAGCCTGAGCCGCCATTTCATAATGCGTACCTACGCCCGGCTTAAACGCGAAAGCCACCTGCTGAGGCACCAACTCGGCACGCACGGCGTCAATCTTGGCGGCAAACTGGCTTTTGAGCATATTGCAGGCAAATTGGTTTTTACCATACACCACCCATACGCCGTTTTCTTCGCCCACGGTCAAAGGCGCAATCCATTGCGCGAACTGCCCGGCAGGCAACATTTCGTGAAGGCGGCAAAGGCACAGCGGCCAAAATTCAGCTAACGTCATGAGATTAAGCTCGGAAAATGGAAGATTTGGGAAATACAAGAAGGCGGAGCAGACAGGCAATCCAATAAAAATCAGATTTTTATGACACACCCGCTACTTTCAGACGGCCTTGCGCACAGAGAAAAGCAAGGTTGGGCGATTATACCCATTCCGCTCTTTTTTATCCACAACCGCCGCAAAATTTTATCCACAAATTCTATCAACGCATCAAACCCGTTGTCACACTTTAGCCGACGAAAAGTTTTTATATTGATTGACAAAAGCAACAAATTGGAGTGTAATTCACGGTTTAATTATCTACCAATTTTTAGGAAACATCATGAAACGCACTTATCAACCTTCCGTTACCAAACGCAAACGTACCCACGGCTTCTTGGTTCGCTCCAAAACCCGCGGTGGTCGCGCAGTATTGGCTGCCCGTCGCGCCAAAGGCCGCAAACGCTTGGCTGTATAATTTTGAATTACGGCTTCTCAAAGCAGTATCGCTTATTAAAAACGGATGATTTTTCATCCGTTTTTGCGTTGAAAAACCGACGCAGCCACGATTTGCTGCAAGTCTCCCAGTCCGCAGACAACGCGCTCGGCCATCCGCGCCTTGGTTTGGTCGTCAGCAAAAAGACCGCCAAACGCGCCCATGACCGCAATTACATGAAGCGCGTCATCCGCGACTGGTTCAGGCTGAATCAACACCAGCTGCCGCCGCATGATTTTGTTGTGCGCGTGCGTCAGGCGTTTAATCGGGAAACCGCCCCGGAAGCCCGCAACCAACTTGCCCAGCTGATGAAAAAACGCCGATGAACACCCTGCTTTCCAAGCTCATCCTTGCACTCATCCGCTTTTACCAATACTGCATCAGCCCCCTCATTCCGCCGCGCTGCCGCTATACCCCGACCTGTTCACAATACGCAGTCGAAGCCGTCAAAAAATACGGCGCATTCAAAGGCGGATGGCTGGCAATCAAACGCATCGCACGATGCCATCCTTTCGGCGGACACGGACATGACCCTATTCCATAATGCTGCTGTCAACCATTTAAAGAACACGATTTCCTTTAATTTCCCGTCGGTTTCTATATAATGCCGTCTGAAGCAGTTTTCATCTCGATTACCTATCCGTCAATTCCAGGAATCTCTTATGGATTTTAAAAGACTAATGGCGTTTTTTGCCATTTCAGTGGCAATCTTTGCCGGCTGGGAACATTTTTTCCCCAGCCCCAAACCTAATCCGGCGCAACAAGCCGCGCAACAGCAAACGGCCGCTGCTCCGGCAAAAGCCGCTGCCGAAGCCGCGCTTGCTCCAGCCACCCCCATTACCGTTACCACAGACACGGTCAAAGCCGTCATCGACGAAAAAAGCGGCGACCTGCGTCAGCTGACCCTCTTGCAATACAAAGCAACCGGCGACGAACACAAACCTTTCGTCCTGTTTAACGACGGCAAGGAATACACCTACGTTGCCCAATCCGAGCTTTTGGACGCACAAGGCAACAACGTTCTGAAAGGTATCAGCTTTAGCGCTCCGCAAAAACAATACAGTTTGGAAGGCGACAAAGTTGAAGTCCGCCTGAGTGCGCCTGAAACCAACGGCCTGAAAATCGACAAAGTTTATACTTTCACCAAAGGCAGCTACTTGGTTAACGTCCGTTTCGACATTACCAACAGCAAAGGCCAACCCGTCAACCTGAGCGCAGACTACCGCATCGTCCGCGACCACAGCGAACCCGAAGGCCAAGGCTACTTTACCCGCTCTTACGTCGGCCCGGTGGTTTACTCCCCTGAAGGCGGCTTCCAAAAAGTCAGCTTCTCTGATTTGGACGACGATGCCAAATCCGGCAAATCCGAAGCCGAATACATCCGCAAAACCCCGACCGGCTGGCTCGGCATGATTGAACACCATTTCATGTCCACTTGGATTTTGCAGCCTAAAGACGGCCAAAGCGTATGCACTGCAGGCGACTGCCGTATCGACATCAAACGTCGCAACGACAACCTGTACAGCGCAAGCGTCAGCGTGCCTTTAGCCGCCATCCAAGCCGGTGCAAAAGCAGAAACCGCCATCAACCTGTACGCTGGTCCGCAAACCACTTCCGTTATCGCCAACATCGCTGACAAACTGCAACTGGCCAAAGACTACGGCAAAGTACACTGGTTCGCCTCCCCACTCTTCTGGCTCTTGAACCAACTGCACAACATCATCGGCAACTGGGGCTGGGCAATCATCGTTTTGACCATCATTGTCAAAGCCGTACTGTATCCATTGACCAACGCCTCTTACCGCTCTATGGCAAAAATGCGTGCCGCCGCGCCTAAATTGCAAGCCATCAAAGAGAAATACGGCGATGACCGCATGGCGCAACAACAAGCCATGATGCAGCTTTACAAAGACGAGAAAATCAACCCGCTGGGCGGCTGTCTGCCTATGCTGTTGCAAATCCCCGTCTTCATCGGTCTGTACTGGGCATTGTTCGCCTCCGTAGAATTGCGCCAAGCGCCTTGGTTGGGTTGGATTACCGACTTGAGCCGTCCGGATCCTTTTTACATCCTGCCTTTTATTATGGCGGCGACCATGTTTGCACAAACTTATCTGAATCCGCCGTCAACCGACCCAATGCAGGCGAAAATGATGAAAGTCATGCCTTTGATTTTCTCCATCATGTTCTTCTTCTTCCCTGCCGGTTTGGTTCTGTACTGGGTAGTCAACAACCTCTTGACCATCGCCCAACAATGGCACATCAACCGCAGCATCGAAAAACAACGCGCCCAAGGCGAAGTCGTTTCTTGATAAAAGCTTAGGCAACACAAAGGCCGTCTGTTGTTCAGACGGCCTTTTTTTATTTCCCCAAACAAATACAGTTTGAGATTGAATCCAATCCAGTTTTAAGCGGCATGCAACACAAAAATCGTCGGGCGTTTTTTCAAATTCGGCATTTCTTTTCTTTTTCGCCACTGCGCAATCGTCTGGCTGATGATTTCCTGTGTCGGCAAGGTCAAGTCCGTAGCCGCGCACAAGCGCGTTTCAGGATGCAGGTTTTCCACCGCATCAGCCAACAACGCATCGTTGCGATACGGCGTTTCGATAAACAGCTGCGTTTCATTCTGCTGGCGCGACCGTTGCTCCAAAGCCTTCAAACGCTGAATGCGCTCATTTTTTTCAGACGGCAGATAACCCTTAAACGCAAAGTTTTGCCCATTCGCACCCGAAGCCATCAGCGCCAGCAACAAGCTGGACGGGCCGACCAAAGGCCGTACTTCAAAACCGTGTTTATGCGCCAATGCCACTAAATTCGCCCCCGGATCGGCAACAGCCGGGCAACCCGCCTCGCTGACAATGCCCATACTGCGCCCTTCTTGCAAAGGTTTCAGCAATTCCGGCAAAGTCTTCAAATCCGTGTGTTCATTCAGCGTTTGCAAATTCAGTTCGCGGATAGGCGTAGTCACGCCCAAATGTTTCAAATGCGCACGCGCTGTTTTTTCCGCTTCAACGACAAAATCAGTCAGCCCGACAATCGCCTGTTGCTCATACGACAACAGGCATGGCGTATCAGGCGCACCCAAAGGGGTAGGAATCAAATACAAAATCGGTTTCATTCTTCCAACTCCAAAAAATCTCAGGCCGTCTGAACACATTCAGACGGCCTCAAACTATAAAACTTCCACACCTTCGTTTTTCAAAAAATCAATCAGACGGAAAATCGGAAGGCCGATCAAAGCATTCGGGTCCGTACTTTCAATACGCTCCAACAAAGCGGCGCCCAAACCCTCGCTCTTTGCCGCACCGGCACAATAAACCGCATCCGGCTCGAGTTCCAAATATCGGCTGATTTGTTCCTGCGACAACTGGCGCATGGCAACCACCGTATGATCGACATGATGCTGAACCTTACCCGTAGCAGTATTCAAAAGCACGATTGCGCTGTAAAATTCAATCCGTTTTCCGCTCAAGTCCGCCAGCATCTGTTGTGCATTTGCGACGTTCATCGGCTTGCCCAATTGCCGTCCTTCGCACCATGCCACTTGGTCTGCGCCGATAATCAGCGCGGCAGGGAAAGCTGCCGCCAATGAATGGGCTTTGCCTTCCGCCAAACGCAGCGCCGTCTCGCCCGCATGCTCGCCCGCAATAGGCGTTTCGTCAAAATCAGGCGATGCCGTCTGAAAATCGATACCCAAACGGCGAAGCTGTCCGCAGCGGAAAACCGAACTCGACCCTAAAACCAAAGGCAGTTTTACTTCCATATTTTTACTTAAAAACATTGACGTTAGACTGCCGAAATTATATCATACTCCGTTTATGTCATACCCTAATTTGATTGACCCAGAAGTTTTCGCCGCCGAAGGGCAGAATCTGCAAGGCAGCTTCCTGCTCGAAGAATTGGATGAACGAGTTAGTTCGCACGATTATCCGGCCGACAAACAGACACGCGTGTCGTTTACGCTGCAAGGCGGTCGCGACCGGCTGCAACGTCTGTTTCTCGATTTAAACGTCAAAGCCGACATGCCCCTGATTTGCCAGCGTTGCATTACGCCCATGCCGTTTCTGCTCGATGAAACCAGCCGTATCGTCCTGTTTGCCGATGAAGAGAGTTTGGACGAAGCCATGCTTGCCGATGAAGAATTGGAAGGCATGCTGCTCGAAAAAGAGCTTGACGTGCGGACTCTGGTTGAAGACCAAATCCTGATGTCGCTCCCTTTCTCCCCTCGACACGAAGACTGCGGCAACAATGGAACACTGGACGAAGTCAATCGGGACAAACCAAACCCCTTCGCTGTTTTAGCAGGTTTGAAAAGCAGTTAATTAGGACACAGTTTATTTATCTAGGAGCTTGAAATGGCCGTTCAACAAAACAAAAAATCCCCTTCTAAACGCGGTATGCACCGTTCACACGACGCTCTGACTGCGCCTTCTCTGTCTGTTGACAGCGCAACCGGCGAAGTGCATCGTCCACACCACATTTCTCCAAACGGTATGTACCGTGGCCGTAAAGTGGTAAAAGCTAAAGGCGAATAATCCGTTCGTCTGACTGAAAAAGCCAGAATATTGCCATGCAATGACTGGCTTTTTTGCATTGCACCCTGTATTTTCCTCTTCGGAAGCACACCATGAAACGTAAAATCTGGTACACCTACGACGACATCCACCGCGTAATCAAAGGATTGGCGGAAAAAATCCAAAACTCCGGCACAAAATACGATGCCATGATTGCCATTGGCGGCGGCGGTTTTATCCCTGCCCGCATGTTGCGCTGCTTCTTGGAAATTCCGATTTACGCCGTCACCACAGCCTACTACGACAGCGATAACGAAGGTCAAGTGACCGAGGAAGTAAAAAAAGTCCAATGGCTCGATCCCGTTCCCGATGTACTGAAAGGCAAAAACGTACTGGTTGTTGACGAAGTGGACGACAGCCGCGTTACCATGGAATTCTGCCTGAACGAATTGTTGAAAGAAGATTTCGGCACCATCGGCGTGGCAGTATTGCATGAAAAAATCAAAGCCAAAGTCGGCAAAATTCCTGAAGGTATCCCTTATTTCAGCGGCATCACCGTTGAAGACTGGTGGATCAACTATCCTTGGGACGCGCTAGACATTGACGAACACAACAAATTGGCCGCGCAAAACCAATAAATCTGGCACGACTGTCGCAACAAGCCTTTTCATCTGATTTTCAATTCAATCTCCTGAAAATCAGATGAGTGTGCTTGTCCGATTGTTTGAGGCCGTCTGAAACACACAAACCGGAGAACAACATGATTACACTGGCCGTAGATGCCATGGGCGGAGATGCAGGCCTTGCGATTACCGTCCCCGGTGCAGTGGATTTCCTGAAACAGCAATCCGACGTACATCTGATTATGGTCGGAGATGAAGCGGCAGTCCGCCAAGCATTAAGCTCGGCAGGCGCGCCTATGGACCGCATTACCGTCTGCCATGCAGCGCAAGTCGTCGAAATGGATGAAGCGCCGCAATCCGCGCTGAAAAACAAAAAAGAATCATCCATGCGCATCGCCATCAACCAAGTCAAAGAAGGCAATGCGCAAGCCGCCGTATCGGCAGGCAATACCGGCGCACTGATGGCGACCGCTCGATTCGTCCTCAAAACCATTCCCGGCATTGAGCGCCCTGCTATCGCCAAATTCCTGCCTTCCGACAACGAACACGTTACCCTGGCTTTGGATTTGGGTGCCAACGTTGACTGTACGCCCGAACAACTGGTTCAATTTGCCATCATCGGCAGCGAGCTGGTACACGCACTGCACCCTGAAAAAGGCAGCCCGCGTGTCGCCCTTTTGAACGTCGGCACTGAAGACATCAAGGGTACGGATGCCGTCAAACAAACCTTTAAACTGTTGAGCAGCAGCAAACTCAACTTTATCGGCAATATCGAAAGCAACAGCGTTTTGTATGGCGAAGCCGATGTCGTTGTCGCAGACGGTTTTGTCGGCAACGTTATGCTCAAAACCATCGAAGGCGCGGTTAAATTCATGAGCGGCGCCATCCGCCGTGAATTCCAAAGCACCCTGTTCAACAAACTTGCCGCCATTGCCGCCCTGCCCGCACTCAAAGGCTTGAAAGGCAAACTGGATCCGCGCAAATTTAACGGCGCCATCCTGCTTGGTTTACGCGGTATCGTGATTAAGAGCCACGGTGGAACCGACGAAGTCGGCTTCCGTTATGCTTTGGAAGAGGCCTACCACGAAGCCAAATCCGCCGGCCTCGCTCAAATCGAACAAGGCGTAGCCACCCAATTGGCTGCTTTGGAAGCCGCCAAAGCAGCAGCCGAACTGGAAGAAACCGCTGCTCCAACAACGGAAGCTTAAGGCTGATATACACAGGCCGTCTGAAACTCCAAAATGTTCAGACGGCCTGTTTTTATCTTTAATCACCGACTTCATTCTTAATATTGGGAATTTTCCCATTTTCGCTTACAATACCCGACTATCTGAATCAACTCTCTAAAAAGGCCGTTCTCATGCAATATGCCAAAATTTCCGGTACAGGCAGCTACCTTCCTGCCAACCGCGTCAGCAATGACGACCTTGCCAAAAAAGTGGACACTTCCGACGAGTGGATTACCACGCGTACAGGTATCAAATTTCGCCATATTGCAGACGACAGCGAAAAAACCAGCGATTTGGCCGCCGAGTCAGCGCGCCGCGCCTTGGCAGATGCCGGTTTGCAGGCTGACGATATCGACCTGATTATCGTCGCCACAGCTACCCCCGATATGCAGTTCCCTTCTACGGCAACCATCGTGCAGCAAAAATTGGGCATTGCCAACGGCTGCCCTGCCTTTGACGTACAAGCCGTGTGCGCCGGTTTTATGTATGCCCTGACCACTGCCAATGCCTACATCAAAAGTGGCATGGCGAAAAACGCTTTGGTTATCGGCGCTGAAACCTTCAGCCGCATCGTCGATTGGAACGACCGCACCACCTGCGTCCTCTTTGGTGACGGTGCGGGCGCGGTTGTCTTAAGCGCATCTGACGAACCGGGCATCATCCACAGCAAACTCAAAGCCGACGGCAACTACCTCAACCTTTTGAACGTCCCGGGACAAATTGCCAACGGCCAGATTTGCGGTTCGCCCTACATCAGCATGGACGGCCCCGGCGTATTCAAGTTTGCCGTCAAAATGCTGTCCAAAATCGCAGATGACGTTATCGAAGAAGCCGGTTATACCACCAATCAAATCGATTGGCTTGTGCCGCACCAAGCCAATAAGCGCATTATCGACTCTACCGCCAAACACTTGGGCTTGAGCATGGACAAAGTGATCCTGACCGTCCAAGACCACGGCAACACGTCCGCTGCCTCCATTCCGCTGGCACTGGATGTCGGTATTAAAAACGGCCAAATCAAACGCGGACAAAACCTCTTGCTCGAAGGCATCGGCGGCGGTTTTGCCTGGGGTGCGGTTTTGGTGAAATACTAACGGTTGGGCCGTCTGAACACCCCTTTCAGACGGCCTATTCTGCTCAAACCCATGAAATCCCTAACGTTTGCACTCTGCATCAGCAGCCTGTTTTTAAGCATAACGGCTGTAATATTGCCCAAACTGGCAATCGCCTATCTCGCACTGAGTGCATACGTTTTCCTGCTTTACTACCAAGACAAACAGCGCGCACGCAACCACGGCAGACGCATACCCGAAGCAAAATTGCATCTGCTCAACCTGCTTGGTGGCTGGACGGGCGGTTATTGCGGCAGCCTCGCATTCAGGCACAAAACCAGCAAACCCGGATTTATCCGCACCTTTCGACTGAGTGCTGCAACCAATACTGTCGCCACCCTCCTTCTGCTGGCGGACACCCTCAAACATTCAAACCAATAAGGAATTACCATGTCTTTCGCATTCTTCTTTCCCGGACAAGGCTCACAAAGCCTAGGCATGATGAACGGCTTTGCCGAGCAAGCCATCGTTAAAGCCACATTTGACGAAGCTTCCGCCGTATTGGGTCAAGACCTGTGGGCAATGATTAACGGCGAAGATGCCGAATTAATCGGACAAACCGTCAACACCCAGCCCATCATGCTGGCCGCCGGTATTGCCACCTACCGCGCCTACTTGGAAGCCGGTGGTAAAATCCCTTCAGTCGTTGCAGGTCACAGTCTAGGCGAATACACCGCCCTCGTCGCTGCCGGCGCATTGAATTTCGCAGACGCGGTCAAACTCGTCCGCCTGCGTGCCGAACTCATGCAATCCGCCGTACCACAAGGCGTAGGCGCAATGGCCGCTATCTTGGGTTTGGAAGATGAACAAGTAAAAGCCATTTGTGCCGAAGCCGCACAAGGCGAAATCGTTGAAGCCGTCAACTTCAACTCCCCAGGCCAAGTCGTAATTGCCGGTAACACTGCCGCAGTCGAACGCGCCATGGCCGCCACCAAAGAAGCCGGAGCCAAACGCGCCCTGCCGCTGCCTGTTTCCGTTCCTTCACATTGCAGCCTCATGAAGCCTGCAGCGGAAAAACTTGCCGAAACACTGAAAGACATCACCATCAAACAACCGCAAATCCGCGTTATTCATAACGCCGATGTTGCCTCTTACGATGATGCCGACAAAATCAAAGATGCCTTGGTACGCCAACTGTACAGCCCGGTGCGCTGGACAGAAACCGTCAACGCACTTGTTTCCGAAGGCATCACCGAATCCGCCGAATGCGGCCCCGGCAAAGTCCTTGCAGGCCTCGCCAAACGCATCAATAAAGAAGCCGCGTGCAGCGCATTGACCAATGCCGATCAAGTGACTGCATTTATCGAAGCCCACTAAAATGTTTTCAGACGGCCTTATCCTGTCAGGCAAGGCCGTCTGAAAAATCAGCCCACCCCAATCCGAATACATTATGAAAAAAACCATTATTCTTGCCGTTCCCTACATGTACGGACTGGATCAATGTATCGAAAAAAATCTGCGTTTTCTTGGTTTTGATGTCATTAATCTGTGCTATGACGACCGAGATTCCTATTATCCGAACTTGGGCAGCAGACTCAAAAACCTCTACCACAAACACATCACCAAAGACGGCAACTATAAAAAATACCTCAAATACAGCCGCCACCTCGACGACATTCAGCAAAAATTGGCCTTGCTAAACGGTAAAAAAGCCGATTATGCGCTCTGTATCCGCGCCAATATTTACCCCAAAGAAATCATCGCCACCATCCGCGAACACAGCAATGTTTGCGTGAATTACCAATGGGATGGCGTAGGTCGTTTCCCAGACATTATTGAATATTTGGATTATTTTGACCAATGCTGGGTTTTCGATCCCGATGATATTCAAAAATATCCACAATGCCATTTCAAAGCCACCACCAATTTTTACTTTGACTTTCCCGTGGCGGAATATGCGCCCACCAACAAACTCTACTTTTTAGGCGGCTACGAACTCCGACGCGAAGAGCAAACCAAACGCTTTATCCAAGAAACCGAACGCCTCAACCTACCCTTGGATTTTCATATCTACTGCAAAGACGACAGGGCTGAAAAAGCCTTCGGACACAACGGCATCCGCTATCTCGACCGCAGCAGCATCCTCAGCTTTGAAGAAAACCTCAGCCAAGTGCAAAGTTGCGGCGCAGTTGTCGATTTTGCACAATTCGAACATTACGGCTTATCATTCCGTATCTTCGATGCATTGCGTTTCGATAAAAAACTGATTACCACCAACAAACATATCTTGGAAACCGACCTATACCACCCAGACCGCGTATTCGTATGGGACGGCGGTAATTTAGACGCATTGCCTGAATTTTTGGCACGTCCGTATCAGCAACCTGCCCCTGAAATCAAAGCCTATTATTCGTTTACACAATGGCTAAACCGCCTGCTCGGCATTGATTAACCCTATTGCCTATGGCAAATACTCCTGCCTGACAAAATATTATATTGAATACATTATGAGTAAGAAAAAAGTCATTCTCGCCATGCCGGAACTCTTCAAAATCCACGAACTCATTATTGAGAACTTGGAGAAATGCGGATTTGAAGTACTGTCCCTGACCTATGAAGAAAAAGAGTTCAAATACAAAAATGTATTTCAACGGCTGAAAAAAATCTGGTATCGAAATATTCTTGGACAAAAAGACTTCAAAAAACGGACCATGTTCCGCGCCGTAGAAGAACGCCTCAATACCCTGTTAAGCGAACATCCCGAACAAGCGGATTATTGCTTCATGATTTGGCTGGGCGCATACCCGAAAGACTTCATCGCCAAGCTCAGAGCGCATTCAAAATTAATGGTGTATTACAACTGGGAAGCCCTGACCTTCTTAAAAGAAGACTTCGACAACATCGAATTTTTCGACAAATTTTACTTTTTCGATCCGTTTGACCAAGGCAAACACCCCGAATACGCCGAAAAACTCTTTCCAACCACCAGCTTCTACTTTGACAGCTTCAGGCCGTCTGAAAACCCGCAAAACAAAATCTTGTTTATCGGCTCGTACGCTGCCGACCGCAACAATGACATCCGTGCATTTTGCGAAGCTGCACGTTCAATCAGTTTAGAAATAGATTTCCGCTTGGCCAGTAAGAAAATCGAAGAAGAAAAAGCGGCTTTAGGCATTCCCGAAGTCGAGTTCTTCTCATTTGAAAACGCCCTCTCCTATCGTCAAAACTTAGAAGAAGCGGCCAAATCCTCTGTATTGGTAGATTTCCTCAACCGCAAGCACTACGGCCTCTCTTTGCGGATTTTCGAAGCGATTGGATTGGACAAAAAACTGATTACGACCAATCCGACCATCGTACATTACGATTTTTATCACCCGAACAATATGTTCTACTGGAATGGAAGCAACCTTGATGAACTCAAAGCCTTCCTGACCTTGCCGTATGTACCGCTTGCTCCCGGCCTGAAACACAAATACAGCTTCAGCAACTGGATCAGCTGCGCATTTGATATTGAACCGAATATCCCTATCAGATTACCTGAAATCAATAGAGAAGTTGTGGAGAATTTAAATGTTTGATAGAGAAAAATTAGTATTAGAAACTGTTCATATCCGCAAACGAGAATTTATTGAACAGCCGAGACATATTGTTTATGCAGCCGATCAAAACTATATCAAACACATCGGCACTGCGTTACTTTCTGTGCTGCAAAACAATACCAGTCCAATACATTTTCATTTGTTAGTTAGTGGTTCAGAAGGTTATGATTTTAATATTTTCGATCAAATTGAAACATCAAATCAAAACTACGCGATAAGCGTTTACCATTTAAATACAGAATACTTTTCTACCCTGCAGACTACCCATTATTTTACTATCGCTATGTATTACCGTATGAGTATCCCTTGCTTATTAAAAGGTATTACTCATACTGCGCTTTATTTAGATACTGATGTACTGTGCTTGGGCAACATTGATGATTTATTTGAAATCGACATTTCAAATTCTTTGATTGCTGCCGTACCTGATGCAATCTTATACAGAGCATATATAAAACAACTCAATCAATTTGGTTTTACAGATACTGAGCCTTATTTCAACTCTGGGGTCATTCTATTCAATATTGACAAATGGAATGATATGGCAATAGATAAAATTTTGTCTGAAAAAATGCAAGCCGTAGAAAAACAGAATTTTAAACTCTCCTGTCCAGACCAAGATATTTTGAATTTAGCCTGTATAGGTCATGTACACTGGCTTTCAGAAAACTTTAACTGGATACATTGGCATCAAAAATACAGTGAATTAATCGACAATCCCAACAATATCCGCTTAGTCCATTTTGTTGGTCATATCAAACCGTGGCATCAATTAGGCTTCCACCCTGCATATGATCAATATTTTAAGAATTCCCCATGGAATAACGGATATCTAGAACAACCTCTATCAACTTGGTTGCCCTTTCCAAATCCTAAAAGGAAATTTAGACAAGCAGCCAAACGGCTTTGGAAACAAGGACAAAAAAAGCAAGCATGGGCATACTACAGAGAATATTTATTACGAAGAATCAACAAACGACGGTATCAAGCACCCTCCCCAGGTAAATAAGGCCGTCTGAAACCATTTTTCCAATCTCAATTAAGGAATAAAACATGAGTACACAAGATTTGAGCGGCAAAATCGCTTTAGTAACCGGCGCATCGCGCGGTATTGGTGCGGCGATTGCCGATACTTTGGCTGCGGCCGGTGCAAAAGTTATCGGTACAGCCACCAGTGAGAGCGGTGCGGCTGCAATCAGCGAACGCTTGGCACAGTGGGGCGGCGAAGGCCGTGCATTGAATTCTGCTGAACCTGAAACCATCGAAAACCTGATTGCCGACATCGAAAAAGAATTCGGCAAACTGGATATTTTGGTCAACAACGCCGGCATTACCCGTGACAACCTCCTGATGCGCATGAAAGAGGAAGAATGGGACGACATCATGCAGGTCAACCTCAAATCTGTGTTCCGTGCCTCCAAAGCCGTATTGCGCGGCATGATGAAACAGCGTACCGGCCGCATTATCAACATCACATCCGTTGTCGGCGTGATGGGCAATGCCGGTCAAACCAACTATGCGGCGGCAAAAGCAGGCTTAATCGGCTTCTCCAAATCTATGGCACGTGAAGTCGGCAGCCGCGGCATTACCGTCAACTGCGTCGCCCCCGGCTTTATCGACACCGATATGACCCGAGCCCTGCCGGAAGAAACCCGCAAAACCTTTGAAGCGCAAACTTCTTTGGGCAAATTCGGTGAAGCGCAAGATATTGCCGATGCAGTCTTGTTCTTGGCTTCTGATCAGGCAAAATACATTACCGGTCAGACACTTCATGTCAACGGCGGCATGTTGATGCCTTAAACCATTTATTTAAAGGCCGTCTGAATATTTCAGACGGCCTTTTTTGTCAATCAAAACACTACTTTACATTCTATCTTGATATAATCTTAATAATCCGTTAGATAACGCTCGAAACAGTAAGTCCAAATAAGCATGATACGGGAAATCAAATTGCAGAAATGAAGTTCATTCTGTGCGTTTTTATTTGGGTTTGCTGTCGGTTTTCGACGTGTTTCAGACGGCCTATATAACAATAGCTACTTTTAACGAAAGGCCGCCCACTCTATGCACGAATTCTCCCTCGGTCCCATTGTCATTGTCCTGTTGGTTTCCGTCATTACGGTTATCTGCTGTCGCAAGTTCAACATTCCTTCCATGCTCGGTTATCTTTTGGTCGGTTTTATTGCCGGTCCGGGTATGTTTAAACTGATTCCGCAAAGCCACGCCACTGACTATTTGGGTGAAATTGGCATTGTGTTCTTGATGTTCAGCATCGGTCTCGAATTCTCCCTGCCCAAACTCAAAGCCATGCGCCGCCTCGTATTCGGCTTGGGCGGTTTGCAAGTCATCATTACCATGCTCTCGATTATGGGCATTTTGATGGCAATGGGCACGCCGTTTAACTGGGCGTTTGCCACTGCGGGCGCACTGACCATGTCGTCCACCGCCATCGTCAGCCGCATTCTGTCGGAGAAAACCGAGCTGGGTCAGCCGCATGGACAAATGGCCATGGGTGTTTTGCTGATGCAAGATATTGCCGTGGTACCGCTGATGATTCTGATTCCGGCACTTGCCGGCGGCAGCGAAGGCAACTTGTGGGTAGAACTGGGCTTAGCCGGTTTGAAAATGTTGCTGACCTTGGGCATTTTGTTTGTTGTCGGCAGCCGTGTGATGTCGCGCTGGTTCAGACTGGTTGCCAAACGCAAATCGTCCGAACTCTTCATGATCAACGTTTTGCTGGTTACTTTGGGCGTGGCCTATCTGACAGAGCTTGAAGGCCTGTCTATGGCATTGGGCGCATTTGTCGCCGGTATGCTGCTTTCCGAAACCGAATACCGTATTCAGGTAGAAGACGACATCCGTCCATTCCGCGATATCCTGCTTGGCTTCTTCTTCATTACCGTCGGTATGAAGCTGGATATTCAGGCGCTGATCGGCAACTGGCAGCAAATCCTGATTTTGTTGGCAATCCTATTGGCCTTGAAAGCACTGGTCGTCTTCATCATCGCTTTGCGCATGAAAAACCCTACGAGCGACAGCCTCAAAAGTGCGCTTTATTTGGCACAAGGCGGCGAGTTCGGCTTCGTGATGCTGGCCATTTCCAGCAAAATCAATATGGTTTCGCCCGAATTGGAACAAGCAGCCACTGCTGCCGTCTTGCTTTCCATGATTGCCGCTCCATTTATCTTGGGCAGCAGCGATGCCATCGTCAGCCGCTTCGTCAAATCCGACTGGGACATGAAAGCCTTGGACTTGCACTCCATGCTGGTGGAAACCATGAGCAAATCCGAACACGTCCTGATTATCGGTTTCGGACGCGGCGGTCAATCGGTTGCCCGTGTATTGGCGCAAGAAGGCATCCCCTATTTTGCCCTTGACTTGGATATTGCCCGCGTACAAGTGGCACGCAACGCAGGCGAACCGGTTTCCTTTGGCGATGCCAAACGCCGTGAAGTCTTGGAAGCCGCCGGCTTGGGGCGCGCCAAAATGGTGGTCATCACGCTGAACAATATGCACGAGACCCAACATGTTCTCGGCAACATCATGTCCATGCATCCGAGTATGCCGGTTTATGTTCGCGCCACCAATGACGATTACGTCAAAACCTTTACCGAAATGGGTGCGGAAGAAACCGTCTCCGATACCAAAGAAACCAGCCTGGTGCTGGCAAGCTATGCCATGTTAGGCCACGGCCTCTCTTACAACCATGTTTATCAAACCATAACCCACATCCGTCACAGCCGCTATGCATCGTTGCAGGACTTGTTTGTCGGCAGTGATGATGACAGCTTCTCCGACGAAGACAGCAAGGCCGTCTGCCGCCATGCCTTCCCATTGCAAGGCGAGGCACACGCCATCGGTAAAACCATCCGTGAATTACCATTGGCAGCGCATTATCTGAAACTATTGTTTATCCGCCGCAATACCGGAAAAATCCAAGACCTTGACCCTGATTTCGTTCTGGAAACCGGTGACATTTTGGTTGTCGCAGGCAAGCAGGAAGAAATTATTTCCTTTGAAAACTGGTGCTTGCAGGGAGATATCTAATTATCGGCAAATAAATCTTGCGCGCATCAGGATTTTTTGGTTTAATAGCGTCTTCGCAATTTTGCGCATGGGTGATTAGCTCAGTTGGTAGAGCGTCTGCCTTACAAGCAGAATGTCGGCGGTTCGACTCCGTCATCACCCACCAAGTTTCTTTTTCATTGTCTTTGACAGTGAATGCGCGGTGGTAGCTCAGTTGGTTAGAGTACCGGCCTGTCACGCCGGGGGTCGCGGGTTCGAGCCCCGTCCGCCGCGCCATTATTTAAAAATACTGATTTTTCAGTATCTCCCTTTTTCGGGTGATTAGCTCAGTTGGTAGAGCGTCTGCCTTACAAGCAGAATGTCGGCGGTTCGACTCCGTCATCACCCACCAACTTTCCTTTTCATTGTCTTTGACAGTGGATGCGCGGTGGTAGCTCAGTTGGTTAGAGTACCGGCCTGTCACGCCGGGGGTCGCGGGTTCGAGCCCCGTCCGCCGCGCCATCAAGTTAAAAATAAAAAATACCGGTTTTTACCGGTATTTTTTTCGTCTATACCCTATGCCTTTTCATAAAAAATCCAGCTATTTTAGATAAAATAAAACAGGACAACACAATAAAGCAGACATACGGTTTAAACCCTGAAAACCATCTATCTCAAGCTGATTCACACCAAACACTTATTCATCAAATCCCTAAATGATCTTTCAAAATAGACATAAATACTTGCCTCCTCTTCTTACACAAAGGCCGTCTGAAAACGTCAATACATTTTCAGACGGCCTTTTTTAGCTTATTAAGCCTGATACCTCATCACGCAGGAAGCTTTAGCATCAATCCAATGATCGCCACCGGGCTGAACGATTTTAGACACCAGCTTATCCAAATCACGTAAATAATCGGTTGATTTTTGACTGTTGATAATGACGACAACCACCAACGGCTTTTCGCCCAACCAATACCCAGCCAGTGCGCGGACATCTTTAAGCGTACCGGTTTTGAGGCGCAGGTTTTCACCGGGCTGTTTCAAGCGTGTTTTAAGCGTGCCGTCTTTACCGGCAATCGGCAGCGTACTGATAAACTCGTTTTTAAACGGGCTGAAGTAGGCTTTTTCCAACATTTGCGCCATCATTCGCGCATTGAGCCGTTCTACGCGGGACAGGCCTGAGCCGTTTTCCAACACCAGCCCTTCCGTATTGATACCGGCAACCTCCAGCTCGCTTTTTACGATAGACGCGGCCTTAGTCTGCGCCAGCTTGTAATCAGACATATTTCCGGCAAATTTAAGGAAAACTGAACGGGCAATCAGATTATTGGAATGCTTGTTCATATCGGTGAGGATATCGGCAAGCGGTTTGGATTGATGACTTGCCAAAATATGCGCGTCATGAGGCGCGACACCTGTCGTCAGGCCGTCTGAAACCGTACCGTCTTGTTGACGCCATTGGTTGACAAAACTTTTGCCGACAAATTCTTTCATGCTGTACATATTCAGATACAGCTCTTTGCCCAAGCAGCTTTCCGGCAGCTTACCCGATACGGTCAGCGTATTGTTTTTATAGGAAGTCTTCATGTGGTTTTTTAAAACACTGCACTTCCCTTCTTTATTCTCAAGCGTCAATTTGTTTTGAATGTTCAGATTCGGCAGCGGCGGGTTGGTACGGATGACCAAGCTTCCGTCTTCTTCTTTTTCAGCACGCAGTCCAACGGTTTTATACGCCAACATATTAGGATCGGGCGGCGTCATAAAGCTTTCGGCAGAATCGGAAGCAAAATCATCCGGATTCTTCACATCGCCCCACAGACTGCGGTCGAGTATCAGATGTCCGTCAATATGGCGTATGCCCTTATCGCGCATCTGTTGCTGCATTTGCACCAAATCATGCTGATCAAACACAGGATCGCCGCTCCCCACCCAATACACATTGCCTTTCAACGTATCGCCTTTGATTGGGCCGTTGGTTTTAAACTCAGTTTTCCAACGATAATCACCGCCCAACATACGAAACGCGGTAAACGCCGTTACCAGCTTCATGGTCGAAGCAGGATTGCGCAATTCATCGGCACGGTGTTCGGCAATCACCTTGCCACTGTCCAATTCCTGCACATAAACAGAAATCTCATTTTCAGGAATACGCCCGAAATCCAAAGCCCAAGACGGACAAACCGCCATCATCAGGCCGATTGACAAAATACTTTTCAACTTCATTATGTTACAAAAATCTTATAAATTCTTACGAGGTACTTAGGCCGTCTGAACGTTTCAGACGGCCTTTTATTTATTTCTGATGCGCTTTCAAACGTAAAGCAAACATGACGACCATAACACCGACAACCAAAGCGCAACCCATCGCCAAATGGATACCGTCCAGCATTGCCTGTTGCGGCATATCTGCACTGGAAAGTTTCTCGCCGATATTGGTCGCACCAACAAAAAACGCCGCGCCGATGGCACCGGCAATCGGGTTGATGGTGGTCAGAATCGCCGCGCCATGCGGATTGAGCGTTTTCGGCAACGCGTTCAGACCATGGGTTTCGCCGGTTACGCAAGCAGACACGGAAAGCGCCAACAGCGTAAACATCGCCGTCAACATCACCACTTGCGTATCAATCCGCAAAAACAGCCACAATACCGCCAACGACACCACCAGCATCACTGTTGCCGGCAAAACGACGAAGCAGCCGCCCTTTTTGTCCAACAATTTACCGAACAAAGGTGCGGCAACCGCTTGGGCAATACTGGCAGGCATCAGAATCAGACCGGTTGCCGTACCGGTCAGCATCAACACTTGCTGCGTGTACATCGGCACCATCAGTTCCAAGCCCAAGAACAGGAATATCGCACCGGCCAAAATCACAACGCAATATCTGAACTGTTTGTATTCAAAAGCACGAAGGTTCAACAACGGCGTAGCCAAACGGAACTGACGGTGCGCAAACCAACCCACCAGTACAACAGAAGCGGCAAAGAGCAGGATAAATTCCAGCAGCGGCATATGGGCAAAATTACTGCTCGCATAAACCAGCCCGCCAAATCCCGCAATCGACAGCACAGCCGACAACATATCGATTTTCGGACGGCTGATGTTGCTTAAATTGACTGTCAAATATTTGCCCACCAGCACCATCGCCGCCAGCATAAACGGCGCGGTAAAACCGAACAGCACACGCCAATGCGTATGGTCGATGATGATGCCCGACAGCGTCGGCCCCATTGCAGGCGCGGCGGTAAACATCATGGTAATCACACCCATCGCCGTTCCGCGCCTGTTGGGAGGGAAAATCGACAACACGCCGTTAAACAGAAGCGGGACAAAAAACGCGGCAGACACTGCCTGCACCATCCGACCGACCACCAATACGCCAAACGTCGGTGCAAACGCGCAAATCAGCGATCCTGCTAAAAACGTTGCCTGCGTAAACAGCACCATTTTGCGCGTTTCAAACCATTGAATCACGCCTGTCGTAATCGGCGTAAATGCCCCCATGACCAGCAGAAAACCCGTCGTCAGCCATTGAACCGTGGTCTTATCGACACCAAAATCTTTCATAATCGGCGTGAGCGCGACATTCAGCAGCGTGTCGTTGAGATAGCCGAAAAATGCGCCGATGAATAAAGTGGCGACAATGGTTTTAGCTGGAAAGTCGGGATTGTCGGCATAGTATTCGTGTGCCGTTGCGTCCTCTTGCGAATCAGAAGCGTGCATAATAATTTGAAATATCAGCGAAACCGTTATTTTAGCATAAACTATTTTGACAGGCCGTCTGAAACCTTGACCGCTTCCCCAGATAACACTAAAATTTAGAATTGTTTTCATTTTTATTATTAAACAGGAGAAAAACATGTCAAAGAAAGTCAGCATCTTGGTCGGCAGTCTGCGTAAAGGCTCGTTTGCACGAAAAATCGCACAAAACGTCATTTCCATGTTCCCCGAAGGCTACGAAGCGCAAATCGTCGAAATCGGCCATTTGCCTTTATACAACTTCGACTACGACGATCCTGCCGTTACCGACTTCCCTACTCCGTCCAGCTATACCGAGTTCCGCGAAACCATCAAAGCCTCGGCTGGCGTATTGTTCGTGACTTCCGAAAACAACCGTACCGTACCGGCCTGCCTGAAAAACGCCATCGACATCGGCTCCAAACCCAATGCCGATGTTGCCTGGAAAAAAACACCTGCCGGCATCATCAGTCATTCTGTCGGTAAAATGGGCGGTTATAGCGCGCAAAAAAATCTGCGCCTTGCCCTTTCGTATTTCGATATGCCGTTGACCGGCCAGCCGGAAGTATTCCTCGGCAACTCGCCCACCCTGTTTGACGACAACGGCCAACTCATCGAATCAGCGCGCGGCTTTGTTCAAGGCTATATCGACCAACTGGTTGCCTTGATTGAAAAAAACCCTAAATAATCGGAATTGAAGCATACAGGCCGTCTGAAAAACGAAATTTCAGACGGCCTCATCTTTTGTTTTTCGACAGTTCCTAAATTTTTACTAATTGAGTGCAGTTATAATCACTATCCACCCATCCTCCGGAGAACTTCCATGCGCGTATTATTGGTTGAAGACGATGCCATGATTGCCCAAGCCGTCAGTGCCAACCTGAAAGACACCGGCTACGCTGTCGATTGGGTCAGTCGCGGTTCGGAAGTTGCCGCAGCAGTGGCTGCGCAAGCATACGATTTGCTGCTCTTGGATTTGGGTTTGCCCGGCAAAGACGGTTTGGACGTATTGGCGCAAATCCGCAACGGCGGCTGTACCGTTCCTGTCTTAATCGTGACCGCGCGCGACGATTTGCACAGCCGCCTCAACGGCCTAGACGGCGGCGCAGACGACTACATCGTCAAACCCTTCGACATGGCGGAACTGCAAGCCCGTATGCGCGCCGTATTGCGCCGACACGGCGGACAGGCGCAAACGCTGCTGAGCAACGGCATCATCACGCTCAACCCTTCCACCCATCAGGCGGAAGTAGTCGGGCAGGAACAGGCCATCATGCTCAGCAACAAAGAATTTGCCGTCCTCCAAGCCCTGCTGCTGCGTCCGGGCATGATTTTGTCGCGCAGCGATTTGGAAGACAAAATCTACGGCTGGGGCGAAGAAGTCGAAAGCAACGCCGTTGACTTCCTGATTCACGCCTTACGCAAAAAACTCGGCAAAGAAGCGATTCAAAACGTCCGCGGGGTCGGCTGGCTGGTTGCACAAAACAATCAGGCCGTCTGAAAAACCACAACAACATCAACACACAAACCATGCAACGCCTTATCCACACCATCAAACAATCCCTGCAAGTCCGGATCAGCCTTGCCCTGATCTGTATGCTCCTGCCCCTCTCCATTCTTGCAGGCATATTTTCATATTACGATACTTATCACGAGACCCAAGAGGTTCAAGACGACCTGTTGCGCCAAGTCGCGAACTATCTCGACCCGAGCGATGCCGATGACGAGAAACACTCTCTCGACAACGACAACAAGATTTCCGTTCAATTTCCCAATACGCCCAACCCCATTGTCAGCCTGCCTGAGCAGATTTCAGACGGCCTGCACACCATTCAGGCCGATGACGATGACGATTACTACCGCGTTTATACCCGCAACACCAAGCAAGGCCGCATTGCCGTCATGCAGGAAAGCGACTACCGCGAAGAGCTGGCCGAAATGGCCGCCGTGCAGAGCATCCTTCCTATGCTCCTCGCCCTGCCCCTGATTATCCTGCTTACCGTCTGGATTACCCATCGCGCCATGCGTTCCATCAAAACCCTGTCCAACGATTTGGAACAGCGCCAAATCAACGACCTCTCGCCGATGGACACGCAAGACATTCCCAGCGAAATCCAAGGCTTTGTCGTCGCCATTAACAACCTGTTGCAGCGTACCGACGAAAACGTCCGCCAACAGCAACGCTTTATCGCCGATGCCGCACACGAATTGCGCAGCCCCATGACCGCCCTTTCCCTTCAGGCAGAGCGGCTCAACAATATGCAGCTGTCCGCCGAAGCGCGCGAGCAGTCCGCCCTGTTGCAACAAAGCATACAGCGCAACCGTCACCTGCTCGAGCAACTCCTTTCCCTCGCACGCGCCCAAGCGCCCGAAACCCAACGCCCCAAAACCCTGATCAACCTGCAAAACCAGTTCCGCCGCGTCTTGCAGGAACTCATGCCGCTGGCGCTGGCCAAAGGTCAAGACATCGGCGTCGCCGTCGAAAACGACTGCCAAATCCACGCCGATGACACCGAAATCTACACCCTCATCAAAACCTTTACCGACAACGCCATCCGCTATACTCCCAAAGGCGGCCGCATCGATTTGGGCTTTGACGAAACCGCCGAATACCTCAACATCTGGGTGGAAGACAACGGCCCCGGCATTCCCCCAAGCGAACGCCAACGCGTTATCGACCCTTTCTACCGTATTCTCGGCACCGAACAACAAGGCACCGGACTTGGCCTGTCCATCGCAGACACCATTGTCAAACGCCATCAAGGCCGTCTGAAACTGGCCGACAGCCGACGCTTTGACAGCGGCTTGTTGATTATTGCCGAGTTGGATAAAAAGATGCTTTAAATAATTGACCCGCCCAAATTGGTTTATCTAGCTTTAATCCGATAAATGAAAACGTTTTAAAACCAAAGGCCGTCTGAAAATGACTTTCAGACGGCCTTTTTATATTTTGAAGCAAACCTACTTCATTCCTCACAAATACGGTTGCAAGGTTTGGCGGAGGATTTCCATATCGGTAATTTCGGTAATATTGGCTTTGCCCAAGTATTCCAAACCGACAAAACGCATGATGCCGCTGCTGACTTTTTTGTCGTGGCTCATGTGTTCAATCCATTTTTCAAAGGAGAAAACGGGCGGCGCAGACGGGAGGGAAGCGGCTTCCATTAAAGCGGCAATGCGGTCGGTGTCGGCCTGTCGGGTTTTGCCCAAGATTTGCGACAAACGGGAAGCGAGGACGCAACCGGCGGCAACGGCTTCTCCGTGCAGCCATACGCCGTAGCCCATTTCGGCTTCGATGGCATGGCCGAAAGTGTGGCCGAGATTAAGCCATGCGCGGATGCCCTGCTCGGTTTCGTCTTGGGCAACAATATCGGCCTTCATTTTGCAGCAATGGTAAACGGCTTCCGCCATTTTTTCTTGATGTTGCGCCATCAGGTCGGCCATATTTTCTTCCAACCAGGCAAAAAATTCGGCATCGCCCAATGCGCCGTATTTGATGACTTCGGCCATGCCTGCGGAAAGTTCGCGTTGCGGCAGCGTTTGCAAGGCGGTCAAATCGGCCAAAACGGCTTGCGGCTGGTAAAACGCGCCAATCATGTTTTTACCGAGCGGATGGTTGATGGCGGTTTTACCGCCGACCGAGGAATCGACCTGGCTGAGCAATGTGGTCGGTACTTGGATAAAAGGTGCGCCACGCTGATAAGTCGCCGCGGCAAAACCGACCATATCGCCTATCACGCCGCCACCCAAAGCGATTAAAGTGGTTTTGCGTTCGGCACGGTTTTGCATCAGGCCATCGTAAATCAGGTTGAGCGTCTGCCAGTTTTTATATTCTTCGCCGTCGGGAAGGATAATGCTGAAATGCGGCACGCCCAGTCTGTCTAAGGCCGTCTGAAGCTGTTTGAGATAAAGCGGCGCAACGGTTTCGTTGGTAATGATGGCTGCTTTTTTACCTAGATAGGGCTGAAGCAGCATATCGGCCTGCTCAATCAGCTTATGCCCGATAAAGATGGGGTATTGATGGGACGGGGTTTGGACAGTCAGTGTGCGCATAGTATTCCTTTGCAAAGCGTATTTATTCGCCTAAAGCCTGTATCAGGCGTTTGAGCGTTTTGTGACAGCTGTCGGATTCGATGACGAGATGGGCGGTTTGACGGTACAGCATATCGCGTTGGTCATACAGCTCTTGCAGTTTGCCCAAAGGATTGGCAACTTGCAACAGCGGCCGGTTGCTGTCGTAACGGGTACGCTCCAGCAAGGTTTCGGGGCTGGCATGCAAATAAACAACCGTGCCGTTTTGGCACAAAATCTGTCTGTTTTCACTGCGTAATACGGAGCCGCCACCGGTCGATAAAACGATGTTGCGCCGGGAAGCGAGCTTCTTCAGCATATTGGTTTCACGGTTGCGGAAGCCTTCCTCCCCTTCCATCTCAAAAATGGTCGGAATGGATACGCCCGAAGAAGCGCAGATTTCGTAGTCGCTGTCGTAAAACGGGCATTCAAACATTTGGGCAAGCTGCTTGCCCAAAGTGGTTTTGCCCGCGCCCATCAGCCCGATTAAGATTAAATTGCCGTTGATTTTTTCCATGTGGGTCATTTTATACGATATGGTGGTTTCGTGGAAAAGTTCGTCGTTTTTCAGACGGCCTTTTCATCTCAGGCCGTCTGAAAACGAAAACAGGCATACCTTTGCAGATATGCCTGTTTGTCATTCTAAAATCAATAACGCAGATTGTTACCCACATTATCCATAATGCGCGGCGTGATGAAGATCAACAGCTCACGGCGGTTTTCACGTTTGCCGCGTGATTTGAACAGATTGCCGACAACAGGAATATCGCCCAAAACAGGGACTTTGTTCACTGCATTGGTGCTTTCTTCCTCATAAATACCGCCGACAATCAGCGTACCGCCATCTTCAACCATGGCTTGGGTATTCAAGTGTTTGGTGTTGATACACTTGGTTGTCAGAGAATCCACGGTACAGTCGATCGGGGTATCGCGATTAATCTTCACAGTCATGATGATTTGACCGTCAGGCGTAATATTCGGCGTTACGGTCAAGCCCAAAACGGCTTTCTTGAAGGTAATCGAAGTCGCACCGCTGGAAGAAGCCTCTTGATAAGGAATTTCCGTACCGGATTCAATTTTGGCTTCTTTGCGGTCTTGTGTCAGCACGCGCGGATTGGAAATGGTTTTGCTCTTACCTTGTTCTTCAGACGCGCTGATTTCCAAACCCAATGCACCGGATGAGAACGCACGCACCAGCGCAATGCTGTTGACTGCGGCTGCGGTCGGCAGACTGACGTTCGGATCCAAAGTCCATGTGCGGTAGCCTACGTCGCCACGGTTAAATGAGGCATTGGTATTGTAGTTGGTTTGTGCATTGCTCCAGTTGCTACCCCATGCGTTACGGCCACTTGCACCACCGGAACCGAATTTAACGCCCAAGTTGCGGAAGAAGGTATCTTCTGCTTCCACAATGCGCGCTTCCACCATCACTTGACGGGTTGGAACGTCCAATTCATCAATCAGTTTGCGGAATTTCTCAATCACGCCGCGGTTGTCGGTCACGATCAGCGTATTGGTGGCCGGATCGATTAAGGCGCTGCCTCGGTTGCTCAACAGAGTGTTGCGGGTATTGGAATTATTGCTGTCGTATTCTTCCAAACGCAGAATTTTGCGGAATTCTTCCACGTTTTTGTATTTCAACTGGAAGGTTTGAGAATACAGCGGGCCCAATTCGGCAATCTCTTTTTCCGCCTGCAAGAAGGCTTTGTCTTTTGCCAACAATTCATCGCGAGGTGCGATATTGATGATGTTGCCTTGACGGCGCATATCCAAATTGCGCGCCTGCATGACCAAGTCTAAAGCCTGATCCCAAGGCACATCTTTCAAGGACAGGGTCATGGTGCCTTTGACGGTATCGCTGGCAACAATATTCACGCCGGACTCTTTCGCCAAAATCTGCAAAATGGTACGGACTTCTACATCTTGGAAGTCCAAGGAAATTTTACGGCCTTTAAACGATTTGTTTGCATTTTGGTTCAAGCCGCCGGATTCGGTATTGGCGGCTTTAGGCGATACTTCAAATACAAAACGGCCGGAAGAGGCTTTGGTATTAATGTCCCAATTCGCATTACTGTTGCGGATAATGAGCTGGGTAGAATTGCCGATACGTTTAAGCGTAACGTTTTGTACAGGCGTATTGAAGTCAGCCACATCCAAACTGCGTTGCGCTTGTGTCGGCAGCGTATGGTTTTTCAAGGTTACAACCACGCGATCGCGCTGCTGTTTAATGTCCGGCTGTCCGCTGAAACCTGGGGCAGACAATTCAATAATGCCGGAATTGCGTGCACCTTTGCGAAAATCGATATTGGCTGCTGAAACAGCTTGATAAGTCTGAGCAGCGCGCGCGGTAGACGGCGTAACCGCACGTTCATTTGCAACGGCTGCATTGGTTTGGTCAGTAGATTCGTTTACAAATACCCAAACTTCGTTGCCGCGAATCTCAGTATTGTATTGGCTGATTTTGTTCAAACCCAAAACCACGCGTGCGCGGTCATTGTTTTGTGCCGCAGTAATTTGATTCAGCAATGGATCGGCATATTCCAAAACAGGCTGAGGCAAACGGATATTGGTGTTGGCAAAATCCAATGCGATACGCGCCGGAGTAGATGTTACAAAACCATGAGGTGTAGTGACGTCTTTGTCGAAACGGATTTTGATAATTTTTTGGTTGTCAGGCAAAGTGGAAACGTTGATATCGGTAATATTGCCTGCAAAGGCCGTCTGAACAGCGAGGGCAACGCTGAAGCCGGCAAATAATTTTGTCATGTGCTTGGTTTTCATAATTGAGTGAGACCCCTAAATTAATTTGAGTTCGAACTATCTGAGCTATTGGAAGAATCCGCCTCTTTACTGCTCAATGGCAATTCGGCCTTCCGGTACACCCAGTTGCCGTAGCTGTCTTCAACTTGCTCGGTCAGGATAATTTTATCTTCGGTAATACTTTGGATTCTGCCGTAATTCTGACCGATGTAGTTTCCGGGATAAACGGTATAAACATGGTCGTTGACCTTGATAAATCCGGAAACTTTGCCGCCGCTTTGCAGCGTTCCGACAAAGGCCATATTTTCCAAACTGAAGGCTTCCAATGTTTCTTTCGGACGGTTCACATCCGGCGCATTACCGCCTTTAGGGGCAGTGTCCAAACGGCGGGAATCAAACGCATTCATGCCTTTAAAGTTCGGCGGGCTATACGGCTTAGGCAATGTAACCGTCGGCTCTTCAAACGGAATAATCTTGGATTTTGCTTCCTGACGGGTTTGCGTCATCCATTGAGTCAAATCTTCATAGCTTTGCGTACAGGCTGCCAAGGGAAGAAGACTTAAGAGTAAGATGATTTTTTTCATGATTTCCCTATTCTTTTATTTTTGCTCATTCTCGGCAGGTTTGCCTTCTTCTTGTGCCTGTTGCGCAGCCAATTCGGCAGCAATCTCTTCGGCCGGACGTGCTTTGTAAGTCGTCGCAATCGCACTCAATGTCAACTCGCCTTTATTACCTTTGCCTTCTTTGTCCTCGCCTGCGTTCACGAGTTTTAAAGAATCTAACGTAATAATGCGCGACAAATCGCCTACATCACGGGTAAATTGGCTGATCTGAGAGTATTTGCCTGTGATGGAAATCTGATACGGCAGTTTTTGAATCGGACCATCGTTTTCAGGTTGGAGCGGTGCAACGCTGTCCAAACGCAATCCGTTGGTTGAACCTGCCTGATGCAATTCTTGAATCAGGTTCGGAATTTCTGCGTCGGTCGGCAATTGTTTCAACAAAACGTCGAATGCAGAACGGATCGAAGCCAATTCGGCCTTCAGATTATTCAAGCTTGCTGCCTGAATGCTTTTACGCGTAAAGGTTTCCTTCAGCTCTTCCTCTTTAGCTTCCTGCGTATTCAGGGTTTCAATCTGATCTTTAAATACGCCGGCATAGCCCAAAGCCAACATACCGACAATCAATAAACCTGCCAGCAAAAGTTTTGAAGGCATATTGAGCAGGTACAGGTTTTGTACGTCCAATTGTTTTAAGTTTTTAGATGCCATTATTGAGCCTCCGGAGCAGGTTCGGCCACAGGTTCGGCCATTTCACCGCTGCTTTGGGCAGTCGGTGCAGGAGCCGGCGTATTCACTTGGTTGATTGAAGATTTCAAAGTAAATTCTTGGTAGTTATCTACTTTTTTAATACTCAACAATTCAGGCTGCAAGAAAATACCTGTACTCGGCAGGGAGCGCATCATAACGGCAATTTTATTGTCGCTGATGGCATGACCGCTGATTTTATAGCTGGTCGGGCTTTCGGCTTCCAACGCGGTCAAATAAGTATTATCGGGCGTAAGCGCATTCAAAGAATCAAGGATATAAGCCGCTTGATAGCGTTTTTCCTGCAACTCTTCAACTTTCAGCTTCTTGGCCAAGAAGGCTTCTTTTTCTTGCTGAAGTTTATCGATTTCGCCTAATTCTCTATCAAGTCTGTCGATTTCGGTTTGCAGGAAGTTGTTGCGGCCTTCTTGATTGCGGATGGCGCTGTCAATACCAAGATAGGTAGCGGCTGCCAAGCCCAAACCCACTGCAAAAGCACCAAGCATCAATATTTTGAATTGCTGCTGCTTGCGCTGTTTAATCTCTTCCCGATACGGAAGAAGGTTGATTCTGGTTAATTCGATCATGTTCTCAAAGTCCCCTTAATGCCAATCCGAACGCCAAGGTCAGTGACGGCGCATCAATTTGAAGCTGCGGCAATTCTACTTTTGCACTGCGTTCCACATATGAAATCGGATGCAGATATTCTGTTGCCGTATTGGTTTGCGAGAAAATGCTTTCTGCCAAACCTGCCTGCTGTGCGGTAAAGCCTGTCAGCAGGATGTGTTTGATATTGGCGAAAGAATCAGTGGCCTGCGTGGTATAGTAAAATTGCAAAACACGCTGAACTTCTTGCGCAACCTGTACATTAAAACGGTCGGCAATCTGAGACTGGTAGTCGGAAGGCTTGTTTTGAGAAGCCATCATTTGCGCGGCTTTTTCTTCCGTCACCTGATAAGTCCGCTGAATCAGCTGATTGAGCTGCTCTGTGCTGACCGGCGTTTCTTGTTTGTAAAGAATACGGCCGTTTTGCAGAATCAAGGCATACATTTGCGTCGCATGAATGCCGAACACGGCAACTTTTTCCTCTGCCATTTCGGGAGCATGCGTATTTATCCAATGAACAAAGGCATTGCGTTGCGCCAGCAAGTCTAAATCCAAAGCGGACAAAGGCAAGCCCGCATTCTCAAACATTTCAATGCGCGGCTCGACATCGTCTTTTTTGGCAGCAACAGCTAAAACATGCTGGCCTGAACCGACTTCTTCGGCTTGAAAGTCGTAGTTCATTTCTTCAATAGGCGCAAATTGGCCGACTTCCGCTTCGACAAACTCTTCCAAGTCCAAATCGGTATCACGCGGGTTGTAAATAATTTGCTCGACTGTCGCCAAGTTTTGTGGCACGGCTGCAACAATATTTTTGCAAGAACTGCGTAATTGTGCGTAAGTATGCTGGATGTAGGTAGCAAGCTGATCGTAGTCTTGAATTTTGTTGCCTTTGACAATATTTTTAGGCAATTTGGTAATAACGTATTTTTCCAGCTGAATTTGGTTTAAACTACGGCCTGTCAGTTGTACCATCTTAATGGCATGTTGGCTGATATCGACACCGATGGCAGAGCGGTTGTTCAATCCACTAGAAGCCTTGCCTGTTTTGGTATCTTTCGTGCTTTTAAATAAGCGCATGATTTGACTTCCCTGTATCATTTAGGAGTGAGTAACTGTTTCGTTATCCGTAAAGGACTTCTTATTCTTTGCACAGTATTGACTGTGGCTGATAGAAATCGTTTCCCATTTTACTTTATTTATCGCCATTAATGGCAAATTATTACTTAGTCATGATTAAAAAGATTATAACGACCTGCCTGGGTCTCTTATTGGGACTGGCTCTTTTCGGCGTGGGGCTGATTGCAATTGCAATTTTGGTCACCTATCCGAAACTGCCGTCTTTGGACACTTTACAACACTACAAACCCAAAATGCCGCTGACGATTTATTCTTCAGACGGCCAAGTGATTGGCGTTTACGGCGAGCAACGGCGTGAATTCACCAAAATCGGTGACTTTCCCAAAGTTTTGAAAAATGCCGTGATTGCCGCCGAAGACAAACGCTTCTACGACCACTGGGGCGTGGACGTTTGGGGTGTGGCGCGCGCCGCGATCGGCAACGTCATGGCCGGCGGCGTCCAATCCGGTGCCAGTACGATTACGCAACAGGTTGCTAAAAACTTCTACCTGAGCAGCGAGCGTTCGTTCACCCGTAAATTCAACGAAGCCCTGTTGGCCTACAAAATCGAGCAGTCTTTGAGCAAAGACAAGATTTTGGAGCTGTACTTCAACCAAATCTATTTGGGTCAACGCGCTTATGGTTTTGCATCTGCAGCCCAAATTTATTTCAACAAAAATGTTAACGAGTTAACATTGGCCGAAGCCGCCATGTTGGCCGGCTTGCCTAAAGCACCTTCTGCCTACAACCCGATTGTGAACCCTGAGCGTGCCAAACTGCGTCAGGCTTATATTCTGAACAATATGCTGGAAGAAGGCATGATTACCCTGCAGCAACGCGATCAGGCTTTGAAAGAAGAGTTGCATTACGAGCGTTTTGTACAAAACATCGATCAAAGCGCCCTGTACGTTGCCGAAATGGTACGTCAAGAGCTGTTTGAGAAATACGGCGAAGATGCCTACACTCAAGGCTTTAAGGTATATACCACTGTCGACACTGCACACCAGCGCGTGGCCACCGAAGCCCTGCGCAAAGTTCTGCGCAACTTCGACCGCGGCAGCAGCTACCGCGGTGCAGAAAACTACATCGACCTGAGCAAAAGCGACAACGTAGAAGAAACCGTCAGCCAATATCTTTCTACGCTTTACACCGTTGATAAAATGATTCCGGCGGTTGTATTGGAAGCCTCACGCAAAGGTGTACAGATTCAGTTGCCAAGCGGCCGTAAAGTGACGCTGAACAGCCACGCTTTAGGCTTTGCCGCCCGTGCCGTCAACAACGAAAAAATGGGCGAAGACCGCATCCGCCGCGGCTCCGTCATCCGCGTTAAAGGCAGCGGCGATACCTTTACCGTCGTTCAAGAGCCTTTGCTGCAAGGCGCATTGGTGTCTTTAGATGCGAAAACCGGTGCAGTCCGCGCATTGGTCGGCGGCTACGACTACCACAGCAAAACCTTCAACCGCGCAACTCAAGCCATGCGCCAACCCGGCTCTACGTTTAAACCGTTTGTTTATTCCGCCGCTTTGGCAAAAGGCATGACTGCCTCCACCATGATTAACGATGCGCCGATTTCCCTGCCGGGCAAAGGTGCAAACGGCAAAGTGTGGAACCCGAAAAATTCAGACGGCCGCTATTCCGGTTACATCACGCTGCGCCAGGCTTTGACCGCTTCGAAAAACATGGTGTCCATCCGCATCCTGATGTCTATCGGCATCGGCTACGCGCAACAATACATCCAACGCTTCGGCTTCAAGCCGTCTGAAATCCCTGCTAGCCTGTCTATGGCTTTGGGTACAGGCGAAACCACACCGTTGCGTATTGCAGAAGGTTACAGCGTCTTTGCCAACGGCGGTTACAAAGTATCTGCCCACGTCATCGACAAAATCTACGACAGCCAAGGCCGTCTGAGAGCGCAAATGCAACCTTTGGTAGCCGGTGAGAACGCACCTCAGGCCATTGACCCGCGCAACGCCTACATCATGTACAAAATCATGCAAGACGTTGTCCGTGTCGGTACCGCACGCGGTGCAGCCGCACTCGGCCGCGCCGACATCGCCGGTAAAACCGGTACCACCAACGACAACAAAGACGCATGGTTTGTCGGCTTCAACCCTAGCGTTGTGACTGCCGTCTATATCGGCTTTGACAAACCGCGCAGCATGGGTCGTGCAGGTTACGGTGGTACAATCGCCGTACCGGTTTGGGTAGAATACATGCGCTTCGCCCTGAAAGGCACCAGCGTCAAACCGATGAAAGCACCTGAAGGCGTGGTTACAAACGGCGGCGAAGTGTATATGCGCGAACGCATGACCACCAGCTCCGACCTGGCCTTGGACAACAGCGGCGTTGCTCCGCGTCCTGCCCATCGTGCCGTTCCGAATGAAAACCGCCGCCGTACCGAGAGCGGCAATGCGCCAGCCCGTGAAGAATTAGACGAAACCCCAGTTCTGCCAAGCAATACCGGCAACAATAACAGACAACAACTGGACTCTCTGTTCTAACAAATCAAGGCCGTCTGAAACGTTCAGACGGCCTTTTTTGAGAAAATTCAAAGCAAAACCATGATTGATTTACACTGCCATTCAACCGTTTCAGACGGCATGCTTTCCCCAACCGAAGTCGTCCGACTCGCCCTTCAAAACGGTTGCACCCTGCTCGCCCTGACCGACCACGACCATACCGGCGGACTTGCCGAAGCACGTGCCGAAGCCGATACCCTCGGCCTCCCCTTCGTCAACGGCGTGGAAATATCCGTCACTTGGCGCGGCCGCACCATCCACATTGTCGGTTTGGACTTTGACGAACACAACGAAGCCCTGCAAAACCTGCTTGCCGAAGTCCGCAAAGGCCGTCTAAAACGATTGGAAGCCATCGCGGCCAAACTGGAGAAAAAAGGCATAACAGGCTCGTATGAAGGCGCGCTGGCATTGGCCGCCAACAAAGAAATGGCCAGCCGTACCCACATTGCCGAATTCCTCATTCGCGAAGGCCATGTTAAAAACAAACAGCAGGCATTTACCAAATATCTGGGCGACGGCAAATCCTGTTCCGTCAGACATGAATGGGCCACACTGGAAGACTGCGTAGTCGCGATTACAGGCGCGGGCGGCATGGCCATTATCGCCCACCCGATGCGCTATGAATTATCCGCCACCGCCAAACGAAACCTCTTTCAAGAATTTAAAAATCTCGGCGGCGCAGGAATTGAAGTGCACAGCGGCAACTGCTGCAAAAACGACCGCCTCAACTATGCCCTGCTTGCCGACCGCTTCGACTTTCTCGCCAGCGCAGGCAGCGACTTCCACCGCCTCAACGACTTCAGCGGCGGCATACTCGGCGCCTGTCCCGACTTACCCGAACAATGCCGCCCGGTCTGGGAACACTTTAAGGCCGTCTGAATTTTTGACAGCAATTTTTCAGACGGCCCGCCAAGTATGAGATAGTTATAAACATATCACACTCTACATATTGAAACTGCCTGCCCGATACACCATAATGACCCTATAAATACCCGAAAAAAAAGGTTAACGCCATGTGCCAACTGCTCGGCATGAATTGCAACACTCCCACAGACATCATGTTTTCTTTTGAAGGCTTCCGCCGCCGTGGCGGCATTACCGATCACCACGCCGACGGCTTCGGTATCGGCTTTTTCGAAGGCAAAGGCGTGCGCTTGTTTCACGACGACAAACCCAGCGCCAACTCACCTGTTGCCGACTTGGTACGCGCCTATCAGATCAAATCTGAAAACGTGGTCGCCCATATCCGCAAGGCCTCACAAGGCCAGACCTCATTGGCGAACACTCATCCCTTCATGCGCGAGATGTGGGGTGAATATTGGCTGTTTGCACACAACGGCCATTTGATTGATTTTTTTCCCGAGCAGGAAGAGTTTTACCACGCGGTCGGCACGACCGATTCCGAACGCGCGTTCTGCTTTATCCTCAACCGCCTGCGCAGTCGCTTTGCCACCAAACCCGAACCTGAAGTTTTGTTTGACGCCATTGCCGGCCTGACCCATGAAATCCGCCGCCACGGTTTGTTCAACTTTGTGATGTCCAACGGCGACTGCCTGTTTGCCCATGCCAGTACCTTGCTGCACTACATCGTGCGCAAAGCCCCGTTTGGCAAAGCACGCCTGCTGGACGACGACGTGATGGTCGATTTTTCCAAAGTGACCACACCAAACGATAAGGTCTCCGTCATCGCCACCCTGCCCCTGACGCGCGATGAAACTTGGTCGCAGTTGGCAGTCAATGAATTGGTGATGTTTCAAGACGGCGATATCGTCCGCAGCGACCGCCCCGAAAATCCGGTTTATATGAGTGCGGAAGAAGGTTTGGAAATCGCCCGCGCCGTCGGCGTATCGGTTTAACGGTTGATTGACTGCAAAACTCAAGGCCGTCTGAAAAGCCCAACTTCACTCAAGTTGCCCTTTCAGACGGCCTTTTTATACTTAATCCAGCGAAAAGCCTTTACTATACGAAAATAGCGCAATCCGCTACAATAATAGTTCACAAACAATAAATTCAATTGCTTAGCGACCTTGCCGAGCGTATGACAAGGAAACCCGATGAAGTGCCCGTTTTGCCAACACCCCAACACACAAGTAACCGACTCGCGATGGCTGGAAGACACCAACAGCATCCGTCGCCGTCGCAAATGCTTGGAATGCGGTCAACGCTTCAGCACCTTTGAAACCGTTGAAATGCGGATGCCGCAAATCATCAAATCCGACAGCACACGGGTTCCCTTCAATCCGCACAAACTGCAGACCAGCCTTGAGCGCGCGCTGCACAAACGCCCTGTTACGCAAGAACAAATCGATGAAACCGTTGCCCTTATCGAGCAACGCCTCTACCGTTTGGGCAAAAAAGAAGTCGCTTCGCACATCGTCGGCGAAATGGCGATGGAAGAGCTGGCAAAAATCGACCAAGTCGCTTATGTCCGCTTCGCGTCTGTCTATAAAAGCTTTAAAGACGTTTCCGAATTCACCCAAGTCATCGCCGAATGCAAAGCCAAATAAGGCCGTCTGAAACCATGTTTTCCGCACTTGATACCCAAATGATGCAAACCGCCCTCGAGCTGGCCAAGCTTGGGCGGTTTTCTACTTCCCCCAATCCCCGCGTCGGTTGCGTGATTGCACACGGCACACAAATCGTCGGACAAGGTTTCCACGTCAAAGCAGGCGAGCCGCACGCTGAAGTTCACGCATTGAGGCAGGCCGGAGCGGCGGCAAAAGGCGCAACAGCCTATGTCACGCTGGAACCTTGCAGCCATTACGGCCGCACACCGCCATGTGCCGAAGCGCTCATTCATTCCGGCGTAACGCGCGTGGTCGCCGCTATGACCGACCCTAACCCATTGGTCGCAGGCAAAGGCTTGTCTATGCTGGAAGCTGCCGGAATCCGTACAGAAAGCGGTTTGCTGGAAGCGCAGGCGCGCGAGCTCAACCGCGGTTTCCTGTCGCGTATCGAACGTGGCAGACCATTTGTCCGCCTCAAATGTGCCGCCAGTTTGGACGGTAAAACCGCCCTTTCAGACGGCCGCAGCTTTTGGATTACCGGCAAAGCAGCGCGCGAAGACGTACAAATTCTCCGCGCCGAAAGTTGCGCCGTTTTGACCGGTATCGGTACCGTACTTGCCGACAACCCGAAACTCAACATCCGCAGCTTCCCTACCCTGCGCCAACCTGCGCGTATCGTCTTGGACAGCCGGCTGCAAATCCCTTTGGACTGCCACCTCGTGACCGATACCGAAAGCCCGACCGTTATCGTTACCCTTTCCTCAGACGAACAACGTTTGCAGGCGCTGGGTAAATTTGAACATATCCGCATCATCAGGCCGTCTGAACACATCAATGGCCGCATCAATCTTCTTTCCCTCATGCCGCAACTGGCAGAGCTTGGCTTTGGCGAAGTTCTGGTAGAAGCCGGCTCAACACTTGCCTCAGCCTTCCTGAAGGATGACTTGGTGGATGAAATCGTCCTCTACCAAGCGCCGAAACTATTGGGCGCAGGCAAACCTCTATTCTCCCTCCCTGAAAATCCGGCCGCCCTACTTTCAGACGGCTCTTGGCAAAGTCAATCGGTAGAAATCATCGGGCAGGACATTAAATGGGTTCTACGGAAAAAATCCGTCTAGTTGCCTCAGCTTGATAATTAAACCATTTTCAATAGAATCTATCTATCATTTGCATAGCAATAAATGTGTTTTTTTCATCGAAATATTATAATGACTACAACGTATTCCAACTTAAAACTTTGACTTGTGTTAACTATCCTTAAGCTGATTGTCGACAAATTTTCCTTTTTTTCATCACGAAAGAATGAATTATTAAGATAAGTTAAGCCATGAAAATTTATTAAAATTTTTTATTCTAGAAGGGTTTTAAACGGCATAAACGGTAGTTTAATTTCATGAACCATGCATTTGACAAAGAGATATTTAAAATTAAAACATTTAGTTGAGTGTAATTTCTAAAAATTCAATATTCAAAAATACCTTTTTCATACCTTACAGGCCGTCTGAACGACCGTTAAACTTTTTTGATTGAGACGAATCAGATAAGTGCTTATGATTTCGTCTAATGTAATTATAAGTATGGTTTTAAGGCTTCACACGATACGGCAGCCGGCTATGGCTATGCGGTTGCAGCAAACAACTCAGGCTTCGGGAAAACACTCCCGATTTACTCATTCATTAAACGAAAGACATCATGAAAAACGTTACGATACAAAAATTTGCCGATAAGACCGCAAAAATCGGCATCGTTGGCTTAGGCTACGTCGGTTTACCACTGATGTTGCGCTATGTGGATATCGGTTACCAAGTTTTGGGTTTCGACATTGACACCAACAAAGTCGACAAGCTCAACAAAGGCGAAAGCTACATTGAGCATATCCCTTCCGACAAAATTGCCGCTGCTTCCAACAGCCTGTTTGAAGCAACGACCGACTTCTCCCGCATCGGCGAAGTAGAAGCCGTCATTTTGTGCGTACCGACTCCGCTGAACAAATACCGTGAGCCGGACATGAGCTTTGTGATTGACACTACCGATGCGGTAAAACCTTACCTGCGCGCCGGTCAAGTGCTGTCTTTAGAATCCACCACCTACCCCGGTACTACCGAAGAAGAATTGCTGCCACGCATGGAAGAAGGCGGCTTGAAAGTCGGTCAAGACGTATTCTTGGTTTACTCTCCTGAGCGTGAAGACCCGGGCAACCCTAACTTTGAAACCCGTACCATTCCAAAAGTCATCGGCGGCCATACCCCAGCGTGTTTGGAAGTCGGCCTTGCGCTGTACCAACCTGCCATCGATAAAGTTGTTCCAGTAAGCTCCACCAAAGCTGCCGAGCTGACCAAACTTCTGGAAAACATCCACCGCGCCGTAAACATCGGCTTGGTGAACGAGATGAAAATCGTTGCCGACAAAATGGGCATCGACATTCACGAAGTCATCAATGCCGCTGCAACCAAACCGTTCGGCTTCGTTGCTTATTATCCAGGCCCTGGATTGGGCGGCCACTGTATCCCTATCGACCCGTTCTACCTGACTTGGAAAGCACGAGAATACGGTGTAAACACCCGTTTCATCGAGCTGGCTGGCGAAGTGAACTCCCACATGCCCGACTACGTTATCGAAAAAGTCGGCCTGGCTTTGAATGACCACAACCGTTCTATCAAAGACAGCAAAATCTTGGTATTGGGTATCGCCTACAAGAAAAACGTGGACGATATGCGTGAAAGCCCGTCTGTGGAAGTGATGGACCGCCTGCACAAACTGGGCGCAGTGGTTTCCTACTCTGACCCGCACGTTCCAGAGTTCCCACATATCCCCGGCCACCACTACTTCGACCTGAAGAGCGAAGCGCTGACCCCTGAAACTGTCGCTCAATACGACTGCGTGGTTCTGACCACCGATCACGACAAATTCGACTATGACATGATCACCGAACATGCCAAGCTGATTGTCGATACTCGCGGCAAATTCCCAGTGAAAAATCCTAAAGTCATCAAAGCATAATCTTGCTTCAGACGCATCCGGCTGCCACCGGTTTCCCCGACTGGGACGGCGGCCGGTTTCCCAAGGCCATTTGTTTTTCAGACGGCCTTGGCAAACCGGCAACGGTAACAACGCATCTCTTACGAAAAACGCTCAGCTCGAACTTCTGGCCGTCTGAAAACAAATAATATGAACGCGAAAAAAATCCTCGGCTACGCATTGGGCCCGATAGGAAGCGCCGCTTTCGGCCTGCTTTCCCTGCCGCTCATCTCATGGTACTTCCCTGCGGAAGACATCGGCCGTATCGTACTCTTGCAGACCATTGCCGGACTGAGCATTCTGCTCTTGGGCTTGGGGCTGGACCAATCCTATATTCGCGACTATTACGCCGTTAAAGACAAGGCCGCGCTGTTCAAATCCGTTTTTTTATCGCCATTGATTCTGACGGTGGCGGTTGTGGTTTTAGTGTTGCTGATAAACGCATCATGGCCGTCTGAAATCATTTTCGACATCCCCAGTGCGAATTTGGGGATTCTCTTCCTGATTTTCTTAGCCACCACGCTGATTATCCGTTTTTTAGCCTTGATTTTGCGGATGAAAGAGCAGGCATTGGCTTTTTCCGTCAGCCAGCTTGCGCCGAAATTCTTGATTTTGGTGTTGGTTTTTGCCGTGATTGCTTCCGGCTTGCCTGCCAATACTACTTCGCTGGTTTTTGCCTACACCGCAGCCCAAGTGCTGACTGTTTTACTGTTGATCTATCAACTGCGCCGAGATCTGCAAGCCGTTTCCCATGCGAAATGGTCGTCCGAGCTGCATCGGGACGGCCTGCGCTACGGCCTGCCGCTGGCATTCGGCAACTTGGCCTATTGGGGCCTGACTTCGATTGACCGCTTTGTCCTCAAAAACATCTCTGGCTTGGACGAGTTGGGCATTTATTCGATGGCGGTCAGCTTTGGCGCCGTCGCCTTGATTTTCCAAAGCGTGTTCTCCACCATTTGGGCGCCTTTGGTGTTCAAATGGGTAGAAGAAAAAAACAATCTGGACAAAATCGGCGACATCACGCTTTCCATGACCGTCCTCATCAGCGCAATGATTTGCCTCATCGGGATTTTCTCGCCGATGGCGACCTGGATACTGCCGGAAAAATACACGCAGGTTCAATTTATCCTGCTCTCGTGTATGCTCTTCCCCCTGTTTTACACGCTGACCGAAGTCAGCGGCATCGGTTTGAACGTCGTCCGCTCGACTTGGCTGATTACTGTCATCAACATCGTTGCCTTTATCGCCAATACCGCCCTACTCTATCTGTTGGTACCGAAATTTGGTGCAAAAGGTGCAGCTATGGCCAGCGCAACGGCTTTTTGGCTGTTTTTCATCTTGAAAACCGAATTCTCTTCACGCCTGTGGCAGCCTTTGCCGCGCCTGAAGATTTATACCAACTCAACGCTCTGCCTGATAATCTGCCTTGCCTACACTTGGCTGGGTACACGCGACAACTATATTTGGTTTGCGCTGGCATGGGCAGTCGGACTGGGTTTCCTGTTCCTAAAATACAAACACGCACTATTTGCCGCGACCGAAAAAATCAAAGCCAAATTAAACCGTTCGGCAAAATAGCCAACCTGAGATTCACGTCTCTACGATAACAACAGAACGACTATGAAAATAAAACGTCTGAACTTATACACTTACATCCTATACATCATGCTCGCAGCCTATATGCTGGGGCCCGCGCTGTCCTTTAAGGTCGGCGTACCGCGTATTGATAACCCGCTGACCCTGATATTTGTACTGCTTGGTTTTGTCGTATTTTTTCTGGAAAGCAAGCATATTCCGCGCAAGATTTTTGCCATGCTCTGCGCCCTGACTGCCATGTGCATCTGGCCTGCCATCCACATGGGCATTACGTCGCTGACGCCGACGCAGTACATGGATATTTTGTTTTTTATGGCGGTTCCGGCTTTCTTCTACTTGTTTTACCAAGTATTGAAGCGCGCCGACGACCCTTTGAGGACGATTCAGAAGTTCCTCGTCGTATTTACGCTGTTTATCGCCGTGCCGCCGTTTGCAGAGCTGGCCACCGGTATTCAGTTTGTGAGTGCCAGCGATGAGTTGGCTATTGATGAAGGCTCGCTCAAAGGCTTGTTCTTTAACCCGAACAACCTTGCCGCTACCGCAGTCTGCCTTGCGCCTGCCATTTTGTTTTTCTTCCAACTCCAAGGACGGAAACACAAAGAAAAACTGCTGGGCTGGGGCTTGTTCCTGCTGTTGGGCATGGCCATTTTCGCTAGCGTATCGCGTACCGCCATCGGCTGTTACCTGTTAATTTTGCTGGTTTATACGGCCTATCGCAAAAACGGTTTTATTACGGTCGGCGTAGCAGGTTTGCTGGCGTTGGTGTTGTCGATGATTCCGTCACGCGCGATTGCGGAATTTTTGCTGTCGCTCAACGGCAACCAGTTTTTGGAACGCTTTTCCAGCCGCGTGTACCTCTTCCTGTACGACTTGGGCAGCGACAACTCCGTGTCCTACCGTCAGGAGATTTACAACTACTTCTGGAACAATCCGCCCCTGCTGCTGACCGGCTACGGCCCTAAAAACTTCCGCGAATATTTCGGCGGCCATTTGAGCGGCAGCTTGGGCTTTGAAAACCCGCACAGCTTCATCATCGAGCTGTATCTGGGTTTCGGCATGATTTCCCTGCTCGGCTTTATTGCCTTTGTGGCGTGTTATTTCCTCTACACCGCCTCAAACCGCGCAGTAACCGGCAAATCGCGCGTTTTGGCTTGGGTTGCCTTGGGCATTTTCCTGCTGGCCGGTTTTATTCCGTCCACCATTTTGCGTATGCCGTTTATCTGGCTGCCCTGCCTGCTGATTTTTATTTACAGCGTATTTGTTGCGCCCAAGCTGAAAGATATGGCCGCTTACGCATACAACGAAACACTATACGATACGAAGAAACCATCATGAAAATCATCCTGACTACCTCCATGTCCGGCCTCGGTGGCACTGAAAACGCCACTTTCCGCCTCGGCCGCCTGCTCAAACAACGCGGACACGATATCGTATTGGCCTCTTCAGACGGCCCTTTGATTCAGGAAGCGCAAGCATTGGGCATCCGTTGGCAGCCGATTGATTTTTACCAAGGCGGTCTTTTGGGTTACATCAAAGGCATGTTTGCCTACATGAAACTGCTGAAAAAAGAGAAACCCGATGTGATTCACTGCCAAATGGCGCGTATCGTTCCGGCCTGCGCCATTGCGGCCAAGTTTGCCTCACCAAAAACCAAAGTGTTCTACCACGCGCGCGGCCTTGATCCGGAAACTTATCCGAAAATTGCCAAGCTTTTCGACAAGCTGGGCGTATACATCATCGGCAACTGCAAACACGAACGCGAAAAACTCATCCGTTACGGTTTCCCTGCCAACCGCATCACCTACACTTACAACGCCCTGCACAAAGCGGATTACGTTCCTGAAAAAACAGTCAAAGACTATGTCCAACTGGGCACGCTTTCCCGTTTGGACACCGTCCGCGCCGTGCATTTAATGCTGGATATTTTGAAGAAAATGGTTGACCGCGGTATGCCTGTACGCCTCAACGTTGCAGGCATCGGCGAAGAAATGGACAACCTCAAAGCCCAAGCCAAACGTTTGGGCATCGAAGACAAAGTTACCTTCCTCGGCGGCGTCCGCGACTTGACCGGCTACTTCAAAGAAGTCGATATTTTGGTGAACACGCCGCATTGCGTGGGCGACCACGGTGCAGGCGTCGGCAACAATATTTTGGAAGCCGGCCTTTACGACACACCTGTCGTGACCTACAACATGGCGGGCATTTCCGAAATGGTCATCACCGGCCAAACCGGCTACTGCATTCCTTTCGGCGATGACGAAGCGTTTATCGAAGCCGTCGATACACTCATCAAGCATCCAGAGCTGCGCGGTCAAATGGGCAAAGCCCTGCACAAACACGTCGAAACTTTATGCTCCGACGACGAAATCTACCGCACCACCATGGCTGCGTACGAAATGTAAGGCCGTCTGAAACATGAACATTACCATCGTCGCCCCTTATTGCTCGCTGCCGTCCGAGCCGCATTTCAACCGCTTCTGGTATCTTGCCGAGCTGTTGTCGCAGTCGCATGACGTGTTGCTGATTACCAGCAACTTCAAGCACTACGACAAATCTTTCAGACGGCCCGAAGATGCCGAGGCCGCCTCACAAGGCCGTCTGAAAGTGATGTTGTTGGAAGAAAGCGGGTACAGCAAAAACGTGTCTTTAAGGCGCGTAACCAGCCATCACCGCTTCGTCAAACATTTTGAAAAATGGTTGGAAAACTGCCGTCCGGGCGAACAAGACGTCGTCTTTTCCGCCTATCCGCTGATTGCCACCAACCTGCTCTTGGGCAAACACAAAGCGCGTTTGGGCTACAAGCTGATTGTCGATGTGCAGGACGTATGGCCGGAGTCCTTCTCCTCGGTCGTACCGTTTTTGAAAAAAGTACCGCATAACCTGCTGCCCTTTGCTTCACGCGCCAACCAAGCCTACCGCTACGCCGACGCGCTGGTTGCCGTATCACAGACTTATCTCGACCGTGCCAAAGAAGCCAATCCGAATGTACCCGGCGAAGTCGTCTATATCGGCGCGGATTTTCCGAAACTCGATGCCGCGCCTGCCAAAAATTTCGGCGACGACAAAATCCGCTTTTTCTACTTGGGCACGCTCAGTTACAGCTATGACGTGGAAACCGTGTGCAAAGGCGTTCGCAAGCTGTTGGATGCCGGCGAAAACGTCGAGTTGCACATCATGGGCGGCGGCCCCGATTTAGACAGGCTCAAACAATATGCCTGCGACGGCATCAAGTTTTACGGCTACATTCCTTACGCCGAAATGATGTCGGTCGCCAAAGGCTGCGACATTTCCGTCAACGCCATCCACTCTTACGCCATGCAGTCGATTACCAACAAACTTTCCGACTATATGGCTTTGCAAAAACCGATTCTGAACAGCCAGGTCAACGACGAAGTTGCCGAAGTCCTTACCCTGCTGCCGCATGCGAACTACCGTTCCGGCGATGTGGACAGCTTCGTTAAAGCCGCCAAAGATATTTTGAAGCGCAAAGACGATCCTGTTCAGTCCGAAGAAATCGTCCGCCGCTTCAAGCGCGACGTTGCCTATCAAAAAATCGTCAACCTGATTGAAAGATTAGCTCATGAATAAATTTTTCAAACGCCTGTTTGACATTGTTGCCTCCGCCTCTGGGCTGATTATCCTGTCGCCTGTGTTTTTGATTTTGGTGTACCTCATCCGCAAAAACTTAGGCTCGCCCGTGTTCTTCATCCAAGAGCGGCCGGGTAAAGACGGCAAGCCGTTTAAAATGATTAAATTCCGCTCCATGCGCGATGCAATCGATAAAGACGGCAACCCGTTACCGGACAGCGAACGCCTGACCGATTTCGGCAAAAAATTACGTGCCACCAGCTTGGACGAACTTCCTGAATTATGGAATGTCTTAAAAGGCGAGATGAGTTTGGTTGGCCCTCGTCCGCTGCTGATGCACTACCTGCCGTTGTACAACGACTTCCAAAACCGCCGCCACGAAATGAAACCGGGCGTGACCGGTTGGGCGCAAGTCAATGGCCGCAACGCTATTTCATGGGACGAAAAGTTCGCCCACGATGTTTGGTACATCGACCACTTCAGCTTCTGGCTGGATATTAAAATTTTGTTCCTGACGGTTAAAAAAGTCTTCGTCAAAGAAGGCATCTCAGCCGAAGGAGAAGCCACTATGCCTTATTTCACGGGTAATAAAACTGATGAAAAAAAATAACATACTGATTCTGTCGGCAGGCCGCCGCGTCGAATTGGTGCAGGACTTCCAAACCGAAGCCGCACGTTTTTCAGACGGCATCGGCGTATTTGCCACCGACCTCAATCCCCACATGTCTTCAGCCTGTCATGTCGCCGACCGCGCTTTCAGCGTACCGCGCATCGACGCAGCCGAATACATCGACAGCATTTTCGAACTGGCCAAACAACACAACATCGGCCTGATTGTGCCGACCATCGATACCGAACTGCTCAAGCTGGCCGAAGCACGCGACCGTTTTGAAGCCGAAGGAATACACATCGTCATTTCCGACGCCAAACTGATTACCCTGTGCCGCGACAAGCGCCTGACCGCAGGCCTGTTTGCACAATACGGCATCCGTTCGCCTGAAATTTACGAACGGGACAGCCTGGCCTTCCCGTGTTTTGCCAAGCCTTACGACGGCAGCCGCGCCATCGGTGCGAAAAAAATCAACACACCGGCCGATCTGACCGCCGACATTGCCGAAGATCCGAAAATGATGTTCGCCCAATACATCGATATTGAAAATGCTTTTTCCGAGTTCACCGTCGATATGTATTACGACCGTCAAGGCCGTCTGAAATGCGCCATTCCTCGCGAACGTTTGGAAGTGCGTACCGGCGAAGTCAGCAAAGGCGCGACCCGGCGCAATGCCCTGTATGAAGAGTTGGTTGAAAAAATGACCGTATTGGAAGGCGCACGCGGCTGCATTACCGCGCAGTTCTTCGTCAGCAAAACCGACAATACGACCTACGGCGTGGAAATCAACCCGCGTTTCGGCGGCGGTTTCCCACTGACCTACGCCGCAGGCGGCAACTATCCGGGCTGGCTGATTCAAGAATACATCGGCGGCCAAGACATTCCCTTCTCCGACGACTGGGAAAACAATTTAATCATGCTTCGTTATGATGCTAAGGTTTTGGTAAGAGAACATGATTAAGCCGGAAGAATCCGTCATCGTTTTTGACCTTGACGATACGCTTTACTCCGAACATGACTACAAATGCTCCGGAATACGGGCAGTTGTAGAGATGATTACGTCGCTTTATCCGCAATACAATGCCGGCGTACTATATGAAATTGCCGACAATAAAAGTAAAGACTGGCTCGACAATTTGTGTCATCATTGCAAATTAAACGAATCAGAGAAACAATCACTCTTGTGGCAATATCGACTACATAGGCCTGTTATCCGACCTTATGTCGAACCGTCTTTTTTACGGAAGCTGATGCGCCCTTTTGCCGCATGCGCCCTGATTACAGACGGCCGCAGTCTGACACAGCGTTTGAAAATACAGGCCTTGGGGTTGACCGATTTGTTTGACGACATTTTGATTTCAGAAGCCATGCAATCGGAAAAACCCGACGATAAGCGTTTTGTCTTCCTGCAAAACAAATATCCGGCTGCAAAACGTTTCATCTACATCGGCGACAACATCAAAAAAGATTTTGTCGCACCCAACAAACTGGGTTGGCTCTCCATAGGCATTATGCCTAAGCCGCACAATATTCATCAAGCCGAGCCCGAGCAATACGGTCGTGAATACCAGCCCACCCTTTGGATAAACACCCTGGAAGAACTGACTACACTGACAACTTCCGCCACCGAAAAAGCAAATGCATAAGGGACATTTCTCCATGAAAATCTTATTTATGGGTCGTAAACAGGTTTCCGCCAACCTGCTTCGTTTTTTGACCAAACAAGACCATATCGAAATCATCGGTGTCTTGACCGACAGCCATCTGCAAGGCTCGCCGACTACGGCCGCCGCGCAGGAATTGGGCTTGCCCCTGTACACCTTCGATACGGCTTTGGAAGCAATGCGAGAAGGCCGTCTGAAATACGATTTGGGCTTGTCCGTCCTTTACTGGCGCAAGCTGCGTGATGAATTCCTGAGCATTCCGACTTTAGGCACGATCAACTTCCACCCTGCGCTGTTGCCCGAATACAAAGGCACGGGCGGCTACAACCTGGCCATCATGGACGAGCTGAACGAATGGGGCAATACTGCCCACTACGTCGACGCTTCCATCGATACCGGTGAAATTATCGAAGTGGACCGTTTCCCTATCGACGCCGAAACAGAAACCGCCCAATCGCTCGAACGCAAAACCATGCAGGCATTGGAAGATTTCGCACGACGCATCATCACCCGCGCCATCGAGTCGAAAACCAAATTGCCAACCACGCCAAACATTGGTGGCCGCTACGTCAGCCGCGACGAGATGGAAGCCATGAAGCAAATCCACGACGGCGACAATATCGAGAAGAAAATCCGCGCCTTCTGGTTCCCTCCTTACGACGGCGCATACGTCGAAATCAACGGTCAGAAATACACCCTGATCAATCGCCAACTGCTGGAAGAAATCGCCCCCAAAGGCTCAACCAGTCTTTTCGCAGGAAAAACAAATGCTTAATACATCACTCTCCCCATGGCCAAGCTTTACTCAAGAAGAAGCCGATGCCGTTTCCAAAGTCCTGCTGTCCAACAAAGTCAACTACTGGACAGGTACGGAATGTCGCGAATTTGAAAAAGAATTTGCCGCCTTTGTCGGCACGCAATACGCCGTCGCCCTTTCCAACGGTACGTTGGCTTTGGACGTAGCCCTCAAAGCAATGGGTATCGGCCAAGGCGATGATGTGATTGTCACTTCGCGTACTTTCTTGGCTTCAGCGTCCTGCATCGTGACCGCCGGCGCAAATCCGGTGTTTGCCGATGTCGATTTGAACAGCCAAAACATCAGCGCCGAAACCATCAAAGCCGCTTTGACGCCAAACACCAAAGCCATCATCGTGGTTCACCTTGCCGGTATGCCTGCCGAAATGGACGACATCATGGCTTTGGCAAAAGAACATAACTTGTGGGTTATCGAAGACTGCGCCCAAGCGCACGGTGCGAAATACAAAGGCAAATCCGTCGGCTCTATCGGTCACGTCGGTGCTTGGTCGTTCTGCCAAGACAAAGTCATGACCACCGGCGGCGAAGGCGGCATGGTTACTACCAACGACAAAGAGCTGTGGAGCAAAATGTGGTCGTACAAAGACCACGGCAAAAGCTACGATGCCGTGTACCACCGCGAACACGCACCCGGTTTCCGCTGGTTGCACGAAAGCTTCGGCACCAACTGGCGCATGATGGAAATGCAGGCGGTCATCGGCCGCATCCAGCTCAAACGCATGCCTGAATGGACTGCCCGCCGTCAAGCGCACGCTGCCAAACTGGCTGAAAGCTTGGGCAAATTTGCCAGCATCCGTTTGGTTGAAGTGGCCGACTACATCGAACACGCGCAATACAAGTTCTACGTTTTCGTCAAACCCGAACACCTGAAAGAAGGCTGGACACGCGACCGCATCGTCAACGAACTGAACGCGCGCAAAGTGCCATGCTATCAAGGCAGTTGCTCCGAAGTGTATTTGGAAAAAGCCTTTGACAACACGCCTTGGCGTCCGAAAGAGCGTTTGAAAAACGCTGTCGAGTTGGGCGACACCAGCCTGATGTTCTTGGTGCACCCAACCCTGACCGATGAAGAAATTGCGTTCTGCAAAGAAAACATAGAAGCCGTATTGACTGAAGCCACGGCATAATCATTTTCAGACGGCCTGCAACTTCAGGCCGTCTGAAAAAAGCAAAACAGCCTGCTTCAAACAATCCGTACCAAGCCACATTACAACACTCAGACACACGTAAAAAATAAAATGAACTTGGAAACCCTGCTGGCTCTGCCGCGCAATCTAAAAAAAACCTTCTTCGTCATTCACGATATCTTGATGATATTCGTGGCGTTTTGGTTTGCCCAAAGCCTCAAAGTGCAATACTCCGACGAATGGTTGAGTATCGCCAACTGGCTAGCTTTCGGCAGCACTGCGTTGCTGACCATCATCCTTTTCATCCGTATCGGCCTCTACCGCGCCGTTACGCGCTTCGTCAGCGTCCGCGTCCTGACCGCCGCCGCATTCGGCAGCATTATTTCAGCGGTCTTGTTCTGCCTGACCACCCTGGTTTTTGAGCAAAAACTGCACCTTGCCCTGCCCATCGTCTATTTCTTGGTCTTGGTGGTCGGCGTGACCAGCTCGCGTATGATCCTGCGTGCGATTCTGACCGATCATCACCGCAAACAAATGACCCCCGTCATCATCTACGGTGCAGGCCAATCCGGCCGCCAGTTGTTGGAAGCCATCAAACAGGTTAACGAATACTCGGCCATCGCCTTTGTCGATGACAACCCGAAAATCCAACGTACCGTCATCTATGACCTTGCCGTCTACAACCCCAACGAAATCCCGATGCTGATCAGCCGCTACGGCGTACGCAAAATTCTGCTGGCGATTCCAAGTTCTACGCCGGAAGAACGCAAAGACATCATCCGCCGCCTCGAAGCATACAAATGCGAAGTCCTGACCATTCCGGGCATGAAAGATTTGGTGGACGGCAAAATCAACGTCAGCTCATTGAAAAAAATCTCTGTGGTCGATTTGCTCGGCCGCGCCCCTGTGGCACCGCGCCCTGAATTAATGAGTGCCGACATCAGCGACAAAGTCGTGATGGTGACCGGCGCAGGCGGCTCTATCGGCTCCGAACTTTGCCGTCAGATTCTCAACTGCCGTCCGACCAAACTGCTGTTGTTTGAATTATCCGAATTTGCCCTATACAGCATAGACAAAGAATTGCGCGAAACCCAAGCCGCGCAAGGCAGCCAAGTCGAAGTCGTACCGCTTTTGGGTTCGGTTCAAAACAAAGACCGCCTCAGCAGCATTATGCAAGCCTATCACGTCGACACCGTCTACCATGCCGCAGCCTACAAACACGTCCCTATGGTAGAGTTCAACACCATCGAAGGCATTCAAAACAACGTGTTCGGCACACTCTGCTGCGCGCAGGCTGCCGTAGATGCTGGCGTTTCCACCTTTGTTTTGATTTCCACCGACAAAGCCGTCCGTCCGACCAACACCATGGGCGCCAGCAAACGCATGGCCGAACTCTGCCTGCAAGCGCTTGCCGCCGAGCCAGAACAAAAAACACGCTTCTGCATGGTGCGTTTCGGCAATGTATTGGGTTCGTCCGGCTCCGTTGTCCCGGTATTTGAAAAACAAATTGCCGAAGGTGGCCCGATTACCCTGACCCACCAAGACATTACCCGCTACTTCATGACCATTCCCGAAGCGGCGCAACTGGTTATCCAAGCCGGCGCAATGGGTAAAGGCGGCGACGTATTCGTCCTCGACATGGGCGAATCTGTCAAAATCATCGACCTTGCCCGTCAAATGATTGTCCTCAGCGGTCTCAAAGTCAAAGACGAGCAACACCCGCACGGCGACATCGAAATCAAGATTACCGGCCTGCGCCCGGGTGAGAAACTTTATGAAGAACTGCTCATCGGCGACGAGGTGCAAAAAACCACTCATCCCCGTATTATGACCGCCAGTGAAGTAATGCTTCCATGGACGCAATTATCTGACATACTGTCGGAACTCCAAACCGCTTGTCTCCAAAGCGACCAAAACAGCCTGCGCCAGCTTCTGCTGCGCGCACCGACAGGCTTCGTACCTAAAGACGATATCTGCGACTTGGTTTGGCAACAAAACAATAAGGCCGTCTGAACATTTTCAGACGGTCCGGACACTATCCCGCAAGGACTACTACATGAAAAAAACGCTCTCCCTGCTTACTCTATTCGCACTGACTGCCTGCAACAGCACAACAGTCATTCCTGGTTCAACCATCAAAACCAGAACCAAAACCATTGTTTACACCGATACCGACACCGCAGCCGATACCAACCTCGACAGCCGTGTTGCCGTTTACCCCATCACGCCCAACCTGATTGAAAAAATGCGTACGCCACCCGTACTTTCCCAAGCCAACCAAGGCTTGGAGCAAAGCAAAAGCGCTTACCGCTACCGCATCGGCAGTGGCGATGTCCTCAATATCATGGTTTGGGCGCACTCCGACCTTAATTCCCCCATCCAGCAAAGCAACCCGCAAACCAACCAAGTCAGCCGCGGCGCCTGGGTAGATGAGGGCGGTTATATCACTTACCCGTTGGCAGGCAAAATTCAAGCTAAAGGCAAAACTTTGGACGAATTGCAAAATACCCTGGCCAGCCTTCTGAAACGCTACATCAAAAACCCTCAAGTAGCCATCAACGTTACCGAATTCCGTTCGCAACGTATTTCTGTATCCGGTGCCATCAACCAAGCAGGTCAACTACCGATTACCAATATTCCGATGACCATTTTGGATGCCATCAACCAAGCAGGCGGTGTCACCCAAAGTGCCGACACCCAACACATCAAATGGACGCACAACGGCGTCGACCGCACCATTTCCCTGCAAGACATGCTGCAATACGGCGATATGTCGCAAAACCATCTCCTCAGCCATGGCGACATCGTTTACGTTCCTAACAGCAGCAACAACAAAATCTACATCATGGGCGAAGTCGGCAAACAAGCCACCCTGCCGATCGGCAATCACGGCCTCAACCTGACCCAAGCGCTCGGCGAAGTGGGCGGCATGAACCAAGCCTATGCGGATGCAACCGGCGTATTCGTGATCCGCCGCGTACCTGAAGATGCGGCCAAACCTATCCACATCTACCAGCTCAACCTGAAAGATGCGACCTCTTACGCACTGGGCAGCGAATTCAAACTGCGTTCGGAAGACACCGTTTACGTTACCGCCGCCCCGGTTACCCGCTGGAACCGCGTAATGTCACAAATTACAAACTCCATCAGCAACGTCAACACCCTCGACAATACGTTTAAATAAGCAGTGATTCCTGCTGTCAGACCCTTGTTTGACAGCAGGATACAAAATCACGCACAATCCGACCAAATTACATAAACGGCATATAAAAGCCGTACACACCGCACAAACGGAAAAGTAGTACCTTATAGTCTGACTCACGCTTTTTTCAGACCATAAACCGAAACAATATCATGTACCACAACATACTCATCGTCTGCCTAGGCAACATCTGCCGCTCCCCCACCGCAGAGCGGATCATGCAGAAAAAACTACCCGGCCGCCGCATCAGCAGCGCCGGCATAAAAGCACTGGCAGGTAAGGATGCCGATTTCCAAGCCATCAAAACCGCACTCAAACACGGCGTTATCGTTGCAGGCCATACGGCACGCCAACTGACCGCCCCAATGTGCGAACAGGCCGATTTGATTCTCGTCATGGAGCCCTGTCAAATCGACATGGTGGCCGACATCCATCCGCCGGCACGCAGCAAAACCATGCTGTTTGCCCAATGGTTGCCTAAAAAAACCGTACCTGACCCATACAAACAAAGCAGTGAAATGTTTGAAGCCGTTTTTGAACAGCTCAATACTGCCGCAGACACTTGGAAAACCAAACTACACGGAAAAACTCAACCGGTATAAAACCGGCATGAACAAGAAAGCAAGCAATGAAAAAAACGACCTACACACCTTACAGCGCAGACAACGACGAAATCGACTTCGGCCAACAGCTGCGAGTAATTTGGACAAATAAATACAAAATCCTCGCCGCCCTGCTTGCAGGCGGTATTCTTGGCGCAGCCTTCAGCCTGGCATCCACTCCGCAATACCGTGCCGACGCCATGCTGGAAATTGAAACGCGACAAAACCAAATCCTGACTGAAATCAACAGCATCTTCAACAACCAAACCACGCCGTCTGAAGCAGAAGTCGAGTTGGTTCAATCACGCCTGGTGCTGGGTAAAACCGTTGACGACCTTCAGCTTGACCAAGAAGTCAAAGCCAAATACACACCCGTTATCGGCAGCCTGATGCACAACATCAGCGGCGACCCCGATCCCAAACTGACCGTCGGCAGCTTTACCGTACAAGACGAATGGTTCAACAAAACCTTCACGCTGACCGCCAAGAGCAACAAAGCCTATACCCTTACCCTGCCTGACAAACGCGTTGTCGAAGGTAAGGTCGGCGTGCCTCTGAAAATCAACAATCAAACCACCCTCAAAATCGATCAAATCCTGGCCAACCCGGGTCAAGAATTTGCGTTAACCAAGTTCTCCCGCATCAGCGCCATCGAAAACATCCAAAACAAACTGGCGGTCATCAGCAAAGGTAAAACCAGCCCCATCATCAACCTTACCTTTACCGGCACCGACCCTAAACGTACCAGCGTCATCCTCAACAGCATTGCCGACAACTACGTTGCGCAAAATCGCGAACGCGACGTCCAAGTTGCATCCAGCGGATTGGCTTTCATCAGCGAAGAATTGCCACGCTTGAAAGAAACCTTGCAAGATGCTGAAAACAAACTCAATGCCTACCGCCAACAATCAGGTTCCCTCGACATCCCGCTCGAGTCCAAAGGCGCATTGGAAAGCCTGACCGGCATCGAAACCCAAATTACCCTGCTCAAAACCGAAGAAGCAGGTTTGGCCGAGTTGTACACGCCGGAACACCCTTCCTATAAAGCCGTATTGGACAAACTCTCCGTTCTCGAGCGCGCTAAAAACAAAATCAACCAACAAATCGCCGAGTTGCCGAACACCCAACAAGAAGTTATCCGCCTGACCCGTGACGTAGAAACCAACCAAGCAACCTACGTCCAACTGTTGAGCAAACAACAAGAACTCAACATCATGAAAGCCAGTGCGCAAGGTAATGTCCGCATCGTCGATTATGCCTATGTCCCTGAAAACCCCGTTGCACCGCGCAAAACCGTCATCACGCTCCTGAGCGCACTTGCCGCAGGCTCATTGACCGCTTTGTGGCTGATGATTCGCAACCGCATGAAAAACGGCATTACTTCATCTGAAGAAATCGAAAACCTCAATTTGGAAGTCGTCGCTCTTGTTCCGCACTCCAAAACCCAGCAAAAACGCGACTTCTTCAAAAGCAAATTCAAGAAAACCGGCGGCCGTTCCAACTATCTGCTGGCCAGCGAAGACCGTGCCGACACGGCAGTCGAAGCCATCCGCGCCCTGCGCACCAATATCTACTTTTCCATGCTGGACGCGCCTAACAACGTCCTCATGATTACCGGTGCCTCGCCTGAGGCAGGCAAGTCCTTTATCTCCGCCAACCTCGCCGCCGTAATGGCGCAATCGGGCAAACGCGTCCTGCTTATCGATACCGATATGCGCAAAGGCTACCTCGACCGACTCTTCGGCCTTACCCCCGAGTTCGGCTTGTCTGACATCCTAAGCGGCAAAGCGGCTCCGGCCAAAGCCGTACAAGAGACCGGCATTGAAAACCTCCACCTCATCAGCAGCGGCAGCTATCCTAGCAATCCGTCCGAGCTTTTGATGGACAACCGTTTCAACGAATTGCTCGCCCACGCGCGCCAACGCTACGATTACGTCATCTTGGACACGCCGCCCGTATTGGCCGTGACCGACGCCGTCATCATCGGCCAACATGCAGGCACCGTCCTGATGATCAGCCGTTATGCGCACACGCGTGCACGAGAGCTTGAGGCCAGCGTCGAACGCCTCAAACAAAACCACATCAACATCAAAGGTGTCGTCCTCAACGGCATGAAGCGCGAAGCCAACAACAGCTACGACTACTACGCCTACGATGCCTACCATTCCGGTAACAATAAATCATAAACCGAAGCAGGCCGTCTGAACTTTCAGACGGCCTAAGGCTTTTTAAACGGCACAAAATATTTTTCACAAACGCCGCCCTTGCACCCCAAAGCCGTTTGTTTTAAAGTAAGCTCCGTTCCCATATGGAAGAGAAACATGAAAATTACCGTCATCGGCGCAGGTTCGTGGGGTACAGCTCTCGCGTTGCACTTTGCGCACCACAACAATGAAGTTGCCCTTTGGACACGCAATCCTGACCAAATCCGCACCCTGCAAGCAGATCGCGAAAACAAACGCGGCCTGCCCGGCTTCCCTTTCCCTGAGTCCCTGACCGTTCACGCCGATTTGGGCGAAGCGCTGAAAGACAGCCAACTTGCCCTGATCGTTACCTCCGTAGCCGGCCTCAGAAGCAGCGCCGAGCTGCTCAAACAGCATAACGCCGCCGATATTCCCGTTCTCGCAGCCTGCAAAGGTTTTGAACAAGATACCGGCCTCCTGACTTTCCAAGTACTGAAAGAAGTCCTGCCTAACAATAAAAAAATCGGCGTTCTCTCAGGACCGAGCTTTGCCCAAGAACTTGCAGCTCAACTGCCTTGCGCCGTCGTGTTTGCTTCCGAAAACAAAGACTGGGTGGAAGAAACTACTGCCCAACTGAACACCAACGTAATGCGCCTGTACGGCAGCACCGACGTCATCGGCGTCGCTGTGGGCGGTGCCGTTAAAAACGTCATGGCGATTGCCACCGGCCTTTCAGACGGCCTTGAATACGGCCTCAATGCACGCGCAGCCCTAGTAACGCGCGGCCTCGCCGAAATCACCCGCCTTGCCATCGCCATGGGCGCGCAACCCAAAACCATGATGGGTTTGGCCGGCATCGGCGACCTTATCCTGACCTGTACCGGCGCACTCTCGCGCAACCGCCGCGTCGGCCTCGGCCTCGCAGAAGGCAAAGAGTTGCATCAAGTGCTTGTCGAAATCGGTCACGTTTCCGAAGGTGTCAGCACCATTGAAGAAGTCTTCAACACCGCCGCCAAATACCAAATCGATATGCCCATCACTCAAACCCTGCTGCAACTCATCCGCAAAGAAATGACCCCGCAGCAAGTCGTTGAACGACTGATGGAACGAAGCGCTCGCTTCGAATAAACGGTCGCGCCGTCTGCCATTCAGACGGCCTGACGCACAATATGACGGCCATAAGGCCGTCTGAAGGGAAACACATGAACCAATCACTGAACAATCTGGAAATCAACGTTTACCAACTTGTCCAAAAATTTGAAACGCTGGTTTCAGAAAACCGCCGTCTCAACGAAGAAATCGACAGACTCAAACTCGAGCAAGAGCAACAAAAACGCCAACACGACGCGGCCATTGACGAACTCAGCGAAGCCTTGCTGGTTCAAGTCGGCAAACTCAAAGAAGACCTGCAAAGCAAAATTGACAACCTGACTGCCGAAAAAGAAAACTACCGCAACGCGCTGGCCCAAAGCGCAGACCAAATCCGCAGCCTCATTGCCCGATTGCCCCAAGAAACACAACAATAAAAGGATGCCCCGTGAGTATCGAACAAGTCAATCTCGACATCATGAATGTCAACTTCACCATCAACACACCGAGTGAAGAAAAAGCCACCCTTCTGCAAGCCGTTGAAATGCTCAACAAGAAAAGCGATGCGATTAAAGAAAGCGGCCGCATCGTCGGCACAGACAAAATCGTCGTCATGGCAGCCCTCAACGTCGTACACGACCTCTTGAAAACCACCCTCAACGACGATTTGGCAATCGGTGAATTTGAGCGTAAAATAACCGACATGAACAACGCGTGCCAAAAAGCACTGGCGCGCTTGGAGCAAAACTGATTTCCCCCTTTTCCCTGCGGTGTTCGCGAAGGCATATATTCCTTTGAACCAATACGTTCGCTTTAGGTTGCCGGGAGTTGTAGTGGGCGCGAGCGTCCGTTTATCGGACGCACCCGAAACTACCCGAGGTGACCGCCTTGTCAGCAAGGTTCAAGCGGATTCAGCCTAAACGGCACTCGTGGGGATTCCCTAAAAAAAGCCATACCGACAGGTGTGGCTTTTCCCTTTCCAAGTAAAGACTTTCGTAAAGATTTCCGGCCGTCTGAAAAAACCGCATATTCATGCATCAAACACACTCAATTAAGATTGACAAAAACCAATCTCCTCTTTAAAATCCATAACTTTCTATATATATCTGGATTCCAACCATGAAAACCTTCTCTGCAAAACCCCACGAGGTGAAGCGCGAATGGTTCGTCATTGACGCAGAAGACAAAGTTCTGGGTCGTGTCGCAGCCGAAGTCGCACACCGTCTGCGCGGCAAACACAAACCCGAATACACCCCTCACGTTGATACCGGCGACTACATCATCGTCATCAACGCAGACAAACTGCGCGTGACCGGTGCTAAATTCGAAGACAAAAAATACTTCCGTCACTCTGGTTTCCCAGGCGGCATCTACGAGCGTACTTTCCGCGAAATGCAAGAGCAATTCCCAGGCCGCGCTTTGGAACAAGCCGTAAAAGGCATGTTGCCTAAAGGTCCTCTGGGCTACGCCATGATCAAAAAACTGAAAGTGTACGCCGGTGCCGAACACGGCCACGCTGCACAACAACCTAAAGTTTTGGAACTGAAATAATAAGGACACGACATGAACGGTAAATACTACTACGGCACAGGCCGCCGCAAAAGTTCAGTGGCTCGTGTATTCTTGACTAAAGGTACCGGCCAAATCATCGTAAACGGCCGTCCCGTTGACGAATTCTTCGCACGTGAAACCAGCCGCATGGTTGTACGTCAACCTCTGGTTCTGACTGAAAATGCCGAATCTTTCGACATTAAAGTTAACGTAACCGGTGGCGGCGAAACCGGTCAATCCGGCGCCATCCGTCACGGCATCACCCGCGCCCTGATCGACTTCGACGCAGCTCTGAAACCAGCTCTGTCTCAAGCAGGCTTCGTTACTCGCGATGCTCGTGAAGTTGAACGTAAAAAACCTGGTTTGCGCAAAGCACGTCGCGCAAAACAATTCTCCAAACGTTAATACGTTTCCAGAATCGAATCAAAAGCCTTGCTCTGCAAGGCTTTTTCCATTTATCAAACAATCATTCAATCTTTTTTCACGGCACAATACATGACGAAAACCCTGCTCCACTACGCCAAATCATTGCTTCAGGCCGTGATTATTTTCATTTTTCTCTCCTTGATTGTCGACTGGGTACGCAAACCCGACCAACCCTTACAATCAGCAGCGCAAACCCTCACTCTAACCAACGGTCAAACCACTTCCCTCCAATCTTTCAGCCAGAACCGTGTTGCCGTTGTTTACTTTTGGGGTAGCTGGTGCGGTATTTGCTCGTACACATCGCCGACCATAGAAAAACTGCATCAAGACAATATTCCGACTCTGGGTGTAGCCTTACGCTCCGGAAGCGACAATGATATTGCCCGCCATATGCAAGAAAACAATCTATCCTTTCCAAACTTCAATGATTCAGACGGCCTAATGGCTCAAAAATGGAACATAGCCGTCACTCCGACCATTATCATATTAAAAGATGGCAAAATGATTCATCACACATCCGGACTTTCCAGTTATATCGGCTTAAAAATCAGAATTTACTTGGCAAATATCTTCAGCTAAATTCATTGAAAATCCACTAAAAATAGAAAATTTAAAGAATAATTTCACCTGAATATATTCAACCAATTCCATTTCATAAATAAATAAACTATCTCTTTCCCAATAACATATGATTTTGTTGAGATTATAAAGAAAATAGACTAAGATATAACCATAAGAACAATTGGAAACATTATTATCAAAACAAACTGTTAGAGATCTTCATCTAATATTGTGGCAGTGATGCTTTTGTTCCCATGACCCGGCTGCCGACGGCAGCCTTAAAACAGCAATATCGCCTTTATCAACCTACCTCACGCTTCAACGGTTTGATTTTTGATAACACCGGAGACTTAGTAATGCCCAACCAATCTAAACATGCATCTATCAATATCGGTCTAATTCAGGCACGGGAAGCATTGATGACCCAATTCCGCCCTATTCTGAACCAAGCCAATATTACTGACCAGCAATGGCGTATCATCCGGCTCTTAGCGGAAAACGGCACTCTCGACTTCCAAGACTTGGCCAATCAGGCCTGCATCCTCCGTCCCAGCCTGACCGGCATTCTGACCCGCTTGGAAAAAGCAGGTTTGGCCGTGCGCCTGAAGCCTTCCAACGACCAACGCCGTGTTTACCTGAAACTGACGCCCGAAGGCGAGAAACTCTATGAATCCACCGGCGCATTGGTTGACGAGCGCTATGACGCAATTGAAAAAGTCCTCACCAAAGAAAAAATGGCACAACTCAAAGAACTCTTGGCAGAGCTGGCAAAAATCGAACAGGCATTAAAATAAAGCGAGCCGGATGACAGATTCAACACACATACTCAAGAGATCCTTCCGAGATGCCATGGCCTCCTGTGCCGCCGGCGTGCACGTTATCACGACAGACGGTGAAGCAGGGCGCTATGGCATTACCATGACTGCCGTAACTGCCGTTACCGACGAGCCGCCGACGGTCATGCTGTGCATCAACCGCCAATCCGCCATCATTCCCATCCTGCAAGGCAACCGTGATTTGTGCATCAACACACTCAACGACAGCCAGCAAGATGTCGCCGAACACTTTGCCGGACTGACCGACCTATCGCCCGAAGAACGCTTCGAATACCATATTTGGCACAGGGGACAAACCGGACAGCTCGAGGTAGAAGGCGCGCTGGCGCACCTGCACGGCAGCATTGTCGATCAACGCGAAATCGGCACGCATTACGTCTTTTTCGTTCAGATCAACGAAATCCGCAATACCGACACACAAGCACCGGCATTGCTGTATTTTCGTAGGCAATTCAAATATTTGGCATAAATAAAGGTCTCAGGCCGTCTGAAACATCGGTTTCATTTTTCAGACGGCCTGAGACCTTTTCTGGCTCATACATTATAGGCACCCTCATGAAAGCAATGATACTGGCCGCCGGTCGCGGCGAACGCATGCGCCCCTTGACCGACCACACACCCAAACCCTTACTCGAAGTAGCAGGCACGCCGCTTATCGGTTGGCACTTGCGCCGCCTGCAACAGGCCGGTTTCACTGAAATCGTCATCAACCATGCTTGGCTTGGCCAACAAATCGAAGATACCTTGAAAGACGGTTCGGACTACGGCGTGCGCATTGCCTATTCTCCAGAACTCGCCGGAGGCCTGGAAACCGCCGGTGGCATTGCCACTGCCCTGCCTCTTTTGGGCGACGAGCCGTTTTTGGTCGTCAATGGCGATGTGTTGACTGACATTGATTTCCAAGCTGCACGACTGGCTGCCCAGCGTATGCAGGAACACAACCTTCTCGCCCATTTATGGCTGGTGGACAATCCACCACACCATCCCGAAGGCGACTTCGGCCTGCTTTCAGACGGCCTGGTATCCGCCTCATCTGCAGACGGCCAAGCCCTGACTTTCAGCGGCGTGGGCGTTTATCATCCCGCACTTTTCAAAGATACCCCGGCGCATCAGGCTGCCAAACTTGCCCCTCTGTTGCGTCAAGCCATGAGCCAAAGCCAAATCAGCGGCGAACACCACAACGGCCTTTGGTTGGACGTCGGCACAGTCGAACGCCTGCAAGAAGCCGACCGTGTCGCCCAAAGCTGGTAAAACAAAAGGGGCGTATCCGATACGTCCCTTTCAATATCAAAGGCCGTCTGAAAATATTGGTCAACCCATTTTTCAGACGGCCTCAATCTATCATCAAGCTTTAGCCAATTTCTTTTCTTTCTTCATTCCCAACAAGCCATTGACAACCATCACGCACAATCCCGACCAAATCAGGCCATAGCCGATCAATGCGCCTTTTTCTACCGGCTCGCCCAGCCACACAATCGACACGATAAAAAGCAATACAGGTTCCAAATAGCTCAACATACCGAACACCGCAACCTGCAACAACTGACTCGCCTTCAAATTCAAGTGCATAGATATTGCGCTATTGAAGCCTAGCAACACAATAAAGAAAATTAAAACTGGTTTGGCCGCAATCATCGCGGGTGTATCCGTTGCCAGCACAATATACGCCAACGCAAATGGCGTAATCATCATCAAATCAAAAGTCAGACCGATTAAAGAAGGCACGCCGAGTTTTCGGCGCGGCAGATAATAAAACGGATAAGTACCGAACACCCATACAGTCGTCCACGAAAACGCACCCGACCGTACCAATTCACATGCTACGCCTGCACATGCCAACGCAACGGCAACCATCTGCAATCGGTTTAAACGCTCTTTAAACCAAATCCGTCCACCCAGCATCATCGCCAAAGGAAACAGGAAATAACCCATGGCGATGTTTACCCCTTCGCCGTTGACCGGCCCCCAGACAAACAGCCACAACTGGCTGGCAAATATCGGCGTCGGCAATACAATCAACAGCCACCGCTTCCAATCGCGGCCGATATTGTTCGCAAACCGCGCCGCCGCCTGCCAACCGTTGACCATCGTCATCAGCACGCATAAAGCCGACAGCATCGCCACCATACGCCACGCAAAAATTTCCGTGCCGCTCATCGGCTGCATCCATACGCCGTACAAAAACAGCATGGCAAACAACACATTGGACGTTATGGCCGCCAGCAAACCTTTGGATAAATTCGTCATTTCAGACGGCCTTCCTAGATAAATCAATATTGATATTGTAAAGAAAATGTGTGAAAAAATTTCTCATATTTTTTTATATAACAAAGATAATTTTCCTATTATGATTAAAAAATCAAAAAATATTACATTCAAAGGCCGTCTGAAATGGAACTGGACAAACTCGACCGCAATATCCTCAACATTCTCCAAACACGCGCGGACATTCCGCTGAAAGAATTGGCCGCACAAGTGCATTCATCGATTGCCACTTGCCAGCGGCGCATCAAAAACCTGACCGAACAAGGCGTCATCATCCGCCAAGCCGCCATCGTCTCGCCGCAGGCAGTCGGCTTGAACATCAGCGTCTTTGTCCAAGTTGACCTCGAACGCCAGTACCACGATGTGCAAGAGGCATTTGAACGCAGTATGCAGCGCGATCCGCAAGTTGTCGGATGTTATGAAATTCCCGGCAATTATGATTTCTTGCTGTTGGTGCATTGCACCGATATGCCTGCCTATCACGCCTTCACGCGCCGCGTGCTTACGTCCGTCAACAGGGTGCGCAATTTCAAAAGCCAATTTGTAATGAATTTCGCCAAAACGGAAACTAAAATCGAAATTCCGGGATAACTGCTCTTCTTTATTTACAAAGAGACTTCACAACATAAATCCATTTAGTTAAAGGCCGTCTGAAAACCATATCTTCAGGTTTTCAGACGGCCTTTCATTGCATCGAAGCAGTCTAATACATCAACCCTGCTTCACAATATCCGACAGCGGCCAGCGCGGTTTGACATTGAATGCGCCGACAGCCTGACGCTCGGCAAGACGCATCGCGCCGGCAAAGGCAATCATTGCACCGTTGTCGGTACAGTATGCCATCGGTGGGAAATAGACGTTGATTTTTTCTGCCTGCGGTTTGGGTTTGCCTTTTTCAGACGGCATTTTGACGGTTAAGCGCGAAAATTCATCACGCAGTTTCCAGTTTGCACCCACACCGCCGGCAACCACCAAAGTTCTGAAGCCGGTATCCAACAACGCTTTTTTGGCTTTGGCCGCCAATACGTCAACCACCGCATCTTGGAAAGCGCGGCAAATGTCGTTGCGTGTTTGTTCCGGAATTTCATCGCTGCCAGTTTCGGCACGGACTTTTTCGACAGCGGTCAAAACGGCGGTTTTCAAACCGGAAAAGCTCATCTGCAAATCGTGCGAATGGAGCATGGGGCGTGGGAATGTGAAAGCATCAGGCGTGCCGAGTTTGGCCAGCTCGGATAATTTGGCACCGCCGGGATAAGGCAAACCTAAAAGCTTGGCCGTTTTGTCGAACGCCTCACCTGCCGCATCATCCACACTCTCGCCCAGCAAAGTGTAATCACCGATACCGCGTACGGCCATAAATTGCGTATGTCCGCCCGATACCAGCAAAGCGACAAATGGAAATTCAGGTTTATTGTCTGCCAACAAAGGTGAGAGCAAATGGCCTTCAAGATGGTGGACGGGGATAACGGGCTTGCCGATGGCAAATGCTAAGGCGTTGGCAAAACCTGAACCGGCCAGCAATGCGCCGCCCAAGCCCGGGCCTTGCGTAAAGGCAACCGCGTCGATGTCGGCATAACCAACGCCGGCCTCCTTCAAGCAACCTTGCGTCAACGGCACGACACGGCGGATATGGTCGCGGCTGGCCAATTCGGGGACAACTCCGCCGTATTCGGCGTGCATCGCCATTTGTGTGTGCAAATGATGCGCCAACAGGCCGCGCTCGGTATCGTAGAGCGCAACGCCGGTTTCGTCGCAAGATGATTCAATTCCTAATACCAACATGGTTTGAGGCCGTCTGAAAAAATGATTAAAAACGATTCAGACGGCGTTTTCTCCAAAAACGGAAAAAGGCCGTCTGAAATAAAGTGCAGAATAAGCGGTTTACAAAGTGCCGTAAGAATGCAGGCCGCTCAAGAACATATTCACGCCGATAAAGGCAAAGGCGGTAATGACCAGACCGATGACTGCCCACCAAGCCAACACCCTGCCGCGCCAGCCTGCCACCAGCCGCAAATGCAACCAAACAGCGTAATTCAGCCAAACGATGAATGCCCAAGTTTCTTTCGGGTCCCAGCTCCAATAGCGACCCCACGCATCGGCCGCCCACAATGCGCCTAGAATGGTGGCAATCGTGAAGAACAGGAAACCGACGGCAATCGCTTTGTACATGACTTCTTCAATGACTTGCGAGTGTGGCAGCCATGATTTTTGGCCCGCATCTTCTTTTCTGAGCGCCAGCAGTTCGGCAATACCCAGCATGGCGGCGATACAGAATGCACCGTAGCCGATAAAGTTGGCCGGAACATGGATTTTCATCCACCAAGACTGCAAAGCCGGAATCAGCGGCTGAATGGCATGAGCCTCGCGTGAAACGCTGTACCATAAGACAAATCCGACCACAATTGCCATAAAGCTGAAGACGAAGCCACCCAGTTTTTGTACGGCAAAACGGCCTTCGTAATAGAGGTACATCAGTGCCGTAATGACCAAGAACAAGATGAATACTTCGTAAAGGTTGGAAACCGGAATATGACCGGCATCGGGACGCAGCAGATAGCTTTCATGCCAGCGTACCAGCAAACCGACAAAGCCCGCCATCGCGGAAACCCACGCAAACACGGTACCCATGCCCAAAAGCGTATTGGTCGGCACATTTTTGCGCACCGCCGCTATCGCGCCGACGATATAGGCAAACAAGGCAAAGAACACAAACGCGCATTGCCACATAATCGCCGACTGGCTGCTTAACAGGTATTTGAGCAGGAAGCCGTCTGCGCGTTTGATGTCGCCCCCATACAAATCAACGGCCAAATACGCCAAGCACACGCCCAAAGGGATAAACCAGCGCATCGGTTTGAAAAACCAACCCAGAAAAACGGCAATACCGGCACTCACCCACAAAATTACCATTTCGTAGATGTCCATATGCAGACCAGCCTGGGTTTGGGCAATAAACGCACCGACTGCAATCAGCAGCGCGAATGCCCAGTCGAAAAGGTTGAGGTTTCGGATAAATGATTTGTGTGTCAGAAGCTCATGCTCGGGCAAGGCCTGATGTTTGTTATTCATGGTTCAAATCCTTGGCAAGCTGCTGCAATTGCCGTGTGTGTTGCGGAAATTCTTTCTGCAAGTCGCGTTCGTTGCGGCTGGAAGACATGGCAAAACGGATACGGCCGTCTGAAAACAGCAGCCAAGCACGTTTTTCACGAATATAGAACATAAACACCGTACCCAACACCAGCAATACCGAACCCAAATACACCAAGAATGCGCCCGGCGAACGGGTCATCTGCAATCCGGAAGAGCGCACTTCGGAATAGCCGTCCAATTGCAGCAACATCGGCGCAGGATACTCGGTCAAACCGGTGTACGCGTCCATTGCATACAGCAGGAAGCGGTTGCGCTTTTCGTCTTGCGGCCAAGCCGGCAGATTGTATGTGCTGATCGTATCTTCCAAAGCGGCATTCATCACGCCATAGAGCATCTCGTAGAAATAGCCCTGCATTTTTTCCTGCTGATCTTTGGGAATGTTAGTGGTAACAAACTCGTCCAAAGCCAAATAGCCGCCTTTGGCAAAAATCGACAAAGTGTTTTCCGCCGCCGCCATAAATTGCTCGCGGATTTCGGCGGGGGCACCTTTGACGGCATTGGCAACGGTTTTACGGCGTGCCGTATCGTTTTTCAGATATTGGCGCAAAGCCATAAAGGTGTCGATTTGGCCGTTTTTATCCATCGGAATGCGCAACCAACGGTATTGCTGCGCCAAGCCGCTGCGCGTGCCGGTAATGAAGAAATAGTCTTCATCTTGTTTCAGCGGCAACATATAGTTTTTATATTCGACCGCCTGCCCCGCTTTGTCGCGGATGCGGTAAACGATAGACGGGCCGATATTGGTGTATTTTTTGTCTTCCTGACGGACGGAGCGAACATCGTTGAGGGCGGATTTCAGGTTTTGCTCTTTTTCAGACGGCTCGCTCATGTCTTCGACATTCATCGAAGTAAACTGGTCGAATTCCAGTTTATAAGAAGCCTTGCCCAAATCCAGCGGAAACTCGCGCATGGAAGTCGCTTTGAGTTTGACCGGAGTGCGGTCGGCATCGGCCAGATTCCACGCTTTAAACGTCAAATCCGAGCCGCCGTCGGCGAAACTTGCCTGATAAACCGTAATACCGTGCAGCGTCAAAGGATGGTTGACGCGGATGGTGTGTTCGCTGACTTTGCCGGTTGCCTTGTCCGTGACTTCCAAGTCGCTGGCGAAATCGCGCGGCATCCCGGTATCGTAAAAGTCGATATGGAATTTCTTCAATTTGACGGAAAACGGCAAGTCTTGCACCAGCATGCCGTTATCCGCATTCAGAAACACTACGTCCGCACTCTGCCCTTCTGAAATATTGACATTGCCCCTAAACGACAAATTGGACGCCCCCAACACACTTTCTGGCTTAAAGTCTTTGGCGTAAACCGCCGTATTGTCCGGCACGACCCGACCGGTGAGCATACCGATTTTCAGCAGGATGTTGCTGTCTATCAAACCACCCAAACAAATCACAATCAGCGCAGCATGGGCAAAGATATAGCCCCATTTGTTCATCGCGCCTTTTTTCGCCGCCACCAAAACCGAACCGTCTTCACGCGTAACGGTTTTGCAGCCGTAGCCCTGCACTTCCAAATAACGTTGCGCGACTTCGGGCGTTACCTGTCCGTCTAAAACGATGGAATGGCGCATTGCCGCCAGTGATTTTTCCTTCGCGTTTTCACGGAAGGAACGAATCTCGCGCAAAAACGGCGGAACATTGCGAATCAGGCACAATCCGGTGGAAATCACCAAAAACATCATGATGACAACGAACCACGCCGAGGCATACACGTCGTACAGGCCCAAAAAGCCGAAAATCTGCGACCAAAACGGGCCGAATTTCACCAAATAATCGACTTGTGGCTGATTTTGTTGCAAGACCGTACCGATAATCGAAGCCACGCCCAACAGGCTAAGCAGGGCAACGGCAAAGCGCATGGAGCTGAAAAAGGCAAACCATGGTCTACGGATAAGTGGGACGGATGATGAAGATTTACTCATGTCTCAAATGTCGGCTTGGGGCAACCCGATCGGTAGAACGGACTGCAATGACGTGTGATGCGAAAGGAAGAATACTGCATATTGTAGTAAAAATCTTTCTGTCGCTATTTGAAAAAAACAATCAGGCTTATCGGCCTATATTGGCTAAGGCCGTCTGAAGGGTTTTCAGACGGCCTGTATCAATAAGCTCGTTTCAAAACGAAATTAGTGCAAACCTTGGATGAAGTTGGCTACTGCGTTCAACTCTTCTTCGCTCAGACGGTTGGCAATATCGGCCATGATGGCGTTTTTGCGTTGGCCGGATTGGTAAGCTTTCATTTGCTCGACAACGTAAGCTTTGTGTTGGCCGCCCAGACGAGGATAGGCTTGGATTTCAGTACCGCCGCCAGGGATACCTGCGCCGCTAGGACCGTGGCAAGACATACATGCCGGCAGTTTTTTAGCGCTCAGGCCGCCGCGATAGATTTTCGCGCCCAGCTCTGGGTTTTCTTTAGGATTGGCTTCGCCCGGTTTGCCTTGTTGTTTAGCGTAGTAGGCGGCAGCGTCGCGGATGTCTTGTTCGGACAAGTTCATCACCATCGGTTTCATCACGCCGGCAGCACCGTGGGTACGGGTACCGTCTTTGATGGCCATGGTTTGACCGTAGGTGTAGGCCGCAGCCTGACCTGCCAGTTTAGGATAAGTTGCGATACCGCTGTTACCATCGGCTGCGTGACACGCCGCACAGATAGTAGTCGCTACCTGTTTGCCTTTTTCAGCATCTGCTTTAGGGGCAGCGGAAACCGCACCGGCAGCCAATACCAAGGCCAATAAAGTCAATCGTTTCATGGAGTGCTCCTGATTACAGCATTGCGTACCGCGTCAATGCCTTTTTTATACTCAAATACCGGGGAATTTTCCCGATTAAAACCGATAATTCTATAAACGTGCTATTCTATACCAAGTTTACATTAAATTACTACTCAAATTACCAAACTGCTGCAACATAAATGCCCGATACAAATTATGATGTTGCAGTTTTGTTTCCATGCAAGGAAATACTGATGAACCTTTTTCAAAACGCCAAATTCTTTACAACGGTCAACCATTTGAAAGACCTGCCCGACACGCCGGCCGAGATTGCCTTTGTTGGCCGAAGCAATGCCGGCAAATCTAGCGCCATCAATACTTTAACTAATCATGTGCGCCTTGCCTATGTTTCCAAAACACCGGGCCGCACCCAACACATCAATTTCTTTGAACTGGAAAACGGCAATTTCATGGTCGATTTGCCCGGCTACGGCTACGCGCAAGTACCGGAGGCCATCCGTGCGCACTGGGTCAAACTCTTGGGCGACTACCTGCAACAACGCCGCCAACTGATCGGCCTGATTTTGATTATGGACTCGCGCCATCCGCTCAAGGCTTTAGACATTCAGATGCTGGACTTCTTCCACATCACCGGCCGTCCTGTGCATATCCTGCTGTCAAAAGCAGACAAGCTGTCTAAAAACGACCAGATTAAAACTTTGGCAGCGGTAAAAAAATCACTCAAACCCTACACTGAGCGTCAAAAAATCAGCGTTCAACTGTTCTCCAGCCTGAAAAAACAAGGCATGGACGAAGTCAATCAAGTGGTCGGCTCATGGTTTGACGCGCATCGCGAAGAAATCAAGAATCTTGCAGGCGAAGCATCGCCTGAATGATTGTAAAACAAGGCGGAATAAGATAAGTTGACCAACCGCAAATCTTATTCCGTCATTTGGTTTCTCACCATCGCGTTTACCATTTAATCCGGGGCATGTCTCACACATGCCCTTTTTTCATCACGCTTTTTTGTTTTCACACGCAAACCACAATCCCCACCAAATATGCCATCACAACATATTAGCAAGGCCGTCTGAAAGCGCGGATTCGATCTCCATTATTATTTAAAGTGTTAATTTTAGTATTGCAACCCATTACACATCTTAGCGTTTTGCTCATGTTCAGCTAATTGTTGAGGCATAGAATACATTCATCGTTCAACAACACAGTAGGAAAGAAAATCATGAAACGCATTAACGCTTTTATTTCAAAAAAACTCATCATTGCCGGTATTATTGCTTCAAGTTTGGGCGTTGCCGGTGCGGCAGGTACCATGGCTTTCAAAGAAGGTATGTTCGCAAAGGTTTCCGGCCAGCAAGCAGCCGCAGCAGCGGTAGCAGAAGTGGGCGGCGTCGTTAAAGATGTCGATTACAAATACAAACAACATTTGGGCGGCCGTTACAAAGTAGAAATCTTGAAAGACGGCGTCGAATACGAAGCTTTGGTTGATGCTCAAAACGGCAAAGTATTGGCAGTAGCACAAGATGACGATCAGGACAAACGACACTTTGGTAAACATGATAAGCATCATAAACATGACAATGCCGAGCCCTCTTCATCGCAAAATACAGATTATCAGGCTCCTGCCGATGCTGCACCTGGCACACCTGAAAATGCAACCGCTTCCGAGGTAACACAATCTTAATTTAAACTTTAAAAAAGCCAATGCCGTCTGAAACTTTCAGACGGCATTGGCTTTAATGCAGCATTGTTTGAAACACAGCTCCTATCAAGCCCAATCATTTTCAGACGGCCTTTGCACCATCTTCGCCGTCTATCCAACCTGCTTCTTTCAATTTCCTCTGTTGCGCATCATATCGGGCTTTTTCCACCCAATACATTGTCTGGATACAGGCATCGCCGCATTCGCTGCCGCAACATTCCCACGACTCAGGACGGACGGGTTCGTCTAAAAGCGGTTCGCCCAAGATGGCTTCGGCTTTATTCTTCAGGGTCGTATCCATCGGCAATTTCCAAGCGTGCGCCGTCAAATTCAATCACTTCGCCGCCACGTATTTTGGCGGTTTTACGGGTTTCGGTTTCGCCGTTGCGCAACACCAGCCCTTCGGCGATAAATGCTTTTGCCTGTCCGCCGCTTTCGGCAAGGCCGGCCAGTTTCAACAGGTCGCACAAAGCGATGTATTCATTGTCTTCAAGATAGACTGTTGCTTCCATCATTCAATCCTTTCCAATAATGGCGATATTTTAACATGGCCGTCTGAAAGAAAGCCCCCTTCTGTTTTATTTGCTTTATCCAAACCCATTACATTTGGTTTTCAGACGGCCTTTAGCTGCCAACCCTGCTACAATACGCCTTTTATTGTTCACGCCGATTTTGCCATGACCGAGCCGACCTATATCCCCCTGCGCCTGCATACCGAATTCTCGATTACCGACGGTATGGTGCGGATTAAAAAACTGATTGCCAAAGCGCAGGAATACGGTTTGCCTGCTTTGGGCATCAGCGATTTGATGAACGAATTCGGTTTGGTGAAATTCTATAAAGCCTGCCGCGGCGCAGGGATTAAGCCCATCGGCGCGGCGGATGTGTGGATAGGTAATCCGAATGCGCCTGACAAGCCGTTTCGCGCCATGCTGATTATCCGCAACGATGCGGGCTATCTGCGCTTGAGCGAGCTTTTGACGGAGGCTTATGTCGGCAAAGACCGCAATATTCATCATGCGGAACTCAATCCCGAATGGCTGGAAAACGGCGACAACAGCGGCTTGATTTGTTTGAGTGGCGCGCATTACGGCGAAGTAGGCGTAAATCTGTTGAACGGCAATGAAGACGCGGCGCGTGCGGCGGCGTTGAAATATGCGGAGTGGTTTCCCGATGCGTTTTATTTAGAGCTGCAACGCCTGCCCGAACGCCCTGAATGGGAGGCTTGCGTTTCAGGCAGCGTGAAACTGGCGGAAGAATTGGGCTTGCCGGTGGTGGCAACGCATCCAACACAGTTTATGAGCCGCGACGATTTCAACGCACACGAGGCGCGGGTGTGCATCGCAGGCGGCTGGGTATTGACGGACAAAAAACGTCCGCGCGATTTCACGCCGAGCCAGTTTTTCATTCCACCGGAAACCATGGCCGAACGTTTCTCCGATTTGCCTGAAGCCTTGGAAAACACGGTAGAAATTGCCAAACGCTGTAATCTGCACATCACATTGGGCAAAAACTTCCTGCCGCTCTTCCCTACCCCGGACGGCCTGTCGCTGGATGATTATTTGGTGAAACTGTCCAACGAGGGTTTGCAGGAACGCATGGTTCAGCTTTATCCCGACGAGGCAGAGCGTGCGGCAAAAATGCCGGAATATCAGGAACGTTTGGATTTTGAGCTGAACATCATTATCCAGATGAAATTCCCCGGCTATTTCCTTATCGTACAAGACTTTATCAACTGGGCGAAAACGCATGGCTGTCCGGTCGGGCCGGGCCGTGGTTCGGGTGCAGGCTCGCTGGTGGCGTATTCGCTGAAGATTACCGACCTCGACCCGTTGAAATACGCGCTGCTGTTCGAGCGTTTCTTGAACCCTGAACGCGTCTCCATGCCTGACTTTGACGTGGACTTCTGTCAGGCAAACCGCGGCCGCGTGATTGAATATGTGCGCGAGAAATACGGCGCGGATGCGGTAAGCCAGATTGTTACCTTCGGCACGATGTCGTCCAAAGCGGTGATTCGCGACGTCGGACGCGTGCTGGAACTGCCGTTTATGCTGTGCGACAAACTGTCCAAGCTGATTCCGTTGGAAGCCAACAAACCCCTGAGTTTGGAAAAAGCCATGGAGGCCGAGCCGCAGATTCAGGAATTAATTGAAGCAGAAGAAGCGGACGAACTCATTACGCTGGCGAAAAAGTTGGAAGACCTGACGCGCGGTTTGGGTATGCACGCGGGCGGCGTGTTGATTGCGCCAGGCAAGATTTCCGATTACAGCCCCGTGTATCAGGCGGACGAATCCGCCTCGCCCGTATCCATGTACGACAAGGGCGACGTGGAAGACGTGGGTTTGGTGAAGTTCGACTTTTTGGGTCTCCGCAACTTGACCATTATCGAAATGGCGCAGAACAACATCAAAAACACCACCGGCGATATCGTCGATGTCGGCAAGATTCCGCTTGACGATCAGGCTGCCTACCAAATCTTCCGCGATACGAACACCACCGCCGTCTTCCAGTTCGAGTCGACCGGTATGAAAAAAATGCTGAAAACAGCGCACACGACCAAGTTTGAAGAACTCATCGCCTTCGTGTCGCTCTACCGCCCCGGCCCGATGGACAACATCCCAGACTTCGTCGCGCGTATGAAGGGTCAGGAATTCCAATACATCCACCCGCTGCTCGAAGGTATCCTCGCGCCGACCTACGGCATTATGGTGTATCAAGAACAAGTGATGCAGGCGGCGCAAATTATCGGCGGCTACTCGCTCGGCGGCGCGGACTTGCTGCGTCGCGCCATGGGTAAGAAAAAACCCGAAGAAATGGTGAAACACCGAGAAATCTTCGCCGAAGGCGCGGCAAAACAAGGCATTTCTCGCGAAAAATCCGACGAAATCTTCAACTACATGGAAAAATTTGCCGGCTACGGTTTCAACAAATCCCACGCCGCCGCCTACGCCCTGATTTCCTACCAGACCGCATGGCTCAAAGCCCACTATCCCGCCGAATTTATGGCGGCGACTATGTCGTCTGAATTGGACAATACCGACCAGCTCAAGCATTTCTACGACGACTGCCGCGCCAACGGCATCGAGTTCCTGCCGCCCGACATCAACGAATCCGACTACCGCTTCACGCCGTATCCGAACATGAAAATCCGCTACGCACTCGGCGCGATTAAAGGCACGGGCGAAGCCGCCGTCGAATCCATCATCGCCGCGCGGCAAAGCGGCGGCAAGTTTACCGGCCTCTTGGACTTCTGCGAGCGCGTTGGCAAAGAACACATGAACCGCCGCACCCTCGAAGCCCTGATACGCGGCGGCGCGTTCGACAGCATCGAACCCAACCGCGCCATGCTCTTGGCGAACATTGACCTTGCCATGAACAACGCCGACCAAAAAGCCGCCAACGCCAATCAGGGCGGACTTTTCGACATGATGGAAGACGCCATCGAACCGGTGCTGCTCGTTGACGTGCCCATGTGGAGCGAGTCAGAAAAACTCGCCGAAGAAAAAACCGTCATCGGCTTTTATCTGTCCGGACACCCGTTCGGCCCATATGCCCAAGAAGTCCGCCAAATCGCCCCGACCAAGTTAGGCCGTCTGAAACCGCAAGACAGCGTGCGCCTCGCCGGGTTCGTGACCGCCGTGCGCACCATGATGGGCAAGCGCGGCAAAATCGCCTTCGTCAGCCTTGAAGATTTGAGCGGTCTGGTGGAAATCATGGTCAGCGGCCACACGCTGGAAAACTGCGCCGACTACCTCAAATCCGACCAAGTGCTGATTATCGAATCCAAAGTCAGCCGCGACGACTACGGCGGTGGCGACGGGTTGCGCATCATGGCCAACCAAGTCATGACCCTGCAAATGGCGCGCGAACGCTACGCCCGCAGCCTCAGCCTCGCCCTCGCCCCCGGCCACGACATCGTACACCTCGCCGCCATCCTCACCGCCCACCGCCTGCCCGACACGTCGCACATCCCACTGCAACTGTCGTACAGCAACGGCAAAGCATCGGGCAAATTGAAAATTGCGCCAAAATGGATGGTGACACCAAGCACCGTCTTGTTTGACGAACTGGAAACATTGCTCGGCAGCAGGGCCGTCCGCGTGAATTGGTAACACTAAAGGCCGTCTGAAACTATACGTTCAGACGGCCTTTAGTTTAAAAAGCGCTTTAAAAACATAAATCAAATACGGATTCAGGCTTTCAGACGGCCTTATTGGATAGAGTGGTTATCTGAAAAGTTTATTGTACAAAGCCTTTGGCCAATAGGGAAAGGTAGCCCACAATAAAGGGGAACGACAATGCCGAAACAATACCCAGCACCCAGTAAATACATTGGTTCAGTACAGTTTTTGAGGCGGTAAGCCGCAGCAGTTTGAAATACAGAGAGAACCAGACGGATGATAAGGCAATAATCAGCAAAAAGCTGACTAGGGAGAAGGAACCGGAGAAAGCATATCCCAGCATTGTCCCTATCGCGGCATAAAGCATGCTTGCACCTAGCGCCCATTTCCAGATGGGATAAAGCCTATCGGGGAAATTCAGTGTTCCGGAGGCTTGGAGCCTGCCGAATACCAATACAAATATGATGTCAAACATAATAATGGCTGTTTTAGTGTAGGGTACGACAATATATATGAAAAGGGGGGTGAAAATACACCCCCTTTTCCTACAGATGCCCCATATCAAAGGCCGTCTGAAAAACAGTTTTATTTAACGATTTCAACCGGGCCATGGTCGTCGCAGTGATCGCCGTGTTGGTGATGCAGACGGCCGTTGACAATGTAGTCAACGTGATCGCCATGCGGTACGGCTTCGTGGCCGCAACCTTCGCCGTGAACGTGGCCTTGGCAGGTGTCAACCGGATGGCAGCCGTCAGGGTTGGTTTCATTGACGCTCAGGGCGTGCTCGTCGTAGTGGCCGTTGTGCTCATGGTGCAGGTGGCCGTCGTGCAGATAATCGACGTGGCCTTCGTGTTTGATGGCAGTGTGGCCGCAGTTTGCGCCGTGGACGTGGTCATGATGTTCGTGGGTTTTGCAGGTCATTTTTTCTCTCCTAATGTTCAGTGAATAGCAATCTTTCGCGATTGATTCTTTCATCTTATCTTTTTTTGATGCAAACGTAAAAAATTTTACAGTTATTAATATATTGTTACGATATATCATCTGTTGATATATAAGCCTATTTTATTTTTCAGACGGCCTTTCATCTATAATTCATTTATTTTCAGCGAGAACTTCAAACCCTTCCGGCAATGTAAAATATCGAATTTTTCAGCCGTAACAGGTAACATGGAAACAAAGGGATGGGTTCTTCAAACAAACAGGTACTGCAATGGGAAAACAAGCCAGACTTTATATGGTTCGCAGCACGCAAGGTGCGCTTTATGATGTATTTTTTGAACGCGGTGTGGCGGCATTGGCCTGGCCCATGCTGGCCGAAGCGGCGGCAAAAGGTTTTGGCCGTGAGGAACTGACGGATATTTACCGTTCAGCCGTGCCGGATGTGAAATTGAGAACGGCGCAATCGGGTGCGGCTCAGATGTGGCGGTTTGTCAACGAGTTGGCCGATGGAGATGCCGTATTGACCTACTCGCCTACCCTGCGCCGTTATCGGGTTGGCAGGATTACGGGCGGCGCGGTACATTGTCCGCAATGGGACGATGAAAAAATGTCGCTAGTGCGGCCGGTTGAGTGGCTGGGCGAAGTGTGCCGTGATGATTTGAGTGCGGCTACGCAACGGGCTTTGGGCAGCGTGGCAACTTTGTTTGCGGTATCGGAAGCGTGTGCGTCAGAAATTTTTGAACGCGTGGGTTTTCAGACGGCCTAAGAAGGGAAAGGAAACAGGATTATGTGGAACACCATGCATGAATGGCTGAACGCTTTGCCTGTCAGTGAAGAAATCATTAAATCGGCATTGATGTCGGTATTGATGATTGTGGCCGTCATTGCAGGGCGCAGCATTTTGCTCTCGGCACATTTTCGCAGCCATCCGGATTTGAGCATTGAAAACAAACGCCGCTCGCTGGTGTTCAGCCGCAACGTGACCATGTTGCTGATCCTGCTCGGGCTGGCAATGATTTGGGCGGCGCAGATTCAAACTTTGGCGTTATCGATGTTTGCGGTAGCCGCAGCGATTGTGGTGGCGACCAAAGAATTGATTATGTGTTTGTCCGGCAGCATCCTGCGCTCGGTAACCAAACAATATTCCATCGGCGACTACATCGAAATCAACGGCCTGCGCGGACGGGTGGTCGATATCAATATGCTGAACACGCTGATGATGCAAATCGGCCCTAATCCGTTGATCGGCCAACTTTCCGGCAAAACGCTCTCGTTTCCCAACAGCCTGCTTTTGAGCCATACCGTGCGCCGCGACAATATTTTGGGCAATTATGTGATTCATACGGTTGAAATCCCCGTGCCGATTCATTTGGATTCGGACGAAATCATAGGCCGTCTGAAAGCCGTTCTTGAGCCATTGTGCGCGGCCTATGTTCCCGTTATCCAACAATATTTGGAAAACGTTCAAGCGCAAAAACTCTTTATTACCCCCGCCGCCCAGCCGCGCGTGTCCCGCGTGCCGCATGATGACAAGGTGTACCACATCATCGTACGCTTCGCCTCCCCCGTTTCCAAACGGCTGGAAATACAACAGGCCGTCTTAGACGAATTTTTGCGCACGCAATACCGACTGATCAACCAAACAAAATAGTACGGTTTGTTTATTGATACAATCAAATCCCTTACAATAATGAAGTTCACAATCAACAATAAGGAAAAGTCATGTTGCCCGAATCAGCCCTTGCCGAAATGTATCCCGTCATTATGACCCCCAGCCATGACGGCAAATATTTCCACAACTACACCCTCTCGCTTCTGAACATCGTCCACACCAACGCCTCCCTCGGCCTGCCGCTGCAAGTAATGATGCAGCGCGGCGAAAGCCTGATTACGCGCGCGCGCAACAACTGCGTGGCCAAATTTTTGGAAAACAAAGAATGGACGCATTTATTCTGGATTGACTCCGACATCGGCTTCTCTCCCGACTCATTCTACCGTCTGCTTTTGGCAGACAAAGACGTTGTAGCAGGCATTTATCCGCTCAAACGCGACAACTGGCCTGAAGAAGGCGTTCCGGCCGGCACGACCCAAGCCGACTTCGAGCGCATGTACACTTCTTATACCGTCAACACCAGCGAAAAAAATGAAAACGGTGAAATCGTATTGAAAGTCGATGAAGACGGTTTTATGAAAGTTCATGATGCGCCAACCGGCTTCATGGTTATCAAGCGCAGCGTATTTGAAAAAATGATGGCAGCCTACCCCGAGTTGAACTACATCTCCGACAGCGACTACAACAGAGAAGACAAAGGACTGCACTACCGCTTCTTCGACTGCATGGTCGATCCTGAAAGCAAACGCTATCTGTCCGAAGACTACACCTTCTGCCACCTCTGGCGTCAAATCGGCGGAGAAGTGTACGTCGACGTACAATCCAACCTGACCCACCAAGGTGCAAAAGTGTATCGCGGCTCGTTTGCCGAATCCCTGCAAACCAATGTTGCCAATGCCGTATTTGCCCCGAAAGGCACACCAATGCGCCTCGAGCTGGCTGCGCCATTGCACGCCAATCCGCGCGGCGCAGAATAAAATTGGTCGACAGGCAGACAAGACACTTTAATTCTATCTGTCTGCCACCATATAACGCCTATCGTTTTCTTTTCAGACGGCCACAAGGCCGTCTGAATCCATCTTATTCAGGAGAAACCATATGAGCGACAACGTCCTGCTCCACTTGGGCGAAGAACCCCGTTTCGACCAAATCAAAACCGAAGACATCAAACCCGCCCTGCAAACCGCCATTGCCGAAGCGCGCGAACAAATCGCCGCCATCAAAGCGCAAACGCACACCGACTGGGCCAACACCGTCGAAAAACTGACTGACATTACCGAACGCGTCGGCCGCATTTGGAGCGTGGTTTCCCATCTCAATTCCGTGGTCGATACGCCCGAGCTGCGTGCCGTATACAACGAATTGATGCCTGAAATTACCATTTTCTTCACCGAAATCGGTCAAGACATTGAGTTGTACAACCGCTTCAAAATCATCAAAAATTCTGCCGAATTCGACACCCTCTCCCCAGCGCAGCAAACCAAGCTCAACCACGACTTGCGCGATTTCGTCCTCAGCGGTGCCGAATTGCCGCCCGAACAGCAGGCAGAACTGGCGCAACTGCAAACCGAAGGCGCGCAACTGGGTGCCAAATTCGCACAAAACATCCAAGACGCAACCGATGCTTTCGGCATTTACTTTGACGATGCCGCGCCGCTTGCCGGCATCCCCGAAGACTCCATCGCCATGTTTGCCGCCGCCGCGCAAAGCGAAGGCAAAACAGGCTACAAAATCGGCCTGCAGATTCCGCACTACCTCGCCGTTATCCAATACGCCGACAACCGCGAACTGCGCGAACAAATCTACCGCGCCTACGTTACCCGTGCCAGCGAATTGTCTGACGAAGGCAAATTCGACAACACGGCCAACGTCGAACAAACGCTTGCAAACGCGCTGAAAACCGCCAAACTGCTCGGCTTCAAAAACTACGCCGAGCTGTCGCTGGCAACCAAAATGGCGGATACGCCCGAACAGGTTCTAAACTTCCTGCACGACCTTGCCCGCCGCGCCAAACCGTTTGCCGAAAAAGACTTTGCCGAAATCAAAGCCTTTGCACGCGAGAGCCTGAATATCGAAGATCCGCAATCTTGGGATTTGAGCTACGCCGCCGAAAAACTGCGCCAAGCCAAATACGCCTTCAGCGAAACCGAAGTGAAAAAATACTTCCCTATCAGCAAAGTATTGGCAGGCCTGTTTGCCCAAATCAAAAAACTCTACGGCATCGAGCTGGCTGAAAAAACCGTCCCCGTTTGGCACAAAGACGTACGCTATTTCGAGCTGAAACAAGACGGCCAAACCATCGGCGGCGTTTACATGGACTTGTACGCACGAGAAGGAAAACGTGGCGGCGCATGGATGGACGGCTACAAAAGCCGCCGCCGTTTCACCGACGGTACGCTGCAACTGCCGACCGCCTACCTCGTCTGCAACTTCACCCCGCCGGTCGGCGACAAAGAAGCGCGTTTGAGCCACGACGAAATCATCACCCTCTTCCACGAAACCGGCCACGGCCTGCACCACTTGTTGACCCAAGTTGACGAAGTGGGCGTATCCGGCATCAACGGCGTCGAATGGGACGCGGTCGAGCTGCCCAGCCAATTCATGGAAAACTTCGTTTGGGAATACGACGTATTGGCGCAAATGTCCTCGCACGAAGAAACCGGCGCGGTATTGCCGAAAGAGCTGTTCGACAAAATGCACGCGGCTAAAAACTTCCAACGCGGTATGTTCCTCGTCCGTCAAATGGAATTTGCCCTCTTCGACATGGAAATCTACCATCAGGAAGATGAAGGCCGTCTGAAAGAATGGCCGCAAATCTTGGACAAAGTGCGTCAAGAAGTCGCTGTAACCCAACCGCCGGCATACAACCGCTTTGCCTTGAGCTTCAGCCACATCTTCGCCGGCGGCTACTCCGCAGGCTATTACAGCTACGCATGGGCGGAAGTTTTGAGTGCAGACGCTTACGCCGCTTTTGAAGAAAGCGACGACGTTGCCGAAACCGGCCGCCGCTTCTGGAAAGAAATACTGGCCGTCGGCGGTTCGCGCAGCGCAGCAGAATCCTTCAAAGCCTTCCGCGGCCGCGAACCAAGCTTGGATGCCCTGCTCCGCCACAGCGGTTTCGACAACGCAGTTTGATTTGAAAATCCGCCGTTTTAATTGCTGATTCAACGCTAAAGGCCATCTGAAATGTTTCAGACGGCCTTTTTATAATCAATTCAATATTTTCAGCAAAACAAATAAAACCATTCAGCCGATAAAACTACCCGGCGCGGAACGCTGCAACGGTTGCCAAGCTCAATATTTTCCCAATGCAGACAAGCCGCCCATAAAAACAGGGCATGTTCCCATGCCCTATCATTTGAATTTCAGACGACCTTTCGGTTGTCAAAACTTATTAGGAACAATGAGCAAGCACTGTCCCTAACAAGACATCGAGAAAACAGAAGTCCGCATTTCAAACTCCTATCTTCCTCCTACCCATCGCTAAAATTAGTTTTTGCCCTTTTTATCGCCGGCATTCAAGCGCATATTGATAAACTCCATCATCAAATCTTTTTTCGTCCAGAAAAAGGTTTTCATTTTTTCCAAAGAATAGATTTTCCGAATCATCGCCGGCAATCCTGCATGAACGATGGCCGCGACTTCGCCATTGGTTGTTTCGTTGTCCATGGCGGCTTTGAGGTTTAGATTATGCGTATTCAGGTAGTCGCAAAGCGCTTTCCTGACGCTGTTGCTGATTTCGAATTGTTTCATGTTTTCCGTCCATAATGTTTTTATAATTAAATAGCATAGGATTTTAACAATTTTTTTGCATCGTGCATATCCCAACTTGCATATTGTTGCGGAATTTACAATTTGGTTTTTGGGTAAAATCGTACCTGCAACACATTGTTGCGGCGCACTAAATCGGCTTGTTTTGACTATTTTGTTTCGGCTCGGGCCGTATTGCGGATAAAATAATGGTTTTAGGTTTTGAGGCCGTCTGAAATGTATTTGTGGTTTAAGCTGCTGCATGTGTTTTTTGTAATTTCTTGGTTTGCGGGACTGTTTTATCTGCCACGGATTTATGTGAATCTGGCGCAATTAGAGCCCGGCAGCGTGGAATATGTACGGCTGACGGATATGTCGCGGCGGCTGTACCGCTTTATGTCGCCTTTGGGCTGGGGAACGCTGATATTCGGCGCGGCCATCGGGTTTGTAAATAATTGGTGGGGCAACGGCTGGCTGGCGGTTAAATTATTGTGCGGCCTGCTGCTCTTGGCTTACCAGCTTTATTGCGGCCTGCTGCTGCGCCGTTTTCAAAACGGCAGCAATATGTATTCGCACCGCTGGTATCGGGTATTCAACGAACTCCCTGTATTGATGATGGTGGCTGCGCTTTATATGGTGGTTTTCAAGCCGTTTTGATCTTCAGACGGCCTGTTTGGTAAATAAGGAAAGAATTCATGACGGTCGAAATCGAACGCCGCTTTTTGCTGGCGGATGACAGTTGGCGCGAAGTGGCAAGCGAGCCGCTGGTGTTGCAACAGGGCTATTTGAGCGTGGAAAAAGAGCGCACCATCCGCGTGCGGATTATCGGTTCGCAAGCCTGGCTGACCCTGAAAGGCTATATTTCCGATATGACGCGCAGCGAGTTTGAATACGAAATCCCGCTGGCTCACGCGCAGGCGATGATGGCGGATATGTGCCCGTTTAAAATGGAAAAATACCGCTATCGGGTCGAATTTGAAGGCTTTGTGTATGAAATAGACGAATATTTCGGCGACAATGCGCCATTGATTGTGGCGGAAATCGAATTGCCGTCTGAAGATACCGAGTTCCCCAAACCGTCTTGGTTGGGCAAGGAAATCACGTCAGACGGTAAGTTCACCAATGCGTATTTGAGCAAACATCCGTATTCGTCTTGGACGGAATAACGAGTACAACCCACATACAAAAAAGGCATGTATCGCACATGCCTTTTTTCTTTTCAGACGGCCTGATTTGCCTTACCGATATTTGAATTAAGCTGCTTTCGACATACTGTTTCAAATATCGGGCAAGCCCGTGTGTTTTATCCGTGGAACCTTACGCCGGACGGCAGGCCACCATGTAGTTGACTTCGGTCGAGTCACACAGGGAATAACGGCCGCTCAACAAATTGTAGGTCATGCCCTTGCTGCCGACGGTATCCAATCCGGCTTGGCGGCACATACGCGCGAGTTCTGCCGGCGTGATGAATTTTTTCCAGTCATGCGTGCCTTTGGGGACGAATTTCAACAGATATTCTGCGCCGACAATCAGATGCAGATAAGATTTGGGATTGCGGTTGATGGTGGAGAAAAACACCATGCCGTCGGGTTTGACCAGTTTCGCGCAAGCCTGAACGATGGCAGACGGATCGGGAACGTGTTCCATCATTTCCATACACGTTACCACGTCGAAACTGTGCGGCTGCTCGGCGGCGAGGTCTTCGACGCGGATGCAGCGGTAATCGATATTGGCAACATGTTGAGCGGCCGCATGGGCAGCGGCGGTTTGCAGGGATTTTTCCGCCATATCGATACCGGTAACGTGTTCTGCGCCGCGTTTGGCCATGCTTTCCGACAAAATACCGCCGCCGCAGCCTACATCCAGCACGCGTTTGCCTGCCAATCCGGCATAGCCGTCGATATAGTCGAGGCGTAAGGGGTTGATGTCATGCAGGGGCTTGAATTCGCCGTTTTTATCCCACCATTTATCGGCGATTTGGCTGAACTTGGCGATTTCGCCGGCATCTACGTTGTCGTGTTGATTGTTCATGGTTTGCTCCTGCATAAAATCATTCGTCTGATTTTAGCCGATTGTGCTTCAAAATAAAATGTTTCAGACGGCCTTTGCCTGTTTATCGGCCCTATTTTAACTTTCATCCGTCTGCCCATAAAAAACGCACTTTGTGGCAAGGTGCGTTTCAATCTGCATGATTTAGAATTTAGCGCCGGATTCGTTGGCCATGTAGTCAACTGCGGCTTTCACTTCGTCGTCGCTTAAGCTGCCGTTGCCGCCTTTGGCAGGCATGGAATTAAAGCCTTCGAGGGCGTGTTTGTGCAAGGTGTCTTTGCCTTGTTTAATGCGAGGCGCCCAGTCTTCTTTTTTGCCTACGGCCGGAGCGCCGGGAATCAAGCCGCTGTGGCATGCTTTACAGTTCGCTTCAAAAACAGCTTTGCCGTCCACTTTGGCGGATTCGGCAGGCTTGGCTTCAGCGGCAGGCGCTTCGGCTTTCTCTTCGGGCTTGGCGGCCTCTTCAGGTTTGGCGGCTTCCTCTGCTTTGCTGGCAGCGGCTTCAACCTTATCAGCTGCTTCTTGAGCGGCGGATGCAGTCGCATCGGCAGCAGAAGCGGCTTCGGTTTTAACTTCAGATGCAACGGCTTGAGCAGCCTCTTGAGTCTCCTGTTTAGCCTCTTGGGAACAAGCTGTCAAACCAGCCATCATCATTACGGCAATCAGTAATTTGTTCATGTTCTGTCTTTCGTTAGTTTTAGTTTAAATCACTGTTTTATATAAACAGCTCAAAAATTCTAGCATAGAAACTAATACTTTCGACCTACACTATAATAAATATTGGTATAAATCAGATTTTGTCTCAAAAACAGGAAAAATATATTGACACCACCTCTCTACTCGGATAGAAATTCACCCCATTTGTCATGAAGCGCGATAACTTTCATTTTATTGTTCAAGCGGTTACTCATTTTATTTTCAAAGTTTCCTTTAGAATTCAAATTCTTACCGACTTCTCCATGAGTAGCGTCAACCTGAAAGCCATCCCCATCCCAAACAGGCCGTCTGAACCCCGATCAGGTTTCAGACGGCCTTTTTGAATCATGTTAATAAACATTTGCCGCTTGCCTATGCAAAACACACCAGCAGGCTTACCTATTTATGTGGTTATTCATATCACGACTACAAGTTAATCCATTGCTGCCATTAGTCTTTTGCCAATGTTTCAGCTTCAGCCCACAAGCCCCGTTTCTGCTCCGCCGTCAATTTCTTAATGCCGATTTCCCGCTTCAGCGCTTCACTTTTATTCAAGCCGTCTGAAACGATGCGCATCTCGACAGGCTTGTTCAAACGCGTGTATTTCGCGCCTTTTCCTGACAAGTGCGCCGCAAATCGCTCTTGAGGACGGTTGCTGATGCCGCAATAAAACGCGCCGTTTTCGCACAAAATCAGGTAAACGCTCCAATTTTCCGCGTTCATAAATCCCCTTCCTTGGCAAAACTCTCGGTAAAAATGCGCACGGCAGCCTCGGTTTTGGCAGACTGCACACGATAAGGCGTTACCAAATAAAGGCTGACCGGCGGCAATGTCCATTCAGGCAAAACCGCTTTCAGACGGCCTTGTGCAATTTTCTCCCTCACTTCGCCGCCCACTTGTAAAGACAAACCGAAACCGCTTTCGGTCAGACTACACACAGCGGCAAGATGCGTACAGGCAATGCTGTCGGCGATATCGAGAAAATAGCTTTCGCTACCATTTTGCAAGGTCGTGCGGACAGGTAAAAAATGTAGCCAGCGGTGCGCATGAAGCTGAGAGGGATGGGTAATGGGCGGATGCCGGTCGAGATAATCGGGTGCGGCGCAAATCATGTACGGCCAAGTCACGAGATGGCGCGCAACCAAGTTGGGATCGTCCAAAGCACGGTCGCCGCCGCGTATGGCGATGTCGGTCTGATTGTGTTGCAGGTCGTCCAAAGTATCGCTGAAATTAAGGACAGGACGGATTTTAGGGAACTCGGTTTGCAATCGTGAAAAGGCCGTCTGAAAAGCGCGGGAACCGATGACGCAGGAAGTCAGGGAAATGCGCAATTCGCCGACGGGTTCGGTCTTCAGATTGTCGATAACGGTACGCGTATCAGCAAGGGTGGCGGCTAGACGGCGGCAGTATTCGCCCAAGGCACGGCCGGCATCGGTAGGCGCAAGGCTGCGCGTACTGCGGTTTAACAGCTTGATGCCGTGCAGGGTTTCGAGGCGGTTGATGTGCTGGCTGACGGCAGACGGCGTCATGCCCAACACGGCAGCAGCGGCGTTCATGCTGCCGTGTTCGAGGACGGTAGCGAAAACAAGCAGGGGTTTGATGTCTTGCATGATGTTTACTTTACTGAAATTGGTGTTTTCAGACGGCCTGTTAGGAATACTGCGGATTATATAGCGCGGATGAAAAATCGGCGCGGAACTGATTGGGCGGTTGAATAATATTTATTTATAGCCATTTGCATATTTACCCTTTTTAAGGTATACCGCCTACTGATGTTTATATTTTAAAAGGATGATTAAATGGCTGATTTCGACACATCTAACCCTTACAGACCCAAAGGACTACTGCAGCGTCTGATGCGATTTTTAGGTCTTGGTTATTCTGCCGAAGATGAATATGTATATGAACGTTTGGCAGCTTTAGATTTGAATACAACGGTTTATGCCGACTTATTCTTCAATAAAACAGATGAATTTTTGATTTTGACTTCAGATTTCGACCCTGAAATGGGGACATTTAAGATTAATGCAGGCATAGGTGGAGGCAAAAAACAATTCCAAGGCAAAAGCTGCCCAATTTTGGGCTATATCCATGTGGGAAACGGTACATTCATGGATCAACCCATATACAATCTGACCTGGGCAGAAGATGATGCAAACAACCCCTTTAAAAACTGCTTATTTCAGACACTCAAACCACTGACTATATACCGTACCCGTAGCAAGTTAGGCATGGATTGGGAGCCATTCGGAAGTGATTGGTTAGGCAATATACTTTTAGTTGAAGTACTTGAAACTGACGCACACAATCAAAAATTGGAAAACTTACGCCGAGAATATCTGAAGCAACATTCAGATTAAACACATTTATGGGCACTTTCGAGGCATCTTCAAAATGGGCAGGGCTGCCTGTGAAATTATCTTTGAACGCAGACGGCAAAAAACCGGCAAGCAGGGCGCTCAAACGCCTAACGGAAGCATTTGCACAACAGGCGCAACTCTATTCCACCTTAAACGCATACCTGCTCGAACATATCCGTAAACACAACGGCATCCGCACCAAAAACGAATTTTTTGCCAATCCGCATCCGACAGCGGAAAGCTTCCTTCAAGATTTAAAGCCGAAAGCATTGAATTTTGTCGATCAGAATCTCTATATCGTGTTTTACAATGATGACGATGCATTGATACCCGACGATGAATACTATTTTTATGTTTCATTTGATACAAAGGGTAACATTACCGGCATCACTTTCTGACACTAACAACAGGCCGTCTGAAGCTTAACCTCGTTTCAGACGGCCTTTTTCTATCTATTATTTAGTTCAACTTCACAATCATAACAGTAAATCAGGGATTATCAAGCATTTCAGACGGCCTTACAATGCACTCATCTAATCAATCGAATCCCAACAAGGAGTCAAACATGAAAATCGCAGTTATCGGTGCAACTGGTTATGTCGGCAACGCAGTCGTTCAAGAATTGGCAGACCGCGGTCATGAAGTAACCGCTTTTGCTCGCAACACAGACAAAGTTTTCCAAGCGCAAAATGTTGCCGCAGTCTCTGCAGATGTCAACGCAGCAGATTTTGCCGACAAACTGGCCGGTTTTGATGCCGTGGTCAGCGCGTTCAACCCGGGCTGGACCAATCCCAACATCGGCGCGGATTTCACACGCGGCGCAAACAGCATCGTCGAAGCGGCAAAAGCAGCGCAAGTGCCTTATTTGTTGGTCGTCGGCGGCGCGGGCAGCCTGTATGTGGCACCCGGTTTGCAAGTTATCGATACGCCCGACTTCCCGAAAGAAATTTTCGACGGCGCCAATGCCGCACGCCATCTCTTGGCAGAACTCCTGCCGCGCCGCGACGTGAACTGGTCTTTCGTTTCCCCTCCGGCACGACTGGGCGCGGACGGCGGTTTCAGCGAAGACAAAACCGGCAAATACCGCTTGGGTAAAGACGATTTGCTGATGGACGGTAAAATTCCGGCAGGCATCAGCGTGGCCGATTTGGCAGTCGCCATCGCCGACGATGTGGAAAACAAAGCGCATTTGTTTGAACGTTTTACCGTCGCCGCTGTTTAATCATCTTAATTTAAAGGCCGTCTGAAACTAAAAGTTTCAGACGGCCTTTGCATGCGCTCATCTCATCAATCGAATCTCAACAAGAAGTCACACATGAAAATCGCAGTGATTGGTGCAACAGCTTATGTCGGCAACGCAAGCAAAGTTTTCCAAGTGCAAAATATTGTCGTCGTCTCCACATACGAATAAAATCTGTCGGCAATTTATATCAAAATTACAAAAATATTTTGAACAAAGTGAAGGAACTGTACCAGAGTAGTAAGGAGCCCATCCTGAAAAGATATAGATCATAAATTGCATATTGTGAGCAACAATCCGCTCCGCTACCGATCTTTTCTCACGCAAGCGCTGATGGTTAAGATGATCTGAAAGCATCTCTCTAATTTTTCAGACGGCCTCAATTTTCCCTGTACTCTATTTCAAGGAGTTTTCATGACACCTCAAACTGTCTTAGATTTCTGGTTTACCGAAGAAAACCACCCTTTCCAATTTGCCCGCAACAATGGATTCGATGCCCAAATTCGCGCTCAATTTTTCGATATCTGGCAGCAGGCAGCTCGCGGCGAACTTTCACACTGGCGCGATACTCTGCAAGGCAGGCTCGCCGAAATCATTATTCTTGACCAATTCTCGCGCAATCTGTTCCGCGACAGCCCTCAAGCGTTTGCCCAAGATACTGCTGCACTCATTCTTGCCCAAGAAGCCGTTCGCCAACCCGGCTTCGCCGACCTCCTTCCGCATGAACGCCATTTCATGCTGATGCCGTTGATGCACAGCGAAAGCCAAGTTATCCATGAACAAGCCGTACCGCTGTTTGAACGCTATACCAATGAAAACGCATTGGCCTTTGAAATCAAACACAAAGTCATCATCGACCACTTCGGACGCTATCCGCACCGTAACGCCGTATTGGGGCGTAAAACCACGGAAGAAGAAGCAGAATTTCTGAAGCAGGAAGGTTCATCATTTTAATTCCATCAAAGTCAAAGGCCGTCTGAAACCGAAATCAAGGTTTTCAGACGGCCTGCATCATCGTGAAATCACTATATAATACCGTCTATTAAATTCCAGATACGAGCCAACCATGTCCGTAACCCAACCCACCATCGCCGCCATCGCCACCGCACCCGGACGTGGCGGCGTCGGCGTGATCCGTCTTTCCGGCAAAAACCTGCTGCCTTTGGCGCAAACCCTCAGCGGCGGCAAAACGCCCAAACCGCGCACCGCGCTTTACACCGACTTTCTCGGCGGCGACGGACAGCCGATAGACAACGGCATCCTGCTCTACTTCGCCGCTCCCGCCAGCTTTACCGGCGAAGACGTGATTGAATTGCAGGGGCACGGCGGCCCTGTCGTGATGGACATGTTGCTCTCGCGCTGCCTCGAACTGGGCGCGCGCATGGCGGAGCCGGGCGAATTTACCAAACGCGCCTTCCTCAACAACAAACTCGACCTTGCCCAAGCCGAAAGCGTCGCCGACCTCATCGATGCCTCCAGCAAGTCCGCCGCACGCATGGCGTTGCGTTCGCTCAAAGGCGCGTTTTCCCGACACATACACGAGCTGGTGGACGACCTTATTACTTTGCGGATGCTGGTTGAAGCCACGCTCGACTTCCCCGAAGAAGACATCGACTTTCTCGAAGCCGCCGACGCGCGCGGCAAGCTCCAAGCCCTGCAAGGCCGTCTGAAAACCGTGCTTGCCAGTGCGGAACAAGGCGCGATTTTGCGCGAAGGCATGAACGTCGTCCTCGTCGGTGCGCCCAACGTCGGCAAATCCAGCCTGCTCAACGCCTTGGCGGGCGACGACATCGCCATCGTAACCGACATCGCCGGCACCACCCGCGACACCGTGCGCGAACAAATTACCCTCGACGGCGTACCCGTTCACATCATCGACACTGCCGGCCTGCGCGAAACCGACGACGTGGTCGAACAAATCGGCATCGAGCGCAGCCGAAAAGCCGTCTCCGAAGCCGATGTCGCCCTGATTCTGATTGACCCGCGCGAAGGCGTGAACGCCAAAACCCAAGCCATTTTGAACAGCCTGCCCGAAGGTTTGAAAAAAATCGAAATCCACAACAAAGCCGACCTGACCGGCGAACCTGTCGCCGTCCGTTCAGACGGCCTTGCGCAAACCGGCGCGGAAAGCGTTATCAGCCTGTCTGCCAAAACCGGCGCTGGTCTCGATTTGCTCAAACACGCCCTATTGCAGGAAGTTGGCTGGCAGGGCGAAAGCGAAAGCCTGTTCCTCGCCCGCAGCCGCCACCTCAACGCCTTGCACGAAGCCGAAGCCGAGCTGGAAAACGCCGCCCTCTGCGACAACAACCAAATCGAGCTTTTCGCTGAACACCTGCGCCTCGCCCAAAACGCCTGCAGCGAAATCACCGGCGAATTTACCGCCGACGATTTGCTGGGCGTGATTTTCTCGCGCTTCTGTATCGGCAAATAAAACGGTTTGCCATCAAATACAAAGGCCGTCTGAATGTTCAGACGGCCTTTTTTATCACCAAAACAAGCTTAATTTCACTTGCGTTTATTTATTGGCAGCTTCTGCCATATTTTTTGCGATTTTGGTCGCACCAACTGTCAAACCGGACATGCCGATCAAAGAAGCTGCGGCCAATTTAATTAATGTTTTCATTTTAACTCTTTTCTGTGTATTTAAGGGTGTGTTGTGTATTTTTTATTTGGCGGCATCAGCCATATTGTGGGCGATATTGGTTGCGCCGACGGTCAGGCCGGACATACCGATTAAAGAGGCTGCTGCCAGTTTGATTAAAGTTTTCATTGTTTATCTCACTTTCTTGTCTGTCGGCCGAAAAACGGCCTAAGTTGCGTTTTCTGAAGTATTGTAATTAATTCGTTTATGATTGAATTATTTGTGTACTACCGTTTCGATATTACGGGAGATGCCGATGGCAGAAGCTGATATTCCGGACATACCGATTAAAGAAGCGGCAGAAAGCGTTATTAAATGTCCCATTTTAAGTAGTCCTTTTTCATAGATACAAAATGTTATTTAACAACATACACATTTTTTCGCCGGCATCTGCGCTGCCGACAGGACGAATCATACTGTGTTAATCATTAATTAATACAACTTTTACGTAAAGATAAAATACTAAAAATATACATAATGAAGATTTTAGTTAATTTATATTTTGTTTTGAAAATGACACCGATGTCTTTCTCAATGACACCGATGTCTTAATTACATACACACTACAAACGTATCTTTCTGCGCCCATAAAATCCCTCCTTTTTTGTTGCAAAATTGCACTCTAAATTAAATATATTTTTAAATTCAAAATGTTACAAATTTATCTTTTTCACAACCTAAATGTTCAATTAGTCAAAACCAATACCTTTGATAGCTTCTTTTAAAGAAAACACACGTTTCTAGCGTATATCCGACCATAAAATGCGCTACAAATATATGATATAGTGAAACATTCTGCGTATTGACTATTTCCAGCATGAACAACACCTTAATTCTGACCGGCGCGGCCGCATTTTTTATCGGCGCGCTGTTTGCTTGGCTGATAACACGCTACCAAGCCCAAAGCCGACACTTTATTGTTTTGCAAGAATTGGCCGAAAGTCGCCGCCTACATGAGTTTGCCGAACAGGTGCAGGCTCAAACTGCGGCGGACTTGGCGCAAAGCCGCCATACCGTGCAGGAATTGCAAGACGAATTGCAGGAGACGGGCAACCGCTTTGCCGCAGCCGAAAAACAGATTGCCTATCTGCAAGATTGCGAGGCCGAAGCCGAAGCTTTAAAACACGAATGTGCAAAATGGCAGCAAAGTGCGCAAAACCTGCAAATCAACAACGAACGCCTAAACACGCAACTGGCTCAAGAACAGGCATTGAGTGCGGATAAAAATACACTTTTACAACAGCAGGAAACGGAAAAAGGCCGTCTGAAACAAGACTACGACACGCTGTTAGAGCAAAACCATGCGCTGCAAGTCCAAAACGAGCGCCTCTCCACACAACTGACTCAAGAAAAAGCCAATATCGACGGCAAAAACAGCCTTTTACAGCAACAGGAAGCTGAAAAAGGCCGTCTGAAACAAGAATACGCCGCCCTTTTGGAGCAAAACCACGCGCTTCAAGTCCAAAACGAGCGTCTCAACACCCAATCGGAAAAAGACCGTCAGGCTGCTGAAGAAAAATTGGCTCTATTGGCAGATGCACGTAAAAACCTGAGCGACCAGTTCCAAAACCTCGCCAACACTATTTTGGAAGAGAAAAGCCGCCGCTTTACCGAACAAAACCACGACCATCTCCAACAACTGCTCAATCCGCTCAACGAACGCATCCACGGCTTCAGCGAGCTGGTTCAGCAGACTTATGAAAAAGAAGCCAAAGAACGCCTGACCATCGAAAACGAGCTCAAACGCCTGCAAACCCTCAACACCCAGCTCCACCACGATGCCAAAGCGCTGACCACTGCGCTGACCGGCACGCAAAACAAAACCCAAGGCAACTGGGGCGAGATGATTTTGGAAAGCGTATTGGAAAATTCCGGTCTGCAAAAAGGCCGCGAATACATCGTTCAAGCTTCCAGCGTCCGCCACGAAGCAGACGGCACCCAACGCCGCCTCCAGCCCGACGTCCTTATCAATCTGCCCGACAACAAACAAATCGTCATCGACTCCAAAGTATCGCTGACTGCCTACGTCCGCTATACGCAAAGCACCGGCGCAGAAGCAGAACGCGAGCTTGCCAACCACGTCGCCAGCATCCGCGCCCATATCAAAAGCTTGGCAGCAAAAGACTACACCGACCTTGAGGGCGTCAAAACGCTGGACTTCGTCTTTATGTTCGTCCCTGTCGAACCGGCCTACCTCCTCGCCCTGCAACACGATCCAAACCTCTTCCAAGAGTGTTTCGACAAACGCATCATGCTGACCGGCCCCAGCACCCTGCTCGCCACCCTGCGCACCGTTGCCAACATCTGGCGCAACGAGCAGCAAAACCAAAACGCACTGGCGATTGCCGAAGCAGGCAGCAAACTCTATGACAAATTTGTCGGCTTTGTCGAAAGCATGGATGGCATCAATAAAGCGCTCAGCCAGGCACAATCCCAGTTTCAGACGGCCTACGGCCGCTTGGTTTCCGGCAGGGGCAACCTCATCAGCAGCACCGAAAAACTACGCAAATTGGGCATCAAAGCCGGCAAACAACTGCAACGGGATTTAGTAGAAAAGGCCGTGTCGGAAACCGAAGACCATGCCGCTTTACCAACTGCACAAGACCAAGAAAATGACTGACAAAATTTAAAACATTGCAAATAAAGGGAATTTAACCAATGAGCAACATTACCATCGTCCTTGCCGCCGATACCGGCTATGCCGAACAAGTCCATACCCTGATGAAGTCCATCTGTACGCACAATACAGGTGTCAATTTCTACCTTATGCACAACACCTTCAGGAAGGAATGGATCAACTATACCAACCAAAAACTCGCCGCCAGCGGCAGCCGTCTGAATGATGTCAAAATCGAAATGGACTTCAGCCAATATCGCCGCCTGTCCCATATTTCGGATGCCGCATTTTTCCGCCTGATGATGCAGCACCTGCCCGTCGACCGCGCCCTGTATCTCGACAGCGATATGGTGGTTACCCAATCCCTGCACGATTTGTTCAACCTCGATATGCGCGGATATCCCGTTGCAGCGGTACAAGATTCCGTTTTGGCGCGCACCGAATGGAAACATCCTATCGACCTACACACCACACCCTATTTCAATTCAGGCATGCTGTTGGCCGACTTGGTGCAATGGCGTGAACACAATATCGCGGAGCAACTTCTGAAAACCGCTTCCTGTCTCAACGAAGCCGTACCCTACGGCGACCAATGCTTTCTAAACACCGTATTTCAAAAAAACTGGCTGCAACTAGAAGAATCTTGGAACTTCCAGACCGGCGCAGTCGAATACTTCCAAAAACGAGACCTCGGCGAAGTATTCCCCAAACCCGACACCGTTCCGCCCGTTATCCACTACACCACACGCGCCAAACCGTGGCTGTGCGATTACGGCGAGATTCCTTTTATCGAAGTCTATTGGCAATACTATTGCGCCGACTGGCCGAAAGCGTAATTTCAGGCAAAGAACCCCTCTCCTTCGATTATCTTAAACAACCCGTCATCAAAAACAAAAGGCCGTCTGAAATCGTTTCAGACGGCCTTTAAACCATAAAAAAACAGGCAGAATATTCTGCCTGTTTTGTGTTCACACCCGACCGTAAGGCAGGCTTTGCCACCCACCCTCAGTCGGCGTCATCGTTATCCGATTAGATACCGCGCAACAATTCATTCACGCTGGTTTTCGCACGGGTTTGCGCATCCACGCGTTTGACGATAACCGCACAGTAGAGGCTGTGGCTGCCGTCTTTGGAAGGCATGCTGCCGGATACAACAACCGAACCTGCCGGTACGCGGCCTTGATAGATTTCGCCGGTAGTACGGTCAAAGATTTTGGTGGATTGACCGATGAACACGCCCATAGAAATCACGCTGCCTTCTTCGACAATCACGCCTTCAACAATTTCAGAACGCGCGCCGATGAAGCAGTTGTCTTCAATAATGGTCGGGCTGGCTTGCAGAGGCTCGAGTACGCCGCCGATGCCGACGCCGCCGCTCAAGTGCACGTTTTTACCGATTTGCGCGCAAGAGCCGACAGTTGCCCAAGTATCGACCATCGCACCTTCGTCAACGTATGCGCCGATATTGACATAAGAAGGCATCAACACGACATTTTTCGCCACAAAGCTGCCGCGGCGGGCAACCGCACCCGGAACTGCGCGGAAACCTGCGCTGCGGAATTCGTCTTCAGACCAATCGGCAAATTTAGTCGGCACTTTGTCGAAGTATTTGTTCACACCGTCGTTGAGAATTTCATTGTCCTGAATGCGGAAAGACAGCAACACGGCTTTTTTCGCCCATTCGTTGACTTTCCATTCGCCCACGCCCAAACGCTCGGCAACGCGCAGTTTGCCGGAGTCGAGTTGGCGGATGGTTTCCAAAACCGCTTCACGCACTTCGGGGGTAACAGTATTCGGATTGATTTCGGCACGGTTTTCAAAAGCCGTTTCAATGATGTTTTGCAAAGACATGTTGATTCCTTCAAGAGATCAGGGCCGTCTGAAACCTATTCAGGCCACCCTATTACAAATATTTAACTCGTTATTTTGCCATGTAAAAGCGATTTCGTCAGCTATTAACATGATTAGCGCCGAGCGTTACACGGCCGGATTTCGGCTAAGCCAAGATTTTCAGACGGCCTGTTCAAGTGAATGGAATCGCATTTATTTTCCAATCGGTTTCCCAATCACAATATGCAGACTGTCGATGCTGCCGACACGCCGTGCCGATAAATCAATCTTCGCCGCCAATCTTTTGCAGAAGATTTTCAGCCACCACGCCGCATTCGATATTCCGCTTTAACGGTTTCGCGTTCAAATCCTTCAAGGCCGTCTGAAAGTCGGCAAAATCCATCAACTGCGAACCAAAACGGCGCATATGTTCCGTATCCTGCTGACAGTCTATCAGTGCAACGCCCAAATCCTCCAGAAACGGTACGGCGCAGGCAAACGCAACCTTTGACGCATCGGGACGCAAGGCAAACATCGATTCACCATAAAATACGCAGCCGATTTGCACGCCGTAAAACCCGCCTGCCAACTGCATTTCGCCTTGTTCGTCCGGCAGCCAGCATTCAAACGAATGCGCATGCCCCTGATGGTGCAGCTTCAAATAGGCCGTCTGAAACGCTGGTTCTATCCACGTTCCGTCCTGTTCCGGACGCGGCACATTGGCGCAATGGGCAATCACTTTTTCAAAACAGCGGTTGACCGTTACCCGATACGGCTTGTGACGCAAAGTTTTGGCGAGCGAACGGCCTATATGCAGGCTTTCCGGCACAATCACGGCCCGCGGCGCAACCGCATACCAGAAAAACCAACCGTCGCGGCTAAACCACGGAAAAATCCCCTGCCCATACGCCGACAACAGCCGCCCCGTATCCAAATCGCCGCTGATGCCGACCAAGCCGTCGCATTCTGCCAAAGCGTAAGACAGGTCGGGGAAACGATAATCCCGTGGCGCAAGAAAAGGAATCTTCATCGTAAAGCCCATAAAGTTTCAGACGGCCTCAGGCTGAAAATGCCCAAGGCCGTCTGAAAAATCAACATACAAACTGATTAACGTTTGGTTTTGGTTTGGCATTCGCCGCATACGCCGTACATATACAGCGCGTGGTCAACGATACGGTAACCGTTTTCTTCAGCGATTTTGTCTTGCAGCGCTTCGATTTCCGGATTGTGGAATTCGGTTACTTCGCCGCATTTCACGCAAACGATGTGGTCGTGGTGATCGCCTTTGTCCAATTCGTAAACCGCTTTGCCGGTTTCAAAGTGGTGGCGTTGCAAAATGCCGGCCTGTTCAAACTGGGTCAACACACGGTAAATCGTCGCCACGCCGATTTCCACGCCCTCTTCCAACAGGATACGGTACACATCTTCCGCACTCAAATGCTCCTCGGCATGAGTTTCAAACAAGTCCAAAATTTTCAAACGTGGACCCGTAACTTTCAAACCACTGTCTTTCAATTGCGCAATGTTGCTGAATTTTTCCATAATATTCAATATCCCTGTAAGGTAATAACCGTTATAATACGCACTTTCCGCCCGTTTGCCCACTATTGGGCCGTTAAAGGACGGCAATCTGCCGCCGGTCTTGCAATTGAAAATCGGCGAAAAGAAAAATTAAGAAGATGATTATCGTTTGCTTTTTAAAAATATTCAAGCGATGATAAACATCTTTCCCGAAATGACACAGAAAGGTAAGCCCGTGAATAAAGCCTTATGCCTTGCCATCGCCGCTATTTTAGGTCTGGCCTCATGCAGTGCCGAGCGCGTATCCAACTTTCCATCCTACAAACTTAAAATCATTCAAGGTAACGAGCTCAATCCTCGCGCCGTGGTTTCCCTGCGCCAAGGTATGACCCGCGACCAAGTCCAACTGCTGCTCGGTACGCCGCTCCTGCGCGACGCCTTCCATGCCGACCGCTGGGATTACACTTTCAATACCAGCCGCAACGGCATCATCAAAGAACAAAGCAACCTGACCCTGTACTTTGAAAACGACGTCCTCGCACGCGCCGAAGGCGATGCCATTCAAAAATCCATCGAAGCGGTTCAAGCCGAACAAAACATCGTTCCGACTACCGAAACCAAGCCGCAATAAGGAAGCCCCATGAGCGCATTGAAAATCGCCATCGCCGGCGTCAACGGCCGCATGGGCCGCGTTTTGGTTGAAGCCGTCAACAACCATCCCGACACCGTCCTCTCCGGCGCACTCGAGCATTCCGGTTCGGAAGTATTGGGTTTGGATGCAGGCTTCGCCTCCGGCCTCAAAACCGGCGTCGCCATTTCAGACGACGTGGATGCCGTACTGGCTCAAAGCGATGTCCTCATCGACTTTACCCGCCCCGAGCCAACCCTGAAACACCTGCAAAAATGCGTGGAAAAAGGCGTCAACATCATCATCGGCACCACCGGTTTTGACGACGCAGGCAAAGCCGCCATCCAAGCCGCAGGCGAAAAAATAGGCGTTGTTTTCGCCGCCAACTTCAGCGTCGGCGTCAACCTCACCTTCCACATCCTCGACACCGTCGCCCGCGTGTTAAACGAAGGCTACGACATCGAAATCATCGAAGGCCACCACCGCCACAAAGTCGATGCTCCAAGCGGTACCGCATTGCGTATGGGTGAAGTCATCGCCGACGCCCTCGGCCGCGACCTCAAAGAATGCGCCGTTTACGGCCGCGAAGGCCACACCGGCCCGCGCGATCCGTCCACCATCGGTTTTGCCACCGTCCGCGCAGGCGACATCGTCGGCGACCACACCGCCCTCTTCGCCACCGACGGTGAGCGCGTGGAAATCACCCACAAAGCCAGCAGCCGCATGACCTTTGCCGCCGGTGCCGTACGCGCCGCAGTTTGGGCAAACGGCAAAAAAGGCCTGTACGATATGCAAGACGTACTGGGTTTGAAAAACCGATAAACCCGCATCATCAGGTTTCATCCCTGACAAGGCCGTCTGAAAGCACAACGTCGATTTTCAGACGGCCTTATTAAAAAGAAAGCCCCACCATGTCCTATCAACAAATCACCATCAACGTCAACGATGCCGTCGCCGAACGCCTTGCCGACGCGCTGATGGAACACGGCGCATTGTCCGCCGCCATTGAAGATGCCTACGCCGGTACAGAAAACGAGCAGGCCATTTTCGGCGAGCCGGGCATGCCGACCGAACAAATCTGGCAACAAAGCAAAGTCATCGCCCTTTTCGGCGAAAGCGACGATGCCGCTTCCATTATCGAAGCCGCCGCGCAGGAATGCGGTTTGAACGATTTGAAATACACCGGCGAAATCCTTGAAGATCAAGACTGGGTACGCCTGACCCAAGCGCAATTCGACCCGATTCAAATTTCCGACCGCCTATGGATTACCCCGTCTTGGCACGAAGCGCCCGACGGCAACGCCGTCAACCTGCAACTCGACCCGGGTCTTGCCTTCGGCACAGGCAGCCATCCGACCACACGTCTCTGCCTCAAATGGCTGGACACGCAGCTCAAAGGCGGCGAAAGCGTATTGGACTACGGCTGCGGCTCAGGCATTTTGGCCATTGCCGCCCTCAAACTCGGTGCAGGCTCCGCCATCGGCGTAGACATTGACGAACAAGCCATCCGCGCCAGCAAAGACAATGCCGCGCAAAACAACGTCGACGCGCAGTTCTACCTGCCGGACGGCCTGCCACAAGGTCAATTTGATGTCGTTGTCGCCAACATTCTGGCCAACCCGCTGCGTATGCTCGGCGAAATGCTTGCCGCACGCACCAAACAAGGTGGCCGCATTGTCTTGTCCGGCCTTTTGGACGAACAAGTCGAAGAACTCAGCGGCATTTACAGCCAATGGTTCGACATCGAACCTGCCGAAATCGAAGAAGGCTGGGCGCGATTGAGTGGCGTCAAACGCTAAACCTGTTTTCCGATACAAAGGCCGTCTGAAATTTAATCTTTCAGACGGCCTTTTTGTACTTAAAACGCTGAATATTCCAGCAAAATCAGGTATAATTGCCTATTATTTTGACCTTTCGGAACACATCCGCTGCGCCCGTTTGACATTTCATTGCGCGCACGGAAAAATTCCTTGAAATTCAGCAAGAAAAGACCATGACTGACCAAAAACACGAAGAATACGGCGCCGACAGCATACAAGTGCTGGAAGGCTTGGAAGCGGTACGCAAACGCCCCGGTATGTATATCGGCGACACGCAGGACGGCAGTGGCCTGCACCACATGGTGTTCGAGGTGCTCGACAACGCCATTGACGAAGCGCTCGCCGGACATTGCGACAAAATCACCGTAACCATCCATGCCGACAATTCCGTCAGCGTGGCCGACAACGGCCGCGGTATGCCGACCGGCATCCATCCGAAAGAAGGCCGCTCCGCCGCCGAAGTCATCATGACCGTCTTGCACGCAGGCGGCAAATTCGACAACAACAGCTACAAAATCTCCGGCGGCTTGCACGGCGTGGGCGTATCCGTCGTCAACGCGCTATCCGACTGGGTAACGCTGACCATCTACCGCGACGGTAAAGAACACTTCGTCCGCTTCGTGCGCGGCGAAACCGAAGAGCCGTTGAAGGTCGTCGGCGATTCCGACAAAAAAGGCACAACCGTACGCTTCCTCGCCAGCAGCGAAACCTTCGGCAATGTCGAATACAGCTTCGACACCCTCGCCAAACGTATCCGCGAACTCTCCTTCCTGAATAACGGCGTAGACATCGAGCTGATCGACGAACGCGACGGTAGACACGAAAGCTTCGCCCTCTCCGGCGGCGTGGCCGGCTTCGTGCAATACATGAACCGCAAAAAAACGCCGTTGCACGAAAAAATCTTCTACGCATTCGGCGAAAAAGACGGCATGAGCGTCGAATGCGCGATGCAATGGAACGACAGCTACCAAGAAAGCGTGCAATGTTTCACCAACAACATTCCGCAACGCGACGGTGGCACCCATCTGACCGCGCTGCGCCAAGTGATGACCCGCACCATCAACAACTATATCGAAGCCAACGAAGTGGCTAAAAAAGCCAAAGTGGAAACCGCCGGCGACGATATGCGTGAAGGCCTGACCTGCGTTTTGTCCGTCAAACTGCCCGATCCGAAATTCTCATCGCAAACCAAAGACAAACTGGTTTCTAGCGAAATCGGCCCCGTTGTCAATGAAGTCATCAACCAAGCCCTGACCGACTTCCTTGAAGAAAACCCAACCGAAGCCAAAATTATCACCAGCAAAATCGTCGATGCCGCGCGCGCGCGCGAAGCCGCCCGCAAAGCCCGCGAAATTACCCGCCGCAAAGGCGTGATGGACGGTTTGGGTCTACCGGGCAAACTGGCTGACTGCCAAGAAAAAGACCCTGCCCTGTCCGAACTCTACCTCGTCGAGGGAGACTCCGCAGGCGGTTCCGCCATGCAGGGCCGCGACCGCAAATTCCAAGCGATTTTGCCGCTCAAAGGTAAAATTTTGAACGTCGAAAAAGCACGTTTTGAAAAAATGCTGGCCAGCCAAGAAGTCGCCACGCTGATTACCGCTTTGGGCGCGGGCATCGGCAAAGAAGAATTCAATGCCGAAAAACTGCGCTACCACCGCATCATCATCATGACCGATGCCGACGTGGATGGCGCGCACATCCGCACCCTGCTCCTGACCTTCTTCTACCGCCAAATGCCCGAGCTGGTCGAACGCGGCTACATCTACATTGCCCAGCCGCCTTTGTACAAAGCCAAATACGGCAAACAAGAGCGCTATCTCAAAGACGAACTGGAAAAAGACCAATGGCTGCTCGGTTTGGCCTTGGAAAAAGCCAAAATCGTTTCAGACGGCCGCACCATCGAAGGCGAAGAGCTTGCCAATACTGCCAAACAATTCCTGTTGGCCAAAACCGTCATCGAGCAAGAAAGCCGCATCATTGACGAACTCGTCCTGCATGCCATGTTGCATGCTTCGCCGGTCGATCTCAGCACGGCAGAAAGTGCAGACCGCGCAGTTGCCGAATTGAGCGGCCTCTTGGACGAAAAAGAAGTCGCGCTCGAACGCATCGAAGGCCACGAAGGACACCAGTTCATCAAAATCACACGCAAGCTGCACGGCAATGTGATGGTGAGCTACCTTGAGCCTAAGTTCCTCAACAGCAAAGCCTACCAAACCCTTACCCAAACCGCCGCCGCACTCAAAGGCATGGTCGGCAAAGGGGCGAAGCTCTACAAAGGCGACAACGAATACGACATCGACAACTTTGAAGGCGCTTTGGACATCTTGATGAGCGTTGCCCAAAAAGGCATGTCCATCCAACGATACAAAGGCTTGGGCGAGATGAACCCGGAACAACTTTGGGAAACCACGATGGATCCTACCGTCCGCCGCCTTCTGAAAGTCCGCATCGAAGACGCCATCGCCGCCGACGAAGTGTTCGTTACCCTGATGGGCGACGAAGTTGAACCGCGCCGCGCCTTCATCGAAAACAACGCCCTGCTGGCGCAAAACATCGACGCCTAAGCATGGAAAGATAAAAGGCCGTCTGAAAAACGATTTTCAGACGGCCTTTTTGTTTTGTGCTTTATTTCTTACAACTCAAATTCCAATAACTTCGCGTGTTTACTTCAATAATTTATTTTAATTCGCGTATTTTAGTAGAGCGTTCAAACTGATTCAGATTCGGGACAACCCAAATAACCTCTGTTTGAAACGCTCCAATCCGTTTCCGATTTATTCCGCTTTCCCCAAAATCATCGCATCGCCATAGCTGAAAAAGCGGTATTCCTGTTCCACCGCATGACGGTAAACGCTGCGGATATGCTCCATGCCCGAAAACGCACTGACGAGCATCAGCAAGGTTGATTTGGGCAGGTGGAAGTTGGTAATCAAGCGGTCGGCAACATTGAAGCGGTAACCCGGCGTAATAAAAATATCGGTATCGCCGCGACCGGATTTCAGACGGCCTGTTTCGCGTGCGGCAGATTCCAAGGCGCGCATGGAGGTTGTGCCCACAGCCCACACCTTATTGCCGCGCGCTTTGGCAGCCTCAACGGCGGCAACAGTCTCGACCGGTACGTCAAACCACTCGCTGTGCATTTTGTGTTCTTCAATTTTATCGACGCGCACGGGTTGGAATGTGCCGGCACCGACGTGCAGGGTCACTTCTGCGGTTTCTACGCCTTTGGCTTTCAGACGACCCAACAATTCATCGGTAAAGTGTAAGCCTGCCGTCGGCGCGGCCACTGCGCCTTGATACTTGGCGTACACGGTCTGATAGCGGCTGTCGTCTTCATCATCGGCCGCGCGTTCGATATAAGGCGGCAAGGGCAGATGGCCGTTTTGCTCTAAAAGTTCGTAAACGGTTTGCTCGCCTTCAAATTTCAGGCAAAACAATTCTTCCGCACGCTCCATCATGACGGCACGGATATCGCCTTCAAAAATCAATTCTGTACCCGGTTTCGGCGATTTGGACGAGCGGATGTGCGCCAATGCAGTATGCGCGTCCAATACCCGCTCAATCAGGGCTTCGATTTTGCCACCGCTGGCTTTTTGGCCGAACAGGCGTGCCTTCATCACTTTGGTATTGTTAAACACCAGCACATCGCCCGGAGCGACATAATCGGGTAAATCGCCGAAATGTTTGTCTTCAATCGGCAATGTAGACAAGGCAACCAGAAGCCTGCTGCTGCCGCGCACTTCCGGAGGATGCTGGGCAATCAGTTTTTCGGGCAATTCAAAATCAAAATCGGAAATATCCATTATCGTGCATACTTAAAAAAAACAGGCGCCATTATACGCGCAAAGTTGGTTTTCAGACGGCATGTTTTGTCGAAAAACCAATAAATTAGAATAAACGCTCTTGAAAAAATCACTTTTTAACAAAAATCAGCGTTCCTTTCTTTTTTCGCCGAAAAACGCCTTTTTTCTATCTTTTACTGGACATTTACCGACAAGTTCGGGAAAATAACCAGATTCATTTCTCAGGCTCCGCCCTGTTCCGACATTATTTAAACGCCGGATGGCAAACCTACCTTCCGACGTCTCAGGAAATCATCTAAAACCACAGCGGCGCATACCCAATATGCACTTTATGCCGCGCTAAAAAGGAAAAGCAATGGATTTGCGTAAATTAAAAAAACTGATTGATTTGGTCGAAGAATCAGGCATTGCAGAAATTGAAGTTACCGAAGGCGAAGAAAAAGTCCGCATTACGCGCACCACTGCCGCCGCAGCTCCTGTTTATGCTGCTCCGGCACCTGCCGCAGCCGTTCCGGTTGCCGCCCCTGTTGCTGCTGCTCCGGCCGCAGCCGCTCCAGCCGCCGCCCCTGCCGCTCGCGATTTGTCCAACGCGCAAAAATCGCCTATGGTCGGTACGTTCTACCGCGCCCCAGGCCCGAACGCCGCCGCTTTCGTCGAAGTCGGCCAACAAGTCAAAGCAGGCGATACTTTGTGCATCATCGAAGCCATGAAGCTGATGAACGAAATCGAAGCCGAGAAATCCGGTGTCGTTAAAGAAATTCTGGTTGAAAACGGTACTCCGGTCGAATACGGCGAGCCGCTCTTCATCATTGAATAATCCGCTTTTTCAGACGGCCTTTATCTTTAAGGCCGTCTGAAATTCCTTTTTCTGTTCATTAAGGACAAACCATGCGTCTGATTTTGGCTATTTTCTTGCCATGGCTTCAGTTTTTCACCATCGGCCGTCCATTTGCAGGCATCATCTGTCTGATTCTGCAATGTACGCTGGTTGGCTGGATACCGGCAGCCATGTGGTCGGTTTACGCTTTGAGCCAATACAAAACCGACCAAAAAATCCGCAACGCATTAGGCGGCCGCTGAGGCCGTCTGAACCATCCGGAAAGATTATCATGCTGAAAAAAGTATTGATCGCCAACCGGGGCGAAATCGCCCTGCGCGTCCTGCGTGCCTGCCGTGAAATGGGCATCGCCACCGTCGCCGTCCATTCCGAAGCCGACAAAGACAGCCTACACGTCAAACTCGCCGACGAATCCGTGTGCATCGGCCCTGCCGCATCTGCACAAAGCTACCTCAACATTCCCGCCCTCATTGCTGCTGCCGAAGTAACCGAAGCCGACGGCATCCACCCCGGCTACGGCTTCCTCGCCGAAAACGCCAATTTTGCCGAACAAGTCGAACAATCCGGCTTTGTCTTCATCGGCCCTAAAGCCGACACCATCCGTCTGATGGGCGACAAAGTATCCGCCAAACACGCCATGATTGAAGCCGGCGTGCCTTGCGTTCCCGGCTCTGACGGTGCATTGCCGGACGACGGCGAAGAAATCCTCAAAATCGCCGATAAAGTCGGTTATCCCGTCATTATCAAAGCCTCTGGCGGCGGCGGCGGTCGCGGTATGCGCGTCGTCGAGAAAAAAGAAGACCTCCTCCAGTCTGTCGAAATGACTAAAGCCGAAGCAGGTGCGGCATTCGGTAACCCGATGGTTTACATGGAACGCTACCTGCAACGTCCGCGCCACGTCGAAATTCAAGTGATTGCCGACGAACACGGCAACGCCATCTACCTCGCCGAGCGCGACTGCTCCATGCAGCGCCGCCACCAAAAAGTCATCGAAGAAGCACCGGCTCCGTTCATCACTGAAGAAGAACGTGCCAAAATCGGCAAAGCCTGTGCCGACGCTTGCAAACGCATCGGTTATCGCGGCGCAGGTACGTTTGAATTCCTGTACGAAGACGGCGAATTCTTCTTTATCGAGATGAACACACGCGTTCAAGTTGAGCATCCGGTTACCGAACTTATCACCGGCGTGGACATCGTCCAAGAGCAATTACGCATCGCATCCGGCCTGCCTTTGCAATACAAACAGGAAGACATTCAAGTCGAAGGCCACGCGTTTGAGTGCCGTATCAATGCCGAAGACCCGTACAACTTCATTCCAAGCCCGGGCTTAATTGAAAGCTGCCACCTGCCCGGCGGCTTCGGCATCCGCGTCGACAGCCACATTTACCAAGGCTACCGCATCCCTCCTTACTACGACAGCCTGATCGGCAAAATCTGTGTCGTCGGTAAAGACCGCGACCAAGCCATGGCAAAAATGCGCGTAGCCCTTGCCGAGCTGGCGATTACCGGCATCAAAACCAATACGCCGCTGCACCGCGACTTGTTCAGCGACCCAGGTTTCCAAAAAGGTGGTGTCAGCATCCACTACTTGGAACACTGGCTGGAAGAACGCAAAGCCAAACTGGATAAATAATCCTTTGTTTTGACTAAAAATAAGGCCGTCTGAAACGCAAAATAAAGTTTCAGACGGCCTTTTTTTACAGCTTTACCATTAATAAAAACTAATGAAATTTAATTCCTGATTATTAATATTAATTCTAAATCGATTTCATAGTTCCAATAGTCAAAACCTTTCTGTATAGTTCTTTTCATAGCTTAAGCAAAAGGAAAAACAAATGTCGATACAAGAAATTTATGAATGTCAAGAAACCGGCTACGAATATGCCTTCCGGCAAATCGTTTTATAAACCACTGACCATTTCACAAAGGAAATAACTATGTCCATCTCCAAATGCCCAGTTACCCACCTGACCATGAACAACGGCGCGCCCGTTGCCGACAATCAAAATAGCCTGACCGCAGGCCCGCGCGGTCCGTTGCTGGCGCAGGATTTGTGGCTGAATGAAAAACTTGCCGACTTCGTGCGCGAAGTCATCCCCGAACGCCGTATGCACGCCAAAGGTTCGGGCGCGTTCGGTACGTTTACCGTGACACACGACATCACAAAATACACCCGCGCCAAAATCTTCAGCGAAGTCGGCAAGCAAACCGAGATGTTCGCCCGTTTCACCACCGTGGCAGGCGAGCGCGGCGCAGCCGATGCGGAACGCGACATCCGCGGCTTTGCGTTGAAGTTTTATACCGAAGAAGGCAACTGGGATATGGTCGGCAACAACACGCCCGTGTTCTTCCTACGCGACCCGCGTAAATTCCCCGACCTGAATAAAGCCGTCAAACGCGACCCGCGCACCAATATGCGCTCTGCTACGAACAACTGGGACTTATGGACGCTGCTGCCCGAAGCCCTGCACCAAGTTACCATCGTCATGAGCGACCGCGGTATCCCTGCCAGCTACCGCCATATGCACGGCTTCGGTTCGCATACATACAGCTTCTGGAACGAAGCGGGCGAGCGTTTCTGGGTGAAATTCCATTTCCGCAGCCAGCAAGGCATTAAAAACCTGACCAACGAAGAAGCCGCCAAAATCATCGCCGACGACCGCGAAAGCCATCAGCGCGACCTGTACGAAGCCATCGAGCGCGGCGAGTTTCCGAAATGGACAATGTACATCCAAGTTATGCCTGAAGCCGATGCGGAAAAAGTGCCTTATCATCCTTTCGACCTGACCAAAGTTTGGCCGAAAAAAGACTATCCGCTGATTGAAGTGGGCGAATTTGAGTTAAACCGCAATCCCGAAAACTTCTTCGCCGATGTGGAACAATCCGCCTTCGCACCGAGCAACCTGGTTCCCGGTATCGGCGCCAGCCCCGACAAAATGCTGCAAGCCCGTTTGTTCAATTACGCTGATGCGCAGCGCTACCGTTTGGGCGTAAACTTCCGCCAAATTCCCGTCAACCGCCCGCGTTGTCCTGTTCACAGCAACCAGCGTGACGGACAAGGCCGTGCCGACGGCAACTACGGCAGCCTGCCGCACTACGAACCCAACAGCTTCGGCCAATGGCAGCAACAGCCCGACTTCGCCGAACCACCTTTGAAAATCAACGGCGACGCGGCGCACTGGGACTACCGCCAAGACGATGACGACTACTTCAGCCAACCGCGCGCCTTGTTTAACCTGATGAACGACGCGCAGAAACAGGCTTTGTTCGGCAATACCGCCGCAGCCATGGGCGACGCGCCCGACTTCATCAAATACCGCCACATCCGCAACTGCTACCGTTGCGACCCGGCATACGGCGAAGGCGTAGCCAAAGCCCTTGGACTGACTGTCGAAGATGCCCAAGCGGCAAGAGCCAACGACCCGGCTTTAGGTCAACCTGGTTTACTGTAAGGAGGCATTATGTGGATAGAAATTGAAGAAATCTTGTCTCAAGCTGTCCGATACAGCCGTTCAAGCAAAAAGTAACGGTTTAGATCATTAATCAGGCCGTCTGAAACGCAAAATAAAGTTTCAGACGGCCTTTTTTGATGATGAAGTTTATTTAACTGCTTCTGTTTCAATGGAAATAGCTACCCTTATTTCTCCGTAAATCATGGCATTCGCCTCACCATCTCACGCTTTCCACTGGCAAATAAAAAAACCGCACGGCTGATTACCGTGCGGTTTTGCTTTTTGTCTGAAGGTTTCAGACGGCCTTACATCATGCCGCCCATACCACCCATGCCGCCCATATCAGGCATAGCAGGTTTTTCTTCAGGGATTTCAGCGATCATGCAGTCTGTGGTCAGCATCAGGCCGGCGATAGATGCGGCGTGTTGCAGCGCAGAACGGGTTACTTTGGCAGGGTCGAGTACGCCCATTTCGATCATGTCGCCGTATTCGCCGGAGCCTGCGTTGTAACCGTAGTTGCCTTCGCCTTCCAACACTTTGTTCACAACCACGCTAGGTTCACCGCCTGCGTTGGCAACGATTTGGCGCAGCGGAGACTCAACGGCACGCAATACGATTTGTACGCCTGCGTCTTGGTCGGCATTGCCGGTGTGCAGGTTTTCCAGAGCAGCACGGGCACGCAACAGGGCTACGCCACCGCCTGCAACCACGCCTTCTTCAACGGCTGCGCGGGTAGCGTGCAACGCGTCTTCCACGCGGTCTTTTTTCTCTTTCATTTCGACTTCGGTAGCGGCACCGACTTTGATCACTGCCACACCGCCGGCTAATTTAGCCACGCGCTCTTGCAGTTTTTCTTTGTCGTATTCGCTGGTTGCGGTTTCGATTTGTTGGCGGATTTCAGCAACACGCGCTTCGATTTGGGCTGCGTCGCCGAAGCCGTCGATGATGGTGGTGTTTTCTTTACCGATTTCGATGCGTTTGGCTTGACCCAAATCGTCCAAAGTCGCTTTTTCCAGAGACAGGCCGACTTCTTCGGAAATCACCACGCCGCCGGTCAGGATGGCGATGTCTTGCAACATGGCTTTGCGGCGGTCGCCGAAGCCAGGGGCTTTAACGGCAACGGTTTTCAGGATGCCACGGATGTTGTTCACCACCAAAGTCGCCAAGGCTTCGCCTTCTACGTCTTCAGCGATAATCAAGAGCGGACGGCTGGCTTTGGCCACTTGTTCCAAAACAGGCAACAAATCGCGGATATTGCTGATTTTTTTGTCGAACAACAATACAAACGGATTGTCCAAAGCAGCGATTTGTTTTTCAGCGTCATTGATGAAGTAAGGAGACAGGTAGCCGCGGTCGAACTGCATACCTTCAACTACGTCCAGCTCGTTTTCCAAAGACTTGCCGTCTTCAACGGTAATCACGCCTTCTTTGCCGACTTTTTCCATCGCTTCGGCAATAATCGCGCCGACTTGTTCGTCAGAGTTAGCGGAAATAGAGCCGACTTGGGCAATTTCTTTAGAAGTGTCGCAAGGTTTGGCGATGTTTTTCAGCTCGTCAACCAAAGCGGCAACGGCTTTGTCGATACCGCGTTTCAGGTCGGTAGGGTTCATGCCGGCGGTCACGTATTTCATGCCTTCGGCAACGATGGATTGTGCCAATACGGTTGCAGTAGTGGTACCGTCGCCGGCTACGTCGTTGGTTTTAGACGCCACTTCTTTTACCATTTGCGCGCCCATGTTTTCGAATTTGTCTTTCAATTCGATTTCTTTTGCGACAGACACACCGTCTTTAGTGATGTGCGGGCCGCCGAAAGCGCGGTCGAGTACCACGTTGCGGCCTTTAGGGCCCAAAGTTACGCGTACGGCGTTTGCCAATACATTGACGCCGTTTACCATTTTTTGGCGAACTTCATTGCCGAATTGTACGTCTTTTGCTGCCATTTAAATTCTCCAAATCAATATTAAAAATCTGTTTGAGGCCGTCTGAAAACTTCATGTTTGATTCAGACGGCCTTTGGTTCTGAAACTTAATTCAACAATTATTCAACGATACCGAAGATGTCTTCTTCACGCATTACCAACAGCTCTTCGCCGTCGGCTTTTACAGTTTGGCCGCTGTATTTGCCGAAGATCACTTTGTCGCCGACTTTGACATCCAGCGGACGGCGCTCGCCGTCTTTACCGATTTTGCCCGCACCCACGGCGATTACTTCGCCCATGTCGGGTTTTTCAGCAGCCGCACCCGGCAAAACGATGCCGGAGGCGGTTTTTTCTTCAGCTTCTAAGCGTTTGACGACTACGCGGTCGTGTAAAGGGCGGATGGTCATGTCTTAATGCTCCGATAAATAAATAGATTGAAAACAATTGCCTGTCCAACATGACAGACACGGTTTGCTTGGAAATAGCGACACGCTTATGGAAAGCCTGCCGTAATGGCGGGTAGATTTGGGTTGTTTGCGACAAATTCAAGGGAAAAAGTAAAAAATTCTATGCAGTCTTTCCAAATATTTTCATACGCAAAAATGTCTGATCACATATTTTTCAGACGGCCTGATATACCAACTGCAAAGTTCGTTTAAAAACAACCTACTTCCTTTACAAATTCAATACAACTCTTTACAACTATTTCTTTTTAATGCACTATTATAAATGATGATTATTCTTAATTGCATATTTTAAAATTAATTCCTCTTTATTTTCTTTTATTTTTTATTACTGTCATTTTATTAAGGACATTTCTCAATGAATACGCCCCTGTTCCGACTGAGCCTGCTGTCACTGACACTGGCAGCCGGTTTTGCACACGCAGAAAATGAAGCCAAAGACAATGTTGTACTTGATACCGTTACCGTTAAAGGTCAGGCTACAAGCGCCACACACCGTGTAACGACAAAACGTATGGAAGAAACGACTTCCACTGATTTAAAAGACGTATTGTTCAACGAACCCTCTATCAGTTTCGGTGGCGGCAACGGTCAGTCGCAGTGGGTAACCATCCGCGGTATGGGTCAAGACCAAATAGACTATAAAGTTGACGATACCTACACCGACAGCCAGATTTTCCACCACAACGGCCGCTTTATGCTTGACCCCGCATTGGTAAAAGTCGTTGCCGTGCAAAAAGGTACAGGTTCTGCCTCAGCAGGTATCGGCGCAACCAGCGGCGCGATTGTTGCCGAAACGGTTGAAGCCAAAGATTTGCTGAGAGAAGGTCAAAACGTCGGTTTCAAAGTCAATGCCGGTATCAGCAGCAATAAAGGCTATTCACGCGGCGCAAGCGTTTATGGTCAGGCAGGCGGTTTTGACGCTTTGGTTTCAGGCAATTTCGTACGCGACAAAGAATACACGGCAGGCAAAGGCTACCGTAATCTACTCGGAAGCGATAAGGTTTTAAACAGTGGATTGGGTTCACGCGGCTTGTTGGGCAAAATCGGCTATCGTTTCAACGAAGACAACCGTATTGAATTAAGCCACCGCCAAGAGAAACAATATGGGGAACGCGCCCTGCGCGAAGAGTTCGATTTCTCGCAAGTATTCCAAACTGACCGCCGTACGGGTCAATACGTTTTGGATGCCAACGGCAACCGTATTCCGAATGTCGCCACCAACTCGCCGCGCTACCGCACGCTGACCCAAGACACCACCAACTTGGAATTCAAAGGCGGAAACTTGGGCTTTATCGACAAAATCAAAGCCAATGTTTACCGTTTAAACACCAAACGTGATGAAGTCCCCAATCCAAATTATGAATTGGACGGCGAAGTACGGACATACGGAGCCAATCTGAATCTCGACAGCCGTCTATTTGACCGCCATACCCTGAAATACGGAGTCAACTGGCGCACTCAAAAAAGCAGCTCAAACGGAGAAAACAACGAGAAGAAAAGCGATGCCGGCGTATATGTAGAAGGCATTTGGGATTTCTCTCCGGTTACGCTGACCACAGGTTTGCGCTATGACCGCTGGAAAATGAAAACCAGCAGTAATACAGAAAATTCAGACGGCAACCTCAATCCAAGCATCGGGTTGGTTTATGACATTACCCCTGATTTTTCCATCAACACCAGCCTGAACTATGCAACCCGCAGCCCCCGCCTGTACGAAGCAGCTTTAGCAAGCAACAGATCGATTAAAGCATCGCCTGATTTGAAAGCGGAACGCTCGCGAAATGCAGAAATCGGCTTCAACTACCACTGGAATTCTGCCCTTACATTATCCGGCAGCTATTTCCATCAACAAATCAAAGATGTACAGGCCATCCTTCCAACTGGAAAGTACTATGTCTGGTATAACGGCGGCAAGCTGAAAAACAGAGGTTACGAACTGAATGCTGCCTACCGCTGGAAAGGTCTGACCGCACGTGCAGGCGTAGCTTACAGCAGACCGAAGCTGAACGGCGATACCGCCGACATCGTGACAACTGCCATCCCTATGGGACGCACATGGACAACCGGTCTGTCGTACCAATTCGACAATCCGAATCTGGAAATCGGCTGGCGCGGACGTTATGTCCAAAATGCAGGCTATGCCCCGACCTCGCGCGGCTCTGATGTGGCTCTGAACGTCGTCCGTGCAGGCTACGGCGTCAACGATATCTTCGCCAACTGGAAACCGACAGGCAAAGACGATTTGAACGTCAACTTCTCTGTCAACAATGTCTTTGATAAAAACTACAAGCCGCACAGCCAACGCGCAGGTGCCAATACCCTGTCTGAGCCAGGCCGTGATGTCCGCTTGAGCGTGAACTACCGCTTCTAAGCAACCAGCTTGAAAAAGCCGTCTGAAAACAAAAGTTTTCAGACGGCGTCTAGCTTTATAATCCGATACAAGTTATCATTTCTATTTACTTTATTTCCGACCACGGAGAAACTCTATGTTACGTTTGACCGCTTTAGCCGTATGCTGCGCCCTCGCTTTGGGTGCGTGTTCACCGAAAGATTCTGCTTCCAATCAGGCGCAAACTGCTTCCGCTTCTGCCGCCCAAACCGAAGGCGCAAGCCTGACGGTGAAAACCACGCGCGGTGAAGCAACAGTGCCGCAAAATCCGGAGCGTATCGCCGTTTACGATTTGGGCATGCTCGACACTTTAAACAAACTGGGCGTGAAAACCGGTTTGTCCGTCGACAAAAACCGCCTGCCCTACTTGGACGAATATTTCAAAACCACGAAACCTGCCGGCACGCTGTTTGAGCCTGACTACGAAGCACTCAACGCTTACAAACCGCAGCTCATCATCATCGGCAGCCGTGCAGCCAAAGCATTTGACAAGTTGAACGAGATCGCGCCGACCATCGAGATGACCGCTGAAACCGCCAATCTGAAAGAAAGTTCTAAAGAGCGCATCGACGCACTGGGGCAAATCTTCGGCAAACAGGCCGAAGCGGACAAGCTGAAAGCGGAAATCGATGCTTCGTTTGAAGCGGCGAAAACTGCTGCTCAAGGCAAAGGCAAGGGTTTGGTGGTATTGGTCAACGGCGGTAAGATGTCGGCTTTCGGCCCTTCCTCACGTTTGGGCGGTTGGTTGCATAAAGACATCGGCGTTCCCGCTGTTGATGAATCGATTAAAGAAGGCAGCCACGGCCAGCCTATCAGCTTTGAATACCTGAAAGAGAAAAACCCTGATTGGCTGTTTGTTTTAGACCGCGGCGCGGCCATCGGCGAAGAAGGCCAGGCTGCGAAAGATGTGTTGAACAATCCGCTGGTTGCCGAAACAACCGCTTGGAAAAAAGGCCAAGTCGTGTACCTCGTGCCGGAAACCTATCTGGCGGCCGGCGGCGCACAAGAATTGCTGAACGCTTCCAAACAGGTAAGCGATGCGTTTAATGCGGCCAAGTAATTCCGTGTGGGCATAGCCGCCCGCTTCTTTCAGACGGCCTGAAAGGTTTGATGATGCACAGGATCAAGCTGCTTGACCTGAAGTCATTGGATTTAGGCCGTCTGAAAATACATGGTGCAAATGGACAATTTTTGCCTGTTTGCATCTGTTTTTATGATGGGCAAACCTGCCCTTTTTTGCCAAATACCTTAACCCTTCTTTCAGACGGCCTTATTTTTTTCCGAACCATTTTATGTTTCACAAACCTTCATTTTTAAATGCGGTCAACGGCGTGGCGCTGCTGATATTGTTTGCCGTCAGCCTGTCAGTCGGCGTGGCCGAATTCAAATGGTCCGCCCTGTTTTCGCTCTCCGACAGCCAACAGGTTATGTTCATCAGCCGCCTGCCGCGCACGTTTGCCATTGTGCTGACAGGCGCATCGATGGCAGTGGCCGGCATGATTATGCAGATTTTGATGCGCAACCGTTTTGTCGAACCGTCGATGGTGGGCGCAAGCCAAAGCGCAGCTTTGGGTTTGCTGCTGATGACCCTGCTGCTGCCGGCCGCGCCGCTGCTGGCAAAAATGTCGGTTGCCGCCGTTGCCGCGCTGATCGGGATGTTGGTCTTTATGCTGCTGATCCGCCGCCTGCCGCCGACCGCGCAACTGATGGTGCCTTTGGTCGGGATTATTTTCGGCGGTGTGATTGAGGCGGTGGCCACCTTTATCGCGTATCAAAACGAAATGCTGCAAATGCTGGGCGTGTGGCAGCAGGGCGATTTTTCCGGCGTGTTGCTCGGGCGGTATGAGCTGTTGTGGGCAACGGGGGTTTTGGCTTTGTTTGCCTATTTGATTGCCGACCAGCTGACGATTTTGGGTTTGGGCGAAACGGTGAGCGTGAACTTGGGGCTGAACCGGACGGCGATTCTGTGGTCGGGGCTGATTATTGTGGCGCTGATTACGTCTTTGGTGGTCGTAACGGTCGGCAATATTCCGTTTATCGGCTTGGTCGTGCCGAACATCATCAGCCGCCTGATGGGCGACAAGCTGCGCCAAAGCCTGCCGGCGGTGGCCTTGCTGGGCGCGTCTTTGGTGTTGCTGTGCGACATTGTCGGACGCGTGATTGTGTTTCCGTTTGAAATCCCTGTATCGACTGTTTTCGGAGTCATGGGTACAGTGTTGTTTTTGTGGCTTTTATTAAGGAAACCTGCTCATGCCGTCTGAAAAAAATATCGATTTTATGGCAGGAAGCAGCCGTCCGTTGTGGGTGGCTTTTGCGCTGTTGCTGGTTTCCTGCGCCCTGTTTATGACGCTCAATGTCAAAGGCGATTGGGACTTTGTTTTAAACCTGCGCCTGACCAAACTTGCCGCGCTGCTGATGGTCGCCTATGCGGTCGGCGTGTCCACACAACTTTTCCAAACGCTGACCAACAACCCGATTCTGACCCCTTCGATTTTGGGTTTCGATTCACTGTATGTGTTTTTGCAGACCTTGCTGGTGTTTACGCTCGGCGGCGTAGGCTATTCTTCCCTGCCGTTGACGGGCAAATTCGGCTTTGAGCTGGTCATCATGATGGGCGGCTCGCTGCTGCTGTTTTACACGCTCATCAAACAGGGCGGACGCGATTTGTCGCGCATGATTTTAATCGGCGTGATTTTCGGGATTTTGTTCCGCAGCCTGTCGTCGCTGCTTTCGCGCATGATTGACCCCGAAGAATTTACCGCCGCGCAGGCGAATATGTTTGCCACCTTCAATACCGTCCACTCGGAATTGTTGGGCATCGGCGCAGTCGTGTTGCTCATCAGCGCCGCCGTAATCTGGCGCGAACGCCACCGCCTCGACGTTTACCTGCTCGGCCGCAATCAGGCCATCAATTTGGGCATCAACTACTCGCGCAATACCTTATGGCTGCTGTTGTGGATCGCCGCGCTGGTTGCGACCGCGACCGCCGTTGTCGGCCCGGTAAGCTTTTTCGGCCTGCTGGTTGCCGCGCTGGCCAACCATTTTTCCCCGTCGGTCAAACATTCCGTCCGCCTGCCCATGACTTTTTGTGTCGGCGGCATCCTGTTGGTCGGCGGGCAAACCATCTTCGAACACTTCCTCGGCATGCAGGCCGTATTGAGCGTGGTCGTCGAATTTGCAGGCGGCTTGGTATTTTTATATTTGGTGTTGAAAAAGAAATAAATTAAACGTGCCCAAACAGCTTCAGGCCGTCTGAAACCCGTGTTAAAAAATATTTAACCATTGAAATGAAACTAAATTTCTGACACGTACTCATAGTAAACATCACTAAATTTACTAAAATTACAAAAAATGAGTACGACATTAAAATACCGTCCCGACTTAGACGGCATCCGGGCTTTGGCCGTCTTGGCCGTTATTATTTTCCACATCGACGCCGCTTGGCTGCCCGGCGGCTTTCTCGGCGTGGATATGTTTTTCGTTTTGTCCGGCTATCTGATCACCACCATCATCAGCCGCGAAATGCAGAACGGTAGTTTTTCGTTTTTAGAATTCTACAAACGCCGCGCCAAGCGTATTTTGCCCGTTTTCGCCTGCGTATTGCTGTGTACGAGTTTGGCCGCCGCAATCTTTTTCTTGTCGTTTGACCTGCGCCAATACGTCAAATCGGCAGTGTTTGCGTTGCTGTTTTCAGCCAACCTGTTTTTTGCACGGCGCGGCGGTTATTTTGATGCCGACGCGGCGGAAAAACCTTTGCAACACATTTGGTCTTTATCGCTGGAAGAGCAGTTTTACTTTGTTTTTCCGGTTTTGCTGATTGCCTTTTTCCGCTTCAGCAAAGGACGCAGCATCCGCCAATTCATCCTTTTGCTGATTGTATTGAGCCTGCTGTCCGTCTTTTTGCCCACCTTCGGCATGGACCCTTATTTCCTGCCTTATGTGCGCGCATACGAGCTGCTGATCGGCGCACTTTTCGCCTTTATTTCGCCCTCGCAAAACAACGACCGCTTCAGCACGCCTGTGGTCGGCTGGGCGATGATGGCGGTGATTGCCGCCATGTTGCTGCTTCCTTACGGCGTGTTGCCCGGCGAAGGCAATATTGAACGGCTGCTGTGCTGTACGGCGGTTGGTGGCTTGATTTACTCGGGCAAAACCCTGCAAACGCAAAACGGCTTCAATACCGCCAAACTGTTGAGCCTCAAGCCCGTTGTGTTTATCGGTTTGATTTCCTATTCGCTGTATCTGTGGCATTGGGTGGTCTTGGCCGTCATGCGCTATGTTTACATGGACAACGCTTTGCCGATGTCCGCGATTGTATTGGCCGTCGTACTGATGTCCGGCTTGTCCGTTTTGTCCTATTACTTTGTCGAAACACCAGCGCGACGGATAAAGAATTTCACCACCAAGAAATTCATCGGGGTAATCGCCGCCTATTTCGCCCTGCTGATTCCTGCCGCCGGCTACCTGCTGACTGCCAAACCGGCCGCATACGAGGCAAACCTATATACGGTTGACGAAAGTAAAATCTGCGCGGATACCTTGACCAAAACCGACTGCGCGGTCGGTGCGGAAAACCAAAGCAGCAAAGTCTTGCTGATGGGCGACTCCCACGCCGCCCACCTGACGCCCTTTATTGATATAGTGGGCAAACAGGAAGGCTTTGCCGCCGATGTTATTTCGTCCAACAGTTGCGGCGTTGCCTTCGGCTTCCTCCTACCGCAAAGCGACCGCCGTGCCAACCGCTGCAACCCTTACAACCGCTTTATCGCACAAAAAGTCGAAAACTACCCGGTGGTCTTTATCTCGCAACGTTGGTTCCTGCATACCGACAAACCCGGTTTTACGGAGCATTTCGGCAAAATGCTCGATACCCTGATCCAACAGGGCAAACAGGTTTACGTCTTTGCTGACACGCCGATGAGCGCGCAACTGCCCCTGCGCCATTACTACCTGAAACAGCATCTCGGCATCGATATGCAATACGTTTCCGAGCATAAAAAAGCGGAAATTGCCCGCTCCGCCGAAGCCGACAAAACCATAGAAAACATCGTCAAACAGCGGCCTGCCGTGCATTGGGTCAACATCATGGGTCCGATTCCGGCAGACAAAACCATAGACGGCCTGCCGATATATTTTGACACCAACCACCTCAATACCCACGGTGTGACAAAACTGGCGGAAAAATTTATACAGGACAAAAAAATACTCCTAAAATAACACCGCAGTTTCAGTCCGAAACCTTTGCCGCAATACTGAATGCAAATGCCGCTCAAAGCGCAGTAAACAGTATGCCGCAAAGGTTTCAGGCCGTCTGAAACCTTCAGACGGCCTAAGCAAACCCATAAAGGACAACCCTCATGACACAAGAACGCCTCCCTTCATTCTTCGATGACGCACCGACCATTACCGTCCAAGACGCATTGGCCGACTTCCTCGGCGCGGCCGAAAACGGCATCCTCACTTACTACTACGCCGATGCCGTGCGCCTGTGCGGCCATTCCTGCCCGACTGTCGCCGGCGCCTACCTGATGGTGGTCAAAGGTCTGAAAGCCCTTTACGGCGAAGAGCTGCCGCAACGCGGCGACATCGAAGCCTTTATGCAGGGCGAGCGTGATGAAGGCACAACCGGTGTTACCGCTTCCGTCGTCCAACTCCTTACCGGCGCAGCACCCGAAACCGGCTTTGGCGGCGTAGGCCCAGCCGGACGCTTTGCCCGCCGCCACCTCTTGTCCTTTGGTGCAGGCGAAATCAACGGCACACTCGCACTCCGCCGCCGCGATACCGGCAAAACCGTTGCCGTCAGCCTCAATGCCGCGCTCCAACCCTTTGCACCGCAAATGCGCGACATCATGCCCAAAGCCGTCAGCGGCAGCGCAAGTGCTGACGAACTCAAACAATTCGGCGAGCTTTGGCAAGAACGCGTTCGCGCCTTCCTGATTGACCAAGCCGACAATCCCGAATTTGTTACCGTCAGCGAAATCTAAAAACACCATACAGGAATAAAATTCAGACGGCCTCATGCTGAAAGGCCGTCTGAAACCCTAACTTCCCATTTTCGGACCCGCCTATGATTACCATCCGCAACGTCAGCCACACCATCGGCAGCAACCCCATCCTCAACGACGTCAGCCTCGACATCCCCGAAGGCGGCATTACCGCGCTAATCGGCCCGAACGGCGCAGGCAAGTCCACCCTCCTCTCCTTTATGGCACGCCTGCAGCCCTTGGTACACGGCGACATCAGCTACGCAGGCAAAGACATCAAAACCACCCCCACCGCCGAACTCGCCCGCACGCTTTCCATCCTCACCCAAGAAAACAGCATCATGAGCCGCATTACTGTGCGTGACCTGCTCATGTTCGGCCGCTATCCCTACCACCAAGGCAGGCCGTCTGAAAACGACAAAACCATTGTCGAAGAAGCGCTTGCCGAGTTCCACCTGCAAGACTTCGCCGACCGCTACCTGACCGAGCTTTCCGGCGGCCAACGCCAACGCGCCATGATTGCCATGGTATTCTGCCAGCGCACCGACTACGTTTTGCTGGACGAGCCGCTGAACAACCTCGACATGTATCATGCCCGCTCCCTCATGCAAATCCTGCGCCGGCTGACCGACGAACACAAACGCACCACCGTCGTCGTCCTGCACGACATCAACCAGGCCGCCGCCTACGCCGATTACGTCGTCGCCATGAAAAACGGCCAAGTCGCCATGCAGGGCAAGCCCAACGATATTTTCACCGCCGAAAACATCAAAACCCTATTCGATATGGACGTCAACGTCCTCGATTACGAAGGCAAAAAACTGGTTATCCACCATATCTAAATCCGACAAAAAGGCCGTCTGAAACCCAATTGTTCAGGTTTCAGACGGCCTTTGCCTATTCAAAGCGTTTATTTTTTATCGTACAAACCGCGCACCACCCTGCCGATGGCGGCGATGCCTTTTTCCAGCGTTTCCGCGTCCTGCGCAATGCTCATGCGGATGCACTCGTGCGCGTGCGGATAGTCTTGCCTATCGATGCCGACAAAGAAATGCTCGCCCGGAATAATCAGCGTGCCTTCGGCTTTGAGCATTTCGTACAAGGTTTGCGACGAAACAGGCAGGTTTTCAAACCAAAGCCATAAGAAAATCGCACCTTCAGGCTTGTGGATTTTCAACGGATACGCGCCCAATTCACGCTTGAGCAGGGAAACCGCCGTTTGCGCCTGCTGACGGTAAAACGGCTGAATCACTTCATCGGCCAGCTGTTTCAGACGGCCGTCGTTTAACAGCGGAGCCGCAATCGCCGCGCCAAAACGGGTTGGCGACAGGTTCACAATCGCATTCAAACTGCTGACGGCTTTGACCACTTCCGGCGCGGCGACAATAATGCCGGTACGCACGCCGGGCAGGCCGATTTTAGAAAGGCTGAAGCAGAGGATGATGTTTTCGTGCCAGTTGAGCGTCACATCACTATAAATAATATTCGGGAACGGCATTCCGTAAGCGTTGTCGATAATCAGCGGAATCCCGTGCTCCTGCGCCAAAGCGTCCAAACGTGCCATCTCGCCGTCAGTCAACACATTGCCGGTCGGGTTGGTCGGGCGCGAACAGCAAATCGCGCCGATTTTGCCTTCTTTCAATTCAGGCAGGCTCCCCAGCGCGTCAAAGTCCACACGGTATTTGAAAAATCCCTCTTCGCCTTCGTGTTCGACATTTTCGATTTTTGGTTTTACCGAAATAAAATGCTGCCCCTCGACATGCACGTCGGCATAACCGATATATTCAGGCGCCAGCGGCAACAAAATGGCTTTTTCAGCCGTTTGGCCGTCTGAAAGATTAAATTTGCCGCCAAACAGGTTAAACAAATAGAAAAACGCATTTTGCGAACCATTGGTCAACGCGATATTGTCCGCCATCAGATTCCAACCGTATTCACGGTTGAGAAACTTAGTCAAAGCCGCAATCAGCGCCGCGTCGCCCTGCGGATTGGAATAATTTCCGATATTCTCAACAGCATGTTCCGCCGCCAGCTTGGAGAACACATCGGCGAACACCGCATTGACTTCAGCAATCTTTGCCGGATTGCCGCCGCCAAGCATATTGACGGGCTTATCGCTTTTGAGCGCGTCGCCCAAATCGTCCATCAACTGCAAAATACCGCTGTGTTGTGTGAATTTTTCGCCGAATGCTGAAAACTGCATGGAAACTCCGTTGCTGAGTGTGTGGAAACAATAAACCGCTATTATAAGAACAAAGGCAGTCTGAAAACCAGTTATCCTGATTTTTCAGACGGCCTTTACTATTCAACCTTTCCTTTAACGGCCAAAATTGTCTCGACGTTCACGCCAGTCTTGGCGGATGGAGCCGCTTTTGCCGACCGGTGTGTCTTGTTCGACTTCCCAAATAAAATTCGTTCCGCCGCCAATCGGGTGTGAACCGCGCAAGCCGATGTGGCTGCCTTGGTCGGCAACGGCGGTTCGGCTGTATGTTTGGCCGCCGAAACGGGTTTGCGAGGTTTCGATGCCGCTTTTGATGCTGCCGTAAAGCTGTACGTCGGCGTGTGCGGCAAGTGTGGCGGTGGAAAGCGCGGCAGTGAGGAGAAGTTTCAAGTTCATGGTTTATCCTTTTTTGGAGAGGAATTGTGAGGCGATTGTATCGGCCTTGTGCGTAAACAAGTTACAATTCTTGCAAAATCTGACAGGAGTTTTGATGATGCGCTCTTTACGCGCCGCCGCTGTGCAAATGGTGTCGTCCACCAACCCAGAAACCAATATTGCCACCATGAAGCGCCTTGTCCGCGATGCGGCCGAACAAGGGGCGGATTGGGTGTTGCTGCCCGAATATTGGCCGCTGATGGGCAAAAACGATACGGACAAGCTGGCATTTGCCGAGCCTTTGGACGATGGACGCGTTGGCGAAACCTGCCACACCCGTTTTCAGACGGCCTTAAGCAAAACGGCAAGGGAATGCGGCGTGGTGTTGTTTGGCGGTACGGTTCCGTTGCAAAGCCCAGATGCTAGCAAGGTGATGAATACAATGCTTGTATATGACCGCGACGGCAACCGAATCGGGCTTTACCACAAAATGCACCTTTTCGGCTTTTCCGGTTTGGGCGAACGCTACGCCGAAGCCGATACGATATTGGCAGGCGACGATGTGCCGAAGTTAAGCGTGGACGATGTTCCGCTGGCGGCCGGTGTCTGCTACGATTTGCGCTTTCCTGAATTTTTCCGCGCCCAGCAGCCGTTTGATGTTTTGCTGTTGCCGGCTGCGTTTACCTACACGACCGGCAAGGCGCATTGGGAATTGCTGCTGCGCGCCCGCGCGGTGGAAAACCAATGCTACGTCATCGCGTCGGCACAAGGCGGACTGCATGAAAGTGGCCGCCGCACATTCGGCCACAGTATGATTATCGATCCTTGGGGCGATGTGTTGGCGACGTTGCCGGAAGGCGAAGGCGTGATTTGTGCCGATTTGGATACCGCGCGCCTACAAAGCGTGCGCACGCGCCTGCCTGCCCTGAAACACCGATTACTTTAAACACGCACTATGTCCCAGTTCCAACCCACACGCATCCTCGGCATCGACCCCGGCAGCCGCGTGACCGGCTTCGGCGTGATTGATGTCCACGGCCGCGAACATCATTATGTTGCTTCCGGCTGTATCAAAACGCCGACCGGCGCGTCGCTTTCCGAACGCATCGCTGTGATTGTCCGCCATATCGATGAAATCATCCGCCACTATCAGCCGCATCAGGCGGCCATCGAGCAAGTCTTCGTCAACGTCAATCCGGCCGCGACGTTAATGCTTGGTCAGGCGCGCGGTGCGGCGATTGCCGCTTTGGTCATGCACGATTTGCCCGTGTTTGAGTACACCGCGCTTCAGGTCAAGCAGGCGGTGGTCGGCAAGGGCAAGGCCGCCAAAGAGCAGGTGCAGCATATGGTTGTCCAAATGCTCGCACTTTCCGGCACGCCGCAAGCCGATGCCGCCGACGGACTCGCCGTCGCCCTCACCCACGCCCTGCGCAATCACGGATTGGCTTCGCAACTCAACCCCGACGGCCTGCAGGTCAAACGCGGCCGTTTCCAATGGTAAGCCGACATTCAGGCCGTCTGAAATAGTGTTTCAGCCCGTTTTCAGACGGCCTTTCGGTTATAATAGCCCTTTGCCCACATACAGCAAGCCTTCATGAAAGCCGCCTTCCTTTTTCTCTACCTCATCCGCCTGCTGCCTTTTTGCGTGTTGCACAAGATTGCCGACGCGATTGGTATTCTCGCCTATTACGCAGTCAAACCACGCCGCAAAGTCGGTGAGGTCAATCTCAAAAAATGCTTTCCCGAGCTGAGCGACAGCCAGCGCACTGCCCTGCTCAAACGCCATTTCCAACACATGGCAAAGCTGATGCTCGAATACGGCCTCTACTGGTACGCGCCTGCGGAGAAGCTGCGCTCGTTGGTACGCTATCAAGACAAACACCATCTTGACGAAGCCCTCGCCGCCGGTGAGAAAGTCATCATCCTCTATCCGCACTTTACCGCATTTGAAATGGCGGTTTACACGCTCAATCAGGATGTGCCGCTGACCAGTATGTATTCGCACCAAAAAAACAAAGCCCTGGACGAACAGATCCTGAAAGGCCGCCACCGCTACAACAATGTTTTCCTGATCGGCCGCACAGAAGGCCTGCGCGCCATCATCAAACACCTGCGCAAAAGCGATGCGCCCTTTCTTTATCTGCCCGACCAAGACTTCGGCCGCAACGATTCCATTTTCGTCAATTTCTTCGGCATTCAAACGGCCACGATCACCGGCCTCAGCCGTATTGCCGGCATGACCAAAGCCAAAATCATTCCCGCTATTCCCACGCGTGAAGCTGACAATACCGTAACCCTGCGCTTCTATCCGGCTTGGGATAATTTCCCGACCGAAAATGTCGAAGCCGATACCCAGCGCATGAACGACTTCATCGAAGAGCGGGTACGCGAGCATCCCGAACAATATTTCTGGCTGCACAAACGCTTCAAAACCCGTCCCGAAAGCGAAAACAGCTTTTATTGACTACATTAAATTACAATTTGAATATGCAAAATCGGCGAAATCCTTCTTTCGCCGATTTTTCATTTTAATTGAATCAAACCGAAACTCATGTTTAACTTCAAACAATCAAATAATATTCCGCTTTAAATACTTTAAAAACAACTTTTTTCATCGTGATTGAAACTTTCAAACAACCCTATATTTTTTCTCAAATGAAAAATATCAGTCCCAATACACTCTTTTCATTTACATATTAAATTTAATTTCTTTTAAAAACAACATATTGCAAAATAGTTCATCTAAAAAAATACATTTTAATCATTCAAAATATGAAATAAAATTAAATTAAAATTTAAAAAAATAAAATAAATATCTAACTTTTGAACAATTATGAAATATAATTGCAAAAATATGACAATACCTGAAATTTATATCAAAACAAGCTTTCAGAAAAAAATACTTGGCAAACTGTAAAAATTCGCGTAAATTTCACTACATCAAATTACAAAACGTTCAGACGGCCTCGCCGATTTTAGATACTTTTGTAAACAATTTTCTGATATTGCAAGAAATTGCGGTATTTATTTTAGAGGATTTCGGTGCAATGCCCGAAATGAAAGTTTACCGATGCAGAGTTGAGCTGCATCTGTAAAGCCGCAGGTGAAAGCCTGTATTGTTTGTGAAGCGTAAATCTCTGATTTGAGGTATTGGGGCAATCCTGTGGGGGATTGCCTCTTTTTTTATCTGCGCCGTCATGCCACAATGACATCATCCCTTATCCAACCCGATCACGCCATGACTCCGATACTCGCCTTCGACATCGAAACCATTCCCGACGTAAACGGCATCCGCCAGCTTTACGATTTGCCTGCCGATTTGCCCGACAACGAAGTCGTCCTGTTTGCCCAACAGCAACGCCGTGCCAAAACCGGCAGCGACTTTATGCAACACCATCTGCACCAAGTCGTCGCCATCTCCTGCTGTATGCGCTGGGGGCAAGACAAAATCCGTGTCAGCACCATCGGCGATCCCGAAGACAGCGAAGAAGTCATGATTGCCAAGTTCTTCGAGGTCATCGAAAACTATACGCCGCAACTCGTCAGCTGGAACGGCGGCGGTTTCGACCTGCCCGTCCTCCACTACCGCGCCCTGATACACGGCATCAGCGCCGCCCGCTATTGGGACACGGGTGACGGCGACTTTGGCGACAGCCGCGACTTTAAGTGGAACAACTACATCAGCCGCTACCACACCCGCCATTGCGACCTGATGGATTTGCTCGCCCTCTACCAACCGCGTGCCAGCGTACCTTTGGACGACATGGCCAAACTCTGCGGCTTCCCCGGCAAATTGGGCATGGACGGCAGCAAGGTTTGGGACGCTTATCATGCAGGCCGTCTGAAAGATATCCGAGACTATTGCGAAACCGATGCCGCCAACACCTACCTTATGTACATGCGCTTTCGCATGATGAGCGGCGCGCTCGATGCCGACGAATACGAAGTCGAAATCAAACGCATCAAACATTATCTGGCCGCACAAGCCGAAGAAAAACAACACTGGGCGGAGTTCGTCGCTGCTTGGCGTTAAACCAGGCCGTCTGAACAGCTAAACCAAAAAACCAAAAGGGCGTGATCGACACGCCCTTTTTTATATTTCGACAAACCATGCCCATTAAGCAGGCAAACGCCCCAGCGTTACCCTATCCAATCCAGCCAAATCCTGTTCGGTTGCCACTTCTGCAAAACCGTTCTCCAGCATAATGTTCCGCACTGCTTTGCCTTGGTCATAGCCGTGTTCAAACAGCAGCCAGCCGTTGGCTTTCAGGTATTTAGGGGCTTCTTGGGTAATGTGGCGGATATGGCTGAGGCCGTCTGAAAAGTCGGTCAGCGCATTTTGCGGTTCAAACCTCAAATCACCTTGCGACAAATGTTCATCGCCATCCTCGATATACGGCGGATTGGAAACAATCACATCGTATCGGCCTTCAGACGGCCTGTCGGTATCAAACCACGAACCCTGCGCAAACTCCACTTTTGCGCCCAATTCGGCCGCATTTTGACGGGCAGTATCCAAAGCACCGACGCTGATGTCGGATGCACGAACATCGGCATCACCGCGTTCAAGCGCGACGGTCACGGCAATGGCGCCGCTGCCCGTCCCCAAGTCCCACATGCGCCCTTGCGGCGGCAAGCGTTTGAGTACGGCTTCCACCAAATGCTCGGTTTCAGGACGGGGAATCAGCACATGGGGATTGACGGCAAAACGTCGTCCGTAGAATTCGCGCTCGCCCAACAGATAGGCCATAGGCTCGCCTTTCAGACGGCGTTGGGCCAAAGCCTCCAAGGTTTGCAGGGCGGAGTCTGCCAAATCGTCCGTACCGCGCGTTACCAACTGCGCGCGCGTATAACCCAGCGCATATTGCAACAACATCCGCGCTTCATTTTTAGGCAGTGCCGATTGGCGCAACCATTCATCAAGCGTCATTTTTCGTCCCATCTGCCAGCGTTGCGGCTTTTCTTTCCCTATTCTTTCCGGCAAACGTGCCGATGGTGGCAACCGCAAATGCGGCATACCACAAATAAAATCCAGCACCGTAGCGCACAATATCCGCTGTATTCCCTGCTTCATCGACGTGTACGGCTTTCACACTGAAAGCCACCAGCGCCAAGCCCCAAAGCGCCGCATGGACAGGCACGACCTTCTTCCGCAACGCCAGCAAAACAATGGCTGCCAACCAAACATAATTCGCATAGGCCGCACAATATCTGATATCCAAAGAAGCAAATATCGACCCCAAAATCAAAACGGTCAAACCCTTCATGCTTTCATGATTGCCCAAATAAAATGCAACATTGGACAAAGATGCTATCCACAGGGCAACCGACACCAGCAACATCACGATGGGAAAACTTGATTTCCGATTCTGTTCCTGCATGGTTTTATCCTAATGCAAAAGGCCGTCTGAAAACTTTTCAGACGGCCTGCCGTTTAAATTTCACTACCGCCGACGGTCAGTCCGGCATCAATCCTCAGGGTCGGTTGTCCGACGCCGACAGGAACACTCTGCCCTTCTTTGCCGCAGACGCCGATGCCGCTGTCGAGTGCGGTGTCGTTGCCTATCATGGAAACATGTTTCAGCACTTCGGGGCCGTTGCCGATGATGGTCGCGCCTTTGACAGGGTATTGCAGTTTGCCGCCTTCCACCCACCACGCTTCGGATGCGCTGAACACGAACTTGCCGCTGGTAATATCCACTTGTCCACCGCCGAAGTTGACAGCGTAAATGCCCTTGTCGATGGACGCGATGATTTCCTCCGGCTCATAGCCGCCGTTTTCCATAAAGGTATTGGTCATGCGCGGCATGGGCGCAGAAGCGTAACTTTCGCGGCGGCCGTTGCCGGTCGATTGCATACCCATCAAGCGGGCGTTGGTTTCGTCCTGCATATAGCCGACCAAAATACCGTCTTCAATCAATACAGTGCGGCGGGTCTCATTGCCTTCGTCGTCGATATTGAGCGAGCCGCGTCTGTCAGCAATATCGCCTTGATCCACAACGGTCACGCCTTTGGCAGCCACGCGCTCGCCGATACGGCCGGAGAAAACGCTGGTTTCTTTGCGGTTGAAATCGCCTTCCAAGCCGTGTCCGACCGCTTCGTGCAGCAACACGCCCGGCCAGCCGTTGCCCAAAACGACGGTCATCTCCCCGGCAGGCGCAGGACGGGATTCGAGATTGGTCAGGGCTTGTTTGACAGCGGAATCGACAAACCGATGTACCAAGTTTTCATCGAAATACGCCAAATCATAACGCCCGCCTCCTCCCGCACTGCCCTGCTCGCGACGCTCGCCCTGCTTGGCAATGACAGTTACGTTCATGCGCACCATCGGGCGGATATCAGCAGCGTGTTTACCATCCAGACGAGCGATGTACACCATGTCGTATTCGCAGGTCAAACCGGCCATCACTTGCACGATACGCGGATCGGCAGCTTTGGCCAGCGTTTCAACTTTGTTCAACAGCGCGACTTTGGCAGCAGAATCAAGACTGGCAATAGGGTCAATCGCCATATGGACAGGCTTGCCGTAGGCAGGTGTCGGCACTTTGATGCTGGCTTCGCCGCCGGCCGCACCAATCACGCGTACTGCTTTGGCAGAGCGGTTGATCGAATCGATACACAGGCTGTCGGCGTAGGCAAAAGCAGTTTTATCGCCCGAAACAGCACGCACGCCAACGCCCTGATCGATTTGAAAGCTGCCCGATTTGACGATGCCTTCTTCCAAATGCCAACTTTCATAGGCAGTGCGCTGACAATAGATGTCGGCATAATCGACATGGTTGGCGCCGATAATGCTCAGGCTTTGGGCGAGCAAATCGGGGGAAAGATGGTTGGCTTCGAGCAAATCTCGCTGTACCGCGGCGTAGGTTTGTTGCATAATTTTTCAGACGGCCCGACAAGCAGGCAAAGTTAATTTGGCCTTGATTATACGGTATTTTATATGGCTTTGGATATGTTGATTGCTTGGGTTTATGAGTAATTGAAGCAAATCAAAAGGCCGTCTGAAACATAGGGTTGAAATGTTTGCCTTACCCTATTTTAACATCAGCCGCGTAAAGAAGATAAGAAATCATCGTATGATTGATGCAGCGGCAGGCTGATAAAGATTCAAATAATAGATTGGAATTAAAATGAAAAAATTACTTGTTGTATTGCTAGGACTGGCAAGCCTTAATGTTTATGCCAACGGCTGCGGTGGTGAATACCAACCTGCAACTGGAACCTGTCGCATTATCGACAGCTCGGGCCGACAAATTTTATATAACGTTGGCAAACCACAATCTTCTAATAGCGATTATTCTCAAAACCAACCAAGCGTTGTCAATATCGATGTTCCTTCAAAATACGGTGCATGGGCAGTAAATCCTAAAACTGGTATTTCAGCAGATGTTATCAATGCCCCATCTCTTGAAATTGCAAAAAGAGGGGCTATTAAGTCCTGTGAGCAAGGGGGACGAAATGCTCCTTGTAAAGTACTTGCTTCAGTCAGAAACGGCTGCATCGCCGTTGCTCAAGGACAATCTGGCAAAAAGGTAAAAACGTTCTATGGAACAGAGCCTTCTATTGGACAGGCAGAACCGGCAGCCTTAAGAAAATGTCAAGCTTCGGGAGCTGTACAATGTAAAATTACTACCCCCGAAGGCTGCTCATTGCCTAAATTCTAATAGACAAAAGGCCGTCTTTATTCAGACGGCCTTTTCAATCACAGCAAAGCCAATACCACAATTTAATTCCCATACAAAACAAAGTATTACAACAAAAACCATTATTTTTTCAATTTTGCTATTGATAATAGTTATTATTAGCGTATAATCAAGCTCACTCGGAAGACGTCCTAATCCGAGCCATTAAACGACAGATTTTATCCCCCTCTTTCCCATTATCTCTTGATACTCGGAGTGCGCATATACGAAACATACCTGTTCCCCTTTATATCAGATACTCAAAACCGAAAAACATGAAACCCACTGCCGATACAGTGGGTTTCGTGTTTTGTAGCGTTCGGTTTCTCAGGCTTTGCCGACTGCTGATCAGGCCGTCTGAAACCGAATAGATCTGATTATCGGCAGGTTTTCATGTTCAATTTGCCATAACGGCCGACAATGTTTCTGATGTCTTGTGCATCGCGCTCATCAACCGCCATAAAGACTACGGTCATGCGCGCTACGCTTAAACCGGAATCGGGTGCACTTCTGTCTTCCTGTTCGACAATGCGCGCGCCGCCGAAACCTGCGCTGGACAAGCGTGAAATCAAAACTTGGGCGGAAGAACGGCTGCGTGTTACGTCAATGCTGATTTCGCCGTTGTGAATGCTGCCGCTAAAGCCGCGGCTGCCCAAGGCATCAAGCTGGGCGGAGGTGTCGCCGTCGGCAGGCAAGACCACGCGGAAGGTTTTGGAGGAAGTCTCGCCACCGGATGCGCCGTTGCGTTTTTCGATACTGCGGCTGGCGGCATGAGGCCATTTGCCCAACAGGCCTTTGATGCGGTGGTAATCGTCTTCATCCATCACCACGGTGGCGCTGCTGGTACACAAGCGTTCCACGCCGGCCGCATCCATCTCTTCTTCAGCGGCGCGGCGCTCTTGCGCCTCTTTCTCGCGGCGCATTTTTTCTTTTTTCTCTTTCAACTGCTGCGCTTCTTGTTTCTTACGCAAGGCTTCTGCTTCTTCGGATTCAGGTTCTGCCATAATCAGGCCGTCTGATTCATCCGCCACCCAATCGGGTTGCGATGCCTGCTGAGGCTCGGCTTTGGGCGCGTCCAAAGAAGATGGGCGCAATAATTCGTGCGTGCCGCCTTCCAAAGCGGATTCGGGTTTAGCGGTTTTATGTTGTGTCCGATAGGCAACCATGCTGCCAAAAACAATGATGTTGAGTGCGACTAAGACCGCAAACAGCCATTTCATGATGCGTTTTCCTTTTTATTGTCCGTTGCGATGGGCAATCCAATGCAAGAGCCCGTGAATCACGAGATTATCGACGATTTTCACTTGATTGTCATGAATGAATGACTCCGGCAGCGCCTGTACGACTCTGGCCGCGCCGCCGCCCGTGATAATAATATCGACCGGTTTGCCCTCGCCCGTTTTGTCTTTCAGACGGCCATGCATCATCATCAACGCGCCGCAAACGGCATCCATCATGCCGCTGGCAATGGCGTTCGGCGTTGTGGTTGGGAACGGATATACCTTGCCGATGGGGCGGTTGAGGTTGGCGGTCTTGAGCGCCATCGCCTCTTTCATCAAGTGGAAACCGGGCATGATGGTGCCGCCAAGATAATGATTGTCTTCCGTCAGCGCGTCGGTGGTTACGGCGGTACCACAACTGACGACGACGCAGGCGTTTTGCGTAAAACGGCGGCTGCCCAGCGCATTAAACCAACGGTCGGAGCCATGTTCTTCAGGGCGGCGGTAATGGTTGCGGATACCCAAAGCCTGCGGCATGGAAGACAGCCATTCGACCGGACGGGTTAATTGTTCTTCGACCATCGCTTTTTTGACCGAACCGCACACGGCGCAACCGACAATCTTCACATCGTCATCGGCAAATTGCAGCCATTCTTCACCCAGCTGGGTCAAATCACGATATGGCGCGCGGCTGACTTCGGAAAATGTGCCATTCTCTACCCACGCCCATTTCAACTGACTGTTGCCGCCGTCCAGCAGCAAAAAGCGTTCCGGTTTCGCCGCGGCAGGTTGTGCCGGGCGGTTATCCGGGCGCAAGCTGATCTCGCCGCTGACAATGGTTTTCTCGCCATTGTCGGTCAACAAACGCAACGCGCCTTGCGCATCCACGCCTTTGACTACGCCTTCATGAACAATGCGCCCTTCTTGAAGCAGCAATACCGGCCTGCCTGTGTCGCGGTTGGCGGCATTGTATTCGCCGACACATGACGCAAATCCGTTTTGCGCGTATTCGTTCAACAGCGCATCGAGTTGCGCCAATACCGCATTCAATAAGGTTTTGACGCTTACGCCCTGCTTAGAGGCCGTCTGAAACAATGCCTGCACGGAAGTGGCGTTTTCAACTTCTTTCGGCAATACAAAATTAATGCCGATGCCGATGACAGCGACGGTTTTATTCTCTACCCTCGCCGTTTCAATCAAAATACCGGCCAATTTATCGTTGGCCACGACCAAATCGTTCGGCCACTTGATATTTACGTCCAAACCGATATCGGCAAGCGCGCGTCGGCAAGCCAATGCCACCACCAACGCCAGCGAACCCAGCTCATACTGCGGCTTGTCAAACGCCCAGCCCAAGCTGAACATCAGACATTCACCCTGTCGGTTGACCCAGCTTCGCCCTTGCCGTCCGCGTCCTTTGGTTTGGAAATGCGCCACGCACAAGGCCTTATGCGCCAAATCTGCCGACTGGCGCGCCAATGCCATGATTTCATCATTGCTGGACGAACATTCGTGTTTCAACTGCGCACGAAAACCCTGTTTTCCGGCCATTTGTTGCAGAGATTCTTCGGCAAACACAGCCAAAGGGCGCACCAAACGCCATTGCCCGTCATGCTGGCGCAGCAAACCGCGGATATGGCCCGGCATCTGCTGCCAGAATCCGTTTAATTGTTGCGGCTTCATACCGACCACTCGCGCCAACTGAGAAACGTGTTGCGGCAGGCCGTCTGAAAGCGCGGCGAGCAAAGCCCAATGGCGGCTGTTCAAATCCGTCATTCGCCTCCTCCGGCTTCGCGGATTTTCGCCAAAGTTTTGGTGGTCGAAGTCTGGTGTAAAAACGGAATCGAAAATACTTTGCCGCCGCGCGCAAACGTCTCGGCCGCACCGACAATCTTATCCACAGGCCAATCGCCGCCTTTAATCAATACATCGGGTTTGACCATTTCAATCAGCGCGGCCGGCGTATCGTCATCAAACCATGTGACCAAATCCACGCTCGCCAATGCCGCTGCCACTGCCGCGCGGTTTTCCAAAGGATTAATCGGGCGATCGTCCCCTTTACCCTGACGGCGCACCGAAGCATCGGTATTCAACGCCAGCACCAAAGCCGCACCGGCCGATCGCGCCTGCGCCAGATACGTTACATGGCCCCTATGGAGAATATCGAAACAGCCGTTGGTAAACACCAGCGGACGGGGCAATGCCGCCAAACGCTCCGCCAGCTTTTCGGGCGGACAGATTTTGGATTCAAATTCTGGAGCTGGCCATTCGGACATGATGCGGTTCCTTTGGGAATGAAACAGAAAATAATCGGGGTATTATAAAGGATAACGGCGAAACGCCATAAAAAGATACCGAACGGTACAATATTCGGGCTTGACTGCGTATTCATTGATATTTGATAACACAGCAAATGCTATTTTTGCCGATGCCATGATGAAACGGTTTGATAAATACTTTTTTGAAACCCAATTAAATCTGAAGTAAAATTCGGGTATAAATGGAAAAAAGCCTGCATACAATATGCAGGCTTTCATCTGGGGTGGCTGATGGGGCTCGAACCCACGACAACTGGAATCACAATCCAGGGCTCTACCAACTGAGCTACAGCCACCGTAAAAATTGGCACGCCCGACAGGAATCGAACCTGTAACCCCCGACTTAGAAGGTCGGTGCTCTATCCGGTTGAGCTACGGGCGCTCATGCCGATTCGTGCTAAGAATTTTGTGGTCGGGGCGGTGGGATTCGAACTCACGACCCTCTGCTCCCAAAGCAGATGCGCTAACCGGGCTGCGCTACGCCCCGACTGAAGACCTGAACTATACAGACCCTTTTTAGCCCGGTCAACACCTACTTTGCTTTATTTTTTCATTTTTTGATTATCTTATTATTTTTAATCGTTATTTATTTTTATGTTTCGCAATCAGGGTCACTCTTTTGTGTCAGGCCGTCTGAAAAATGCGATAATTTAAACGCAATATTTATCCCTATTGAATTGAGGAGGAAAAATCATGGCTGCACAACTTATAGACGGAAAAAAAATCTCCCAGCAACGCATCGAGGCGGTCGCACAGGCGGTAAAAGCGCGTCAGGAAAAAGGTTTGCACACGCCTTGCTTGGCAGTGGTATTGGTTGGCGACGACCCTGCCAGCGCGGTTTATGTACGCAATAAAAAACTGGCCTGCCAAAAAAGCGGCATCGAATCGCGCTCTTATGAGCTGCCGTCTGAAACCACGCAAGACGATTTGCTGAAACTGGTGGACGAATTGAACGGCGACCCTGCCGTCGACGGTATTTTGGTGCAACTGCCACTGCCGGCACACATTGACAGCCAAGCGGTTTTGGAACGTATCGAGCCGCATAAAGATGTGGACGGCTTCCACCCTTACAACGTCGGCCGCCTGGTCGTCAAAATGCCGCTGATGCGCCCTTGTACACCCAAAGGTGTGATGACTTTGTTGGAAGCCTACGGCATCGACCCGAAAGGCAAAAAAGCGGTCGTCGTCGGCGCGTCCAATATTGTCGGCCGCCCGCAGGCGTTGGAATTGCTGCTGTCCCGCGCGACGGTAACCATTTGCCACAGCGCCACGCAAAACCTTGCCGATGAAATTGCTGCCGCAGATATTTTGGTGGTCGGCGTAGGCATTCCGAATTTCGTTAAAGGCGAATGGGTCAAACCCGGCGCAGTCGTTATCGATGTGGGCATCAACCGCTTGGACGACGGCAGCCTGTGCGGCGACGTGGAGTTTGATGTTGCCAAAGAACGTGCTTCCATGATTACGCCCGTTCCCGGCGGCGTCGGCCCGATGACGATTGCCACTTTGTTGGAAAACACGGTACACGCGGCCTCATTGCACGATTAATCGCTGTCATTAAGTTAGGCCGTCTGAACATGGTTTTTCAGACGGCCTGACCTGTTTTTTTTGCTTTTTACCTTATTGGCTTCACATGTCCTTACTCTCTTCCCACTCCGACAACCTGACTTTCCGCAATGCTTCCTATATCCTGATGGGCTTGGCCTTGCTGATTGTCTTGCACTACCATTTTCTGCCGCTGCTGCTGTCGGTTATCCTGACCTATATCTTTATTACGCGCACCAACGGCGTCATCCTCAAGCTCCGCCGCCGTGTTTTGCCGCGCAACACGCGGCTGCATAAATCGCTCAATGCGCACAATATCAACCTGATTTCCACCACGCTGACGCTGGCCATCGTGTTCAGCATCATCACGATGATGTCTTTGGGCATTTACCACCTGATACACGGCGGCCATGTCGGCTTTATGTTGGCGAAGCTGGCGGCGATTTTGGAAGACACCAAAAACAGCCAAGACCTGCCTGCGGCCATTCTCAATATGCTGCCCAACAATATGGCCGAAATCAAAGCCTCGGCAATCAAGCTGATTGAAGAATACCGCGCCGCACTGACCCGCATCAGTAAAAACAGCATCACGTCCTTCGTGTACATCCTCATCGGCATCATCATCGGCGCCATGCTCAGCTTCCACCGCCTGAAAATGCGTAAAAACCGCCGCAAAATGCCATTGTTTAAAGCCGAATTGGTGCACCGCATCATCAATTTTGAAACCAGCTTTGAACGCGTGTTCCTCGCCCAAGTCAAAATCTCGCTGATCGACACCTTCCTGACCGGCCTGTACCTTTACTTGGTTTTACCGCTGTTCGGTGTTGAGCTGCCGTTTAAAATGACCGTCCTGATCGTCGCCTTTATTGTTGGCCTGATTCCGGTGGCGGGCAACCTGATTTCCAACACCATCATTATTATTTTGAGCCTCGGCGCATCGCTGTACGTCGCACTCGCCTCGCTGGTGTTCCTTGTTGTCATCCATAAGCTCGAATATTTCCTCAACGCCAAAATCATCGGCTCGGAAATCGAATCCAGCGCATGGGAATTGCTGGTGGCGATGGTCGTCTTTGAACGCATTTTCGGCATCGGCGGCATCATCGTCGCGCCGGTTTATTACGCCTATTTGAAAAACGAATTGAAACTGCGAAAATTGATTTAATCAGTTGCATTTATACACATCAAAGGCCGTCTGAAAACGACAATCGGGTTTTCAGACGGCCTTTGCTTTACCTTTTCTTACACTTTACGGCATAATGGCAGCCACGCATTTCTAGAAGAAAGATAAACAATGTCAACCAAAACCCCTTCCCTATTCGGCGGCGCGATGATTATCGCCGGTACGGTTATCGGCGCAGGCATGCTTGCCAACCCGACCGCCACCTCCGGCGTATGGTTTACCGGCTCGCTGGCCGTGTTGCTGTACACCTGGTTTTCCATGCTCTCCAGCGGCCTGATGATTTTGGAAGTCAACACCCATTATCCGCACGGCGCCAGCTTCGATACCATGGTCAAAGACCTGCTCGGCCCGGCTTGGAACGTCATCAACGGCGTTGCCGTCGCTTTCGTTTTATACCTGCTCACCTACGCCTACATCTTCGTCGGCGGCGACCTGACCGCCAAAGGCATCGGCAGCGCGGTAGGCGGCGAAATTTCGCTCTCCGTCGGCCAACTCGTCTTCTTCGGTATCCTCGCTTTTTGTGTTTGGGCATCCGCACGCTTGGTTGACCGCTTCACCAGCATCCTCATCGGCGGCATGGTATTGACATTTATTTGGGCAACCGGCGGCCTGATTGCCGATGCCAAAATGCCTGTCTTGTTTGACACCCAAGCCCCTGCCGGCACCAGCTACTGGATTTATGTCGCTACCGCCCTGCCCGTTTGCCTTGCCTCATTCGGTTTCCACGGCAACGTTTCCAGCCTGCTCAAATACTTTAAAGGCGACGCGCCCAAAGTAGCCAAATCCCTGTGGTCGGGTACGCTGATTGCGCTTGTGATTTACATCCTCTGGCAAATTGCCATCCAAGGCAACCTGCCGCGCAGCGAGTTCGCACCGGTTATCGCCGCCGAAGGCCAAGTTTCCGTCCTGATCGAAACGCTGTCCAAGTTCGCCCAAACCGGCAATATGGACAAAGTGTTGACCCTGTTCTCCTACATGGCAATCGCAACGTCCTTCCTCGGCGTAACGCTCGGCCTGTTCGACTACATCGCCGACATCTTCAAATGGAACGACAGCATTTCCGGCCGTACCAAAACCGCCGCACTGACCTTCCTGCCGCCTTTGATTTCCTGCCTGCTCTTCCCTACCGGCTTCGTTACCGCCATCGGCTACGTCGGCCTGGCCGCAACCATCTGGACAGGCATCATCCCCGCCATGCTGCTCTACCGCTCGCGACATAAATTCGGCGTCAGCAAAAACTACAAAGTTTACGGCGGATTCTGGCTGATGGTTTGGGTCTTCCTCTTCGGCATCATCAACATTGCCGCCCAAATATTGAGCCAACTGGAGCTCGTTCCCGTATTTAAAGGTTAAATTCCCTTAAGGCCGTCTGAAACACCCTCTTTCAGACGGCCTAATTCATTATTTTCCGCTACAATACCCCCTTTCCCCCAACGAACACCGTCCATGTACGACAATATCCGTTTCCATCTCGACGAAGACTATCCCGACCAGCTCCCGCCTGAAAACGCCGCCACCCACATCGGCATGTACTGGCAGTGGGCGGCACAGGCAGGCCTCGTCAAACCCGTCTGGCAAACCGCCCCAGAAACCGCAGCCGACTTCGCCGCCATGACCTCGGGCAAAATCAGCGGACGGCACTTCCTGCTCAAACACATGGACGGCGCATTGACGGCGGACGACTTTACCGAACTCGGCCAACGGTTTACCGAGTTCTACTACACCGACGAAGAAGACGGCTACGGCGCATTTATGGAAGACTACGTCCTCGCCCTTGACACGCCCTCGCTCGGCGGCTTCTACCACGTCAAAAACACCCCGGAAACCTTCGCCAAACTGACACCCGTTTTTCAGACGGCCTTTGAAAAATGGAAAAGCAGTTTGAAAGCAGAAAAATAAGAGCCCACACCATGAAACTCATCATCCTCGACCGCGACGGCGTCATCAACCAAGACCGCGACGATTTCGTCAAATCCGTTGACGAATGGATTCCCATCGAAGGCAGCATGGATGCCATCGCCTTTTTAACGCAGGCAGGCTACACCATCGCCGTGGCCACCAACCAATCCGGTATCGGCCGCAAATACTTTACCGTGCAAGACCTGACCGAAATGCACGCAAAAATGCACCGCCTTGCCGTTCAAGCAGGCGGCACCATCGACGGCATTTGGTTTTGCCCGCATACCGCCGTTGACAACTGCGAATGCCGCAAACCCAAGCCCGGCATGATTATCGACATTATCGAACGCTTCAAGGCCAATGCCGCCGAAACCTGGCTGGTCGGCGACAGCCTGCGCGACCTGCAAGCCATTGATGCCGCAGGCGGCAAATCCGCGCTCGTCCTGACCGGCAAAGGCAAAAAAACGCTGGCCAAACACGAGCAAGACCTGCCCGAGCACACCCAAGTCTTCGACAACCTGCTCGCTTTCTCGCAATACATCATGCGTGAAAACACACAAATCGAAGAAGCCGCGCAAGCCATCCTATAAACGACAAGGCCGTCTGAAAACTGCCGACAACGGTGTTCAGACGGCCTTCAAACGACTGACTTTCCCCCGATATGCTGATTATCCGCAACCTGATTTACTGGTTCATCCTTTCCTCTAGCATTATTTTGCTGTTCCCCTTTATGCTGCTTGCCCTGCCCTTTCAAGGCGGCGCGCACAAAATGGCGCAAGTTTGGGTGCGTATCCTCAACTGGTCGCTCAAGCACATCATTGGTTTGAACTACACCTTAAGCGGCGCGGAAAACATTCCCGACCACCCTGCCATCATCTGCGCCAAACACCAAAGCGGCTGGGAAACCCTCGCTCTGCAAGAGATTTTTCCGCCGCAAGTCTATGTTGCCAAACGCGAGCTCTTCAAAATCCCTTTCTTCGGCTGGGGCTTGAAGCTGGTTAAAACCATCGGCATCGACCGCAGCAACAGCCGCGAAGCCAACAAACAACTCTTAGAACAAGGCCTTGCGCGTAAAAACGAAGGCTATTGGATTACCATTTTCCCCGAAGGCACACGCCTGTCGCCCGGTGAAAAAGGCCGCTACAAGCTCGGCGGCGCGCGCATGGCAAAAATGTTCGAGATGGACATCGTCCCCGTCGCACTCAATAGCGGCGAGTTTTGGCCGCGCAACTCCTTCCTCAAATACCCCGGCACAGTCAGCGTCATCATCGGCAAACCCATTGCCCACAACAACGGCAATGAAGCCGAACTCATGGCCCAATGCGAGCAATGGATCGAAAGCCAACAGCCCCTGATTACCGGACAAGGCCCGTTCGCGCCCAAAACCAAATAAATCATTCCATCGGGTGGACCGCTATACCCACCCTTTCCATGCCGTCCAATATTTTTCTCAACATCATGCCCCACCTCCATACCCACACCCTTTCAGACGGCCTGACCATTCATATCCAGCTCAAACGCAGTGCCAAGAAAAACCTCATCTTGCGCCCCGTTTCCGCCGATACCGTCAGCATCAACATCCCTCCGTTTGTTACCCAGCGCACCTTTACCCAATGGCTGAACGACAACGAAGCCCTACTGCGCCGTACCCTAAACAAGACACCGGCCCGACAAACACCCACCGACACACTTCCCGAATGGATTTGGTATCAAGGCGTTCAGACGGCTTTGTCCATCCACACGGCAAACCACATCCAAATCAGGCCGTCTGAAATTCTGTTGCCCGAAAAAGAAAACGCCGCCCAACTCATCCATTTGCGCCGCTTCCTGCACGAGCGTGCACACGAATATCTGCTGCCACGCCTCGAAGGCCATATCCGAAACACCCGCCTAACCCCGAGCGCCATTTCCCTTTCCAACGCCAAAACCTTCTGGGGCGTTTGCCGCCACACCACCGGCATCCGCCTCAACTGGCGGCTCATCGGTGCGCCCGAATATGTCGCCGACTACGTCTGCCTGCACGAACTCGCCCACCTGCGCCATCCCGACCACAGCCCTGCATTTTGGGCTCTAACCCACTCGCTCACGCCGCATGTCGACCAAGCCAAACAATGGCTGAAGGCGCACGGCAGCGAATTGTTCCGCCTCGGCTAAGTCTTTCCAGCAGCATTTTTCTGCAAGCAAACACCAGCCCAAAGCAAAGAATCAACGTCCTCCAAACAAATCATGTAGCCGCGCGTAAAATCAGGTTTATCCGCTTGCCGCCCCCTCAGGCATGCCGATAAGATGATTTCGTTCTCAAAACCCTTTTCAGAAAGGAAAACCGATGACCAAAGCAAAATCGTTACTGGCCACCGGCATTTTGGCTCTTTTCTCCGCCACGGCATTCGCCTCCCCGCTGCCTTCCGAAATTTACCGTCCGGATGGCGCGCACACCATCAAAGCCGATCATCAAGGCGACGGCGAATTTGAATACGAAGCCGAACTTTCCGGCCAACGCAATTCCATTCCTTCCTTGGCCAAAAAAGTGATCGCCCACGCGCGTAGCAAAGGTTTCCATGTGGTTGAGTCTGAAATCAAACACGACGATGCTGATCTGAAATTCAAACGCGGCAAACAAGAGCTGGACGTTTCCATCGAAGACAAAGGCCAAGGCCGTATCGAATACAAAGCCGATTTGGACTTGGATCAAAACTAAATCCGACTCGCAAACAAAGGCCGTCTGAAATCCCATCAGGTTTCAGACGGCCTTTTGTCGTCTTTATCAGATAAAATGGCAATCGGTTTACAAAATTTCCGACTCAAAACATTGTACAATCTGCCCACTTATACCGATAACATTCCAAACATTGCCATGAAAAAACGTCTGCTCCTCCTCGCCATCCTTCCCCTTTCCCTTCAAGCCGCCGATGTGCCGCCTGACGTAAAACCCGAGCTTCAAGTCAACACAGCCGAACCCCAACAGCCTGAAACGCACAACATCCCTGCCGAGCAGACAAACAGGCCGTCTGAAAAAATCATCAACGTCGATGCCGACACCCTGCTTGCCAACACCGAATTACTGGCACGCGTCATGTATTCCGCCGTCGTCGCCCACAACATCCCCGGCATCAAAGCCGTTTTGCCCATTTACGAACAATGGCCCGAACACGACCGCGCCATGGCGCGCTATGCCAAAGGTTTGCTTGCCCAATCTGAAGGGCGCGCCGCCGAAGCCGTCGGCTATTACCGCCGCTTTATCGCCGAGCAGCCCGATGCTTCCGCCGTCCGCTGGCAGCTTGCAACCGCCTTGTTTGAAGACAAACAAAACGAAGCCGCAGCCGACCAGTTCGACAAACTGCAAACCGAATCCCTCCCTCCTGCCTTGCAAGAACGCCTCGAAACCTACCGCAAAGCCCTACGCGAACGCGACTCATGGCAATTCAACGCCGGCTTGAACATCACGCGCGAACAAAACATTAACCAAGCTCCCGGCCAACGCCGTCTGGGCAACCACCTGAACGACGAACAATGCCGCGCCGTGCGCCTTGCCTATCCTGACGACGACTGCTTCCGAGGCTGGACATTCCCCGAACCCATCGATGCCACCGCCATCCATTACCAAATCGGTGCAGAAAAAAAATGGTCGCTGCCACGCGGCTTCTATGCCACGGCAGGCGCAGACCACTACGGCAAAATCTACCCCAAACACACCAACTACAACGACCTCACCACACGCTTCTCAGCAGGCATCGGCTATGCCGACCAGCACAACGATATCGGCATTACCCCGTTCCACGAACGCCGCTTCTACGGCAACGACCCCTACACCTACACCAACGGCGCACGCCTCCACTACAACCATTGGTGGCAACCCAAGCTGCAAACCCTCAGCGCATTTGAAGCAGGCCGTCTGAAAAACAGCCGCCGCGAGCATTCCAACAATACCAGCCAACTGCTCAGCAACTCCATCGTGTACTACCGCAACGCGCGCCAATACTGGGTAGCCGGTATCGACCTCTACCGCGAACGCAACCGCGACGACAAAAGCGACAGCTTCAACCGCTACGCCCTGCGCACCACATGGGGACAAGAATGGCCCAAAGGCCTCTCCACCGTCCTACGCCTCAGCGCCGCCCAACGCCATTACCAAGCCCCCAGCTTCTTCAGCAACGAACAAAACCGCCGCGACAAAGAAGCCTCCGCCTCCCTGAGCGTATGGCATCGCGCCCTCCATTTCAAAGGCATCACCCCACGCCTGACCATTGCCCACAACAAAACATGGAGCAACGACAAGTTCTACGAATACGGCAAAACCAAAATGTTTGTCGAATTGAGCAAAACGTTCTGACAAGCAGAACCAATCTGTGAAGAAAGCAAGAATGCCTGTTCTGCATACTGATTTACAAGACAGATTCAAACTTTTACAGATACCGAATCAATAGATTTTTTAAGGCACAACGCCTTATTAAATTCATATTTATCAAATAGATAAAATTCAAACCGATATTACCTTACAAACGTAACGTACAACACCGCATAACGCTACAAAAAAATCAGGCCGTCTGAAACCCGACTTGGTGTTTCAGACGGCCTGAGTATTGGTTATCATATCCGTTCACCTCTTCAGAAAGTATGATGATGAACGCCCTAAACAAAACCCTCTTATCCGTTTCTGTCGCGCTGGGATTGAGCGCCTGCGCTTCCGTCAAAACCGCAGACACCTACGACCTAGACTTCTCCAAACAAAAATACACCGAACAAAGCATCGAAGTGAACGGTCAGGCGGTTAAATTCCGCGCTTACGAAGGCGTAGTTTACGTCCGCAATCCTGTCGATACCCGTTACGAAATCATCAATATTTATGTACCCGAAGCCTATTACAACGGCGGTGAGATAGACGGTTTCAACGCCGAAACCGCACCGATTTTCCTGCCCAACCAAATCGGCGGCTATATGCCGGCCAAACCCGGCAAACCTGCTTTAGAAGGCAAACGCGGCGAGCCTGAAGACGGCCAAAAATCGCCCAACGCCGCCCTGGTTGCCCTCTCCAAAGGCTACGTCGTCGCATCCCCTGGCGCACGCGGCCGGACAGAACCCACCGGTAAAGCACCTGCCGCTATCGTTGATTTGAAAGCCGCCGTCCGTTACCTGAAAGCCAACGACAAAGTCATGCCCGGCGATGCCGAAAAAATCATTTCCAACGGCACAAGCGCAGGCGGCGCAATGTCCGCCCTCTTAGGCGCAACAGCCGACCAAAAAGATTACGAAAACCACCTCGAAGCCTTAGGAGCGGCAGACGGCAGCGACAAAGTTTTCGCCGTATCCGCCTACTGTCCGATTACCGATTTGGACCATGCCGACATGGCTTACGAATGGCAGTTCAACGGTATCAACGACTACAAAAAAATGAACATTTCCATGCTCGACTACCGCGTCAAACGCGAGCTGGTCGCAGGTACACTGACCGATAACGAGAAAAAACTGTCCGACCTCCTCAAACCCCTATACCCCGCATACCTCAACAGCCTGAACCTGAAATCCCCCGAAGGCAAACCCCTGACACTGGACGCCCAAGGCAACGGCAGCTTTAAAAACCATATTGCCGGTTTAATTGCCCAATCCGCACAAGCCCAGCTTGATGCAGGCAAAGACCTAAGAGACCGCACTTGGCTGACCGTCCGCAAAGGCAAAGTCGTCTCCGTCGATTTCGATGCCTACGCCAAAGCCGCCGGCCGCCAAAAAACACCGCCGGCCTTTGACGGCGTAGATTTAAGCACAGGCGAAAACCAACTCTTCGGCACCAATACCGTCGACAAACGCCACTTCACCGCGTTCTCCATGCAACACAACACCGCCGCCAACGCCGAAATCGCAGATGAAGAAACCATCAAAATCATGAACCCGCTCAACTACATCGGCAAACCGGGCGTAAATCTGCCGCAAAACTGGCGCATCCGCGTCGGCACCAACGACCGCGACACCTCACTGGCAGTCTCCGCCATCTTAGCCGCCAAACTGCAAAACAACGGCCAAACCGTTGACTACGCCCTGCCTTGGTATGTCGGCCACGGCGGCGATTATGACTTGGACGAACTATTTGCCTGGATGAAACAGGTCAGCAGCTCTGCAAAATAAGCGTTCCAACATGGATTGAGATGAGATTTGGTATCCCGTTTTAATTGGAAAAAGGCCGTCTGAATATTTCAGACGGCCTTTTTTTATTCAAGTTAAACAACCATTTTTATCATTAGTCGCAAGATACCATCTATTCATTTCTAATGAAAAAAGTACAAATTTAATGGAAAATACACACCTTCAAACTTAATTGCCTTTAAAAAAAACGAATGCGTTCCTTCCTTCACATCCTCAAAAAAATCGGCAAAATAGCGCTGATTATCCCTATTTTTGCCCTATTGTATTTTTTGTCTGCTTGGATGATGGCTTCATTGCCGCTTAATGAAGAGCAGCCCAAAGGGGAAATTACTTTATTTTTAGTCAGTAACGGCGTGCATACTGATGTAGTCATGCCGCTGAAGAATGATATTTTTGATTGGTCGAATGTCGTCAATCCAAAAGACACGCTTTCTACTAATCCTCAAATAACGCATATCGGTTTAGGCTGGGGGGAGCGCAATTTTTATTTATACACGCCTGAGTGGAAAGATTTGACTTTCTCCAATGCTTTAGGTGCATTAAGCGGGCTGAACCGTACGCTGATTCATGTTACTTATTATCCTTTTGAACCACGAGAAAATAGCCACGTCGTCAAATTTTTGGTCACGCCTGAGCAATACAGGAATTTAACAAAATCGCTCTTGGCCGGTTTTCAACAAAAAAATGGGCACCCCATCTTGCTAAAAGGAATTCATCATCAATCTAACGATGCTTTTTACGAAGCCAAAGGGCGCTATCATTTATTCAATACTTGTAACACTTGGTTGAATGACAAATTGGTTGAAAGCGGCCTTAAAGGCGTGTATTGGACTCCTTTCTCTTCGCCCTTGCTGGAACAATATCGATAGCCTTCACGCTTCTCAATTTTTGGTCTATGTAAGACTTCAGGCCGTCTGAACATTTTCAGACGGCCTGTATTTTGATAAAACCCCAAAACCCTTTATTATATAAATAAAATTCTTAAATAGCATTAAATATTAATTTTTATAAACAAACTGATTTTAAATTCTATAAAATAATTAAAATAAAGAAATTTTAGAATAAAATTGCTAAAACAAAAAACTAAGCCTTGTTTAATTCTGCTAAAACCTGTAACCTGTATCAAAAATAAACAAGAGAGTCCATCATGTCCCAACACCACCCTACCGATGACATTAAGATCAAAGAAGTCAAAGAGTTACTCCCTCCAATCGCACATTTGTATGAGCTGCCTGTTACGCCTCAGGTTGCCAATTTAGTTTATAAAACGCGTCATGAGATTTCGGATTTGGTTCACGGCCGCGACAACCGTTTACTGGTCATTATCGGCCCATGCTCGATTCACGATACTAAGGCGGCGGTAGAATATGCGCAAAAATTGCTGCCTTTGCGCAAAAAATATGAGAAAGAGCTGCTGATTGTAATGCGCGTGTATTTTGAAAAACCGCGTACAACTGTTGGCTGGAAAGGTCTGATTAACGATCCGCACTTGGACGGTACGTTTGACATTAACTACGGCCTGCGCCAAGCGCGTCAGTTGTTGCTGACTTTGAACGAAATGGGCATGCCTGCTTCGACTGAATTCTTGGACATGATTACGCCGCAATACTACGCCGACCTGATTTCTTGGGGCGCGATTGGTGCGCGTACGACTGAAAGCCAGGTACACCGCGAATTGGCCAGCGGCCTCTCCTGCCCTGTCGGTTTTAAAAACGGTACGGACGGCAATCTGAAAATCGCCATCGACGCCATCGGTGCCGCCAATCATCCGCACCACTTTTTGTCTGTAACCAAAGCCGGTCATTCCGCGATTGTCCACACCAGCGGCAACCCTGACTGCCATGCGATTTTGCGTGGAGGGAAAGAGCCTAATTACAGCGCAGAACACGTTAAAGACGCGGTTGCGCAGCTTCAAAAAGCCGGCGTGAGCAGCAAACTGATGGTGGACTGCAGCCATGCCAACAGCCGTAAAGACTTCCGCAAACAAATGGATGTAGCTCGCGATGTTGCGGCGCAGCTGAAAGCCGGTGAAGAGAACATCATGGGCGTGATGGTGGAAAGCCACTTGGTTGAAGGACGTCAGGACAAGCCAGAGGTTTACGGTCAAAGTATTACGGATGCCTGCATCGGTTGGGATACGACTGAAGAATTGTTGGCTCTGCTTGCCGAAGCGAAAGGTTACCTAGCGTAAGTGCGAAACCATTAAAAAGACCGGATATGTTCCGGTCTTTTTTACGTCTGTCATTTTGATTTCTTTGCTCAAGATCCCGAGCAATTTTTAGTCAGGTTCGACATCAAAACAATATGTTAGAAAATATTCAGGCCGTCTGAAAACCCGATCATTCAGGTTTTCAGACGGCCTCTCCTACTTTTCTTTTCAATTAAAACGTGTGTTTAACCGTTGCAGTCACACTACGCGGAGTGCCGTAAACGTGAATATCCGGCATGGTGCGGTAACGTTTGTTAAAGACGTTTTCAAAGTCCAAACTGATGCGGGTGGATTTGCCGATTTTGTAATGACCGGTCAAATCCAGCGTTGCGTACGGACGTTGGGTCAATGCGGCTGCGGCAGCCGGATTGATGTCTGCAGGGTATTCGTCCAGTGTGTGGCTGCGGCTTTGCCAGTTGACGTTGGCACCCAGGTTCAAACGGTCTGTCACGTCATACGCGGTAAAGAGTTTGAACAGATGAACCGGATAAGACGGATGCAGTTGAACCCCTTCGCTGTCTTTGATTTTGGAACGTGCATAAGACGCATTCAGCAGCCATTTGTCGCTCAGGCGGCCGCCGACAGAGAGTTCCACGCCTTTTGTTGTGGTGTTGTCGGCTGCGCGGTAGTATTCCTCGCCATTCGCGAATTTGCCTGCAACAACGCCCAAATGGTCGCGTTTGTTCATAAAGACGGAGGCGGAAGCATTCAGACGGCCTTCAAACCATGATGCTTTCAAACCGGTCTCGTAGGTTTTGCCGCGTTGTGGTTTGAGCGCCGCGCCGTCTTTGGTCAGGTAACGCACTTGCGGACGGAAAATGGTGGTGTAAGACGCATAGGCAGTCAGATTGTCGCCGATGTCGTAGGTTACGCCCAAATAAGGAATGAAAACATTTTGTTTGTGGCTGCTGTGTGCGAATTTGTTACGGCTGGTGCTGTAACGGTAACGCCAATCCACAAAACGGCTGCCGCCGATAAAGGCAAGCTTGTCGGTCAGTTTGAAACGGGTCGAGCCGTAAACCGACAGGTTTTTCATGCGTGAAAATCCATCGCGAAGATATGGCATATCGGGTTTGGCGATGTTGCCGTCAAATTTACGCAAATCAGGAATCGTCGATTCGCCTTCTTCGTAGAAAGACAGGTTTTCTTTGTTGTCCTGATAGCTGATGCCCGCATTGAACTCATGTGAGCGGCCCAACGCCGGATAATGACCGTCCAAGGCCAGTGCAAAATTCTGATCGCGGTATTTGCTACGGTCGCGGTCAGACGTAAAGAGCGCGGAGTAATCGGAATTAATGACAAAAGTACCGGCAATGCCTGAAACGATGTCGTTTTTACCCGAAACATGGCTGTAATCGCCTGTCAGTTTCCAGCCGTTGTCAAACTCATGGCTGAGGGAAGTGAACACTTCGGCACTGGTGTCTTTGCCGTATGCCCAGCGTGCGGACGAATTGCTGCGCGGCGAAGACTCAAATGGTATGAATCCAGTACGGCGCGAACCTGCTGCTGTCAGATAGCTGAAACGCGAGCTGCCGGTATTGCGGAAACGGTGTATTTCCGTACCGAGGCGCCATTGGGTTTGCGGCGTGATATCGTAAGACAAAGTACCGTAGAAAGTGTGATTATGGCGCGATGTGTTCGGCAGGTAATCGCCTCCATGGTCGCTGACCAAAATAGCGCGGCCGCGCAAGGTATTGTCTGCATTCAAAGGCTGATTGGCATCAAGGACGAAGCGGTAGTGGTTCCACGAACCGACACCGGCTTCTACGCTGACGGCAGGCTTGGCAGTCGGTTTTTTGCGTTCCAACGCAACCGTACCGCCCGGCTCGCCCATACCACCGTTGGACAAACCGCTTGCGCCGCGTACGACGACGACTTGTTCGTACAACGTGCTGTCCAGATTGTTGGTGCCGCGGCGGATGGCTTTACCGTCGTAAAGGAACTTGGGCGCACCGTCCACGGAAATGCTGTCAATCGCCTGACTGCGCGAAATAAATTGGCTGTGGCCGGATACGTTGTTGCCCATTTTGCTGTGGAACACGCCCGGCGTTTGTTTCAACACGTCCTGCAAGGTATCCAAACCTTGGTCGTCCATTTGTTTTTCAGTAACGACAGACAAGGACTGCGGCGTTTCGCGCTGGGTCAGGCGGATGCCTGTTGCGGCAGAGGAAGCAGGAATAGTGTAGTTGGAAGTAGTCTGTTTTCCGACACCTTGGACGGTAACTGTCGGTAAATCGACACGTTCTTGCGGCTGGGTATTTTCTACTTCGGTTGCGAAAGAATACGCCGAACACAGCGCCAGACTGACGGCAAAGCTTAATTTGCCATAGGGAAATACAGGTAGTGACATAGCCTCTCCAATTAGCTTATCTTTACAATTTGGTCGCAGATTCTATCAAAAAGATGTAGTCCGATGAAACTATGTTCTAATCACTATTTTCTAAGTAGTTTGTTTCATTAAAAATATTTCTTTAAGACTAATCATAATTAACTAGAAAGGCCGTCTGAAAACCCGCATCATCAGGTTTTCAGACGGCCTTAATCTTTTTATTACAAGGTAATCAGTCTGCCAATTTTCGTGCCAATTCTGCCAAACGTTTACCTTGTGCAAAGGCAATATCGTTTTCTTCGGCAGTCAATGCCGGCTTGCTGTCGTGGCCGGAAACATGGCTTGCGCCGTAAGGTGTGCCGCCGCTTTGGGTATTGCTGAGCGCGGACTTGGTATATGGGATGCCGCTGATGACCATGCCGTGGTGCAACAGGGGCAGCATCATGGTTAGCAAGGTGCTTTCTTGGCCGCCGTGCAGCGAAGATGTGCTGGTGAATACGGTGGCAGGCTTGCCGACGAGTTCTGCGCCGAGCCAAAGGGGAATGGTGCCGTCGATAAAGTATTTCATCGCGGCAGCCATATTGCCGAAACGTGTCGGGCTGCCGAGCGCGAGGCCGGCGCAATTTTTGAGGTCGTCGGCAGTCGCGTAGGGCGCGCCTTCGTCGGGAATGTCTTTTTCAACGGCTTCGCAAACGGTGGAAACTTTGGGAACGGTACGCAACACGGCTTCGCAACCGTCCACGCTTTCGATACCGCGCGCGATTTGGCGGGCAAGGTTGCGCGTGCTGCCATTTTGGGAATAAAAGAGAACGAGGATTTTCAGAGGATTTGGGTTCATTTGGGGTTTCCGTTACAATGCTATCAGGTTTCAGACGGCCTTTTAAATACTCGGGCCGTCTGAAAAGAAGAAATTTCAATTTAAAAGTGGGAAAAGGTTATGCCGTTTTCGCAATGGTGGCAAGGTTTTTTAAAGAGTAAAGGCGTGGCGTTCGCTTGGTTTGTCATGCGCCGTTTTGATGAGGAGCGTGTGCCGCAGGTGGCGGCAAGCATGACGTTTACGACACTTTTGGCTTTGGTACCCGTGTTGACGGTGATGGTCGTCATCGCTTCGGCCTTCCCCGTTTTCGACCAATGGTCGGGGGAATTTGTCTCTTTTATCAACCGCACCATTGTGCCGCAGGGCGCGGATATGGTGTTCGACTACATCAATGCGTTCCGTGATAAGGCCACCAAGCTGACGGCGATCGGTAGTGTGATGTTGGTCGTAACCTCGCTGATGCTGATTCGGACGATAGACAATGCGTTCAACCGGATTTGGCGCGTCAATTCGCAACGGCCTTGGATGATGCAGTTTTTGGTGTATTGGGCGTTGCTGACGTTTGGGCCTTTGTCTTTGGGCGTGGGCTTGTCGGTCGTGATCGGTCAGGTGCAAGTAGTGGGCGGCTCGGAATGGCTGAGGGTTATCACTACGGTTTCATTTATTACGGTGCTGCTGTGGGGTTTATACCGCTTTGTGCCCAACCGTTTTGTGCCTGCCAGCCATGCTTTGGTCGGCGCGGCTGTAACGGCGTTTTGCTTGGAAACGGCACGCTTTTTATTCGCTTGGTACATGGGCAACTTTGACGGCTACAAATCAATTTACGGCGCATTTGCCGCAGTACCATTTTTCCTGTTGTGGCTCAACCTGTTGTGGACGCTGGTATTGGGCGGCGCGGTTTTGACCTCGTCCCTGTCCTACTGGCGCGGCGAAGCGTTCCGCCGCAGTCTGGATGCGCGCGGCCGCTTTGACGATGTATTGAAAATCCTGTTGCTGCTCGATTCTGCCCAACAAAACGGCAAGGCGTTGCCGGTGCAAGAGTTCAGACGGCATATCAATATGGGCTTTGACGAATTGGGCGAGCTTTTGGAAAAACTGGCGCGACACGGCTATGTCTATTCCGGCCGTCAGGGCTGGGTCTTGAAAATGGGGGCGGAGTCCATCGACTTGGCAGAGCTGTTCAAACTCTTCGTCTACCGTCCGCAAACGCTTAATAAAGATAAGGTCAATCAAACGGTTGACCACATTATGCAGCCCTGCTTGGAAACCTTGAACATGACGCTTGCCGAGTTCGGCGCCCATACGAAAAAACAATCCTCTTAAACCTGACGCCGTCTGAAACCAAAAATATCAAGTTTCAGACGGCCTTTGCTATAATCGGCACACTACTGAATACTACATTCGACCTACAAGGAAAAATAGATGAAAACACCAGCCCTACTCTCTCTGCTTGGTTTGATTCCATCTGCCGCCTTTGCCGCCCACGGCGTAGGCCTTGGCCAACCACCCAAATATCCGGCCAACTTCACCGCCTTCGAATACGTCAATCCCAACGCCCCAAAAGGTGGCACGTTTACCACGCCTTTCCTCGGTGCTTTTGACACGCTCAACCCCTTTACCCTCAAAGGCAACCACGAATACGGCATCAGTATGCTGACGCTCGACACCCTGACCGAGCAAAGCATGGACGAACCTTACGCCGTTTACGGCCTGATTGCCGAAGACATCGCCCTGGCGCCGGACGGTCTTTCCGTTACCTTCAAAATCAACCCCAAAGCCAAATTCCACAACGGCGATCCCGTTTTGGCCAAAGACGTTGCCGCTTCATTTAACATCCTGACCAAAGACAAAGCCGCCGCCCCCATGTACCACTTCTACTGGAGCGACGTGGCCAAAGTAGAAACGCCCAACGACCGCACCGTCGTGTTCCGCTTCAAGCAGCGCAACTCAGAATTGCACATGATTCTCGGCAGCCTGCCCGTCTTCTCGCATAAAAGCTATCCCAAAGGCCTGGCCGCCGCGCCCAACAGCCTACCCATCGGCTCCGGCCCCTACCGTTTTGCCAAAGCTGAAAACGGCCGCATCAGCGAGTTTGTCCGCGACAAAAACTACTGGGCGCAAAATCTGCCCGTGCGCAAAGGCCGCTACAACTACGACCACATCCGCATCAAATACGTCAAAGACGAAGTTGTCCGCATCGAAGGGCTGAAAGGTGGCCAATATGACTTCGTACAAGAAAACGTCGCCCGCAACTGGGCGCGCGCCTACTCCGACGAAGTCCTCAAAAAACGTAATCTATCCAAACACGAATGGGTACAAAACAGCACCGCAGGCATGCAAGGCTTCGTCATCAATATGCGCCACAAGCCCTTGGACAATATTTACGTCCGCCGTGCCTTGATTGAAAGCTTCGACTACGAAAGCGTCAACAGCCGCATCTTCTACGGCGCATACCGCCGCACCGACAGCTTTTTCACCAACAGCACCATGGCCGCAACCGGCAAGCCCGACCGTGCAGAAACCGCATTGCTCAAATCATTGGGCACCAAGCTGCCCGACGGCGTATTAGATCAAGACGTCCCTATGCCGCCGGTTACCGACCCCAAACTGGGCGTGCGCCCGAACCTGCTCAAAGCACGCGCCCTGCTTGAAAAAGGCGGCTATCAATACAAAAACGGCAAAGCAGTCGACAAACAAGGCAAACCGCTGACTTTTGAATTCCTCGCCCCAAGCAAAAACTACGAGCGTATTACCGCAAAATGGCAGCGCGACCTCGCCAAAATCGGCATTACCATGAACGTGCGCACCGCCGACTCCGCCGTGTACCAAAAACGCATGAACGACTTCGATTTTGACGTGACCACCGGCTACTACGGCAACAGCGAAAGCCCCGGCAACGAGCAATACGACTACTTCAGCTGCGCCGCCGCCAAAACCGAAGGCAGCCGCAACCTATCCGGCGTCTGTCATCCCGCGGTTGAAAAACTGCTGACCCATTTCAACAGCTTTACCAACCGCCAAGAGCTGCAAACCACCTCGCGCGCGCTCGACCGACTGATCCGCCACCAATACACCATCGTTCCAAACTGGTTCGCCGACCGCTACCGCGTCGTGTACCGTAACGATGTCGGCATTCCGTCCAAGCTGCCGAAATACTACGACCCCATTACCTTCGCCATGACCGCAGGCTGGAAGAAAAAGTAGTCGCATTTCGACAACACGTCCAAGCGTCTGACAAGCCCTTGGCGTGTGGTCTTAAGCATAGAATCATAAAACCTATTTGTTTGTTTAAAAACAATCAATCGGCTGATTCAAAACAAACATAAAAGAAAAAACAACTTAAAGCCAAATCAAAGGCCGTCTGAAACATCCGTCAGCAAAATCATCTGCAACGGAACATTTCAGACGTCCTTTTCGTCTCTTTTCAATCCATTTTCGCAACCGAAGCAAAATATCGAAAATGAACAAAAAAATTGCAAAACAATGCCCTCAAATTTTACAAAACCGTGTACACTGCAAGGTAAGAATTTGAATTATAAGGTTAATCTTAATAAAAACCACAATCATCCAAATTTAACCTAAATCAAGCATTCATATAACAGACAAAAGGAACAATAATATGGAAATCAAGCGTCTCTCTACCATTCTCAAACTGATTGCCAACCCCGAACGTATGGCCATTCTTTTTCTGCTGCTTGACGGCGACCGCAGCATTACCGAACTGGCACAAGCGCTCGACTCCTCCCCGACCGGCATCGCCAACCACCTCGCACGCCTGCGCACCGAAGGCATCATCGATTTCACGCGCTACCACCGCATCATCGAATACCGCCTCATCTCCGAAGAAGCCACCATCATCCTCAATACCCTGCGCATGCTCAAAGACCAAGCCGAATAAACAAATGATTCCACATCGCAACATCAAGGCCGTCTGAAACATCAGCTTTCAGACGGCCTGCCCCTTTCAGCCCATATCGAAAAATAAACCAATCCGCTATACAATACCGCCCATGCCCACAGGCGCAATCCGCCGCCTTCCCACCCAACAGCACACACGGAAACATCATGAAAATCGCCACTTGGAACGTCAATTCCCTCAACGTCCGCCTGCCCCAAGTACAAAACTGGCTGGCCGACCACCAAGCCGACATACTCGCCTTACAAGAACTCAAACTCGACCAAGACAAATTCCCGGCCGCCGCCCTGCAAATGATGGGCTGGCACTGCGTCTGGAGCGGCCAAAAAACCTATAACGGCGTCGCCATCATCAGCCGCCACGAGCCACAAGACGTACATTGCGGCCTTCCCGCCCTCCCCGATGACCCGCAACGCCGCGTCATCGCCGCCACCATCAACGGCGTACGCGTCATCAACGTCTATTGCGTCAACGGAGAAGCCCTGGACAGCCCCAAATTCCAATACAAAGAACAATGGTTTGCTGCATTGACCGAGTTCGTCCGCACCGAAATGGCCACCCACCCCAAACTCGTACTGCTCGGCGACTTCAACATCGCCCCGGCCGATGCCGACTGCTACGACCCCGAAAAATGGCATGAAAAAATCCATTGCTCCTCCATCGAAAGACAATGGTTTAAAAACCTGCTCGACCTCGGCCTGACCGACAGCCTGCGCAAAGTCCACCCCGAAGGCGCGTTCTACACCTGGTTCGACTACCGCGGCGCCATGTTCCAACGCAAACTCGGCCTGCGCATCGACCATATCCTCACCAGCCCCGAACTCGCCGCCACCCTTACCGACGTTACCGTCGACCTAGAAACCTGCGCCCAAGAACGCCCCAGCGACCATGCGCCGGTGATTGCTGAGTTTGACTGCTAACACTTTGAATTAAGAAAAAATAAGGCCGTCTGAAAATTGGATTTCAGACGGCCTTTATTCTAAAAGTTTTCAGATGACATTTGAGGTCTTCTGAAGATTTGAAACAATGGTTTGAACAGCAAAAAACGCGTGCGTGCGTACCGCACACACCCTTGTATATCGGAACTCCCGTATCATAGCAACAAACCGCTACGTCGGCCTTAAAAGTTTGTACCATCCGCAGGTAGTATGTAGCGTAGCCACGCACGCGGTTGGTAAGAATGCAGGCTACGGCTTGCTGATTATCTGGTATCCGGAGAAAATTGAGGGGGTATTTGGGTAGAATCAGTGAATATTTGGAGTGAAAACAGCCGAAAATCTGTGTTGGGGTTTCGACTGTTGGGAGAAAAAGGAATTTTGCAAAGGTCTCAATCCAATAGTATTAATAAACAAATAAGATGCTCTGATACAGTTATGAAATGACTATATTAAAAATATGGTTCTATAAATGTATTTTACAGCCAGCAGGTAGGGGCGTGATTAATAAATGGCTACCTTGTGCTTACTCAATAATTTATTCCTTAATAAATGGCTTATATTGTTCATAACTAAAAATTTCTTTTTGGATTTGTTGTTCACTACCCAACAATCCATAAATAGGAAAGAAAACAAAAATAACTAAACAAACCACACCTAAAGTAATAGCTCCTTGAGACCAATTAAATGATTTAAATATATTAATAAATAAAATTATTACAAAAACAGCTAAAATACCAAAGATTAATTTAATCCCTATAAATGAGACTTTTCGTTTTTTATAACACAACAAAGTATCATCCCATTCAATTACTGCAATGCCTTTTGCCATGCCACCTTTAGCAAAAATTATTTTTAGCAGTTCTGGAAGTTGAATATTCTTAGACAATAAAAAATCTAATTCAACTATTGATAATTCTTTTAAATAAGGCACCTTTTGTTGTTCTATTTGCTGTATCAAGTTAGGTTTATTTTCTTGCAACAATTTCGGTCTAATATTTTCAAGATAGGTTTGAATGATACTTAACTCTTCTGGCGTTGGCTCTAATTCTCCCAATAAGAACTTTTTTATATTTTTTTTGCTTAATAGGAAAAATATTAAATTAATATAGTCTTTCATACTTTATATCCTTTCTCTAATTATTTACTCTACTCCAAATAACAACCCTTCCTTAATTCCCCGAATTCTATCCCGCAACACAGCAGCCTCTTCAAACTGCAAATCCCTAGCTGCCTGCTGCATAGCTTTTTCCAGTTTGGCGATTTCTTTAATCGCGTCTTCTTCGTTGTGGATTTCGCCGACTTTGACCTTGTTTTTGCCTTTCAGACGACCTTTGCCGCTGTCTTCTTCGTGGTACACGCCGTCGATGATGTCTTTGACCTGTTTTTTAATCTGCTGCGGAACGATGCCGTGTTCTTCGTTAAATTTAATCTGTTTTTCGCGGCGGCGCTCGGTTTCGTCGATGGCGGCTTTCATGGAATCGGTGATTTTGTCGGCGTACAAAATAGCGACGCCGTTCACGTTACGCGCGGCGCGGCCTATGGTTTGAATCAGGCTGCGGTGGGAGCGCAGGAAGCCTTCTTTGTCGGCGTCGAGGATGGCGACAAGAGAGACTTCGGGGATGTCCAAGCCTTCGCGCAAGAGGTTGATGCCGACGAGTACGTCAAACAGGCCGAGACGCAAATCTCTAATAATTTCAACGCGCTCGACGGTGTCGATATCGCTGTGCAGGTAGCGCACTTTGATGCCGAGTTCGCTGTAATAGTCGGTGAGTTGTTCCGCCATGCGTTTGGTGAGGGTGGTAACGAGCACGCGTTCGCCTTTTTGGATGCGGTCGTTGATTTCGCTCATTAAGTCATCGACTTGGGTGGCGACGGGGCGAATGATGATTTGGGGATCGACCAGCCCTGTGGGGCGGACGACTTGTTCGACCACTTGTCCGGCGTGTTCTTCTTCGTATTTGGCGGGGGTAGCGGAAACGAAGACGGTTTGCGGCATGACTTTTTCAAATTCGTGGAATTTGAGCGGGCGGTTGTCGCGGGCGGAAGGCAGGCGGAAGCCGTAGTCGACCAGGTTTTGCTTGCGCGATGCGTCGCCTTTGTACATGCCGCCGATTTGGGTAACGGTCACGTGGCTTTCGTCGATGAACATGATGGCATTGTCAGGCAGGTAGTCCATCAGCGTGGGAGGCGGTTCGCCCTCTTTTTTGCCAGAGAAGTGGCGGGAATAGTTTTCGATGCCTTTGCAGAAGCCCATTTCGTAGAGCATTTCGAGGTCGAAGCGGGTACGCTGTTCGATGCGTTGCTGTTCGACTGGGCGTTGTTCGCGGGCGAAAAATTCGATGCGTTCGCGCAATTCTTCTTTGATGGACTCGCAGGCGCGCAATACAGTATCGCGCGGGGTAACGTAGTGGCTGGACGGGAAGACGGTGTAACGGCCGACGCGTTGGATAAGGCTACCTGAAAGCGGGTCGAACATATCGAGGCGGTCGATTTCGTCGTCGAACAGGCTGATGCGCAAGGCGTTTTCGGAGCTTTCGGCGGGGTACACGTCGATCACGTCGCCGCGCACACGAAAGCTGCCGCGTTTAAAATCCAAATCGCCGCGTTCGTACTGCATGGAAACAAGCGTGGCGATAATGTCGCGCTGCTCGATGGTGTCGCCTTCTTTGACGGACAACACCATTTGTTGATACTCGGTCGGGTCGCCGATACCGTAAATGGCGGACACGGTGGCGACGATAATCACGTCGTCGCGCGTCATCAGGTTTTTGGTGGCAGAAAGGCGCATCTGCTCGATGTGCTCGTTGATCGCGCTGTCTTTTTCTATGAACAAATCGCGGCTGGGCACATAGGCTTCGGGTTGGTAATAGTCGTAGTAGGAGACGAAATATTCCACCGCGTTTTCGGGGAAAAACTCGCGCATTTCGGCGTAGAGCTGGGCGGCAAGGGTTTTGTTGTGCGCCATGATGATGGCGGGGCGGCCGCTTTGCGCGATGACGTTCGCCATGGTATAGGTTTTGCCCGAACCGGTTACGCCGAGCAGGGTTTGGTAGGCCAGGCCGTCTGAAAGCCCTTCGAGCAGGTCGGCAATGGCAGTAGGCTGGTCGCCGGCGGGGGGAAAGGGTTGGTGGAGTTTAAACGGAGAATTGGGGTATTGGATGACTTCCATAAGACAGCCTGTTTTATATTCAGGTAAAGAGAAGATTATAACAAAGGGCCGTCTGAAAATTGATAGTGTGCCAATCTGATAAGACTAAATATTTCTTCTCCTTCCTTAGCTAACTGAGGTTGGTTGTGTTAGCTGGACAATTAAACTACCCTCTCCCAGGACGTGCCTGTGCACGTCCTTTTTACTTTCTTATCTCCTTTCCACTCTATTGTCACCCCATAAAAGGCTTACACTCCGCATCATTGCCCCTAAATATCTCCTCACCGTCCGTACAGCTGCCCT
>NZ_JBQCUV010000002.1:229211-478925 GCF_051962915.1 Neisseria sp. P0006.S009 | reverse complement strand
TAACTAACTGTGTTATACTGTCTGCTTCGTTTTCTTCACCGCGTCAGCAGCGAAGAACCGAACTATACGCCTACCAACAAAACCAGTCAACACCTTTCGCAAAATTATTTCTAGAAATTTAACCACCACCCTGTTTTAACAGGGTTTTTATTTCTAAAAAATACTATCAAACTTTCTACATAATCCACACATACAAAAAATACAAACTAAAGGCCGTCTGAAATGCTCTTTCTGACGGCCTTTTGAGGTTTCTATCTTTATATTCTTAGTCGGCGAACTGTTTTTTCATTCGTTCGCGGCGCTCTTGCGCTTCTACGGACAATGTCGCGGTCGGACGTGCCAGCAGGCGTTTGAGGCCGATGGGTTCGCCGGTATCGGCACAGAAACCGTAATCACCTTCGTCAATGCTGCGGAGAGTCGCTTGCACTTTATTGAGAAGTTTACGCTCACGATCGCGGGTGCGCAGTTCTAAAGCGTATTCTTCTTCTTGAGTAGCTCGATCAGCAGGATCGGGAGCGGATTCGTGCTCTTGAAGATGGCCGGTAGTGGTGTTTGCATTTTCAATCAGCTCTTCTTGCATTTTAACCAGTAGTTCGCGGAAGAAGGCCAATTGGTCGCTGTTCATGTAGTCCTCTTCAGGACCATCCCAGTTTAAAATATCTTGTTCTGTCAGCTTTGCCATGGTGTCTGCTTTCGGTTTGTTGTTAATGATTTGGATGCTACGGGTTTGCTTTTATTGGGTTTTCTTGAATTTCCGTTTTGGAAATTGGGCGAATCATATCATGTTTTACCTATTCATTTGTTCTTTATATTTCGATTTGCACTTTTTTGCACTACCTTACACCTAAATGTATTAAAGCGCTTTTTAGGACGTTGTATTTTTGGTCGTTAATACCTGCTGCGCTTTCAGACGGCCTATTGAAGCAACCATAGGTTGGTTTGCTGGATAAGTTGGGGAAACCATCGGGCCAGCCACAACCATAATAAGAGTGCCAATAAACTGCCTGAAAAATCGTATCGTCCTACGCGTAAGAAGGAAAACGGTTTGAGCAATGGCTGCAAGATTCGTTCGATGGCATAAGTCAACGGCGAATAGCGGCCCTGTATACTGAACACCATTCTAATAATCAGACCAATAAGTAATGTATAAGCCGCGGCTTTCAGCATATGGAGCGCGGCAAACCAGAAGTTTGCCAAAATCAGCTTATTGCTGATGGACAGCGCCGGCGAGATGAAAATAATGGCGGTACAGGCAAGGTAGTACACCAGAAAACCTGAAGGCAGGCAGTACCAATCGGTTTTCTCGCCGGATGGAAATGCTTTTTGCCAAGGTTTGGTCAGCCAGCCTGTTGCCTGTATGCTGAATTTGAGCAGGGGTTGTTCTGCTGCCAATCCTGCGTATCGGAGCAAAAAGCGCGTGATACACAGGATGGCAATAGCGTCTGCCAATAATAGGAGCAAGTCGCCGCGCATGTTCAGACGGCCTTATATTGTTGCGCCATTTCTTGCGAACGTTTGACGCAGGCTTCTACACCCTGTTCGATGGCTTCGGCAACGTGACGGACTTTGAAGGTTTCGATGGCTTCGTGTGTCGTGCCGCCTTTGGAAGTTACGTTTTGCTGTAATTGTGCGAATGCTTCGCCGGTTTGTTCGGCCAAAGCCACTGCGCCTTTAAATGTAGCAAGGCTCAGTTCGCGTGCGTCTTGCTCATTGAAACCTTGTGCTAAGGCCGCATTTTGGAGAGCGCCCAACAGATAGAAAACATAGGCGGGGCCGCTGCCGCTGATGCCGGTAATATTGTGGAGTTGCTCTTCCTCGTTCAGCCAAACGGTTGTGCCGACAGAGCGCATGATGCCGTCTGCGGCTGTGCGGTCGGCTTCTGAAACACTTGCATCGGCAAACATACCGGATACGCCCAAACCGATTTTGGCCGGCGTATTGGGCATGATGCGTACGATACGGCGTGTGCCGCCCAGATAATGGCTGAGGGTATCGATGGACAAACCTGCCGCTACGGACAACACCAGCGCACCATTTAAACGGATGTTTTGACAGGCTGCCTGCATGTCTTGCGGTTTAACAGCGAGAATGAGGACATCGTCCGCACTCAATTCGGGCAGGTTTTCAGAAGTGGCTACGCCCAATTCTTGCTCCAGTTGCGCTCGTCTTTCGGCGCCGCGTTCGACAATGTGGACACGATAACCGTCTTGTTTGACCAAACCGCCTGCAATGGCAGTCGCCATATTGCCGCCGCCGAGAAAATAGATATTCATATATATGTCACTCCTTTGTGATATCGATCAGGCCGTCTGAAACTGCTGTCTACCCGGTTCAGACGGCCTATTACTTTTATTGAGGATAATGCCGCTTGCCGAAAATCGCGCTGCCGATGCGGACGTGGGTTGCGCCGCATTCTACCGCAATTGGCATATCGCCGGACATACCCATAGACAAAACATCTGCTTCGACACCTGCCGCATTCAGCTCAGCCAACAGCCGTTGCATGGTGTGAAACTGGCCGCGTAACTCATCGTCGCTGCTGTCAGCCTTGGCCACACACATCAATCCGCGCACTTTAATATTCGGCAACTTGGCCACTTCAAGGGCCAGCGCAACCGCTTCATCGGGCGCCACACCGTGTTTCGCCTCTTCCGCGGCAATGTTCACTTCAATACACACCTGCAACGGCGACATTTCAGACGGCCTTTGTTCACTCAAGCGCCGAGCCGTTTTCAAACGGCCTATCGTATGCACCCAATGTGCGCGCTCGGCCACAAATTTGGTTTTATTAGACTGCACATCGCCGATAACGTGCCAAACAATATCCGGCAAATCGGCCAGCGTTTCCGTTTTCTCAAACCATTCCTGAATATAGTTCTCGCCAAAATCGCGCTGACCGGCCGCATATACTTCGCGGATATCATCTGCCGGAAAGGTCTTGCTGACCGCTACCAGCTTCACCGCTTCCGCAGGCCGTCCGACAGCCTCAGCCGCCTGTTCAACCGCCCGGCATACGTCCTGATAGTTTTGTTGCAATACCGACATGGTTTTCTCCTTTAACCCGTTCATCACTCGGCATTTTGAAAATTTTACTTGGTCGAACGGATTTATCTATTTAAAATAAAGCGATTTTATTATTCTAAACCAAAACAAGGCCACATTATGCAGATTACCGACTTACTCGCGTTCGGCGTGAAAAACAAAGCCTCCGACCTCCATTTGAGTTCTGGCATTTCCCCCATGATACGCGTACACGGCGACATCCGCCGCATCAACCTGCCCGAGATGAGCTCGGAAGAAGTCGGTACCATGATTACCTCGGTCATGAACGACCACCAGCGCAAGCTCTATCAACAGGATTTTGAAGTCGATTTCTCATTTGAGCTGCCTAATGTTGCCCGTTTCCGCGTCAACGCCTTTATGACCGAACGCGGCCCGGCCGCCGTATTCCGTACCATTCCGAGCACCGTTCTGACGCTGGAAGAATTGCGTGCGCCGCGCATTTTCCAAAAAATTGCCGAAAATCCACGCGGTTTGGTCTTGGTAACCGGCCCGACCGGTTCGGGTAAATCCACCACGCTGGCGGCGATGGTCAACTACATCAACGAAACCCAACCGGCCCACATTCTGACCATCGAAGACCCGATTGAGTTCGTCCACCAAAGCAAAAAGGCGCTCATCAACCAGCGCGAGCTGCATCAGCACACCCACAGCTTTACCAACGCCCTGCGCTCCGCCCTGCGCGAAGACCCCGACGTGATTTTGATCGGTGAGATGCGCGACCCTGAAACCATCTCCCTCGCCCTGACCGCCGCCGAAACTGGCCACTTGGTTTTCGGTACGCTGCACACGACCGGCGCCGCCAAAACCATCGACCGTATTGTCGACGTATTCCCAGCCGGCGAAAAAGAAATCGTGCGCTCCATGTTGTCCGAATCCTTGCGCGCCATCATTTCCCAAACCCTGCTGAAAACCCGCGACGGCAACGGCCGCGTCGCCGCACACGAAATCCTGATTTCCACACCGGCCGTGCGCAACCTCATCCGCGAGAACAAAATCGCCCAAATCAACGCCGCCCTCCAAACCGGTCAGGCCCACGGTATGCAAACCCTCGATCAAGCCCTGCAAACCCTTGTCCGCCAAGGCACCATCAGTCCCGAGCTGGCACGCAGCAAAGCGCAAAACATCGAAAACCTCTCTGTTTTCTAAACCATACTCAGGCCGTCTGAACCCCATCATCCCGTTTTCAGACGGCCTTTCAGCCTGACCGAATACCCGTTTTAAAGAGAATCATCATGAGCGACCTCGCCCCTCTGCACGACCTGTTAAGCGAAATGGTGCAAGCCTACTCACAAAAAAACCAAGCACCGCACATCCCGACCCCGGCCGAAATCGGCACGCATCTTCACCCCCTGCTCGACCGTATGTGTGAAGAGGCCGAAAAACGCAACGCGTCCGACATCTTCATCAGCGCAGGCTTTCCCCCTGCCATCAAAGTCGGCGGCACCCTCACGCCCATGCCCCACAAAGCGCTGACCGGCGCAGACACCGCCGCCATCGCCGAGTCCACCATGAACCCCGACCAGCTCGAAGCCTTCAATCGCGACTGGGAAATCAACTATTCCGTCCAATCGCGCAGCAACACGCGCTACCGCGTCAACGCCTACCACGAGCAAGGCCGCGTCGGCATGGTATTGCGCCGCGTCAGCCAAGACATTCCCGAAATGAAGACCCTCGGCTTGCCCGAAAAGCTCCAAGAGCTTGCACTCGCTCCGCGCGGCCTGCTGATCCTCGCCGGCCCGACCGGTTCGGGTAAGTCCACCACCATGGCCTCCATGCTCAACTACCGCAACCAAAAGCTGCCCGGCCATATCGTTACCATCGAAGACCCCATCGAGTTTATCTACAAACCTTGCCGCAGCATCTTCACCCAGCGCGAAATCGGCATCGATACCGACAACTGGAAAACCGCCGTTCAAAGCGCCATGCGTCAAGCACCCGATGTCGTCTGTATCGGCGAAGTCCGCAGCGAAGAAAGCATGGAATACGCCCTCCAACTGGCTCAAACCGGCCATCTGTGCGTTTTCACCATCCATGCCAGCACGGCCTCCCAAACCATCGAGCGTATCATCAACTTCTATCCGGAAGACCGACGCCAACAGGTTTTGATGGATTTGGCGTTAAACCTCGTCGGTATCATCGGCCAACGCCTCACCATCAAGAAAAACCGCCAACGCACGGCCGTTACCGACCTCCTGCTCAATACTCCGGCCATGCAGGACTTGATTTTCAAAGGCGAATTGCTGGAAATCCGTGACCTGATGGCACGCTCCGGCAGCAACGGCATGCAGACGTTCGACCAAAACCTCTTCAACCTCTACGCACAAGGCCAAATCGAACTCAGCGAAGCCCTGCGCCAAGCAGTTTCCGCCAACGATTTGCGCCTGCGCATTCAAATGCACGACGAGGGCAACAATACCGAGCGTCTCTACGACCGCATCAGCGACCTCAACCTGATGACCTGATGGCGCAAGCCAAACAAGGCCGTCTGAACGGATGTGGAAACGAAATCAAGTATTTTCCCGTATCCGTTCAGACGGCCTTATCTCATTTAAAGCATTCTGAAACCGACTAAAAATCCTGTTAAAATCCAATCATTCACCTCATAACGAATAATAAACAACACCATCATGAACACTCCGCCGCTCAAACCTCTGATCATTGCCTCCCTGCCCGTCTTCGCCAGCGTATTCATCGCCGCCACCCTCGTTTGGCACTTCGATACGCCCAAACTAGTTATGCCCTTCGTACTCGGCATTATTGCCGGCGGTTTGGTCGATTTGGACAACCGCCTCACAGGCCGTCTGAAAAACATCGTCATCACCGTTGCCCTGTTCACCCTCTCCTCACTGCTTGCCCAAAGCACCATCGGCACAGGTGTTCCCTTCATCTTGGCCATGACCCTGATGACTTTCGGCTTCACCATCCTCGGCACCGTCGGCCTCAAATACCGCACCTTCGCTTTCGGTGCGCTCGCCGTCGCCACCTACACCACGCTGACCTACACCCCCGAGACCTACTGGCTGACCAACCCCATCATGATTCTGCTGGGCACTGTCCTATACAGCGTCAACACCCTGATCTTCCAAATTATCCTTCCCCACCGCCCCGTCCAAGAAACCGTCGCCAACGCCTACGACGCACTCAGCAACTACTTCGATGCCAAAGCCGACTTTTTCGACCCCGACGAAGCCGCTTGGTTGGGCAACCGCCAAATCGACTTGGCCATGAGCAACACCAGCGTGATTACCGCCTTCAACCAATGCCGCGGCGCACTTTTCTACCGATTACGCGGCCAACACCGCCATCCGCGTACCGCTAAAATGCTGCGCTACTACCTCTGCGCGCAAGACATGCACGAACGCATCAGCTCCGCCCACGTCGATTACAGCGAAATGGCCGATCAGCTCAAAAACACCGACCTCATCTTCCGCATCCGCCGCCTGCTCGAAATGCAAGGCCAGGCGTGCCGCAACGTTGCCTCCTCCCTGCGCAACAACAAACCCTACGCATACAGCAAACGCCTCGGCCGCGCCATGGAAGGCTGCCGCCAATCCCTCAGCCATTTTGCCGAGACCCACGCCGATAATGCCAACCTCCACAATATCCGCCGCCTGCTCGACAACCTCAGCAGCGTTGATTACCAACTGCGGCAACTGCAAAACGATGCATCCCTTGCCGAAAACGACAACGCCGACACCCGCATCGCCGCCCTTGAAAACACCAAGTTCCGCAATATCGGCGAAACCGTCCTCAGCCAGCTCAATTTCGAATCCGGCGTCTTCCGCCATGCCACCCGCCTCTCCATCGTCGTGGCCGCTGCCTGCATCATCGTCGAAATCCTCCATCTCAACCTCGGCTACTGGATTCTGCTGACCGCCCTTTTCGTCTGCCAGCCCAACTACACCGCCACCAAAAGCCGCGTGTACCAACGTATCGCCGGCACGATTCTCGGCGTGATTGTCGGTTCGCTCGTCCCCTACTTCACCCCGTCTGTTGAGACCAAGCTTTGGATTGTCATCGCCAGCACCACCCTGTTTTTCATGACCCGAAGCTACAAATACAGCTTCTCCACCTTCTTCATCACCATCCAAGCCCTGACCAGTCTCTCGCTTGCCGGTTTGGATGTGTACCACGCCATGCCCATCCGCATCATCGACACCATCGTCGGTTCCGTTATCGCATGGGCCGCCGCCACCTACCTCTGGCCAGATTGGCGTTACCTCACCCTCAGCCATACCGCCGCCCAGACCATCACTGCCAACGGCCGCTATCTCGACGCCATCCTCGACCAGCTGCAAAACGGCAGCCGCGACGATGTCGACTACCGCCTCACCCGCCGCCAAGCCCACGAAAGCACTGCCGCCCTCAGCAGCACCTTATCCGACATGAGCAGCAACCCGAAAAAATACCAAGACCGCCTGCAAGACGGCTTTACCCTGCTCAAAACCAGCTATGCGCTGACCGGCCACATTTCCGCGCTCGGCGCATACCGCGACCAGGTTCATCACGACGGCAGCGATACCTTCGCCCCATATGCCCGCCTGACCCACCACATCGCCGAACTCCTCAAACAAATGCCGCAAACCGAACCGGCCACCTTCGATGCAAGTATCGAAGCCATCCGACAGGAGTTTGCTGATTTGGAACAGACCGACAAAGAGCAGTCCCAACAAAACCAAATCCTCAAACACCAGCTCGACCTCATCATCCGCCAGCTTGCACCGTGTTATCAGGCATTGCACAGACAGTCGGATACGCAAACCGCCTAAACCGATAACACATTTCAACAAAATAAATAAGGCCGTCTGAAACCTGATTTCCAGATTTCAGACGACCTTTATTCAGCCATCGAGATTAAAACTGATTATACGCCGCGTTTTTCCAAAGCAGCAACGGCAGGCAACTCTTTGCCTTCCAAGAACTCAAGGAACGCGCCGCCGCCGGTAGAAATGTAGCTGATTTGATCGGTTACGCCGAATTTGGCAATCGCCGCCAAAGTGTCGCCGCCGCCGGCAATCGAGAACGCATCGCTTTGGGCAATCGCTTCGGCCAATACTTTGGTACCGCCGGCAAATTGGTCAAACTCAAACACGCCGACCGGGCCGTTCCATACAACCGTACCGGCAGCTTTGAGCAAATCGGCCAAAGCAGCGGCAGATTTAGGGCCGATGTCCAAAATCATATCGTCTTCGGCAACGTCGGCAATGTCTTTCACCACAGCTTCCGCATCGGCGGCAAAGGCTTTAGCGACAACCACATCGGTCGGCAGCGGTACAGAGCCGCCTTTAGCCGCCATTTTCGCCATGATTTTTTTGGATTCTTCCACCAAATCGTGTTCGGCCAAAGATTTGCCGATGGCTTTGCCTTCTGCCAACAGGAAGGTATTGGCAATGCCGCCGCCGACGATCAGTTGATCAACTTTGTCGGCCAAAGATTCGAGGATGGTCAGTTTGGTAGACACTTTGCTGCCGGCAACGATGGCAACCATCGGATGAGCCGGTTGTTTCAGGGCTTTGCCCAAAGCGTCGAGTTCGCCCGCCATCAACACGCCGGCGCAGGCAACCGGTGCGGCTTGGGCAACGGCTTCAGTCGAAGCTTGGGCGCGGTGGGCGGTACCGAATGCATCGTTGACGAACACGTCGCACAAAGACGCGTAGGCTTTGCCCAGCTCCAAGTCGTTTTTCTTCTCGCCTTTGTTGATGCGCACGTTTTGCAGCATCACGACATCACCGGCGTTCAAAGTCGGTTTGTTTTCACGCCAGTCGTTCAATACTTTCACGTCTTTGCCCAACAGTTTGCCCAAATGTGCGGCAACAGGCGCCACATCGTCTTCAGGATGGAATTCGCCTTCGGTCGGTCGGCCGAGGTGAGTCATCACGATCACAGATGCGCCGTTGTCCAAGCAGTATTTAATGGATGCGAGCGAAGCGCGGATACGGGTGTCGTCGCTGATGTTGCCGTCTTTGAACGGTACGTTCATATCGGCGCGGATCAGAACGGTTTTGCCTTGAACATTTTGTTCGGTCAGTTTCAAAAATGCCATGATGATTCCTTTGTGATGGTTGGAAACGGGAATGTTTGGGATTATCCGCGAATGAGGCGCGACGGTAAAGATTGGCAACGGCCGCGCTTGATGTGAATCAGCAGATAAAGTCTCAGGCCGTCTGAAACATTCGGCCAATCTTTGCAGATTTTCCGCTATACTTTGGCGATTGATTTTCATTTTACGGATTGAACCATGTTACGCCGAATTGCTTTAATGCTTGCCTTCGCGCTGCCTGCCGCCTCATGGGCGCAGACGCTTTCTGAAACCCTGCCCAACGGTCTGAAAATCATCGTCAAAGAAGACCACCGCGCGCCTGTGGCCGTTTCGCAGATTTGGTACAAAATCGGCAGCGTGGATGAAAAACCGGGCAAAAGCGGCTTGAGCCACGCTTTGGAACACATGATGTTTAAAGGCACGAAAGACGTCCCCTCCGGCGAGTTCAATCGCCGCGTGTCCGAGCTGGGTGGGCAAAACAATGCCTATACCAACCGCAATGAAACGGTGTATTACGAAAACGTCGCCGCCGCCAACCTGCCCGAGATTCTGAAGCTCGAAGCCGACCGCATGCACAACCTCAACTTCAGTGACAAAGAATTCCTCAACGAGATGAACGTCATCCGTGAAGAACGCCGCCAACGCACGGAAGACACGGCCGACGGCAAAATGTGGGAGCAAGCCTATCTTGCCGCCTTTACCCAACCGTCCATGCGCGCCTCCGTCATCGGCTACATGAAAGATTTGCACACCCTAAAAGCCGACGACTTGCGCGCGTGGTACAAACAATATTACGCGCCCAACAATGCCGTATTGGTCATTGTCGGCGATGTCGATGCCAAACAAACGCTTCAGACGGCCGCCAAACTCTTTGGCGATATTCCGGCCAAAGCCCAGCCGCCGCGCAACAAACTCCATACCGAACCCTATTTGCGCAAGCCTGTTACGGTCAAAGCCACTTCTCCGGTTACACACCAGCCGCTGATTGCCATCAACTTCCGTGTGCCGAAACTCCAAAAACTCGATGACACGATGCCTTTCGCCCTCGACATCCTCTCCGATATTTTGGCAGGCAACGCATCCAGCCGTTTTGATAAAAACCTCGTGCGCGGCAAGCAAACCGCATTGAACGCAGGAACGCATTACGACATCATCAGCCGTGAAATGCCGCTGTTCAGCGTAATGGCCATGCCTGCCGAAGGCGTGAAAACCGATACTCTGATTGCCCAGCTGCGCCAAGAGATCAAAGACATTGCCGACCACGGCGTTTCCGAAGAAGAATTGCAGCGCGTCAAAACCCAGGCAGCAGTCAACGAAATCTACGCCAAAGACTCCATGTCTTCCCAAGCCTCCATGATGGGCCGCCTCGAAGCACGCGGTTTCCAATATACCGACGAACAAGAAATCCACCGCCGCTTACAGGCAGTCAGTGCGCAAGAAGTACAGGCCGCCGCCCGAATGTTGACCGACGAGCGCATGAGTACCGTCATCATCGAGCCGCAAAAACCTGCCGCCGCGCCAAGCAAAAAAGCTGCCAAACGCCGATAAACATCAGGCCGTCTGAAAGCCCATACCCTTTCAGACGGCCTTAACAGAAAGCCACAACATGAAACCCACCCTGCTCGCCCTTGCCCTCCTCCTGCCCTTAAGCGTCCAAGCCGCCACCGACATCCAACGCTGGCGCAACCGCGACGGCACCCAAATCCTCCTTGTCGAACGCCACGAAAACCCCATCATCGACCTTGAAGTCAGCTTCAAGGGCGCAGGCAGCGTCGCCAATCCGGACGGCAAAAGCCAAGTTGCCGAATTTACCGCCGCCCTTCTGACCGACGGCACCCAAGAGCTGGACGAAGAAGCCTTTAATGCCGAAGCCGACAACATCGGCGCACAAATCAGCAGCGACAGCAATGCCGAAAGCGCGTCCGCAGGCTTCCGCAGCCTCAGCAAAGCCGACATCCGCGACAAAGCCGCCAACTTGCTCAACCACTCGCTAACCCGTCCACGCTTTGACGAAGCCGTTTTCCGCCGCCGTCAAACCCAATCCATCACCGGCTTGCAACAACAAGAAACCACTCCCGACTACACCGCCACGCGCGAACTGACCAAACTCATCTATCCGAACCATCCCTACGGCAGCGGCGCAAACATAACCGTTGACAGCCTCAAACGCGTTAGTCTGGACGACATCCGCGCCTTCCACCGCACCCACTACGGCAAAGACAACGCCATCGTCGCCATCGTCGGCGACCTCAACCGCAAACAGGCAGAGCAACTGGTCGAGCGCGTCCTCAAAGACCTGCCGGCCAAAGCCACCGCAACCCACGCCATTCCACCCGTTCCCAAACAAACCGCCCAACGCCGCGACATCCCCTTTGCCGGCACACAGGCACAAGTCCTGCTCGGCACCTCACTCTTCAAACGCCACGACCCCGACTATTACGCCCTCGTTGCCGGCAACTACATCCTCGGCGGCGGCGGCTTCGACAGCCGCCTCATGAAAGTTTTGCGCGACCAACACGGCTACACCTACGGCGTATACAGCAGCCTCGCCCCGGCGACAGAAGAAGGCACGTTTGCCGTTTCCTACTCCACCCAAAAGAAAAACACCAAAGCCTCACTGGCCGACACCCAAGCCGTCATCGAGCAGTTTATCGCCGAAGGCCCGACCGAAGCCGAGCTGAAACAGGCCAAGGCCAACATCGTCGGCGGCTTCCCCCTGCGCTATGATTCCAACGACAAACTGCTCAACTACCTGAGCCTGATCGGCCTCTACGACCTGCCCAACGACTACTTGGAAGCCTACCCCAAAGCCATTAACAGCCTGACCGTCGAACAAGTCCGCGACGCATGGCAACGCCGCATCAAATTCAAAGACCTTAACACCGTCGTTGTCGGTGCAGAATAAAACGCTTTAAAACAACAGGCCGTCTGAAAGATTTTTCAGACGGCCTGTTGTTTGACAATTATTCAGATTAGTTATGCACTATGATACAATTTCTTACTTTTTAAATATTAATCATAAAAGGGGTTTTCATGAAAGTATATAAGATATTTAAAGATTCAATAGGCCAATATGAAGCGGTCAAACAAGGCTGGTCTTGGCCTGCATTTTTCTTTGAAGGTATCTGGGCATGTGTAAAAAAAATTTGGGGATTAGGTATTGTGCTAATTATTTTAGCTCTATTTGCATTTGCTCCAATCCCAATTTCAGTTACTGATACTGGAGAAATGGAAATTTCTGGTAGCGCAATTTTTCTGATAATAATTAAGCTTGCATCTCTCATAATTAAATTTATTCTTGGAGCATATGGAAATGAGCTACGTGAAAAAAATTTGATAAGCCGAGGCTATCAGTATCAAAAAAAAGATACTGAATTTATTATTGCTCAGAATCCTCAAATGGCCATTATTCAGTATATTTCAAAATACGAAAAATAAATCGGATTCTTAAAACATAAAGGCCGTCTGAAACCTGTTTCAAGGTTTCAGACGGCCTTTTTGAACCGGTCAATTGCTTATTCAACCGTTACCGATTTAGCCAAGTTGCGCGGTTTGTCCACGTCTGTACCGCGTGCGAGGGCGGCGTGGTAAGACAGGAGTTGCACGGGGATGGTGTGCACAATCGGCGAGAGTACGCCGACGTGGCGTGGGGCGCGGATAACGTGCACGCCTTCGGTGGCGTTGAAGTTGCTGTCAAGGTCGGCGAAGACAAAGAGTTCGCCGCCGCGTGCGCCGACTTCCTGCATATTGGCTTTCACTTTGTCCAACAGGCTGTCGTTCGGAGCAATTACGACAACAGGCATGTTCTCGTCCACCAAGGCCAACGGGCCGTGTTTCAGCTCACCCGCAGGATAAGCTTCGGCGTGGATATAGGTAATCTCTTTCAGCTTCAATGCGCCTTCAAGAGCGATTGGGAAGTGGATGCCGCGACCCAGGAAGAGTGCGCTGGTTTTCTTGGCAAATTTTTGTGCCCAAGCGGCGATTTGCGGTTCAAGATTGAGAACGTGCTGAATGCTGCCGGGCAGTTGGCGCAATTCTTCAACGTATGCAGCTGCTTGCTCATCGGAAACCAGACCGCGCTGTTTACCCAGGGTAACGGCCAGGCCGAACAGGACAACCAGTTGGGTCGTGAACGCTTTGGTAGAGGCAACGCCGATTTCTGCACCGGCGCGTGTGTACAGTACCAATTCGCTTTCGCGCGGCAGGGCGGATTCCATCACGTTACAAATAGACAAGCTGTGTTTGTGTCCCAAGGATTGCGCGTATTTCAGGGCTTCCATGGTGTCCAAAGTTTCGCCGGATTGGGAAATGGTGATGACCAGTTGTTTTGGATCGGCAATCACGTCGCGGTAGCGGTATTCGCTGGCGATTTCCACGTCGGTCGGCACTTTGGCGATAGATTCGAGCCAGTATTTGGCGGTCAGCGCAGCATAGTAGGACGTACCGCAGGCAAGGATTTTGATGCTGTGGATATCGTCGAACACTTCGCGGGCGTTGGCGCCGAAGTTTTCAGGTTCAAAACCGCCATCTAAGAAGACTTCGGCAGTATCGGCGATGGCGCGGGGCTGTTCGTGGATTTCTTTTTGCATGAAGTGGCTGTATGGGCCCAACTCTAAAGAAGCCAGAGACAATTCGGATACTTTAACCGCGCGTTCGGTTTGCGCACCGGTTTTGTCGAGCAGTTTTTCGATGCCGTTTGCGTTCAGCAGGGCGATGTCGCCGTCTTCCAAGTAAGCGATGCGGCGGGTAAAGGCGATCACGGCGGATACGTCGGAAGCGATGAAGGTTTCTTGGTCGCCCAAGGCCACCAACAGCGGGCAGCCCATGCGCGCAACAACCATTTGTTCAGGGTTGTCTTGTGCGATAACGGCAATGGCGTATGCGCCGTGGAAACGGGCAGTCGCAGCTTGAACGGCTTCAAACAGTTTGCCGCCGTTTTGCGCGTATTCGTGGTTGACGCTGTGGGCGATGACTTCGGTATCGGTTTGCGATTCGAAGGTGTAACCCAAAGCTTTCAAGCGTTCGCGTTCGGCTTCAAAGTTTTCGATGATGCCGTTGTGGACAACCGCGATCATGCCGCCGGAAATGTGGGGGTGGGCGTTAGGCTCGGTTACACCGCCGTGGGTTGCCCAACGGGTATGGCCGATGCCGATATGGCCGAACACGCCTTTTTCGCGTGCTGCATCTTCCATCAGCTGAACACGGCCGACACGGCGGACGCGTTTGATTTTGCCGTCCATGTTTACGGCAATACCCGACGAATCATAGCCTCGGTATTCAAGGCGTTTGAGACCGTCGGTCAGAAAATCGACTACATTGTGATTGGCGCGAATAGCACCTACGATACCGCACATATAAGTTCCTTAGTATCAAAAGTTTGAGAAAATGACTGCTGCTCCGGCTCCCGAAAGCGGCAGTCGGAAAATGCCGTTTTATATTCATTGAAACGGCAAATCTGAGTTTCAGACGGCCTTTTTGTTTCTCAAGGCCGTCTGAAAGTAAATATAAAGATCAACCTTACTTCTTATCGCCTTTTTCCGGACGCACCCAGCCTTCGATGACGGTTTGGCGCGAACGGGCGAGAACGAGTTTGCCGTCTTCGCAGTTGCGGGTAATCGCGCTGCCCGCGCCTGTCGTTACTTTGTTGCCTAGGGTAACGGGGGCAACCAGTACGCAGTTTGAACCGATGCGCACTTCGTCGCCGATGACGGTTTTGTGTTTGTTCACGCCGTCGTAGTTGGCAATAATCGTGCCGGCGCCGAAGTTGGTTTTGCTGCCGATCTCGGCATCACCGATGTAGGTGAGGTGGTTGGCTTTGGTGCCGTTGCCGATGGTGGCGTTTTTGACTTCGACGAAGTTGCCAATGTGTACGTCGTCGGCCAGTTTGGCTTGCGGACGCAAACGGGCGTATGGGCCGATTTGGTTGTTTTCGCCGACTTCGCAACCTTCAAAATGGGAGAATGGGGCGATTTTGGTGTTGGCACCGATTTTGGCGTTTTTGATCACGCAGTTGGCACCGATTTCAACGTTGTCGCCGAGTTCGACTTCGCCTTCGATGACGACGTTGACGTCAATCACGACATCTTGTCCGTGTTTCAGACGGCCTCGTAAATCGAAACGTGCCGGATCGCGCAGGGTTACGCCTGCTTTGAGCAATTCTTGCGCCTGTTCGGTTTGGAAAATGCGCTCGAGTTCGGCCAGTTGGAGTTTGTTGTTCACGCCGGCGGCCAGATGGGAAGCGCGGACTTGGACGGGATGGACTTTGATGCCGTCGGCAACGGCTTTGGCGATGAGGTCGGTCAGGTAGTATTCGCCTTGGGCATTGTTGCTGGAAAGGCTGTTCAACCAAGCTTCGAGTTTGGCGTTGGGCAGAACCAAAATGCCGGTATTGATTTCTTTCACGGCTTTTTGGGCGGCATCGGCATCTTTTTCTTCGACAATGGCGGTTACGCTACCGTTGCTGTCGCGAATGATGCGGCCCAAGCCTGTCGGGTCGTTGGGCACGTCGGTCAACAGGCCGACTTCGTTGCCTGCGGCTTCGAGCAGGGTTTCGAGGGTGGCGGCGTCAATCAGGGGGACGTCGCCGTACAACACCAGCGTGCGGCCTTCGGCGGCAAGGTGCGGCAGGGCGGTTTTGACGGCGTGGCCGGTACCGAGCTGTTCGGTTTGTTCAACCCAAACGATATCGCGTTTGACGGTATCCAAGACTTGCTCTTTGCCGTGGCCGATGACGACGCAGATGTTTTGGGGATTCAGGGAGGCGGCAGTGTCGATAACGCGCTCAACCATAGGAAGGCCGCCGATGCGGTGCAGCACTTTGGGCATTTTGGAGTACATACGCGTGCCTTTGCCGGCGGCGAGGATGACGATATTTAAAGCTGTCTGAGCCATGATACGGTTTCCGTTGTCGTTGTTTGAGGCCGTTTGAAAAGTTCAGACGGCCTTGGGGATATTGTTATTCGGTTGCTGGCTGTTGGTTGGCAAATTGCGGTTTTTGCCAGTTTTGGCCGCGTTCAGCGTGTTCCGCTTGATTGGATTGGACGGCGCGGCGCTCTGGGCGGAACTGGTTGTAATTCATGTTTTTAGAATAAGTACCGTCCTGATAAACGATGGGTGTGCCGGTAGCATATTTTTGGCGTACGGCGGTACGGCCGGATTCGTTGGTGTAGGTTTCCCAAGAGCAACCGGCCAAAACGGCGGCGGCGGTCAGGATTAAAGCGAGTTTACGCATGATGTTGTCCTTGTTTTTAAATGTCGTCAATACCGTGTATTGTACTTGATTTTTAAAAATTTCACGGCAGTTTTGTGCAAAATTCAAGCAAACCCTGCATATCTTTCGCTATGCCGTCGGCAAATGGCAACGGATGGGCTTTTTCGCCGTACCAAACGGTCTTCATGCCCAAGGCTTTGGCTTGGTGCAGATTGTCGGCGCTGTCGTCCACCATGATGCACTGTTCGGGTTTGACGCCCAACAGGCGGCAGACGTTGAGATAGGCTTGCGGATTGGGTTTGTAGAGCAGGCCGAAGTCGTCCGTGCCGAACAAGCCGTCAAAATGCGCTTCCAAGCCCAACGCTTCAACCAATGCGCGGACATAAAACGAAGGCCCGTTGGAAAATACGGCTTTTCGCCCTTTCAGACGGCCTAAAACGTCACCAGTTCCATCCATACCCTCCACCTTTGCCAAAATTTGCTTAAGCGGGTGACTTTCACGCAAAAATTCATCGATATCGACTTCGGGATGGTGGATTTGCAAACCGGCAAGCGTCGCGCCGTATCGGTGCCAATAATCTTGGCGCAGTTGGGAGGCGGCCTCTTCGGAAAGCTCCAGACGGCCTGCCATGTATTCGGTCATGGCGCGGTTGATGATGTAGAAAATGCCGGCTTCGGCATTGTGCAAAGTATTGTCGAGGTCAAACAGCCAAACGGGGGAATGATTCATATCGTGCCTTGATATGCAGATTTTGTTATGATATTTCGTATTTTACCCGCACAAAGGAAAGAGAATGAAACTGAAATTGTCCGCCCTGGCCCTGTTGCTGGCTTCGGCAAACCTGTACGCCCAAACCGAAGTGCGTCTGGCCGTGCACAAATCCTTCAGCCTACCCCAATCTGTCATCGCGCAATTTGAAAAAGCCAACGATGCCAAAGTGTCCGTCATCAAGGCAGGCAGCGGCAACGAAATGCTCAACAAGCTGATTTTGAGCAAAGCCAACCCGATTGCCGATGCAGTTTACGGTTTGGACAACGCCAACATCGGCAAAGCCAAAGCCGCCGGCATCCTCGCCACCAGCCAACCCAAATCCGCGCCCGTAACCGCTTCCCTGCCCGATGCGCTGGCCGTTGATTACGCCTATGTCGCCATCAACTACGACAAAAAATGGTTTGAACAGAAAAAACTGCCCCTGCCGCAAACCCTGCAAGACCTGACCAAACCGGAATATAAAAACCTTCTGGTAACCCCGTCTCCCGCCACATCCTCGCCCGGCCTCTCCTTCCTCTTGGCCAACATCGGCGGCATGGGTGAAGAAGGCGCGTTCAAATGGTGGGCGCAAATGCGCCAAAACGGCGTGAAAGTCGCCAAAGGCTGGAGCGAAGCCTACTACACCGACTTCGCCCAAAACGGCGGCGCCTATCCCCTCGTGGTCAGCTATGCCACCAGCCCGGCGGCCGAAGTCCACTACTCAAAAGGCAAATACAGCACCCCGCCCACCGGCAACCTCTTCCTCAAAGGTGGCACATTCCGCCAAGTTGAAGGCGCGGCCGTTTTGAAAGGCACAAAACAACCCGAACTGGCGGCCAAACTGGTGAGCTGGCTGCAAAGCGGTGAAGTGCAAAAAGTCCTGCCTGCCGAAATGTGGGTCTATCCGGCAGTCAAAAACACACCGCTGCCCAAAGTATTCGAGTTTGCCCAAACCCCGAAACACAGCGATTCCCCCAACCGTGCCGACATCAACACCAAACAAAAACAATGGGTGAGCCGTTGGAGCAAAACTGTTTTACGTTAAACCGAAAAACTTAAAAAAAAACATCAAGGCCGTCTGAAAAAAACAAATCATTAGTTTTTCAGACGGCCTTGTTTTACAATAACCTTTTAAACAATTTCACACGCACACACAATTATGAATTTCGATCTTCAAGTCCTCTCTTCGTTCTCCGGCTGGGAACAACTCGCCCAAACCGGCATGTCTTTCGGCATGAACCTGCTGGCCGCCTTGGCCATCTTCTTTATCGGCCGCTGGATCGCCACGCGCTTAGTAACACTGATGAAAGCCGCGCTGACGCGCGCCAAAGTCGATAAAACGCTGGTCAGCTTCCTCGGCAACGTCGCCAACATCGGCCTGCTGATCCTCGTCATCATCGCCGCACTGGGCAAACTCGGCATTCCGACCACTTCCGTGACCGCCCTGATCGGTGGCGCAGGTTTGGCGGTTGCCTTATCTTTAAAAGACCAACTGTCCAACTTCGCCGCCGGTGCGCTGATTATCCTGTTCCGCCCGTTTAAAGTCGGCGACTTTATCCGCGTCAACGGCTTTGAAGGCATCGTCCGCGAAATTAAAATGGTGCAGACCTCTTTGAGCACGCCGGACAACGAAGAAGTCGTCCTGCCCAACAGCGTGGTCATGACCAACAGCATCACCAACCGCTCTTCCCTGCCCCTGTGCCGCGCCCAAGTCGTTGTCGGCGTCGACTACGCCTGCGACTTGAAAGCCGCCAAAGCCGCCGTATTGAGAGCGGCAACCGAGCATCCATTATGTGTTCAAACCGAAGAACGACCTGCCGTCGTATACATTACCAACCTTGGCGACAGCGCCATCGAAATTACCCTTTGGGCGTGGACGCAAGAAGAAAATCTCGGCCCGTTCCGATTCGCCCTGAACGAGCAAGTGGTTGAAAACCTGCGCGAAGCCAACATCAACATCCCATTCCCACAATGTGATGTCCACCTCATTCAGCCGAAAGACTGATTTCAGCTTTCAGGCCGTCTGAAACCCGGCGGGTCAAACGCCCGCCCCATTCCACCATTTCCATAAGGAGCCGCCATGTCCCATCTGCAAACCATCGCCGATCACCTGACCAGCCGCCGTCAAACCGTTACCTGCGCCGAGTCCTGCACCGGCGGCCTGCTTGCAGGTGAGCTGACTTCCATTCCCGGCAGCTCGCAGTGGTTTCACCAAAGCTTCGTCACATACAGCAACCAAGCCAAACAAGACCGCCTCGGCGTCATGCCCGACACCTTGCTGAAACACGGCGCGGTTAGCCGCGAGACCGTCTATGAAATGGCACGCGGCGCAAAAGCCGTGGCGCAGGCAGATTACGCCTTGAGTATTTCCGGCATCGCCGGTCCTAGCGGCGGCAGCGCGGCCAAACCGGTCGGTACAGTCTGGTTCGGCCTGGCCACGCCCGAAGGCTCGTTTGAGCAAACCGTACTATTCCCAGGCGACCGCGAAGCAGTAAGGGGGCAAGCCGTCGAATACGCATTGGCTTTCTTGGCGGAACATTTGGTTTGATAGAAAAAACTCAGGCCGTCTGAAATCAGGTTTCAGACGGCCTTTCACAAATTAAGATATTTAAAACTTTAATGGTATATACTTAATCATATTTTTTACTATCAACCGAAAATATAAAGGAAAAATAATGAACAAAACAAAAAAATATACACTAGCTTTTTTAGGTTTTTTTGTAACTTTTTTAAGTGCCTGTTCCCAATATGGCGATCCATATAAAGACGTACCGAAAGAAATTAATGGACATCCTGTATACGAGGTGCCGTTCGAACAGCCTTTGATTATCGACCCGAAGAAGGAGCAGGTGTTTTATTTCAAATTGAAAAAAAAGCCAAAAGCCCTCGAAACGAACTATGCGGTCTATATTATGGCAATGTTTCCATTTGAAGATAAAAAATATTACGATATTGAAAAGGGAGTGGATATGAATGATTATTTAATTGAAAATAAATTGCTAAATTTTGAAACTTCTCTAACTCATTTAGATAAAAACCAGAAAGAAACTCAAATAAGTCTGAGTAATAATTTTATTCATTATGCTGAATTACCAAAAATTAATAATGATTATATGAATGCCGTTAGATTCAAGAATAACCAAACTCAATTTGTTGCTGATGAAAATACTGCGCTCTCATCTCGCACATTTAATGGAGAAGAATTCAGTATCCGAAAAAATGCAATGGCTTGGTTTCTGATACAGGAAAAAGGAGGTTATTACAGACTTAAAATCAGACCGCTGCAAAAATTCCCTAATTATCCAAAGCTCCGTCTGTCTGTGTCCGTCAATACCCAACCGTATCATAAATAATTTAATTCTGAAATTCTGATCAAAGGAAAAATGATGAACAATCAAAAGAAATACACCCTGACAATTTATGTGGCAGGCGCAGGTACACCTCTGTTGAAAAACGGAAAACCTTGGATGGAGAATGGCAAGCAACTAACCTCTGATCCAGGTCATGTTTTCTACGGTATTAGCGAAGATGGTGGTCAAACAATCAAGGCCTACGGTTTTGCACCACCACACGGTTCTGAAAAGTTTAGCTGGACTTCTCCTGACAAGCCAGGCGAGGTTCAAAAAGATGAACATAAAGTTTATAGCAAGCAAGTATATCGAAAAACGGTAGCTATTACAGAAGCGCAGTATAAAACCTTAGAAAATTTTGGAAAAAATCCAAAAAAATATAGTTTTAATTCAGATATCTACAACTGGAACAGCCGAAGCTGCATCGATTTCGTCTATGCCGCATTAAATGCCAGCAACGTTTATTCCACTCACAGCAAAGATTTATACAGGAACGGCCAGAAAATCGGTACGATTAATACTTCCAAAAAAGCGGCAACCAAAGTATTGGGCAATATTCCCGAATTTGAAAAGATCCCGAATACCATTTCCCGTTATCCTGCAGGAAAAAATATCGATGAGTTAATGGAAAATGTACACAAGCTAATGCCTGAGAGAACTTTTACCCAACGATACATTTTAACTGAAAATCAACGCGAACAAGGGCATCAATACGCACAGGTTAGCATCGATGGGGATATTCTAAAAATCAACGATATGCCTAAAACTGCCCAGGCCATCTTCCATCAGTGTAAACAGGCTTTTACTGACTTCTGTGATAAGAAAAATATTGCCTATGATAAAAATGATGTAGATAAAATTGCTATGTCATTAACCTCCGCATACTATGAAAACAATATGCAGGACGTGTCTTTATTCAATATTAACGATAATGGGAAAGTCTCGGTCGGACACAGAGCCCCCGGATTAATAATGGCTTCTGTAGATATGTGGGAAGCGGCTAAGACGCCGGTAGAGGAAAGCCTGAGCCAAATTCAGCAAACGGCACAACGAATTGAATATGAGGAGCAACAAAAACAAATCGTGCAATCCCAATCACGTGGAATGATGCTTTCTTAACTAAAAAGGCCGTCTGAAATCTGGAAATCAGGTTTCAGACGGCCTTTTTATCTATTCAAACCATCGGCGGATTTATACGCCCAAAAGTTCTTTGCCGAGGAAGCTGCCTTTTTCGACACCCGGCAGGACGAAGAAATAGCCGCCGCCAAATGGGCTGATGTATTCCTCCAGCGGCTCGCCGTTGAGCAGGTTTTGCACGAAGATGAAGCCGTCGGCAAGGTTGGCCTGATAGCAGATGAACACCAAGCCGACATCGAGCTGGCCGTTGGCGGCGAGGCCGCGCGAGTAGTTGAAGGCGCGGCGGTAGAGCAGGTGTTTTTTCATGAACTCCGGATCGCGCGGGTTGGCAAGGCGCATATGGCTGTCTTTGGGCGTGATTTTGCCGTCGGGGTCTTTGGCGAAATCGGCGGTGTCGCCTTCTTTTTTACCGTCCATGGGCGCGCCGCTGTATTTGCGCCGGCCGAAAATATCGGTTTGTTCCTGCATCGGGGTGCGGTCCCAAAACTCGACAAAGTGGCGGATGAGGCGGACGGCCTGATAGCTGCCGTTTTTCGCCCATGCCGGTTCGTCCAAGCTGTTGGCGGCAACGCCCGTCCACAGGACTTGATCGGCGACTTTGGGATCTTCGACTTTGGGATTGCCTGAGCCGTCGCGGAAACCTAAAAGATTGCGCGCGGCAATGGCGCCGGGTTCGGCTTTAGGGAGCCAACCGTCTATGCTCCAGCGGATGACGGCAAACTGGGCAGTGTTTTTGATGATGTCGCGCAGGGCGGCTTGGCAGGTTTCGGGGGAGAATGCGCAAATTTGCAGGCTGAGGTCGCCGTCGCACCAAGATTTTTGGAGTTTGTCGTTAGGAAAGTCGCGCATTTCCTGCAGGTGTTTCGGCTTTTTGTCTTTGAGGCCGAAGCGGTCGTCAAAGAGGCTGCTGCCGACGCCGACGGTAACCGTCAGCCCATCGGGACGGAATTGTTTGCCGAGGATGCCGCTACCCGCAGGCGGGAGCTTATCGTCGCCGTCTTGGTATTCGCCGCCTTGGGTGAGGAATTCGATGCGGGCGGTCAGGGCACGGAACAGGTTTTCAAGTTGTTTGGCGTCTTTGGCGGTAACGTCAAAGGCACACATGATGCCGAAGAGCTGGTGTGGCGTAACGATGCCTGCCTGATGCTCGCCATAACACGGATAGGCCAGCTCGGAATGTTGGTTGTTTTGGGTCTCGGCGGCGGATTCGCCTTGTTTTTTACCGGCAAAATAACCGGCAACGCCGATGGCGCCGGCGGCAAGGGCAGTTTTGAAAAGGGTTCGTTTTTCGGGTTGTGCCGGTTGTTTGTTTTGGCTCATGGTCTGCTCCTTGGCAGGGAACGGAAAGATTGCAATCGTGTGAAGTAAGGTCGGTTTTCAAGCATATTTTGTGTGGGCGATAATAAGATTCAGACGGCCTTTCAATATCCAAAGGCCGTCTGAAAACGCGTTATCTTATTTCAAACCCAAAATGCCGCGCAGTTTGGCCAAGTCTTCTGCCAAGGCATTAATCGGCGCTTGCAGGGCTTTGCGGTCTTCTTCGCTCAGTTTGTCGTACAGCTCGAAGCCGTCTTGTTTTTTGTATTTCGCCAAAATGTCTTCAACCTGTTTGAAGTTGGCATCGGTTTTTTCCAACAACGCTTTGTCTTTGGCTTCGATCAGCGGACGGAACAAATCAACGATTTTTTTGGAGCCTTCCACATTGGCTTGGAAGTCGCTCAAGTCGGTATGGCTGTAACGGTCTTCTTCGCCGCTGATTTTGCTGCCGGCCACTTCTTCAATCAGTTCGGACGCGCCGCCGACCACCTTACCCGGAGGAAACGCCAATGCGTCGATTTCTTTTTGCAGTGCTTCGACATCGGTCATCAGTTTGGCTGCAATTTCCTTCACGCCGGATACGTCTTTTTCTACCCAAAGGGCGTGTTCGATACGGTGGAAGCCGGTAAATCCGGCATCTTTCGCACCGTCTTTGAAGTCGTCTTCACGCGCATCGATGACGGGGTCGAGTTCGCTGAAAAGCTCGGCAATCGGTTCGATACGTTCGTAATGGACGCGGGTGGCGGCAAACAGGGATTTGGCCTTTTCAATGTCGCCGGCTTTAACGGCTTCGGTAAAGGTTTTGGTTTTCGCCACCAGCTCTTTAACCTCGCCTTGAACGTAAGCTTTATAGTCGGCGAGCGGTTGGGACAGTTTTTCCAAATCCGCTTCGTTGGCAGTGTCTTTGAAGCCGCTGTCGGTAACAATCAGCTTACCGCGCGGATTTGTCAACAGGCCGCAAGTCATTTCGTATTCGCCCGGCAGTAGGGTAACGGTCATTTTGTCGGATAAACCCGGGGCGATGTTTTCACGCTCGTCCACCACCATCACGCCTTTCAGGATTTCCCATTCCAGCTTGCGGCCGCTGTCGTTTTTAATGTTGAACACGACTTGGCCGCTGGGGACGGTCAATTCCATCGGTTCGCAGGCAGTATCGTTCACACCGATATTGACCGAACCGTCGGCATTGGCGGCAGCGGATGCGCCTGAAGCGGCAGGCGCGGCTTTTTCGGCTTCAGGCGGCTGACACGCGGTCAAACCCAGAGCCAACATTACGGACAAAGCAGTCAGATTGAATTTTTTCATTTTCATTCCTTTTTATTTAGTTAACGTTTTTGCCGGCGCACTGCCGCGCAAAAACCAAATCATGACGGGAACCAGATACAGCAGCCAAATCAGGACTTCGCCTTCGGTCGGGTGGTCGGTATAGCCGAAGAAACCGCCGAGCAGCACGCCTAAAGGGCTGTCTTCATGCAAATATTTCGATGTATCGAAAGCAATATCCTGCATCACATTCCATACGCCGGCCTCATGCAGCGCGCGAAACGAACCGGCCAGCAGACCGGCCGCCACCACAATCAAAAACGCGCCCGTCCAACGGAAAAACTTCGCCAAGTTCAGGCGCATACCGCCCTGATAAATCAGCGTACCGATGACAACCGCCACCAACAGCCCCAACACCGCGCCTATCGGCATAGACCATGTCGGGCTTTGCTGGAACACGGCCAGCAGGAAAAACACGCTCTCCAAACCTTCGCGCGCCACAGCCAAAAACGCCATGCCGACCAAGGCCCAACCCTGGCCGCTGCCGCGGTTCAAGGCCGACTGAACAGAATCCTGAAGATGCTGTTTCATCGAACGCGCGGCCTTCTTCATCCACAAAATCATGTACGTCAGCATCGCCACAGCCACCAGGCCGATGGCGCCGACCACCAATTCCTGTTCTTTTTGCGGAATCTCGCCGGTAGCGGAATGAATGCCGTAACCAATACCCAAACACATGACCGAAGCCAAAAACACGCCCAGCCAAACCTTCGGCATCAGCTCGCTGTGTCCCGACTGTTTCAAAAAACTGGCAACAATACCGACGATCAGGGCGGCTTCGATGCCCTCGCGCAGCATAATCAATAAAGCAATCAGCATAAAAAACTCTAAAGTGAAATGTTCATTTGTTAACGCATTTATAACGCTTTATGCTTAATAACGCAAATTATTTTTATTTTTTAATAACCCCATATTTATTAAGATTTTTTAAAATAAAATAACGGACGTAATCAATAAAAACTAAAAGGCCGTCTGAATAAGGCCGTCTGAATTTTATTTTTTCAGACGGCCTTAATTTATCTAAGCAATTGTAAATAAATAATAAAAAAGTTCCATAGTATAAATTTCCCTATCAGTGATATTTTCAGAATTTATCAAATTTAAAAGGTTGATTTACAACAAAAATTAAAACCGCCTTATCTTTTATAGTTGGCATATTGCTGGTGCAATCAGCAATCCATGACATAACAAACGCATAACAAAGGAACCCTCCTATGCCACGTTTAAAACTCCACCAAATCGCTTTGGCTTTGGCCGTTTCTGCCGCGCTGACCGCCTGCGGCGAGAAAACGGCTCAAACAACCGAAACCCCTCAAGCAGCTTCTGCCGCGAGCGGTGCCGATGCTGCCGCAAGCACCGCCGCTGTTTCGCCCCTCAAAATTCTGCCGATGTTTCTGCCGAAGACAAAGCCCTGTTGGAACGCGCGCAAGCTACGTTCAAACCTTTGCCTGACTTAGCCGAAATGCAAAAAGTTCGTCCGTTTACCGAAGAACAGGTCAAACTCGGCCAACAACTTTGGTACGAAAACCGCCTGTCCAAAGGCAACACCGTCAGCTGTAACTCTTGCCACAACTTGGCAACTGCCGGCGTAGACAACATGCCGACCAGCGCGGGTCACAAAAGCCAATTCGGTGGCCGTAACTCCCCAACTGCTCTGAATGCCGCCTTGTTGGGCAGCCAATTCTGGGACGGCCGTGCCGCCGATGTGGAAGAACAAGCCGGCGGCCCATTGCTCAACCCTGTTGAAATGGCCAACGCTACCGAAGCCGATGCCGCCGCCAAAATCGCCGGTATCCCTGAATACCAAGAAAAATTCAAAGCCGCATTCCCTGAAGACGGCGCGGTTTCCTTCAAAAACATCACCACCGCATTGGGCGCGTTTGAACGTACCCTGCTGACTCCGACCCGTTGGGACGACTACCTGAAAGGCAACGTATCTGCCCTGAGCGAACAAGAACGCAAAGGCGTACGCGCATTTATGGACAACGGCTGTATCGCTTGTCACAACGGCGTCAACTTGGGCGGTGCCATGTTCCAAAAATTCGGTTTGGTGGATGGTCCTTACTGGAAACACATCGACGATCCTAAACACGACAAAGGCCGTGCGGACGTAACCAAAAAAGCCGAAGACGAATTCTTCTTCCGCGTTCCCGGCTTGAGAAATGTTGAGCGCACCTATCCATACTTCCACAACGGCAGCGTTTGGGAACTGGATAAAGCCGTCAACATCATGGCAAAAGCCCAATTGGGTAAAACTCTGGCTCCGGAAGACACTGAAAACATCGTTGCCTTCTTGAAAGCCCTCTCCGGCAATGTTCCGGAGTCTGCCCGAACCATGCCTGAGCTGCCTGTCTCCCACGATGTCAAATCCCAACCTGACAACAAATAAGGTTTAGCGCAAAACAAAGGCCGTCTGAAAATCCGTTTCAGACGGCCTTTTTGTTGCCGGCCATATGGGCGCCTTTGTTTCACGATTCCACACAATATGGTAATCTTGAGCCGATTTTCACCATACATCCGAAAGGAACATCATGAGCCTGATTATTGAAGACTTGCAAGAAGGCCACGGCAAAGAAGCCGTCAAAGGCAAAGAAATCACCGTACATTACACCGGCTGGTTGGAAGACGGTACCAAATTCGACTCCAGCCTCGACCGCCGTCAACCGCTGACCATCACTCTGGGCGTCGGCCAAGTGATTAAAGGTTGGGACGAAGGCTTCGGCGGCATGAAAGAAGGCGGCAAACGCAAGCTGACCATTCCTTCCGAAATGGGCTACGGCGCACACGGTGCCGGCGGCGTGATTCCTCCGCACGCGATCTTGATTTTTGAAGTCGAGCTGCTGAAAGTGTACGAATAAGCATTTGACGCTTCCAAAGGCCGAGGCCGTCTGAAACCCGAAGTTTGGTTTTTCAGACGGCCTGTTTTTATCAAGATTCGGTATAATGCCTGTTTTACAAACAAACCATTTCCCAAGGAACCCTCATGCTTTTACCCGAACAAGTCAAAACCCTGATTGAAGGCGTTACCCCTTGCGAACACGTCGAAGTCGAAGGCGACGGCCATCACTTCTTCGCCGTAATCGTTTCTTCTTCCTTTGAAGGCAAAGCCCGCCTCGCCCGCCACCGCCTGATTAAAGACGGCCTCAAGCCGCAACTCGAAAGCAATGAATTGCACGCGCTGTCGATTTCCGTTGCCGCCACGCCGGCCGAATGGGCGGCCAAACAGGCTTAATTCGGAATCAAACAAAAGGCCGTCTGAAACTTCAGACGGCCTTTTTGCATTCAAACCCAAGCAGCCTCAGCTTCCGGCCTGCATCTGTTTTTTCGGGAAAAACTGCACCACATTCTCCCCTTGAGGCAACATCAATTTCTTCACGGCATGGCCGTACACAGTTTCAAGCGTGATGTTCAGACGGCCTTCGTTGGCAAAAATCTTATCCACAGCTTCCTTGGCCGCTTGCGGATTGCTGAACTTCAACGCATTCCACAATCCCAAGGTTTCCATGTCCTGCCAAAACGTCCCGGCTTTTTTATAGCTCAACTCAAGCTTGGCCGTGTCGGTTACCGGATCGTAAAAGCCGTTGTCGGCGAGCATATCGCCCAAGTCGTGCATATCAATCAGCGTGGGCGCTTCGCATTCGATGCCTTCATGGTTCAGACGGCCTGTCAGTTCGGTCAGGCTGTCGCGGCCAAAGTGCGTGAAAAACAATAATCCGTCGGTTTTCAAAGCAGCGGCCCAGTTTTTCAATACCGGCAAAATATCGTCGGCGCGGCTGAGGCTGAGGTTGGCCCACAGCATATCGGCAGCTGCTTCAGGCAGCGGCGCGGTCAGGGCTTGGCAATGTTGCGGAATGGTTTTGCCAGTCAGCTTCTGCCAGAAACCGCCTTTGCGCGCGGCGGCGGCGGTTTTCAAAAAGTCGGCATTCGGATCGTATTCTTCAAACACAGCGTCGGGATAACGCGCGGCCAGCAGGCTGCGGCTGATGTCGGCATCGGCACCAATCAGCATGATGCGTTTGGGTGCATTGCGGACCAGCTGCAGGCGCTCGTCGGTGTCTTGGGCGAGATGGCGGTGAATTTGCCAGCGTTTGTCTTGTTCGGTCATGGTGGGTCGTGTCAGCGGGCTTTGCCCGACAATATTCTGTTTTTATGGTTGATGTCTGTTTCAGACGGCCTTTTCGACGAAATTGCGGTAGGTTTCGGCAAATTCGTCGGCATGGCTTAAAAAGGGCGCGTGTGCGGCTTTGTCGATAAGGACCAGCTCGCTGTTGCTCAAATGGCGGTGTAAATATTCGCCCATGCGCGGCGGCGTAATGGCGTCTTTCTGTCCAAACACCAGCAATGACGGCGTTTGAATCAGCGGCAACAGCGGACGCGCATCGGCATGGTTGACCGCTTCAAGCGCGGCCTGTAAGGCGGAAGGCGTGCCGCAGCGCGCTAAATCGGGCAGCACCCGGTTTAAGATTTCGCCGGAATGGGGCGTGTGCAACAGTTGCAGTTGTAGAAACTGCTTAATATGTTTGGCATAATCCTGCTGGAATGCACCGACCATCTTGCCCAAGGCAGGTTGTGCCAAGCCTTCCGGATAATCCGTGTCGGCAGTCAATCGGGCAAAACTTGCCGTCAGGCAGAGCGATCGGATTTTATTGGGATAAAGCGCGGTCAGATACAGGGCAACCAGTCCGCCCAGCGACCAGCCGAGAATGTGTGCCGGCGTGTCGATTTGTCCGGCGAAGGCTTCGGCAACGGCGGCAATATCAAACGGCTCGGTAAAAGGCGCATCGCCGTGTCCGGGCAAATCAAGCGCGCGGACGTCCCAACCGGCAGGCAGGCGCGGTATCAAATCGTCGAATACATGGCGGTTCGCCGCCCAACCGTGTATCAGATAAACTTTTTTGGCGGAGTGTGGCATGAATGTTCTTTCTTGGTGGCGCAATTTGAAACGGCTCAATGCGCGACGTTGCGTATTATGCCACGATTCCGTTTCAGACGGCCTTTGCCGAGGCTGCACAAACGATTTGACGGAATATTTTATCGACGCGGCACAAAGCTGCCCTTTGTGTTTCCGCCATGTCGCGGGCGGGGCAGTGTGCGGCAGTTGTCAGAAAAAGCCGCCCGCATTTGATAGAATGTGGGCCTCGCTGTATTACGAACCGCCCGTCAGCAGCATGATACGCGAGCTGAAACACTTGGCCGACTTGGGCATGAGCCGTCCGTTGGCGGATTTGATGTGCCAAAACGCACCGGACTGGCTGGCGGCGGAACACTTCGATTTCGTCCTGCCCATGCCTTTGAGCAAAGAGCGGCGGCTCAAGCGCGGATTCAACCAAAGCGAGGCATTGACGGATATTTTGGCAAAACGCTACGGCTGGACGCTGCTGCCACGCCACGCGGTTTTCAGACGGCATGGCGAGCCGCAAAGTACGCTAAAAAGCGACGAACGTCGGCGAAATATCAAGAATGCATTTAAAATCAAAGCCGAATTGCCGAAGGCGTGTAATATTCTGTTAATTGACGATGTCTTCACCACCGGTTCGACTTTGGACGAATTGGCGAAAACGCTGAAAAAATCAGGCGCAGGTAAGATTTTTTGCTGGAGCTTGGCGCGTCCGCCAATGAAAAAATAGCTTAAAGTTTTTGACACCCATGGAACATTTCGGCATTATGCCACTCTATAAGTGATTGATTTATATGTTTACCATAGTTTTGTACCAACCCGAAATCCCGCCCAATACGGGCAATATCATCCGCCTGTGCGCCAATACCGGTGCCGATTTGCACTTGGTCAAGCCGCTTGGGTTTCCGCTGGATTCGTCCAAAATGAAACGCGCGGGCTTGGATTATCACGAGTTTGCCAAACTGACGGTACATGAGAATTTCGAAGACTGCCTCAAGGCCCTTGAAGGCCGCCGCATTTTCGCGCTGACCACCAAAGGCTCTACCCGCCCCGACGAAGTTTCCTTCCGCGAAGGCGACGTGTTGCTGTTTGGTCCCGAAACACGCGGCCTTCCTGCCGAAGTTCTCGACAGTCTGCCTGCCGGACAAAAAATCCGCCTGCCGATGATGCCCGGCAGCAGGAGCATGAATCTTTCCAATACCGTCGCCGTCATTCTGTTTGAAGCATGGCGACAAAACGGTTTTGCCGGCGGCGTATAACAGGCCGTCTGAAACCGCTGCGTTATCAACTCAAGAACGGAACCCGTTTTGACTTTTACCAAAAAAACCCTCCTTTCCCTAGCCGCCGCCACCATCGGCGTCCTTTCCATCAATGCCGCTGTTGCCGACAGCGTGGTCCGAGTCGAAAAACTGCATCCTTCTGCCAACCGCAGTTACAAAGTTGCCGGCAAACGCTACACGCCGCTGACCCAAGTTTCCTCTTTCAGCCAAACCGGCAAAGCCTCATGGTACGGCAACCAATTCCACGGCCGTAAAACTTCCAGCGGCGAGCGTTACAATATGAACGCCCTCTCCGCCGCCCACAAAACCCTCCCTATTCCCAGCTACGCACGCGTGACCAATATGCAAAACGGCAAAAGCGTCATCGTTCGCGTCAACGACCGCGGCCCTTTCCACGGCAACCGCGTCATCGATGTTTCCAAAGCCGCCGCCCAACAATTAGGCTTCATCAACCAAGGCACGGCCAACGTCAAAGTTGAGCAGATCATCCCCGGCCAAACCGCCGCTCAAACCATTATTTCCCCAAACAACAAAGAATTTTTTGTTGATTTGAAATCCTTCGGTACTCAACGCGAAGCACAGGCTTATTTGAACCAAGCCGCACAAAGCCTGCCGTCAGACAGCAAAATCATGCTTGAAAAACGCAACTACGAATACGTTGTCAAAATGGGGCCGTTCAGCAGCCAAGAACGTGCCGCCGAAGCAGGCGAACGCGCCCGTCATCTGAACCTGGCATCCGCCATCTGATTTCGTCCGCGTAACCGCTGAAGTTTGATACAATACAAGGCCGTCTGAAACCCGATTGCAAGGTTTCAGACGGCCTTTTTTAATCACAGGGGAACACCATGATCAGCAGGCTCACAGGCAAATTGATTGAGAAAAATCCGCCGCAGGTCGTTATCGACGTCAACGGCGTCGGTTATGAAGCCGACGTTTCCATGCAGACTTTCTACAACCTGCCCCCCGTTGGCGAAACCGTCCATCTCTACACCCAGCTTGTCGTCCGCGAAGACGCGCATTTGCTGTTTGGATTCGCCTCAGCCGAGGAACGCGCCACTTTCCGCCAACTGGTCAAAGTCAGCGGCATTGGTGCCAAAACCGCATTGGGCATTTTGTCGGCCATGAATGCCGACGAGCTGGCGCAAGCCGTCGCCGAAGAAGACGTCAAACGTCTCTCCTCCGCCCCCGGCATCGGCAAAAAAACCGCCGAACGCATGGTGTTGGAACTGCGCGGTAAACTCGTATCCCATACCGTTTCAGACGGCCTGTTTGCCCCTGATACCGTTGCCGACGAAAGCCAAGACATCATCAACACCCTGCTTGCCCTCGGCTACAACGAACGCGAAGCCAAAGCCGCCACCAAAGGCATTCCCAAAGGCACGGAAGTCGGCGAAGGCGTGCGCCTGGCCTTGAAAAACCTGCTCAAATAAGGCCGTCTGAAACATGAAGGCATTGGCCCTGAGCATCACCCTCTTTCTAAGCGCATGCGTCTATACCGAGACCCCGTATGGACGCACCGCCGTCTTAGACCTGCCCGTCCACTCGCAAACCACTGTCAACAAAACCGTGACCATCAACGCCCCGCCCGGGACGACCGTCATCTATCAAGACAGCGAACCCGTCCGCAATTACCCGGCCTATCCCGTTTATCCCCGCCGGGTTTATCGTTATCGATAAACAACGCTGACCGTTTGAAACCATATATTCAGACGGCCTGTTGAGAGACCAACCATGAAATACATCCTTCCCCTGCTTTTACTCCTGAGCGCCTGCACACCGGATACCAAGACCACGGATGCCGCATCCACCCCCAAAACACACGGCTTCGCACACCGCCTGACCGAAGGCGAAAAACTGCTGACCCAAGCCCTCATCAAACAAGACCTCGCCGCCTACTTCAAACACGAAACCGGCGGCGCATTTGCCGAACAAGCCCCCTTATTCTCGGCCCAGCAACTTGCCGAACAGAAAAACATCCCCAAAAACGATGCCATCGGCGTTTACGGCAAAATCATCAAAACTCAAGGCCGCACCGCCTGGCTGCAAACCGACAAGCAAACCCTCAAACTCGATTTGGCCGAACCGCTGCAAGAAGCTCAAGGCGAAGTTACCCTTGTTTGCCAACACGAAAACACCGCATTCCAAGACTGCCAAACAGAAGAAAACTTCGCCCGACGCTTTACCGAACAAATTTTCTCGGCGGTCGAGTCCGGACGCGTATCCGCCCAAACAGACGCACCGGCCGAAGAAATCATGGCCGGCCGCCTCATTCCGTTTTTAAGTGCCGCCAGCGACTTTACCGGCAACTTCAAAGCCTGCGCCACCACCATGACCGAATACTGCACCAGCCGCCTGGCACGCGAAATGCCCGAATCCGCAGTTCGCAAAAAAGCACAGGAATTGGGTTTGACCGAAATAGCATTTAAAAAGAAAAAATAAATATTTAGGCCGTCTGAACCCTATGGCGGCTGTGTTATAATCCGCACCTCATACAGGTCGGACAGACAGTCGCCGCGTATCGCGTAAGGCATACGGGGAGGAAAGTCCGGGCTCCACAGAGCAGAATGCCGGCTAACGGCCGGGCGCGGTAACGCGACGGAAAGTGGAACAGAAAGCAATACCGCCGATGATTGCCTTCGGGCAAAACAGGTAAGGGTGAAAAGGTGCGGTAAGAGCGCACCGTGCATTTGGTAACAAAGCGTAGCAGGCTAAACCCCATTCGGAGCAAGACCAAACAGAACGCGATGACGCTGCTCGCCGAGCGTTCGGGTAGGTTGCTTGAGCACACCAGCAATGATGTGCCTAGAGGAATGACTGTCCGCGACAGAACCCGGCTTACCGTCCGAGCTGTATGTCCCCATACCGCGGCAGGTTTTTAAAACCTGCCGCATTTTTATAGAAATAAAAAGGCCGTCTGAAACCTCAATCTTGGTTTCAGACGGCCTTTTTTTAAACCGCTGTTTATGGACGGTATTCCGGTTTCATGCCGTTGGGCAGGAGCTGCCATACATAGCCGGTGGTTTTCATTTTGCCGGCCACTTCGCCTGCTTCGTCACCATAACCCCAGAAATAATCCACACGGACCGCGCCTTTAATCGCGCTGCCGGTGTCTTGCGCCATAATCAAGCGGTTGAGGGCTTTTTTGGTGATCGGGTGGGCAGTGGCGACAAATAATGGTGCGCCAAGCGTGATGTAGTGACGGTCGATGGCACCGGCGTATTCGCCCATCAACGGCGTACCCAATGCACCCACCGGGCCGGAATCACTGCTGCCAGTCAGCTCGCGGAAGAAGACGTAGCTTGGGTTTTGCCCCAAAACTTCGGCAAGGCGGCCGGGGTTTTGCTTCATATAGGCCTTGATGCCCTGCATGCTGGTCTGACCCAGCGGCAGATAGCCTTTGTCCGCCATATAACGGCCGATGGAAACATACGGATGTTCGTTTTTATCGGCAAATCCGACACGGATGTATTTGCCGGACGGTGTTTTCAGACGGCCTGAACCTTGAATGTGCATAAAGAAAAGTTCGACCGGGTCATCTGCATAACCCAAAATCGGTGCTTTGCCGTTAAGCGCGCCGCCGTTGATTTGGCTGCGGGTGTAGTAAGGAACAAAACGGCTGCCTTCAAAACGGCCTTTCAGCGCAGTGCTGCGTGCTGTAATCGGGAATCTGGACAAGTCGGCCGTGTATGTGCCGCTGTTGTCAATGACGCCGCTGTTTGGGCCGGTTTGGCGGATGCGGACGGTGGCTTTGCTGCCCCTCAAGTTTGCAGCCAGCGGAACGGAAACGAAATCGTTCGGAATGCCGTAAATAGGGAAACGGGATTGGCTTGTGGATTTGTCGTCGCCGTGCAGGACCGGTTCATAATAGCCGGTAATGGTGCCGGCAGGATTGCCGCCGTTATCGACGCGCCATGCGGTGAAATAGCGCTCGAAAAAGTGCTTGGCTTGGAAATGGTGCACCGGTGTTTGCATGGCTTGGATACAAACGTCCTGCCAGCCTTGGCGGTTTTTAAGTTTTTCACAGCCTAAGCGGAAAGACTGCAGGCTTTTGGTAAAGTGTTGGAGGTCCCAGTGCGGCAATTCGTTGTAGGAAACTACGGTGTAGTTTGCTCCTCCCTCGCTCACTGTCGTACCGACGGGATCGGGCGTGCCAGTGGGGCGGTCGGGGCCTTTGATAACGCTGGTGTCGGTTTCGGGGAGGTTTTTAATGCTTTTGCTCGGACAGGCGGCAAGAATGGCTGCGGCAATACTGACGAGCGTGATGCGGTACAGATGTTTTTTCATGGAATCAATAGCGTGCTGAAAGGCCGTCTGAAAGCTATTTTTCAGACGGCCTATGTTGGAAAGTGCTGATTTTAACACAAAAAAGCCATTTATCGGCGCGGCGGCAATTTGACGACAACCGTATCGGCCAGTATATCGTAGAGCGTGCGGCGGTCGCGTTTGACAGAGAAGAGCATGATGAAGTTGATCAGTGTAATCAGTAGTGAATAAATTAAAATGTTTCCTTTTAATACAAAGTATGTAGCAAACACAATGGCAAGTACAATTAAGCCCCATGCAACTTCTCGTACCAATACCGTACCAAGAAAACCCGGATTGCTGCCATTGCTTTTCAATACTCGAATACGCATGATCTTTTTACCCAAGGATTGACCATAGCGGCTCATGTAATAAAGCTGAACAACACCGACAATTAAATATACGATAGAGGTCAATCCTAGCATCTGTGTCATATCGGCCCGCTCGCTGACACTTATTATAAGCTCTTGTGTAAAAGCAATATTTTTCTGCTTGGCAATTGCTGCTGTCTCAGTATATAAAATATAATAATAGGGTAAAAAAATAATTACATTAAATAAATAATTCAACAAATATGCCGCGACCCGTGACCATACTGAAGCAATATGGACATCCACTATTTCTGTTTTAGGCAAATCCGACAAATTGATTTCGCTCATTTAATCTTCCTCTGTGCTATTTAATGAGATGCAATTTCATTGCCATCTTAACCTATTTTTCCATCATTCTAAAAAATTTCGATAAAAACCTTTACATTTTCCGCAGACAGCGTTAAAACGTTTGTTTTCCCCTTTTTTATAGTGGGTTAACAAAAGTCTGAACAAAGCGCAGGCGATGCCGTTCCGATTTTTGTTAATGCACTATAAACTTATCCGGATTTTCTTTGTAAGGAGTAACACATGAAAGTAGGTTTTGTCGGCTGGCGCGGTATGGTCGGCTCTGTTTTGATGCAGCGTATGAAAGAAGAAAACGACTTCGCCCACATTCCCGAAGCGTTTTTCTTTACCACTTCCAACGTCGGCGGCGCTGCCCCTGATTTCGGTCAGGCAGCCAAAACATTGTTGGATGCCAACGATGTTGCCGAATTGGCAAAAATGGACATTATCGTTACCTGTCAGGGTGGCGATTACACCAAATCCGTCTTCCAACCCCTGCGCGACAGCGGCTGGAACGGCTACTGGGTTGACGCGGCTTCTTCCCTACGCATGAAAGACGATGCGATTATCGTCCTCGACCCTGTCAACCGCAACGTCATCGACAACGGCCTCAAAAACGGCGTGAAAAACTACATCGGCGGCAACTGTACCGTTTCCCTGATGCTGATGGCTTTGGGCGGTTTGTTCCAAAACGATTTGGTCGAATGGGCAACCAGCATGACCTACCAAGCCGCTTCAGGCGCAGGTGCGAAAAACATGCGCGAACTCATCAGCGGCATGGGTGCGATTCACGCTAAAGTGGCGGACGAACTTGCCGATCCTTCCAGCGCGATTCTCGATATCGACCGCAAAGTGTCCGATTTCCTGCGCAGCGAAGACTATCCGAAAGCCAACTTCGGCGTACCGCTCGCCGGCAGCCTGATTCCGTGGATTGACGTAGACTTGGGCAACGGCCAGTCCAAAGAAGAATGGAAGGGCGGCGTAGAAACCAACAAAATCCTCGGCCGCAGCGACAATCCGACCGTAATCGACGGCTTGTGCGTGCGCATCGGCTCTATGCGCTGCCACAGCCAAGCCCTCACCCTGAAACTGAAAAAAGACCTGCCTGTTTCTGAAATCGAAGCCATCTTGGCAGGTGCAAACGATTGGGTGAAAGTTATCCCCAACGAAAAAGAAGCCAGCATTCACGAGCTGACGCCTGCCAAAGTTACCGGCACGCTGTCTGTTCCTGTCGGCCGTATCCGCAAACTGGAGATGGGCGGCGAATACATCAGCGCGTTCACTGTCGGCGACCAACTCTTGTGGGGTGCTGCCGAGCCGTTGCGCCGCGTATTGCGCATTATCTTGGGCAGCCTGTAATTTAGGTTGGCATGAAAAAAGCAACGGTTTGAGCCGTTGCTTTTTTTGTCACAACAAGGCCGTCTGAAATGTTCAGACGGCCTTATTTCCTATTCTTTCTTACCGGCCAAACCGATTTCTTTGGTAGAGTCGCCAACTTTGATTTGCGCCTTACCGGCAATTTCTTCAGCCTGAGGGCCGAAGAGTTTCAAATCATAACGGCCGCTTTCGATACCGTTCAAACTGGTTTTACCGCTGATGGCAGCTTTACCATTGTTATTGGCAATGCCTGCGGCAAGCAGATCGACATTATTGTGGGAAGCCATGCTGCTGATTTTGCCGTAACCTTGTTTTTTATCGAAATCGACGGTGTATTTCAGACGGCCGCTGCGGTCGTCGCCGTTAAACGCAATACCCGAATACTGATAGCTGCCTTGTTTGGGCAAATTGCGGTAAGCGGTTTCATCGCCTTGGACTTCGCCGACAGTGAATGTGTATGTATCCAGGTTTTGCAGCTTGCCTGCGTCATCGGCTTTTTGTTTGGCGTAACGCGCGGCAACAGTGGAATAATTTTGTTTATACACTTGGAAGTCGCCGGTTTCCAAAGTGATGACTTGGCCGTTTACCTTGATTTTTTGGGCGTAGTCGTAAGAGGATACTTTATCGGTTTTCAAAAAGCCGGTATCGAGTTTGCCGCCTTTTTGCAGGGTTTGCGTTTTACCGTTAGCCGTCAGCTCCAACGTACCGTTTTCAGGGACGGATTCGTTCAATTCAACGGACAACACGCCTTTCGGATGCGGATTGAGCGGCTCGGTCACGGCATTCGACAAGCCGCTTGTTGCGCCGCCGCAGGCAGCCAGCATCAAAGACAGGGAAGCAGTCAAAGCAGAAATGCGGAGGGTTCTCATCATTTTTTCCTTTCCTTTTTTATTTGATATGATATTTATCATATACCTAAAAAAATGAACAATAAATGATTTTTGTCAAAATTAAGTATTTTGAATATTGATTTTATAAATATTGAAACATTTTTAGAATATCGGGCATTCAGTCCTTCCCGCCTCCCTTCCGCTATAATCATTTTATTTTGCAAACGGATTTCATCATGCCGAAAATCACCCTTATCGCCGCCTACGCCGCCCGCCGCTGTATCGGCATCAACAACACCATGCCTTGGCATTTGCCCGAGGATTTTGCCTTTTTCAAATCCTACACCACCGGCAAACCCGTCATTATGGGCCGCAAAACATGGGAATCTCTGCCGCGCAAACCGCTGCCCGGCCGTCAAAATATCGTCATTACCCGCCAAGATTATCAGGCCGAAGGCGCGCAAACGGCGGCTTCTTTGGAAGATGCGCTGGCTTTGTGTCAGGGAGTTGAAGAAGTCATCATCATGGGCGGCGCGCAAATTTATGCACAAGCCCTGCCGATTGCCACCGATTTACGTTTGACCGAAGTCGGTTTGGATGTGGATGGCGATGCGTTTTTTCCTGAGTTTTCCACAGAAACATGGCAAGAAGCCTCTCGGGAAAACCATGTTTCCGCCAAAGGCATCGAATACGCATTTGTGCATTATGTGAAGGCATAATCCGACAACGCAAAGGCCGTCTGAATCCCTGTTTTTCAGGTTTCAGACGGCCTTTTTATTTCGTTTGTTTACGGCATACCGTTTAAGCTGTTTTGTTTTTCAAAGGCAGTTTGATATGCGGTTTGGCCGGCTTGGGTGCTTCTTTCAGTCCAAGTTCGATTTGTTGCTCTTCGCTCAACAAATTGCTCCAGTCGCCTTTTTTATACCAGTCGCGGCCGTCCAACTCGATGGGGTGCTGAATGCGCTCGCAACCGTTGCCGCATTGCAAATCGTCTTCTTTGCAGTATTTGTCGCAACCCCAGCAGATACGCTCGGGATTTTTCGGGAAAATGGGAAATTTCTTGGCCATGATGTTCTTCTTTTGTTTGTGTGCGGTATGGGCAGAATTATAAGTGATTTGAATGGGGCTGGCGGCGGGTTTATCGTGTTTTACGCTGATTTTTTAAGATGTGTTAACCTTTCAGACGGCCTATACTGTAAAAATAATCCCTACGCGGTACAACAAAAGGACCCGATATGAACATATGCCGTCTGAAGCCTGAATTTATCGAGCCTTTAGCCCTCGCGCTGTTTGAGGAGTGGCACGATTTTGCGCCGTGGTCGTCTCTGGACAAAATCCGTGCATATTACGCGCAGTGCCTCGATGGGGATGACTTGCCGCTGGCGTTTGCGGCTGTGGATAAGGAAGGGCGGCTGATGGGTTCGGCGGCATTGAAGCAGTTTGATATGGCGTGTTTTCCCGAATACGAATATTGGCTGGGCGATGTGTTCGTTTTACCGCAATTTCGCGGTTTGGGCGTAGGCAGGCAGCTGGTCTCGTTTTGTCTGGATAAAGCACGCGAACTGGGTTTGCCGCATCTGTATCTCTATACGCCGGATGTGCAGGCCGTGTATGAAAAGTTCGGCTGGAAAGAAATCACGCAGACTTGGCACAACGGGGAAACCGTATCCGTCATGAAATTGGATTTATAGCTTGAAAAGAATAAAAGGCCGTCTGAACATTTGGTTTCAGACGGCCTTTGCCTTTGAATTATCCACAACTACCCTATCCGTTTAAACGGCGGCAAACAGGCCAATAATTGTTGGCCGTAGCGTTGCGTTTTGACGCGGTTGTCGAGGATGGTCACGCGGCCGTAATCCTGTTCGGTACGGATAAGGCGGCCGACGGCTTGAATCAGTTTGATGCTGGCTTCGGGTACCGTAATTTCGATAAAGGGATTGCCGCCGCGTTGTTCAATCCAACGGTTTTGGGTTTTCTCGATGGGATTGTCCGGCATGGCAAACGGCAACTTGGCAATAATGACTTGCACACAGGCCGTGCCGGGCAGATCAAGGCCTTCGGCAAAACTGTCGAGGCCGAAAATAATGCTGGCTTTGCCTTCGGCAATGGCTTGATGGTGCCTTTGTAAAAGAACGGCCTTGGGCAACTCGCCCTGCACAAGCAGAAGCGGCAAGTATTCGTCAGGCAGTCGTAAGGCGACATCCTGCATTTGCTTGCGCGAGGAAAACAACACCAGCGTACCGATGGCTTCAACCGGCGAAACCAGCTTCGGCAACCATTCGACAATGGCGGCCGTGTGCGCATCAGGGTCTTTGGGGCTGGCGTGTACGGGCGGAATATACAGCTCGCCTTGCGTATCGAAATTAAACGGGCTTTCCAATGCAAGCGTGGTGGTTTCAGGCAGCCACAGCAGGCCGGTTTGGCGCAAAATCAGGTTGAAGCTGCCGAGCGATTGCAGGGTGGCCGAAGTCAGTACCGCGCCTGCCGCACGCCGCCACAGGCTGTTGGCAAGGTGGGATGCGCTGCTGATGGGGCTGGCGTTGAAAATGTAGTCGTTTTTGTCGTCGGCACGGCGGGTTATCCATTTCGCCAACGGCTCTTCGCCTTCAATGGGAACGGTGGAGAGTAAATCCCAAACCGCGCTGATTTGTTCGATACGGGCGATAAAAAGGCCGAACTCGCTGGTCAGGCGGTCGAGGAGCGTGCTGTCCTGCTCTTTTTCGCGGCGTGCGGCGGAAAGCGCATCATTCAGCCCGACAACGTGTTTGAGCAGGCTGCGCGCAGCAATGGCCGTATTGGAAACTGTGGTTTCCAGGCCTTCGGGGATTTTGCCGTCTTCCCACAGCCAAGTCGGTTCATTATGTTTCCGCCTGTCGTTTTCAGACGACCCAAGACTTAAAGACGGCTCTTCCGCCAAATGGAACTGCCATTCATGCAGGCTGTCGAGCAAGGATGTGGCAGCTTCATCGGCAAGGTTGGCAAGTTCGGCTTTATCGGTCAGCGCGGCAATTTTGCCGGTAAGCTGCGGCAATTTTTCCAGCGTCCAAACGGCAATATTCCATGAATGTTCGGCGGCAAAACGGCTGAGGGCTTTTTTGGGCAGGTGGTGCGCTTCGTCTATGCAATAGAAACTGTTTTCGGGCGCAGGCAGAATCACTCCGCCGCCCATACTGATGTCGGCAAGCAGAAGATCGTGGTTGGCAACGACGACATCGACGGTTTCCAAGACATCGCGTGCCAGGTAAAACGGGCATTCCGGACGGTTGGGGCAGGCGGCTTTCAGGCAGCCGTGGCGGTCGTTGGTCACTTTGAGCCAAATCGCGTCATCGATTTTTTCCGGCCAAGCATCGCGATCGCCATTAAAGCGGCGGGCGGAAAATTCATCGGCAATGTAGCGCAACAGATTTAATTCTTCCGGCTTGGGTTTGCTGTCCCACAACACTTCCGGCGCTTCAAAACCAAGCAGGTTTTGCTGGGCGTTGTTTTGCGTCAGTTGATAGAGTTTGTAGGGGCAAAGATAACGGCCGCGCCCCTTGGCAAGCGCAAAGGTCAGCTCCAAACCGCTTTTTTCGACCAGAAACGGCAAATCGCGGTCAACCAACTGCTCCTGCAAAGCCACCGTCGCGCTGCTGACAATCAACCGTTTGCCGCGCGTCTGCGCCATGATGCCGCCGGCCAAAAGGTAGGCCAACGATTTACCCACGCCGGTCGGCCCTTCGATCACAGCAATGCTCTCGCCCTCGCGTTTGGGCGCTTCTTCGCCTTCTTCACGTGTCAACGTCCGCGAAAAAGCGTTCGCAATCGCCGCAATCATTTCCCGCTGCGAAGCGCGCGGACGGAAACCGGGCAGATTTTTGCCGATGTTTTGGTAATGGTCGCGGATGGCGTTTTTTTCTAAATCGGTGAGCATTGAGGCCGTCTGAATGGGTTTGCAAGAATAGCGTATTTTAGCATTTTTACCTTCATGAAGCCCTTGTTAAATTAAATGTAATTAGCATAGATTATAAGATATAATGTTTATAAGTAATCTACTTAGGAGTGCCTACTATGACCATAGAAATTTATTCTCATAATGCTTTACATTATTTAGTTGATATTACCCGCTTTGAAGAAGAACTAAAAAAAGAAATAAAATTCAACCAAAACGTTAAAGTATTTTTTATAAATAATCCTAAAATCAAAGGATTAGTAGAAACTGATATTGATTTACTCCTACTTATTGCTATTGAAAATAAAACTAATAGTTATTACACTATAAAATCCAAGGAAGATAATAAAATATTGTATTTCAATAATCTTATTATACCAATTAAATTTATTGATTATCTTGAAGATATTATAGCACCTGAACCTAAAGGAAAAATTAATTATATTTATACTGATAAATATGAAGAAAATATTGGTATATATATTAATGAATTATCAAATAAAACAAAGCATTATTTAGAATCTATTTGGAAAGATTGCCAACTTGATCTGTCTTTTAAAGACAATCCTATTAAATTTAAAATTACACCACATCCAATTATTTGGACACTAAGCCATAATAATAAATACTATGATTTCACTCGACCTAATTTTATTTATGCTCCAAGATTTGGATTTAATGAACTCATCTATTATCTAAGAAATAATCCTCCTGAAAAAACAAACCGATTTACCTCTAATGCACACTGGTCTATTGAAAAAGATAATCATAAGGCCTATATGATTATTGATGATCATATTAACTTATTAAAAAAACAATTAGAAAATGATAATAAGATTGGATTATTAACTAAGAAAAAAATTGATCGTCTAAATAAACAATATGCAGAAGATTTAAAAATATATGAAAAATATCTTTCTGAACAAGGAAATATTCCTCAAGAAAATAATAACATCTTTGATTTTGTTTTTGGGTTAGACAATAAAAAACAAAAAATAACTATATTACCAGAAAGAATTCGGGCAGAAAAAGAACTTAATAAGAATCTTATCATCATTAGTGGCAAGGCTGGTTCTGGTAAAACATTTGAAATGCTGTCATTAATCAAAAAATCCTATGAAAATGCAAAAGAAAAAACAGCTTATGGGGCAAGAAGTGGTTACTATTTAACTTATAATAAATTATTAGCAAACGATGTTAGAACAATAACTAATCACTATCAAAGTGGGACAAAAACTGCAGTAAAAACAATACATAAATTTATTTATCAAAGAACAATGAGTTTATTAATATTAAGAATAATGAATACAGAAAGAATTAAAGAACTTTTAGAAATTCAAGATGAAAGAAAAAACAAAGTAGTAGAGTACATTTCTAAAAAACCTATAGTCAATACTCCTGATAGTTCATGGGATAAAGGTACAAGGGAGTTTTTCTTAAGATGGATAGGAAAATCTAAAAACCCTTCATTAGAAGATTTAGAAAAACATGTTTATGCAAATAAAATAAAAATTGAAAATAAAATAAATCGTGAGGTATTTTTAGTAGATTATTATCAAGTTTTACGTTATCTCATTCTTGCAATTCAAAATCCAAGAGAATTATTTTATAAACTAAAAATAAATTCTCTCACTGAAAAAAGATGGGAGGAACTTCTTGCCCTAAAAGAAGCGAAAAACAAATATAAACAGACACCGGAAGATTTTACTAAACTTGTAAATCGTTCTTTAGGAAGTGTTCGTGGGCAGGGAAAAATTTTATTTATTGATGAAGGACAAGATTGTCATCCTCTTGAGCGTGATCTTTTTCTTTTACTTTGGGGAAAGAAAAATATTGTAGTATGTACAGGAGGTAAAGAACAGCTTATCCGCCATAGTGAAGAATGTAACTGGAAATACCTAGATACTGAAAAAAGAGTTGTTCATAACGTAATTGAGATTCAAAAACGTAATCGTACCTTTAGAATGAAACAGAATATTGTTGATTTCTGTAATTTTATTGCTAATGAATTCCAAATCAACCTTGATTTAAGTGCTATTCGGTCTAACGAGGATAAAGGTACAGTCCTCATTGAGATGAATGACCCTATACATACTAAACTTAAAAGTACAGTAGATACACTAAAAAAAATAGGTATAGATAACGAACTTTCAAATTACGAAAGTATTCTATTCTTAATGGAGTCAGATTCTAAATGTTTATTCGAAGAAGGAAAAAAAGTTGAAGATATTCAAATTGATAGTAATAATAATGTACTAGAATCTGAATCAACAAAAGATAAGATCTCAAATTTGTCCCAACTAGTCGGTATTCCTGAAGAGAATTTATTTTTACATAATCAGGAGAAAAAAAATCAACAAATTCACGAAAATAATATCCAGGAAGATAGTTTTCATGTTGAGGAATTTCCATCTGCAGATACTTATCGAGGTATTTTTTATGAATCTTGTAGAGGTTTAGAAGCATGGTCTGTTGTCTGTCTTGATCTTGATTTATTCTTTGACCGTAAAAAACAAGAAGAAACAGCAGCAAGTTATCTAAGTGATGATTTATATTTTACAGAAGAAGAGCGCAAACAAAAATATGCAGCAACTTGGGTATTAATGGTACTTACTCGACCAATTGATACACTATATATTCATATTAATAACCCAGCTTCTGAATTGGGAAAATTAATGCAAAAATATATTGATCAAAAATAATCAATTGTATTGAAACCGTGATTTACTTTCTTTCTACACAAAATTATTTTCATCTTCCCTAAAATCTTTTTATAAACAGATTTTAGTAGTTGTAATGAAAGAATTATTTTTCCGGATCAGTAAATCTTAAAGCCATCTGAAACTTTATTATAAATTTCAGACGGCCTTTTGCTTTGGGAGAGAATAAATAGGGGATATCGTTAATTAATTGCTGTCTTACAGCAAACGGGCATGTGTATCGTTATAACCGATATCTGTAATTTCTCACACGCCGGTAGCCGGAACGGTAAATTTCACGCAGTCATCGTCTTTACGCGGATCACATGCATCGTAGTATTCAACCTTAGTCAAACCTGGAATCTGGCCGGAGTCATTGGCATGGTTCCATTCAGACATACGACTGTCAGCAAATGATGCGGTGGCGGCAGTTGCAATAATCAGGGTCAGGAGTGTTTTTCATGATACTTTCCTTTTTTAATCAGAATATTATCTATGTTTAGGTTTATGTTTAACCGATGAAATGCATTGTATTGATTTTATATTGGTTGATAAATACACATTTATTGATGTTGTATTAACCAATAAGAAACAATAAACCGCTTACACACTCAAGGCCGTCTGAAACTTTAGCCGCACTGATGCAGAGGTACCCACAATTTTTGCTTGTCGGATTTGTTTTTCTCGTAGCGGTTCCACGCTTTTTCGTGAAAATAAAAGACGACGGTATTGACGATGGGTTCGACCAAAGCCACCGCGCTGGAAACGCCGATACTGCCGGTCAAAATATAGGCGACACTAAATGCGACGCTGAAATGCAAAATAGCAAATGTAATGGTTTTAATCATGCTGTTTTCCTGATACATTGATGTTTTAATCGCTACATAATAATTATTATCAACTAACGCGTAAATTTTAAATCCTTTATCCTAATTTAGATTTTATAAATCGATATTTTATTTTTGATAGGAATTTTATGAACCCGCTCCATATTGTCGTCCTCGACCGCGATACTCTCGTCAACCGCCCGTTTGATTTTGATTTTCCACATACATTGAGCAGCTACGGCACAACCGAAGCGCACGAAACGCTGGAGCGTATCCGCGGTGCGGACATTGTGATTACCAACAAAGTCGTGATTTCCGCCCAAGCATTTGCCGAAAATCCACAACTCAAGCTGGTTGCCGTTACCGCGACAGGCGTCAACAATGTGGACGTTGAGGCTGCCAAACAAAACGGCACGGCAGTGTGCAATATTCGCGCTTACGGCAATGAATCCGTGGCGGAACACGCGTTTATGATGATGATTACCCTGATGCGCAACCTGCCTGCCTACCAGCGCGACGTTGCTGCAGGCTTATGGGAAAACTCGCCGTTTTTCTGCCATCTCGGCGCCCCGATGCGCGATTTAAACGGTAAAACGCTGGCGATTTTCGGTCGCGGCAATATCGGTAAAACGCTGGCAACTTATGCTCAGGCTTTCAAAATGAATGTCGTGTTCGCCGAACATAAAAATGCCCAAAGCGTCCGCGACGGCTATGTTTCCTTTGACGAAGCCATCCGCTCTGCCGATGTCGTGTCGCTTAATTGCCCGCTTACGCCGCAAACGGCAAACATGATAGGCGAAGCCGAATTGCAACAAATGAAACCCCGCGCCATCCTCATCAACTGCGGTCGCGGCGGCTTGGTCGATGAAGCCGCTTTGGTTGCGGCGTTGAAATACGGCCAAATCGGCGGTGCAGGTTTTGACGTATTGACACAAGAGCCGCCACGCGACGGCAACCCTCTGCTGAAAGCCCGACTGCCCAACCTTATCGTTACGCCACACATTGCATGGGCAAGCCAAGAGGCCGCCAACCGCCTGTTTGACATTCTTTTGGACAACATCAACCGCTTTGTGGCCGGCAATCCGCAAAATCTGGTTTAATCTATGGAAAACCTGTTGATAAGGTTGTGAACAATTTTAAAGGCCATCTGAAATATTCAGACGGCCTTTATTAATCTTTATTCATTTCATAAAGTTATCTATCAAATAGGCTAAATCGTTTCATTCTTCATTGTGGATAACCCTATAAAAAGGCCGTCTGAAATACTCAGACGGCCTTTTGTTTGCTCAGGCAAATTAAATATCGTATGTGGTTGAAGCGGTATCGCCACCCTTGCCTGTCCAGTTGGTATGGAAGAACTCGCCGCGCGGTTTGTCTGTACGCTCGTAAGTGTGCGCGCCGAAGTAGTCACGTTGCGCTTGCAGCAGGTTGGCAGGCAGGCGCTCGGAAGTGTAGCCGTCAAGGAAGGTAATGGCAGAAGCCATGCAAGGCATCGGAATACCGCATTCGATCGCTTTAGCCACCACTTTGCGCCATGCAGGCAGACAGGTTTCCAATACGCCTTTGAAATAAGGATCGGAACCCAAGAAGACCAAATCAGGATTGGCTTCGTATGCGTCGCGGATGTTGCCCAAGAACGCGCTGCGGATGATGCAGCCTTCACGCCACAAGAGGGCGGTGTTGCCGTAATTCAATGCCCAATCGTTGTTTTCGCTGGCTTCGCGGATCAGCATAAAGCCTTGTGCATAAGAAATGATTTTGGATGCCAACAGGGCTTGGCGCAAAGCATCTACCCATGCGGCTTTATCGCCTTCAATCGGGGTAATGGTTTTGCCAAACAGGCTGTTTGCTTGGATGCGTTGGTCTTTAAACGCGGACACGCAACGTGCAAACACGGCTTCGGAAATCAGGGTCAACGGGATACCCAAATCGAGGGCATTGATGCCGGTCCATTTGCCTGTACCTTTTTGACCTGCGGTATCAAGGATTTTTTCAACCAAAGGTTCGCCGTTTTCATCTCTGTAACCCAAAATCGCGGCGGTAATTTCGACCAGATAAGAATCCAGTTCGGTTTTGTTCCATTCGTTGAAAATGCGGTGCATTTCGTCGTAGCTCAGACCCAAGCCGTCTTTCATGAATTGGTACGCTTCGCAAATCAACTGCATATCGCCGTATTCGATGCCGTTGTGCACCATTTTGACGAAGTGGCCCGCACCATCGCGACCGACCCAGTCGCAGCAAGGCTCGCCTTGAGGCGTTTTGGCGGAGATGGCTTGGAAAATCGGCTTAACAGCAGGCCATGCGGCTTCATCGCCGCCAGGCATGATAGACGGACCGTGACGCGCGCCTTCTTCGCCGCCGGACACGCCCGCGCCGATAAAGCGGATGCCTTTTGCCGCCAGCTCGTGGGTGCGGCGGGTGGAATCGGGATAGTTGGCGTTGCCGCCGTCAATAATAATGTCGCCTTGGTCCAAAAGCGGAACGAGTTGTTCGATAAAGTCGTCAACGACAGAACCTGCGCGAACCATCATCATGATTTTGCGCGGTTTTTCCAGTTTATCCACTAAATCTTGCAATGAATAGGCACCGATAATGTTGGTGCCTTTAGCTGCGCCGTTGAGAAAATCGTCTACTTTAGCGGTGGTCCGGTTGTACGCCACGACTTTGAAACCGCGATCGTTCATATTCAAAATCAAATTTTGACCCATAACGGCCAAGCCGATTACGCCGATATCGCCTTTCATTGATGGAAGCTCCATTATTAATTTAATTTATCAACCGTAACTCTATCTGATTTACAGAGATTTAACAATCCTTAACTATCTAATTTTTTGAAAAGATGCCTTTACGTTTCAGACGGCCTTTACCTTTGGGAAAACAAACTATAAATTAGATTTTAAATAATAAATAGAAGATGATATTGAGTGCTGCCACAGCTTGTTGATAACTTTGATTATAAAAATTTTTCAAATACTTAGCTGATATTTTTTGATGAGGATAAAGTATGGTCGGCCTTGTTTGTAGGTGTGGATAAATTTTTTCTGCTGCTCCATTCTGTGGGTAACTTTTTGCCTGTGCACAATCTTAGCTTGTTTTATACTTCTCCAATTGGAACTGATTGACTGGAGAAATAGTCAAATAGTTTTTTATTTCAAGCTATTTTCATATTTCCTTTTGTTTAAGCTGGGAAAAGGCCGTCTGAAAATATGTCAATAAGGGTATGCATATGAAGTTTTCTTTTAGTATTAACCTGTTATCCGTTTTGATTTTGGCCGCTTGTGCGCAACAGCCAGTTCAAAAGCCTCAAGTTTCCCTGCCCTCCGTATCTATGGATAACCATGCGCCGGAGCAAGGGACGGGGCTGACGGAGCAGAAATTAATCCGCGCCAAACATTATATGGCGGCGTCTGCCAATCCGCTGGCAACTGAAGCCGGTTATGAAATTTTGAAGCGCGGCGGCAGTGCGATAGATGCGATGGTTGCCATGCAGACAACTTTGGGACTGGTTGAGCCGCAGTCTTCCGGATTGGGCGGCGGCGCGTTTTTGGTGTATTGGGACAATAAGGCGAAAAAGCTGACAACGTTTGATGCCCGAGAAACGGCGCCGAAAGCGGCAACGCCGGGGCTTTTCTTGGACGAAAACGGCAAACCGATGGGCTTTATGAAAGCTGTGGTCGGCGGCCGTTCGGTCGGTGTGCCGGGGATTCCGAAGCTGCTCGAAGATGTCCACAAGCGTTACGGAAAATTGCCGTGGGCAAGTTTGTTTGAAAAACCGATTACTTTGGCGGAACAGGGTTTTGCTGTTTCTCCGCGTATGGCGAAATCCATCGAACAAAATTTGGAACCCTTGCAACGTTATCCGCAAACTGCTGCCTATTTCTTACCCGACGGCAAACCTTTGGCTACGGGAACGGTTTTGAAAAATCCTGAATTTGCGCGTTCTGTGCGCCTGTTGGCGGAAAAAGGCAGTGCGCCGTTTTATCAGGGAATGCAGGCGCAGAATATTGTTCGTGCCGTTACCGGTGCTGTGGATAATCCTGGCAAAATCAGCATGGCGGATTTGAAAAACTACCGCGTTATCGAGCGTGAACCGGTTTGCGCGCCGTATCGTGAATATGAAGTTTGCGGTATGGGCGCACCAAGTTCGGGCGCGATTGCTTTGGGGCAGATTTTGGGTGTATTGCAGAATCAGGATATGAAGGCGTTGGGTGTGGAAAATATCCACAGTTGGCGCTGGATAGGCGATGCGTCGCGGATTGCTTTTGCCGACCGTGATTATTATGTCGGCGATCCTGCGTTTGTGAATGTTCCGACCCGTGCCATGATTTCTCAGGCTTATTTGAAACCGCGTGCTAAAGAAATCCGCCAATCCGACAAGGCATTGGAAACTGTTCAGGCAGGCAAGTTCGGCAAGGTATACGCGCAAGGCATGGCGGTCGAGCTGCCGTCCACCAGCCATTTGGTGGTTGTGGATAAAGACGGTAACGTTGTATCGATGACGACTTCGATTGAAAACGCGTTCGGTTCGGGGCTGATGGCAAACGGCTATCTGCTCAACAACGAATTAACCGATTTTGCCTTCAACCCTGTCGGCGCGGACGGTAAAACGGTGGCAAACAGCGTGGCAGGCGGCAAACGTCCGCGTTCTTCGATGGCGCCGACCATTGTGATGAAAGACGGAAAACCTTATATGGCGGTTGGTTCGCCGGGCGGCAGCCGCATTATCGGTTTCATTGCTAAAACACTGGTGGCGCATATCGATTGGGGTATGGACATTCAGACGGCAATTTCACTGCCGAATATGCTCAATCGCGGCAGCCAGTATGAAATCGAGGATAAAACAGCGGCTGCGGATAAAGCGGCTGCGTTGGAAAAACTGGGCTACAAAGTCCAAATCCGCGATTTGAATTCCGGCGTGCAAGGCATTGTGATCGGCAAAGACGGTTTGCTCGGTGGCGCCGACCCGCGCCGTGAAGGCAAGGTCATGGGCGATTGATATTGTCAGTTTGACTGAAAAAGGCCGTCTGAAACCTAGTTGTTCAGACGGCCTTTTAGTTTTAGAAAATATATGGATAAGTTGTGTATAAGAATAACGTTAAATTTTAATATTTTTATTTTTCAATAGGATAAAATGGATGAATATGTGGATAATTACTTGTGGAAAATGACATGAAAAAGGCCGTCTGAAAGGTTCAGACGACCTTTTCATTGGACTGCTTTATCTATTTTCTATCAGGCTGCCGGCAACTCGTGAAAAGCAGTGGGCAAGTCTTCGTCATCGGCAAACTCAACCCATTCGTAAGCGCTTTCATCTGCCAAAACGGCACGCAACAATGCATTATTGATGGCATGGCCTGATTTGTAACCTTCAAATGCGCCGATAATCGGATGGCCGACAATGTATAAATCGCCAATAGCATCAAGGATTTTGTGGCGGACAAATTCATCGGGATAGCGCAAACCTTCCGGATTCAAAACATCCATGTCGTCAATCACGATGGCGTTGTTCAAATTGCCGCCCAGTCCGAGATTGTGGGCGCGCATCATTTCCACTTCGTGCATAAAGCCGAAGGTACGGGCACGGGCAATCTCATCAATATAGGATTTTCCTGCAAAATCAATCTCGAAAGTAGGTGCGCTGCGATTGAATACGGGGTGGTCAAATTCGATGGTTAAAGTAACTTTAAAGCCATCGTAAGGCGTAAAGCGCACCCATTTTCCGGTTTCTTTGATTTCAACAGGTTTGAGGATTTTTAGAAAACGTTTTTGGGCTTTTTGATCGACAACGCCTGCATTTTGTAAAAGGTAAATAAACGGCAGGCTGGAGCCGTCCATAATCGGAATTTCGGGTGCGTTCAATTCAATCAAGGCATTGTCGATGCCATAGGCAGACAGAGCCGACATAATGTGTTCAATCGTGCCGATGCGCACGCCTTTATCGGTAACGATGGTTGAAGAGAGGCGGGTATCGTTGATCAAATAAGGATTCAATTTGATTATTTCGCCCATTTCCCCACTTAAATCGGTACGGCGGAACGAAATACCGCTGTTTTCTTCGGCAGGATGCAAAGTCAGAGCGACCCTTTCGCCCGAATGCAGGCCAACGCCAGTAACGCTTACTGATTTGGCTAAAGTCCGTTGCAGCATAATTGCTTCCTTTTAAAAAGTCTGATGGGCAAATGATACGTTAAAAAGGAAAAAACAAGCCATCATTTTTAATAGTATTTGCCAATATGGATGTTTTGCGGGTGTGAATTTCAAAATTTTAATTATCCACAATAGCATGTGAAATTGAAGTGGGTAATTTGGGTTTTATCCACAGAAAAATAGAAGAACTAAGATTCTATCCTTTTTTATTCCGGCATTCAGTTGGGGTTGGCCTCAAAGATAAAAAGCGACTATCAAATTGGTTTTAAAGAAAGTTATTCCGTTATCCACAGATGGTTTGGTTCTTCATCAAAATCATCATTTTAAAAATTAAAATATTATAATTTGAAGAAAACACTGAATTATCAACACAAAAATGGCAAAATACGGAGGAAATAGAACTAAGTTTATGATTTCCATAAACTTATGAAACTTTTAAGATTGTAAAAAGGTTTTTATGAAATAAAATATCAAAATTAAGGACTGATTCGATTTACCTGATATTTTCCTACAAACAAGAATTTCATGTTTTCTTTATTTAAATCAAACAACTTAAAAGTAATTATCTATAATCCTAGAAAGTAATTTTATTTCAGGATACAATGGCTTTACTGAAAAATTTTTCCCATTCCATCTAATAGGAGTAGCAAAATGAGTATTAAAGTAGCGATTAATGGTTTTGGCCGTATCGGTCGTCTGGCATTGCGTCAAATTGAAAAAGCCCAAGGTATCGAAGTCGTTGCTGTTAACGACTTGACTCCTGCCGATATGCTGCTGCACCTCTTTAAATACGACAGTACTCAAGGCCGCTTTGAAGGCTCTGCCGAATTGAAAGATGATGCGATTGTTGTGAACGGCAAAGAAATCAAAGTATTTGCCAATCCTAATCCTGAAGAATTGCCTTGGGGCGAGCTGGGTGTGGACGTTGTTCTCGAATGTACCGGTTTCTTTACCAATAAAACCAAAGCTGAAGCCCATATCCGTGCCGGTGCGCGCAAAGTTGTAATTTCTGCACCTGGCGGCAATGATGTGAAAACCGTTGTATATGGCGTAAACCAAGATATTTTGGACGGCAGCGAAACTGTTATTTCAGCCGCTTCTTGTACGACTAACTGTCTGGCCCCTATGGCTGCGGTATTGCAAAAAGAATTCGGTATTGTTGAAGGCCTGATGACTACCATCCACGCTTATACTGGCGACCAAAACACCCTTGACGCGCCACACCGTAAAGGCGACTTCCGCCGCGCCCGTGCCGCTGCATTGAATATCGTACCGAACAGCACCGGTGCCGCTAAAGCCATCGGCTTGGTTATTCCTGAGTTGAACGGCAAACTTGATGGTTCTGCCCAACGCGTTCCTGTTGCTACCGGCTCTTTGACCGAACTGGTTTCTATTCTCGAACGCCCTGTTACCAAAGAAGAAATCAATGCAGCCATGAAAGCCGCCGCTAGCGAGTCTTATGGCTACACTGAAGATCAAATCGTTTCTTCCGACGTTATCGGTATTGAATACGGCTCACTCTTCGATGCGACTCAAACCCGTGTGATGACTGTTGGCGACAAACAATTGGTGAAAACCGTTGCTTGGTACGACAATGAAATGTCTTACACTTGCCAATTGGTTCGTACCTTGGAATTTTTTGCCAGCAAAATCTAAAGGATAACGGGCTGAATCAATCAGTCTATGGATAATTAAAAGGCCGTCTGAACATTTCAGACGGCCTTTTGTTTGTAGATAGATTCAATTTGCAATCAGATTGTGGATAGTTTAATCACTGTGGCACATTTGTTTTCTATCCTAAACTGCACTTCATAATCTGCAATATTCATTACATAAACCCGTTCGGGAATATCTTGATAGGCAGGACGGGGATCTTGGGCGATGCTTTGTTCAATGAGATGTTTTTCTTCTGTGGATAAATGTTCCGCAAGCGTACTTTCTGCCCAGACTACACTCAATTCTTCAGGTTTGCCGCTGACAAAGCCTGATGATGCGTCAGGTTTGGATTCCACAAACGGGATGTAGGGTTTGATATCCACTACCGGAGTACCGTCCAACAGGTCTGCACCGCTGCAATAGATGCGGACAGGTTTGCCTGATTCGATGCGTTCGAGTTTTAGCAGGGATAAACCGAGATGATTGGGGCGGTGCGGGCTGCGTGTGGCAAATACGCCCATTTTTTGTTTGCCTCCAAGCCGTGGCGGACGCACCATTTGCGCCCAACCTTCATCCAATACGCCGTGGAAAATAAAACTTATCCACACATAGTCGAAATCTTCCAAGCCCCGAACGCTGTCAGCGGTAAATTCAGGAGTGAGTTTAATGCAAATTTCTGCCGCAGGAACCAAACCTGGTTGGCGGGCAATGCCGAATTTTTGTTTGTAGGGGGAATGAACGGTTGCAATAGGCGTAATCGAATAGGACATAATTTGTGGATAAATATTCTGTGCAAACTGTCATCATATCACAGATGTTTTCCCACATTTTGCAGTAGTAATTTGTTATAATACAAAGCATTTATTCCAAATGTCCGTACATTGGCAATAAATGAATAATTTAAATTATTTAAAATAAAATCAATAGGTTAAATTAATACATGATTGTTTCTATCGATGTAGATGCACAAAAAACGTTTACGCCTTTGTGCCCGAAAGAATTACCTGTTGCCGAAGGTCATCTGATTGCGGATGAACTCAATGTCCAAGCCGCATTGGCGGATTTACGCGTTATGACGAAAGATGCGCATCATGTCGCGGCAAAATGGCTTGTGGATAATCCTGTTGATATGTTAAAACCGACGGGTTTACCCGATGCGGATTTGACTTGGGTGTCACATGCGATGGTTGGAACATATGGCTATGAGTTGTTGGATGGCCTGCCTTCAGCCAAGGAATACGATTATTGTGTTTGGAAAGGCGTCGATCCTGAGTTACATCCTTACGGCGCATGTTTTCACGATATTGAGGAAAAGCTCAGTACAGGTTTGATCGAATGGTTGCGCTGTCAAAATGCAGATACAGTTATTGTCGGCGGTTTGGCAACGGATTATTGTGTGAAGACAACGGTTTTACAGTTGCTTAAAGGCGGGGCTTGGAAAGTCATTGTCAATCAGGCTGCTTGCCGTGGCATTGCTCCGGAAACGGTTGAATCTGCATGGCAGGAAATGCATTCTGCCGGGGCTATTATTTTAGAAAACGCCGAAGAAATAAGAAAATACATTAATAATCAATAAATTATATTTTTAAATTCTGTTGTTTCACGTGAAACATTTTCCAAAATATGAAGATTTTACTTGTCCGCTTGTCCAGTATGGGCGATTTAATTCATACGTTGCCCGCAGTTGAAGATTTAGCGCGACAATGTCCTGATGTGGAGCTCCATTGGCTGTGTGAGGCAGGGTTTGCAGATATTGCCTGCTTGCATCCTTTTGTCAAAAAAGTTCATGTAATGAAATGGCGGCAGTGGCGCAAACACCTTTTTCAGGCTGAAACGTGGCGTGAAATAGGCCGTCTGAAAACGGATTTGCAGGCTGAATCTTTTGATTTTGTTTTAGATAGTCAAGGACTGATTAAAAGCGCATGCTTTGCCAAAATGGCGAAATCCCCTATTTACGGTTTGGATAAACACAGCGCGCGTGAAAGTTTGGCTGCCCTTGCATACAGTAAAACGTTTGTCGTACCGAAAGGCAAAAATGCGGTTTGGCGAAACCGTGAATTATTTGCCCAAGTATTTGGTTATACAATGCCTGAGACGCAGGTATTTGGTTTGTCGGTTCCTGAATCAGGCCGTCTGAAAAATTTGCAATCCCCTTATTACGTTGCTTTGCATGCAACCAGTCGCGACAGTAAATTATGGCCGGTAGAACACTGGCGTGCATTATTGAAAAAGTTGAATGAAGAACAACAATGCAATGTGTATCTGCCGTGGGGAAATGAAATCGAAAAAATGCGTGCCGAACAGATTGCAAGCGATTTATCGTTTGCTTCGGTTTGCGACAAAATGAATTTATTACAGGCTGCATTTTTATTGAAAAACGCAGAGGGTATTATTGGCGTAGATACCGGACTGCTGCATCTTGCTAATGCGCTGGAAAAGCCTGTTGTAGGAATTTATACAGATACAGATCCGGCCAAGACCGGCGTTCAAGTTTCGGCTTATGCAAAAAATTTAGGCGGTATTGCTCAAATTCCCAATATTGACGAGGTTTATCAAACCTTGATGGATTGTGTTGCAGCATACGGTAAATAATTGCTGGGGAGTTGGATTTATTTTCTGAGTAAATGCTTTAGAAATGATATAATTCCGCTCTATTTACCAAGATTTATACAAATTTGGTTTTATCATGTTGGTGAAAACCGAATTGGATTTTATATAAAGAATGTATCAAAAGCAGTATGCTAGATTTGATGGACATTCTTTTTAGGAGAATTGAATGAAAGCACTGGTCGCAGTAAAGCGCGTAGTGGACTATAACGTCAAAGTTCGTGTGAAAGCCGATGGTTCCGATGTGGATATCGGTAATGTCAAAATGTCGATGAACCCGTTTGATGAAATCGCGGTAGAAGAAGCTGTCCGTTTGAAAGAAGCCGGAAAAGTAAGCGAGATTGTTGCTGTTTCTCTTGGCGAGAAAAAATGCGAAGAGACGTTGCGTACTGCTTTGGCGATGGGTGCCGACCGTGCGGTTCATGTTGAAACTGATGCGAAGTTGGAGCCTTTGGCCGTTGCGAAATTGCTGAAAGCTGTTGCGGATAAAGAAAATCCGCAAATTTTATTGCTGGGTAAACAGGCAATTGACGATGACGCCAACCAAGTTGCCCAAATGCTGGCTGCGTTGTTGAATGCGGCTCAAGGTACTTTTGCATCAAAAGTGCAAATTGAAGGCGAAGAAGCATTGGTAACCCGTGAAATTGACGGCGGCGAAGAGACTGTTGCATTGAAGCTGCCTGCGGTCATCAGTGCAGATTTGCGTTTGAACGAACCACGCTTTGTCAAACTTCCTAATATCATGGCGGCAAAGAAAAAGCCTTTGGAAAAATTAAGTCCTGCCGATTTGGCTGTGGATATTTCTCCGTGTTTGAATACCGTGAAATTTGCCGAACCTAAAGCACGTCAAGCCGGTGTGAAAGTGGCTGATGTTGCCGAGTTGGTTGAAAAGCTGAAAAACGAAGCCAAAGTGATCTAAGGAGTATGAAATGAGCGTATTGATTATTGCGGAACATAATAACCAACATTTGAATCCTGCCACTTTGCATGCGGTAACAGCTGCCGCTAAATTAGGTAATGTAGATTTATTGGTTGCTGGCAGTAATGCTGCTGCGGTGGTTGAAGAGGCAAAACAGGTTGCAGGCGTAGCGAAAGTTTTGGTAGCCGATGCGCCCTATTACGCTGAAGGCTTGGCAGAAGAATTAGCGCCTTTGGTTGTTAAACTGGCTGCGGATTACCGCTATGTGGCTGCGACTGCAACTGCGTTTGGTAAAAATCTGTTGCCCCGGGTTGCTGCCCTGTTGGATGTACCACAAGTTTCCGATTTAACCGAAGTTGTGGATAACTCGACATTTGTTCGTCCGATTTATGCCGGTAATGCATTTGAAACTATTCAATCCAATTCTGAAAAATTGGTACTGACTTTCCGTGCGACAGCATTTGATGCTGCCGGACAAGGCGGTAATGCAGAAGTGATTAATGTTGAGGCAACGCCTGCTCAAAACCTGAGCCGTTTCGTAAACCGTCAACTTTCCCAGTCTGACCGCCCAGAATTGACTCAGGCAAAAGTGATTGTTTCCGGTGGTCGTGCATTGGGCAGCGCTGAAAAATTCAATGAAGTATTGACTCCTTTGGCTGATGTTTTGGGTGCGGCGATTGGGGCATCCCGTGCAGCAGTGGATGCCGAGTATGCGCCAAACGATGCCCAAGTCGGACAAACCGGTAAAGTGGTTGCGCCGCAACTGTACTTCGCTATCGGTATTTCCGGAGCTATCCAACACGTTGCCGGTATGCAGGACAGTAAAGTGATCGTTGCTATCAACAAAGATGCTGACGCTCCGATTTTCAATGTAGCAGATTATGGCTTGGTTGGTGATTTGTTTGAAGTTGTGCCTCAACTGACTGAAGCACTGAAAAACTAATGTTTCACGTGAAACGTTCAGACGGCCTTTGCTATATAAGGCCGTCTGAAAATATTTCGGCATGATTACGACCTATAAAACCATTACCACTCCGACACAGGCTGAATTTAAAGATAAAGGCAGCCGCTTCATCGCATATGCCTATCCGATCCGCACGTTAGCTGATGTGAAGAAATATCTCGACCCATTAAAGGAAGAGCATCACAAAGCACGACATTGGTGCTACGCCTACCGATTGGGTGTGGATGGAATGCAGTTTCGCGCAAATGATGATGGAGAACCGTCCGGGAGCGCTGGCCGCCCTATTCTGGGGCAGATTGATTCTGTCGGCGTAACGGATGTGTTGGTTGTGGTTGTGCGTTATTTTGGCGGTACGCTATTAGGCGTTCCCGGTTTGATTCATGCCTATAAGGAATCAACGGCTCAGGCATTGGCGATAGCTGAAGTTGTTGAAAAGAATGTTGAAAAAACAGTTTGGTTGAAATGTGAATATCCTGTTTTGAATGAGGCGATACGGATTGCCAAACAATATCAGGCCGATATTGTGGAACAGGATTTGCAGCTGGATTGTAAGTTGACAGTGAAAATAGCGTTGGCCGATTATGAAGCCTGTATTGCCGCCTGGAAAAATACGCGCCAAATTGAAGTAGATACTGAGAAGCCGTTTGAATAAAAGGTCGTCTGAACATATTTGATCAATCAAAAGTTTCAGACGGCCTTTGATGTTTTAGCCTTGGTATCTGTCTAAAGCATTTACGCTTGAGCGCAAGTGTTCCCAAGCCAGTTGATGAAATTCTCCCAGTGCGTTCCATAGGGCATCTTCGCTCATAATGCTGTATTCGCCCTGTGTACGCAAATCAACATCTACCCCTTCTTCAATGGCTTGATAACACGCTTGGTATTCGTTGGTATAGAATTCATCCATGTCCTGCATGAGGCTTGCAGCATGTTTCCAGCGGGCGATATCTGCTTCCAGTTGCGGCAGTAATTCGCACCATTCGCGGTATTTGCTTTGAATTTCGTCAATACGTTTTTGCATGATTTGTCCTTTCGTTGTTTGAAATTAGAGTATGGTTGTCTTGGTGCAATATTATTCTTAATTTGAAACAGCTATACAAGATGGAACAATAATTCCATCGATTGAATTTAATTGACAACATCTATTCTTCAAGGAGACGGTATGAAATTGCTCGTTATTGGTAATGGTGGACGTGAACACGCACTGGCTTGGAAATTGGCGCAGTCGTCTAAAGTAGAAACTGTCTTTGTTGCACCTGGTAATGCCGGAACGGCAATTGAACCTAAACTTCAGAATATCGCATTAACGGCGCATCAAGATTTGATTGATTTTTGCCGTAATGAAAATATTGCCTTTACCGTAGTCGGCCCTGAAGCTCCTTTGGCTGCGGGTGTGGTGAATGACTTCTGTGCTGCCGGATTGAAGATTTTTGGCCCGACTCAATACGCTGCCCAGCTGGAGAGTTCAAAAGATTTTGCTAAAGCGTTTATGGCAAAATATAAGATTCCAACCGCGCAATACCAAACCTTTGAAAATGCCGATGTGGCACATGATTACGTCAACCAAAAAGGTGCGCCGATTGTTATTAAAGCGGATGGCTTGGCTGCCGGTAAAGGCGTGATTGTCGCCATGACTTTGGATGAAGCCCATGCCGCTATCGACGATATGTTGTTGGGTAATAAAATGGGCAATGCAGGCGCGCGTGTCGTGATTGAAGATTTCCTGCAAGGCGAGGAAGCGAGCTTTATCGTTATGGTGGACGGCAATCATGTTTTGCCGATGGCAACCAGTCAAGATCATAAACGCCTGTTGGATGACGACAAAGGCCCTAATACCGGCGGTATGGGCGCATACAGCCCTGCTCCGGTGGTAACGCCTGATGTGTACGAGCGTGCGATGAATGAAATTATTTTGCCGACTGTGGCCGGTATGAAAGCAGAAGGTCATGAGTTTACCGGCTTTTTATACGCAGGTTTGATGATTGATAAAAGCGGTGCGCCTTATACCATCGAATTTAACTGCCGTTTCGGTGACCCTGAAACTCAGCCGATTATGAGCCGTTTGAACAGCGATTTGGTGGATTTGGTTGAAGCGGCAATCGACGGCAAACTGGATAGTGTTACCGCCGAATGGAATCCGCAGACTGCCGTAGGCGTGGTGTTGGCCGCACAAAACTATCCTGACTCTCCGAAAAAAGGCGATGTGATCTTTGGCTTGGATAAGGCCAATCAAATCGGTAAAGTTTTCCATGCCGGTACTGCAACGAATGAAAAAGGCGAAGTGGTAACCAACGGCGGCCGTGTGTTGTGTGTCGTCGGTTTGGGCGATGATGTTGCACAAGCTAAAAGCAAGGCTTATGAGGCATTGGAAACCATCCGTTTTGACGGTATGCAATACCGTAAAGACATTGCCGATAAAGCCATCAACCGTTAATAATGAATAGAAACAAGCCGTCTGAACACAGATTGTCCGACAATCTCAGTTTCAGACGGCCTTGGTATATGATGATGTTCCCTAGAATTTTATCGGCTGCAGCCCAACGCAGGTTGCAGGCGCATCTTAAAAAAGGCGGTTTGGTCGCCTATCCCACCGAGTCTTGCTATGGCTTGGGCTGTATCCCTACTTTGCCCAAAGCACTCAATCAACTAATCCATCTGAAAAAACGACCGCAACACAAAGGTATGATTGTCATTGGCTATAGCTTGGAACAGTTGCAACCTTTGCTGCAAAGGCCGTCTGAAAATATCCAAACCATGCTGCATGAAGCATGGCCGGCTCCGAAAACTTTTTTATTGCCGGCCGGCAATAAAGTATTGTCTTCGTTGCGAGGAAAAGGACGCAGTAAATTGGCTGTCAGGGTTCCGGCGCACGCAGGTGCAAGGCGTTTGTGCCAGGTTTTGGAAATGCCTTTAGTCTCTACTTCATGCAATCGCGCAGGCAAACGGGCGTGCAAAACGGAAAGGGAAGTCAGAAGACAGTTTGGCAGGAAAGTATGGGTTGTAGGCGGATTGATAGGTAAGCAGAAAACGCCTAGTCAGATTATTGACGGAGAAACAGGAGCAAGGCTGCGTTAAAGAAGGGTTGTATTATCAAAGGAAAGGTATTCATTTGGAGAAGCCAATTTTTTCCAAAAGATTGGAATACCTGTGTGAAAAGCATTTAGTGCAGATCCAGTTTGATACATAGCAGTCTGTAAATACAGATCGATTAAGCAGATAGTAAGTCAGTAAATAGAGTAGAAAGCAGTATTTTGTGAAATACTCTGGCAAAAAGTGAAGCAAAATTTGAGCGTAAAAGAATCGCTGTAATAAATTATTTTTGAATAAACAAATTTTGTGGATAAATTTGAAGATAAATTTCCATAAAAACATAAAAAGGCCGTCTGAAACTTGATATTCAAAGCATTCAGACGGCCTTTTAAATATTTAAACTGTGGATAACTTTGTGAATAAGTGTGGATTAAAGCTTATGTCCGCACACTGTTTCATATTGTTTTTCAGTAATCGTGCCGCTCATGACGCTCATTGGGCGGATGCTGGTCGGCGTATAGCTTTGGTTGGAAATCACCCGGCCGTGTTCGTCCATCAGTTGCAGCGCTGCCAGGCGATAGGTTTTGTTTGAGCAATGAATTTCCCAGCTGCCGATGGCCGTTTTATAGGCAGGCGTGTTGACGAAACGTTCCTCTTTCAGTTTGGAAACGGTTTTTTTATCGCGGAAAGTAACCAGTGCGCCATTTCTTTTAATGCTGCTTTTATCAATGGCTACTTTGATATTGCCTTCAGAGATGGTGCCGATGTTGGTCCAGCTGCCACCGCCGCTCGATGTGGTGGTTGTTTCACAGGCACTCAACATCAAAGCCGCAAATACGGTTGCAGTTAGGGAAAAACGTTTGATATTCATAAAACCTCATTATTTACAGAAAGTCAGCCGATATTATCCGTGAAGATGGCATATATCGTAAATCGAATTTGCAAAGTTGAACCTCTGAAAAGAATTTTATGAGAAATACGCTGAAAAGGCCGTCTGAAACCTGCTTTTCAGACGGCCTTGAAGTGTAAAATCATGTATAATTGCAAACAATTTGGTTTTCATCCCATAGGAAGATCCGACATGATTAACCCTATCGCTGCACTTTCCCCATTAGATGGCCGCTACGCCAAATCTGTTGAAGCATTGCGTCCGATTTTTTCCGAATACGGCCTGATGCGTGCGCGTGTCAAAGTTGAATTAAACTGGCTCAAAGCCCTTGCCGCCGAGCCTAAGATTGTAGAAGTTCCTGCTTTCAGCGATTTTACGCTTGCCGAAATCGACAAAGTGATCGAAAACTTCTCGCTTGAAGATGCCGCCGCCGTCAAAGCCATTGAGGCGACCACCAATCACGACGTCAAAGCCATCGAATATTGGCTTAAAGAACGCTTCTCCGGCGTGCCTGAAGTGGCAGCCGCCAGCGAGTTCATCCACTTTGCCTGCACCAGCGAAGACATCAACAACCTGTCCCACGCTTTAATGCTGCAAGAAGCGCGTGAAGCTGTTTTGCTGCCGAAACTGGCCGAAATCATTGAAAAACTGACCGGCATGGCGCATGAGTTGGCTGCCGTCCCTATGATGAGCCGCACGCATGGCCAGCCTGCTACACCAAGCACATTGGGTAAAGAAATTGCCAATGTCGTGTACCGCCTGCAACGTCAGTTTAAAAACCTGCAAGCGCAAGAGTTCCTCGGCAAAATCAATGGCGCAGTCGGCAACTACAACGCCCATATGGTCGCCTATCCCGATGTGGATTGGGAAACCCATTGTCGCAACTTCGTTGAAATCAGCCTCGGCTTGACCTTCAACCCCTACACCATTCAAATCGAGCCGCACGACTATATGGCGGAATTCTTCCAAGCCATCAGCCGTGTCAACACGATTCTGATCGACTTCAACCGCGACGTTTGGGGCTATATTTCTTTGGGTTACTTCAAACAAAAAGTCAAAGCGGGTGAAGTCGGTTCTTCCACCATGCCGCACAAAGTCAATCCGATCGACTTTGAAAACTCCGAAGGCAACCTTGGTATGGCCAATGCCGTATTGGGCTTTTTGTCCGAAAAACTGCCGATTTCCCGTTGGCAGCGCGACCTGACCGACAGCACCGTATTGCGCAATATGGGCGTAGGCGTGGGCTATGCCGTATTGGGCTTTGCCGCCCATCTGCGCGGTCTGAACAAGCTTGAGCCGAATCCTGCCGTCCTTGCTGCCGATTTGGACGCTACTTGGGAGCTGCTGGCCGAGCCGATTCAAACCGTAATGCGTCGTTATGGCGTTGCCAATCCTTACGAGAAGCTGAAAGACCTGACACGCGGTAAAGACGGCATTACGCCTGAAGTGTTGAAACTCTTTATTGAATCGTTGGAAATTCCGGCAGAAGCCAAAGCCAAATTGCTTGAGCTGACCCCTGCGTTGTATGTGGGTAAAGCCGAAGAGTTGGCAAAACGAATTTAAAAGGTTTTTGTAGGGCGCACCTTCTTAGTTATTGAGATTTTCTGATAGATAAGAAACCGCTCTCTACATCCGACAAATTAAAAAGGCCGTCTGAAATCTTTTTCAGACGGCCTTTTTCGATTTAATCCGTTATTTCACTTTGTCTTTCAATGCACCGTAGCCGGCGGCGTCCATTTCTTCCAAAGGAATGAATTTCAAACTTGCGCCGTTGATGCAATAGCGCAGGCCGCCTTTGTCTTTCGGGCCATCGGCGAAGACGTGTCCCAAGTGTGAGTCGGCGGCATGGCTGCGCACTTCGGTGCGGCGCATGTTGTAGCTGAAATCGTCGTGTTCGGTAACGGCGGAGGCATTAATTGGATGGGTGAAGCTCGGCCAGCCGCAGCCGGAATCGAATTTGTCGGCAGAGCTGAACAGGGGTTCGCCGCTAACGATGTCCACATAAATACCGGGTTTGAACAAGTGGTCGTATTCGTGGCTGAAGGCATATTCGGTCGCGCTGTTTTGGGTAACTTGGTATTGCTCTTCGGTCAGAAGGCGTTTGAGTTCGGCAGCGCTGGGTTTTTTATACGTTGCCGCGTCAAAGCCTTTGCCTTGCGGGGCGGCTTTGATTTTGCCCGGCAGCGGTTCGTCGGCTTTGCGGATGTCGATGTGGCAATAGCCGTTGGGGTTTTTAATCAGGTAGTCCTGATGGTATTCCTCAGCGTCGTAGAAGTTTTGCAGCGGCTCGTTTTCGACGACGAGGGGCTGTTGGTATTTTTGCTGCTCGCGTTTGAGGGCGGCGGCGATAACGGCTTTTTCGGCGGGGTCGGTGTAGTACACGCCGCTGCGGTATTGCGTGCCGATGTCGTTACCTTGTTTGTTGAGGCTGGTTGGGTCAACGACGCGGAAATAGTATTGCAGGATGTTGTCGAGGCTGAGTTTGTCGGCATCGTAGGTCACTTTGACGGTCTCGGCATGACCCGTGTCGTGGTAGGACACGTCTTCGTAGCTCGGATTTTTCGTTTTGCCGTTGGCGTAGCCGGATACGGCGTCAACCACGCCGTCTATGCGTTGGAAATAGGCTTCCAAGCCCCAGAAGCAGCCGCCGGCGAGGTAGATGGTGCGCGTATTCATGATTGCTGAATCCTTTTTCTGTGTGTCGGGTTTGTAGAACGAATTTTTCAGACGGCCTATGTCGGCATTTGGGTCGCGGATTAATGCCAATGCCTGCGCTTCGTTGATGCTGCCTTTGACGATGCGCTGCACATCGCCGTCTTTGCCGATTAATGCCCATGAAGGGTAAACACTGATATTCAGGCTTTGGGCGATGGTGCCGCCGTTGTCGGTCACGACGGGCAGCTTAGGATAGTTCAAACCGGCATACCATTTTTGGAAGTCGCCGTCTTTTTTCTCGTGTAGAAAACCGGGCGAGGCAACGGTAATCAGGTTGGCAGAACCGAATTTTGTATCTTGCGCCCATTTTTCGGTTTGTCCCAATTCGGACAAACACAAAGGACACCAACTTGCCCAAAATTTAATCAGGGTGGGTTTGTCTTTTTGCAGGTAAATAGTGGCAGGGCGGTTGTCAGGGGTTTTCAACGAGGACAATGCCTGTGGTACGGTTGCGGCTTCGGTATCCATCATTTTGGATGAGCAGGCGCCAAGCGCAAGCAGGCAGCCGAACTTGGCGCAAAGGGAAAAGAAGGTACGGGGATTCATCTCTATATTTCCTGTATGGATGGTTTGCCTTGTTAGACGTTGGAAATGCCAAAACCTGACAACCTTGATTTTCAGACGACCTTGCCACGTAAAATACGCTACAATACTCCCTATTTCAAGTTTCTAAAATTAAAAGGAAAATTTAATGTTCAGCTTCTTCCGTCGCAAGAAAAAACAGGAAACTCCGGCTCCTGAGGAGGCTCAAGTTCAGGAAACCGCAGCAAAAGTAGAATCTGAAGTTGCTCAAGTAGTTGAAAATATTAAAGAAGATGCCGAATCTTTAGCAGAAAGCGTCAAAGGGCATGTTGAATCAGTTGTCGAATCGGCTGTTGAAACCGTCGGCGAAACCGTCGAGCAGGTGCGGGAAACTTTGACCGAAACGCCGTCTGAAACAGTCGAAAAAGTGGAAGAACACGTTGAAGCGGCAAAAGAAACGGCCGTTGAAACCGTCAGCGAGGCTGTTGAACAGGTTCAAGAAGCCGTTGCCGAGATGCCGTCTGAAGCGGCTGAGGCTGTTGAGGAAGCAGCAGAACAGGCTGAGGCGGCAAAAGAGGCGGCCGTTGAAACCGTCAGCGAAGCTGTTGAACAGGTTCAAGAAACCGTTGCCGAGATGCCGTCTGAAGTAGCTGAGGCTGCTGAAGAAGCAGCAGGACAGGCCGAAGCAGTAAAAGAAGAAGCTGTTGAAGCAGTTAGCGAAGCTGTCGAGCAAGTTCAAGAAACCGTTGCGGAAAAACTGGTTGAAGCCCCTGCTCCGGTGGAAGAACCCAAGCTCAGTTGGGCTGCGCGTTTGAAACAAGGCTTGACCAAATCGCGTGACAAAATGGCGAAATCGCTGGCCGGCGTGTTCGGCGGCGGACAAATCGACGAGGATTTGTATGAAGAGCTGGAAACCGTGCTGATTACCAGCGATATGGGCATGGAAGCCACCGAATACTTGATGAAAGACGTGCGCGACCGTGTCAGCCTCAAAGGCCTCAAAGACGGCAACGAATTGCGCGGCGCGCTGAAAGATGCGCTGTACGACTTGATTAAGCCTCTGGAAAAACCTTTGGTCTTGCCGGAAACCAAGGAGCCTTTCGTGATTATGCTTGCCGGTATCAACGGCGCAGGCAAAACCACATCTATCGGCAAACTCGCCAAATACTTCCAAGCGCAGGGCAAATCTGTGCTGTTGGCGGCAGGCGATACTTTCCGTGCCGCCGCGCGTGAGCAGCTTCAAGCTTGGGGCGAACGCAACAATGTGACCGTCATCTCGCAAACCACAGGCGATTCCGCAGCCGTTTGCTTCGATGCTGTCCAAGCCGCCAAAGCGCGCGGCATCGATATCGTGCTGGCTGATACAGCCGGCCGCCTGCCCACGCAGCTTCATTTGATGGAAGAAATCAAAAAAGTGAAACGCGTGTTGCAAAAAGCCATGCCGGATGCGCCACATGAAATCATCGTTGTGCTTGATGCCAACATCGGCCAAAACGCCGTCAACCAAGTGAAAGCCTTTGACGAAGCATTGGGTTTGACCGGTCTGATCGTCACCAAGCTTGACGGTACGGCCAAAGGCGGTATCCTTGCCGCCCTTGCCTCTGACCGCCCAGTTCCCGTCCGCTACATCGGCGTAGGCGAAGGCATCGACGATTTGCGTCCGTTTAATGCCAAAGCGTTTGTAGATGCCCTATTGGATTAAACGGACAGGCGGAGGCTTGTCAACGCAGTCTGCGGGGGATTTTTGAGCCGTATTTTGAATGACTCTGCATTCGGTTGATACCAGCCAAACAGGCTGTTAAAAAGGCCGTCTGAAACCTAAAATCAGGTTTCAGACGGCCTTTATTTTATTTTCAGGTTTAGTTTTTCCGTGCAGTAACAAACTCGGCCAGTTGGCGCAGGCGCAGGGCTTTGCCGCCGAATGGCTCAATCAGGGCAACGGCTTCTGCAATCAGCGTTTCTGCGTAAGTACGCGCGGCGTGCAGGCCCATCAGTTTGACGTAGGTCGGTTTGTCGTTGTCCGAATCTTTGCCGGCGGTTTTGCCCAAGGTGGCGGTATCGGCTTCGCAGTCCAATACATCGTCGATCACTTGGAAAGACAGGCCTAATTTGGCAGCGTAGCGGTCTAAGGTTTGGATTTGCGCCGGTGTTAAGTCCGGGCAGGAAAGTGCGCCTAAGGCCACGGCCGCGCGGATGAGCGCGCCGGTTTTGAGGCTGTGCATCTGTTCCAATTCGGCCTGATTCATGGCTTTGCCGACATTGGCCAGGTCGATGGCTTGTCCGCCCGCCATGCCGAGGCTGCCGGATGCCTGGGCCAGCGTGGACAACATGGCAAGCTGGCGTTCGGCAGGCAGGCCTGTCGGACGGCTCAGTACATCAAAGGCTTGGGTTTGCAGCGCATCGCCGACCAAAAGGGCGGTGGCTTCGTCGTATTGCACATGGCAGGTCGGTTTGCCGCGGCGCAGGCTGTCGTTGTCCATCGCCGGCATATCGTCGTGAACCAGCGAATAGACGTGCACCATTTCGATCGCCGCCATCGCCTGCTCGACGGCATTTTGGTTTGCTTCGCCCAATTCGGACGCGGCAAGCACCAAGAGCGGGCGCAGCCGTTTGCCGCCGCCGAGGGTAACGTAACGCATGGCTTCGTGCAGCGTGTGCGGCACTTGGCTTTCAGACGGCAAGAAATGCGCCAGCAGCAATTCGGTTTGCGCTTGGGCTTTTTGCTGCCATGTTTTGAGTTCATTCGCCGGGTTCAAGGTTCAACTCCTTCAGTTCGCCGGCATCCAAGACTTGCAGTTTCTGCTCGACTTCCGCCAATTTGGTTTGGCAGTATCTGACCAATTCGTTGCCTTCCTGATAGGCGGCCAGGGCGTCTTCCAGCGGCATTTCGCTACTTTGCATGGCCTGGGTCAGGGTTTCAAGGCGGGATAAAGCTTCTTCAAAGGATTGGGGGGCGTTTTTTTTCATGGTTTGAAATGATGGGCAGAAAAGGGGAATTGTAGCATTTTTAGATGATGAAGGCCGTCTGAACAGGGATGAAAACGAAATCAAAGATTTCTGTTTTTGCGTTCAGACGGCCTTTTTTAAAACGGAATAACGTTATCAGCCCGTTAAAACGGCTTTTTGATAGTTGAGCGCGATAAACTGCTTCTCGGCATCCAATTCAGTGATTTTGAACAATGCCTGCGATTTGGGCAGCGCGTCAAACGGAATACCGGTCGCGCGCGTTACCAGCGGCAGCCCCTCAATGCGGACGAGGTCTTCTTTGAGGATGGTGGCCGTCAGCTCGCTCATTCCTTGCTGTTGCAGGTAGACGAGGCTCCAGTAGGCTTCCATTTGGCGTTGGAAGTCGGCGTAGGCTGTATAGGCGGCATCGAAGTCGCGCAGCGCGGCGAAAAGCTCGGCATCGCTGTTTTGATACAGCGGCTCGGCAGTGTCGTCGATCAGGCTGATCAGCTGCTTTTGGTTGATGTAGTCGGCGGCGCGGCGCAGCGGTGAGGTAAACCAGCCGTAATGCTGCACGCCCATGCCGATGTGCGGTTCGGATTTGGTGCTCATGCGCACTTTGCCTGCCGGTTGGACGCGGAAAAGGCCGGGCAGCTCGTTTTCGTCCAGCATTTGCGCCCAAGTGCTGTTGGCAAGAATCATCATCTCGCTGACCAGCGTATCGATGGGCGAACCGCGTTCGCGGCGGACGACGGATACGTTGCCTTCCTCATCCAATTCGATGCTGTAATCGTATTGCGGCGCGCGGTCGGGTTCGTATTTGCCGCGCGCTTTTTGCAGGGCGATGGCGAATTGATAGAACCAAATCAGGTCTTGATGGTGGGCAAACATCATTTCGCCGGCTTCGTCCAAGCCGGTTTCGGCGTTGAAATGCGGCTCGATGGCTTGAATGCGCAGGTTTTCGGCGATGTTGACCGCTTCGATTTTGCAGGTTGGCGCGCCGACGTTGAACTCGCCGTCCACATCAAAATAAATGCTGACGGCAGGGCGGTATGCGCCTGCATCAAGGCTGAACGCGGCAATCCAGTTTTCGGGTAGCATGGTAATTTTGCCGCCGGGGAAATAAACCGTGCTTAAGCGTTCCATGATGTTTTTTTCCATTTTGTCGCCCGGTTTAACGGCAAGCGACGGCGCGGCGATGTGGATGCCGACGCGTTTCATGCTGTTGCCCAAATCGGTCAGGCTCAAGGCGTCGTCCACTTCGGTGGTCGATTCGTCGTCGATGGAAAAGGCGGTGACGTCGGCCTTGGGCAGGTCGGGCATTTCGGGCAGGGGGAGGTCGGGGAAACCTGTTCCTTTGGGGAAGTATTTGATTTCAAAACCGTCTTGCAGGTATTGGGGGATGGACGTAATGCCGCCCGTTTTTTTCGCCAATTCGTAGGAGGAGGTTTTCAGCGCGTCGGCGGCTTTGGTAAAGGCTTTATAGGTCAGCGATTGCTTGTCGGGCGCGTGCAGGATGGTTTTCAAATCCGCCGCGATTTCAGACGGCATCTCGCCGCGTTTCAAGGCTTCTGCCCAAGCGTCGATTTGCGCGTCTTGCTGTTTTTTGCGTTCGATGGCGGCAAGCGCTTGTTTCAAAGTTTCTTCAGGCGCGGCTTTGAACACGCCTTTGGCTTTTTTGTAGAAATACATCGGCGCGGCGTACAGCGCAATCAAAGTTGCCGCCAGCTCGGTTTTGGTCGGTGCATGGCCGAAATATTCTTCGGCGATGGCTTCGGCGGTAAACTCTTCTTCGCCGCATACTTCCCACAATAAATCGGTGTCGATGTCCGCCGCCTGCGCCTGCGCGTTCTCCAAAAACGCCGCCATATCGCCGTCAAACTCGGCAAAGACATTGTTTGCCTTCACTTTGGTGCGTTTGCCGTGTTGGGTATCGACTTGGTAGGTGGCGTCGTTTTTTTGGACGATGGCGGCAACTTTGAATTGGCCGGACTCTTCGTAAAAGATATTCATTTTTTTAGGATTTTATGATTTGTAGGAAACGCGTGATTTTAGCAGATTTGCACAAGAAAGGCCGTCTGAAAAACATACTTTCAGACGGCCTGTTCAAACGGCGGATGATTAATACTGATATGCCGCCAGTTTGCGTTTGATTTCAGGCAGGGCGGCGCGTGCGGCCTGTTCGCCCAATTGGATGGCGCGTTGTTTTTGGTCGAAACCGCCAACCGAACCCAGCTCCAAAACCTGCGGTTTGATGACCACATTGGCTTGGCCCAATTCTTGATGCAACGCAGTTTGACTCATTACGTTGAAGGTTTGGTCAAGATAGGAGAACATGCCTTGGCTGACGTTTTTGGCCGGACGGGCGGAAATATCGACGGCAATGATGAAGTTTGCGCCCAGTTTTTTCGCCGCGCTGACCGGTACGGGCTGCGACAGGCCGCCGTCCACATATTTGCGGCTGCCGATAACGACAGGCTGGAATACGTTCGGAATCGACGCGGAAGCGCGGACGGCCTGTCCGGCATTGCCTACGTTGAACACCACTGGTTTGCCGCTTTCAAAATCGGTCGCAACGGCGGCAAATTTGATGGGGAACTGCTGCATCGGGCGGTTGCCGACTTTGCGGTTGATGTAGTTTTGCAGTTTTTCGCCTTTGATGAAGCCGCTGGTGGACAAGGTCAAATCCACCAAATCGGTTTTACCCAAAATTTCCGCTTCCAATTCGAGGCGGTCGGGCGACATTCCCGAAGCGTACATACTGCCGACAATCGAGCCTGCGGATGTGCCGGTAACGATTTTGATCGGAATATTGTTTTCTTTCAAAACCTTAATAATCCCGATATGGGCAAAACCTTTGGATGCGCCGCCGCCCAAAGCCAGCGCAACCGTGGCTTTCGGTTTGGGTGCAGTATGCGAAACCGTATTTTGACCCTGCGTAGAAGGTTTGGATTGCGGCGCGTTGCCGCTCGGACAGGCGGCCAATACCAAGACGGACGAAGCGGCTAAAAACGTTTTGAATGTGGAAAAAAGTTTATTCATGTTCAGACAGCCTTTAATATGTCGAAAGGGTTATTTTACTCTGAAATTAAGTCGAAAGGCCGTCTGAAATCAGGATTCAGACGGCCTTGTAAATCCGGCTTAAGCCAATTCGAGCTGTTTTTCCAAGCTTTCGACCAGTTGGTCGTCCAAATTCAAAGCTTGGGACAAACGGCTCAGGAACACGATTTCCTTGCGCGACAAGTCTGCGCAGACCAATCGGGCCGCCAGATAAGTTTCGGCTGCCAAAGCCTCGTCGCTGCCGACAGAAGCAGCAATTTGCTCGATAGAGGCCGGTTGCGCATATTCCGCCTGCAACCATGCCGCCGTTTCCGTATCGCTGCCGCTTTCACGCTCAATGGCCGCGCGTTCCGCATCGTCAATCAGGCCGTCTGAAGCCGCCGCCGCAATCATTGTTTGCAAAATCACACGGCTGTGGTTTTCACCAATCAGGCCGGCAGGTTGGAACGCACTTTGCGGCAATTCGTCCTGCTGCTGGTTTTGTTTCCAGTTTTGATAGCCTTTATAAGCCAGAAAACCCAAAGCAGCGACCGAGCCGGCTTTGACCAGCTTCTTTGCGTTTTTCTTTTTCAACAGCATCGATGCCAAAGCACCCGTCAGCGCGCCGCCGCCGAAAGAATTGAGCGGGCTGTCCGCCACCGCTTTGCCGCCTTTTTGGGCCGCACCCAAAACCTGATTGAGCAACTGACTGAAATCCATAAAAAAATCTCCTGAAAACCAATACATTGCAAATATAGAGTAGAAACACTCAAAAACCAAGCCAAAGAAAGTTAAAAGGTGCAAACAAGTTTTCAGACGGCCATAGCCGACTTTCGGTACAATCACACCATTCCAAACAATAAATCCCATCATGACCGATACCGCCCAAATCATTACCAGCTATGGCCGTCGCTATATTGTCCGCACCCCCGACGGCCAAACATATGACGCCACCACCCGCAAAAAACGCGTCGATTTCGCCTGCGGCGACCAAGTCCGCATCAGCCCCATCAACGGCGAACAAGTCGTGATTGAAGACTACCTCCCGCGCGAAAGCCTGCTCTACCGCCAAGACGCGTGGAAAACCAAACTGATTGCCGCCAACGTTACCCAACTGCTCATCGTAACCGCCGCCAGCCCCTCACCCAGCGAAGCCCTGTTGCAACGTGCCCTCCTCGCAGCCGAAGCGGCCGGCATTAACGCCGTCATCGTCCTCAACAAAGCCGACCTCCCCGAAACCGCCCAATGGCGCGAGAAACTCAAATTCTACGAAACACTCGGCTACTCCGTGGTCGAAACCAACGCATTGGAAAACGCCGACATCCTGCGTCCCATTTTAGAAGGGCAAACCAACATCCTGCTCGGACAAAGCGGCATGGGCAAGTCCACCCTGACCAACGCCCTACTCGGCAACCAAGCCGCCCGAACCGGCGACATTTCCACCGCGCTCGACTCCGGCAAACACACCACCACCCACGCCCAACTATACGATTTAGACGCAGAAACCCGACTCATCGATTCCCCCGGCCTGCAAGAATTCGGCCTGCACCATCTCCAAGCCGCCGATTTATTGCAATACTTCCCCGACCTGCGCCATCTTATCGGCCAGTGCCGTTTCCACAACTGTACCCACCGCGCCGAACCCGGCTGCGCCGTCAAAGCCGCTGCCGAATCAGGCGAAGCCAAACCCGAGCGCATCGAGTTTCTGCAACGCGTTACCGATGAATTATTGAGATAAAGTTTGAATGGGAATAAGCATTTGGATAAATAAAAAGGCCGTCTGAAAATTTCAGACGGCCTTTTGTTGAAGCATAACCAAATTTACCATTCAACCGGTATCGCTACCTTAGCGGGAAAGAGACGGTGCTTTTCGCGGCGGATTGATCATGAGAAGAACGGCTTCTTCAATTTGTTTGTCCTCCCGATCATGGAGTTCTACCGGAAACTTCAGACGCAACACTGCAACAATAGCGCCAACTGATAAGCCTGCATCATGAAGCAACTCAATTTCTTTAAGTACCGGTGCGGAAAGGTTTAACATGGTTTCTCCTTAAGATTTGATACTTAGCCTACTTTATCCCCGGGCTGTGCGCCTGCGTCAACGTCGAGGAGCTTCAGTTTGCCTTCTGCCGTGGCGGCGGAGAGGATCATGCCTTCGGATACGCCGAATTTTGCCATTTTGCGCGGGGCGAAGTTGGCGACGGCGATGACCATGCGGCCGTTCAATTCGGCAGGATTTGGGTAAGACGCGGCGATGCCGGAGAAGATGATGCGTTTTTCAAAACCGAAATCGAGCTCGAATTTCAAAAGTTTGGTGCTGCCTTCGACGGCTTCGCAGTTCAATACTTTGGCGACGCGCATGTCGATTTTCATAAAGTCGTCAAAGCTGGCCTGTTCGGCGACTTTTTCGTATTTGCTCTCTTTGGCGGCAGGCGCGGCTGCAGCGGCGATGCTTTGTTTGTTGGCTTCGATTAAATCATCCACTTGTTTTTGCTCCACTCGTTGCATGAGGTGTTCGTATTTGTTGATGGCGTGTTCGCCCAAGGTTTCGCGTGTGTTTGCCCAAGTGATGGCTTCCAAATTCAGGAATTTGGCGGCGTTTTCGGCCACTTTCGGCAATACGGGGGCGAGGTAGGCGGTCAACATGGTAAAGGCGTTGATGAGCTCACTGCATACTTCGTGCAGGCGTGCGTCTTGGCCTTCTTGTTTCGCCAGTTCCCAAGGTTTGTTGGCATCAACGTATTCGTTGACAATGTCTGCCAAGGCCATGATGTCGCGCAAGGCTTTGGCGTATTCGCGGCTTTCGTAGCATTCGGCAATGGCTTCGCTTTGCGCAGTCAGTTTTGCCAGCAATGCGCTGTCGGCAACGTCTTTCAGACGGCCTTCAAAGCGTTTGGCGATGAAACCTGAGGCGCGGGCGGCGATGTTGACGTATTTGCCGACGAGGTCGCTGTTGACGCGGCTGATAAAGTCTTGCAGGTTCAAATCGATGTCTTCGATTTTGCTGTTGAGTTTGGCGGCGATGTAGTAGCGCATCCACTCGGGGTTCAGGCCTTGTTCCAGATAGGATTTGGCGGTGATGAAGGTGCCGCGCGATTTGGACATTTTTTGTCCGTCCACGGTCAAAAAGCCGTGTGCGTACACGCCGGTCGGGGCGCGGTGGCCGGAGAAATGCAGCATGGCGGGCCAGAACAGGGCGTGGAAATAGAGAATATCTTTGCCGATGAAGTGGTACATCTCGGTTTGGCTGTCGGCTTTGAAGTATTCGTCAAAATCGATGCCGATTCGGTCGCACAGGTTTTTAAACGACGCCATGTAGCCGACGGGCGCGTCCAGCCAGACGTAGAAGTATTTGCCCGGCGCGTCGGGGATTTCAAAACCGAAATACGGCGCGTCGCGGGAGATGTCCCAGTCGGACAGCGTGGTTTCTTCGCCTTCGCCCAGCCATTCTTTCATTTTGTTGAGGGCTTCTGGTTGCAGATGGGGCTTGCCGTCGTGCGGATTGTTGCCGGAAGTCCATGCTTTGAGGAAGTCGGCGCATTCGCCCAGTTTGAAGAAGAAGTGTTCGGATTCGCGCAATTCGGGTTTGGCACCGGAAACGGCGGAATACGGGTTAATCAGTTCGGTCGGGGAATAGGTGGTGCCGCAGACTTCGCAGTTGTCGCCGTATTGGTCTTGGGCGTGGCATTTGGGGCATTCGCCTTTGACGAAGCGGTCGGGCAGGAACATTTGTTTTTCAGGGTCGAAAAGCTGCTCGATGACGCGGCTTTCGATTTTGCCGTTGGCTTTCAGTGCGCGGTAAATATCTTGGGAAAACTGTTTGTTTTCAGGGGAGTGGGTGCTGTAATAATTGTCGTAACCGATGTTGAAACCGGTAAAGTCGGCGAGGTGCTCTTCGCGCACTTTGGCAATCATGTCTTCAGGCGCAATGCCTTGTTTTTGCGCGGCAAGCATTACGGGCGTGCCGTGGGTGTCGTCGGCGCAGCAGTAGTAGCATTCGTGGCCGCGCAGTTTTTGGAAGCGTACCCAAACATCGGTTTGGATGTGTTCGACCATGTGGCCGAGGTGGATGCTGCCGTTGGCATATGGCAGCGCGGAAGTGACAAGGATTTTGCGTGTCATGGTTTGTGCTTTTAAAAACAATGGATAAAGATGTCGGGAATTATACCGCAAAACAATACGCAAAGGCCGTCTGAAACCTGATTGCTGGTGTTTCAGACGGCCTTTTGAGATGTTCTAGAAAGGTTTTGTTACCCAATACTCATTCCACGCGATTGAGATTGTGCCAATTGTTTTTGTTGCTCTTCATATTCAGAGAGTTGTGCCGTTTGCTGGATTTGATTAAAGCTCTTTTCCGCGGGAATAGATGCAGATAGTCCTATATCCATAGAAGCAAGATTTAATGTAGGATTTCGGTTTCCGATTAGATACTGGTCGTTTTTTACACTAAATAAAGTAAGATCAGTTATATTTTTTGACTGAGCCAAGGCGGTAAGTGCCATCGCGGAATTTTGCAGTTTTTCCTCATTAATAGACAGATTGTTTGTCTTATGATATGTCGTTAGGTGCACCATTGCAGTATTGAAGATCTTTTGGGCTTCGGGGGAAAGGAATTGCGGTTTGGATGAAGAAGCTGCCTGCGTGTATTGAGGTACATCTTCAATGTTTTTTATAGAAGGCAAAATATCATCAGTTTTACTTAGAATATTTTTTTGGCTCCAACTTTGCTTCGGTAAAGGTCGTTCGATTGTTTTATTCAATGGGCTGTGAGGAATAGGATTAGAAATATCTTTTAACTCTTTAATATTTCGAGGAACGCGAATAGCACCTTCATGGTCAACCAGCCCAGTAATATCATTACCATAAACTTGTTTATGGTAAATATCCCCTTCTTTTAAAGCAGTATAGAGAAAATCTACACAGCTATTACTAAAAGCATTATAAAATGAAGAATTAAATCCATGTTTATCAGGGTGTAATCCAAAATCTTTTAAAGCATCATATTGCTTTTTTGTAATTTCCATAGTACGTTCAAGAACAGGGTTTTGATATATATTAAACTCATTATTTACGACTTTTCCTTTCCAAATAGGGAAAGAACTAGTAGGAGCAAACCCCCATCCCATCTGACGATTTCCATCACTTATTGAATAATATACATGCCCTACAGTTGACGTATCTTTTTCTCCACCCTTCAAAGTAGGCGTACCAGGCGCTGCAACATAAATCGTTAATGTATAACGATTTTCCATTTTTTACTCCTAAGATAAAAGTTAGTTAATTTCACGAAATATTTTTTTCAGCCAATATATCTGAAACATGGAGTTGATTATAATTGGAATTCCGCATAAAAAATATATTATTGATATTCCAATAAAGCAGGCATCTTCTTTTTGGAATACACATGTTGTAATCCATATAATTATAGATGGTATTAAAAAAGTTATTAGGAATACTACTTTTCTACCTATAGAATTATCTCTTATTTTAAATATTGAAACAAATATAGCCGTTATTATAGTTGGAATAAAAAACAAATACAGAAAATTTTCTCCAAGGCTAATTAGAAAGTCATGTAAAGCAAGCCGACTACTGGAGTCAAAATTTAATAAAACTGAAATAGATGCTGCCAATAAAAAAGACAATATTGCATTGAATAATACAAAATGCGTAATTACAGCTTTGTACGGATAGTTCTTTAAATCAAGCATGCTGTTATCCTAATAATCAAAAATTTAACTAAATAAGCACTATAATATACTTCGATTTCAGATTGGTTCTTACTCAGTCTTAGTAGTCCTTTCTTTTAACAATGAAGTTACTTTCAAATATTGTTTCAATAGATTCCTCTCTGTTTTATCTTGTTTTTGAGCGGCAAGCATCACGGGCGTACCGTTGGCATACGGCAGTGCGGAAGTGACAAGGATTTTGCGTGTCATGGTTTGTGCTTTTAAAAACAATGGATAAAGATGTCGGGAATTATACCGCAAAACAATACGTAAAGGCCGTCTGAAACCCGATTGCCGGTGTTTCAGACGGCCTTTTATTTATCGGCTGCGTATGGGATTAACCGCGTACGCGTTCGATTTTTGCGCCTACGCCGCCGAGTTTTTTCTCGATGTATTCATAGCCGCGGTCAAGGTGGTAGATGCGTTCGACGATGGTTTCGCCATCTGCGACCAAACCTGCCATGACGAGGCTGGCGGAGGCGCGCAGGTCGGTTGCCATCACGACGGCACCGGAGAGTTTTTCTACGCCTTTGATGTAGGCGGTGTTGCCTTCGGTGGTGATGTCTGCGCCCATGCGGTTGAGTTCGGGAACGTGCATGAAGCGGTTTTCAAAAATGGTTTCCACCACGCGGCTGCTGCCTTCGGCAATGGCGTTCATGGCCATAAACTGCGCCTGCATGTCGGTTGGGAAGCCTGGGTGGACGACGGTGCGTATGTCCACGGCTTTGGGGCGTTGCTGCATGTCGATAGAAATCCAGTTGTCGCCTGCTTCGATGATGGCGCCGGCTTCGGTCAGTTTGTCCAATACGACTTCCATGGTTTTGGGGGCGGCATTGCGCAGGACGACTTTGCCGCCGGTCATGGCGACGGCGCAGAGGAAGGTACCGGCTTCGATACGGTCGGGAACGACGCTGTGTTCGCAGCCGTGCAGCTCTTTTACACCTTCGATGGTCATGGTTGCTGTACCGATGCCGCTGATTTTTGCGCCCATTTTAACGAGGCATTCGGCCAAATCGACGACTTCGGGTTCAATGGCGCAGTTTTCGAGGATGGTGGTGCCTTCGGCGAGCGTGGCCGCCATCAGCAGGTTTTCGGTACCGCCTACGGTCACGACGTCCATGGTGACACGCGTGCCTTTCAGACGGCCTTTGGCTTTGACGTAACCGTGTTCGATGGTGATTTCCGCACCCATGGTTTCGAGGCCTTTGAGGTGTTGGTCAACCGGGCGCGAACCGATGGCGCAGCCGCCGGGCAGGCTGACTTGGGCTTCACCGAAGCGGGCGAGGGTCGGGCCCAAAACCAAGATGGATGCGCGCATGGTTTTTACCAGCTCGTAAGGTGCGCAGGTGTTGTTGACAGTGCCACCGTTGATTTCAAATTCGGAGATGTTGTCGGTCAAAACACGTGCGCCCATGCCTTGCAGCAGTTTTTGGGTGGTTTTGACGTCGGCGAGCATGGGTACGTTTTTCAGGCGTAAAGTGCCGGAAGTCAGCAGGCCGGCACACATCAGCGGCAGGGCGGCGTTTTTTGCGCCGGATACGATGATTTCGCCGTTGAGGGGGCCGTTGGCAGAGATTTTGAGTTTGTCCACAGGATGTCTTTCGTTATTTGTCTGCACGGTTTATGCCGCACAAATGAAATGAGATGGATAATAAGCCACCAATTATAAGGGATTATGCCCTTGCTGTTAGATTTGGCAGTATTAAATTTTCACAAGGTTTGTTTAAGTTGCGAAAGGATAAGATTTCAGGCCGTCTGAACCATTCAGACGGCCTGTTTGCTTATTTTTTGGCTTTGAAGCCCAAAAGGTGTTGCGTGGTGGCCAGCCATGCGCCGAATACGCCCAGCGCGATGACGAAGCCGAATACCAGCGACACTTCGCTAAATGTGAAGAAACGCCAGCCGATGTTCAGACCGTAGGGTTTGAAAATCGCGTCCACCAGCGGCCGTACTTCGGCCAGCAGCCAGGCCGACAAGCCCAAGCTGACGGCGGCGGAGAAAATACTCTGCCACATTGCCTGATAAAGGAAAGGACGGCGGATAAAGGAAGCGGGCGCCCCCAACAGCTTGGTGATTTCCAACTCTTCTTTGCGGCTGAGGATTTGCAGGCGGATGGTGTTGTGTGCCACCAAGACAAAGGCCATGCCCAAAGTCAGCGAGAGGAACCACAAAATCTTACGGATAAATTCGTTAATACGATAAAGGGTCTGTACCCATTCCGTATCCATGGTTGCAGATTCAACGCGCGGCAGTTTGGTAATGTCTTTATAGATGGCCTGCATCTGATCCGGAGAAGTGGCAGGGTCGGGCGTAACGATAAAGACATCAGGCAACGGGTTGCCATCGAGCATGGAAACGAGGTTTTGGTCGAGATTGGTCTGTAATTCTTCCAAACCTTCCTGCTTGCTGATAAAGCGGACTTTATCGATACGGCTGTCGCGTTGGAGCAGGTTTTTTACCGTATCGGCATCAGAACCTGCCGCATCGGTGTCCATATAAACCGTAATTTGCGGCGACTCGTTGAGTTTGCCCAATACGCTTTGTCCGCTTTGGATGCCCAAATACATGAACAGCGGCAAGGTCATGGCAACGGCAAGCATGAGCAGGGTCAGTAGCGTGCCGATGGGTTGGCGCAGAAGCTCTTTGAGCGCGGCGCGCGCCGATTCGACGTGTAACGAGATGTAATGAATCATGCTCATGCGAGGCGTCCTTTCTGCAGGCGCAAGACGCGGTGGCCGTAATCCGTCATCAGCGTTTCATCGTGCGCCGCAACAATCACGGTTGTGCCTGCTTCATGGAAGGTTTTGAACAATTCCATAATATCCAGCGCATAGGCGCGGTCGAGACTGGCGGACGGCTCGTCGGCAATCAGCAGGCTGGGTTGGTGAACCACTGCGCGCGCGATGCACAAACGTTGTTGTTCGCCGCCGGACAAAGTGATGGGCATATCGTTTTCGCGGCCTTTCAAGCCGACTTTCTCAATCGCAATACGCGCGCGCTCTTCAGCTTTGCGCGGCTGGTAGCCGCTAATCCGCAAAGGCAGGATAACGTTTTGCAAGACATTGCGGTCGTAGAGGATTTTGTGGTCTTGGAAGACAATGCCGATATGTTGGCGCATAAAGCCGATTTGATTGTCGCTCAAGGTGCCGAGGTCTTGATTGTTGAACCAAACCTTGCCTTTGGTAGGCTTGGTAATGCCTGAAATCAGCTTCAAAATGGTGGATTTGCCCGAACCCGAATGGCCGGCGATAAAAATCATCTCACCTTTGTTAATCTGGAAACTGACATTTTTCAGGGCTTCGAAACCGCCGGGATAGGTTTTGGAAACTTGTTCGAAACGGATCATGGGTTTTCCTGAAAATAGGGATTCAGACGGCCGGCGTCATCGATAGGGCAACATGCCGTCTGAAAAAATGGGGATATTCACAGATTATAAATATTTCGGCTGCTTTTTGATAGTGAAACCCCGGTTCTGCCTGTGGAGACACTGTCGGTTTGCAACACAAAGTAATATGGTTTGAAAAAAGGCCGTCTGAACGGTTGGGTTTCAGACGGCCTCGGTATCAGCAGCGTAGGTTAAGCACCCTATCCGCTGTTTTATTTACATTTGGTTTTGGCCAAATTCACGGCGGCGGTCAGGCTTTTTTCGTTGACTTCGCCGGTGATGGTTTGTTTGTAGCCGCATTTCGGCGCTTCGACGACAGTAAAGGGCAATACGCCGACGTTGTTGCCGTGGGCTTTCATGAAGTTGCGGCTGTTGGCACCGGTGTAACGCCAAATCGGGTAGCTAACCGGCGTTTGTTTCAGGAACTTGCCGATGTTGTCGGTCGTATCCAGCGCGATGCCGACCATATCGACGCTGCCTTTTTTCTGCGCTTTGTACCATGCGGACATGGCGGGCATTTCTTTACGGCAGGGGCCGCACCAGGTTGCCCACAGGTTGACCACGCGCACGGGGGCTTTGAGCGATTCCAGACTTTGCGGTTTGTTGTCCTGCCAACCTGCCGTTTCGTCGGCGGCAAAGGCCGGTGCAGCGGTAAAAACGGTGGCGGACAGTAGAAGGGCGGTTAAGGCTTTCATGGTTGTATCCTTGAGGTTGCCAATCGAAATTGTGTTTATTGTAAAACGGTTTGGTGGGCATGCCTACCGATTCGTATCAAGATATCAAGTAAAAAGTTTGAGTAAAAATCAGTTGCAGACGATAATAACCGCCATCATTGAATGATTTTGCAATAATACGGAGACTTTCATGCCGTCTGAATTCACACTTTATCACAACCCGCGTTGCAGCAAATCGCGTGCCGCGCTGGCTTTGCTCGAAGAAAAAGGCGTTGCCGCCGACGTGGTCAAATATCTGGATACCGCGCCCGATTTGGCGACTTTGCAGGATATGTTTGCCAAACTCGGTATCGAATCGGTGCGCGGTATGATGCGCACGAAAGATGACTTGTACAAAGAATTGGGTTTGGACAATCCCGATTTGGACAATGCCGCCCTGCTTCAGGCAATCGCCGAACACCCCGCCCTGCTCGAGCGTCCCGTTTTGGTAACGCCTACGCGCGCAGCCATCGGCCGTCCGTTGGAAAACATTGCCGCCCTACTCGGCTGACGGGGTTGGATAAGGCCGTCTGAAGATGATTTCCCTGCTTAAAAGCCGCAATGGTCTGCGATATTACCTGTTTCGCGGCCTTGCTTTGAGCGTTTTGCTGGTGTGCGGTATTTTTTTGAGCGGCACATGGCAGATTTACCGGACAGGTTTGCAAACCTTGCCGAAGGACGTTCATGCCGATGCGGCGGTGGTGTTAGGTGCGGCGGCGTGGGACAAACGCCCGTCGCCGGTGTTCCGTGAGCGTATCAACCACGCCATCACGCTCTACCAAAGCCATCGGGTCGGCAAAATCATTTTCACCGGCGGTACGCCCAAAAAAGGATTTATGACCGAAGCCGAAGTGGGGCGCCGATACGCGCTCAAGCAGGGCATACCGGCGCACAATATCCTATTTGAAAACACGTCGCGCAACACTTACGAAAACCTGCGCAATATCGTCCCCATCATGCACGCCAACGGAGTCGGCAGCATTATCGTTGTCAGCGATCCGTATCATTTGGCGCGCGCCGAAGAAATGGCCGCCGATTTGGGCTTGTCAGATGCGCAGTTCTCCGCCACTCCGACCACGCGCTTTGACGAGCGCAGCAAGAAAGCCAAGTTTCTGATGCAGGAGAGCTATTCTTTGTTTCTCTACCGTATCGGCAAATGGAGCGATGCGGTTTGGAATTGGATAGGTGGTTGAGCCTTCGGTAATCCATGTAAAAGGCCATCTGAATCCTTTAGGTTTCAGACGGCCTAAATGTATGCTTACTTATTGATATTGATTTGCAGCTGCACTGCCAAAAATGACTACAGCTACAGCCAGTACCAGATAGATGACAAACAGAATCAAGGCAGCCTTGAAATAATTGGCTTTATTCGGATTGGTGTTTGAGCCGAATGCCCATACAAACGTCATAACTATATTGACTAGCGGAATCATCAAAATCAAGTTTGTTAGCAACCATTCTTTGATGCTGACGACCGGAGCCTGAGGCTGGTCGATTTGGTTTTGTCCGTTCATACGTACCCAGTAATTTTGTTGAAAGAACAGTAATTATACTCATTAAATCTTTATCGGCATAGCATGTTCAGGCCGTCTGAATCTTCAGGCGGCCTGAGCCTATGATTTTTGCAGCCGCTATTTCAATCGGATGTAAAACGTACCGTCCGGCACGACGGGCAGGTATTTGCGGTAGAAGTCCAGATAGGTCTTGTTTGGGTCTATGTCGGCAAACTGCTGCGGATACAGAGTTTTGGCGATAAATTGCGCGCTGGCCAAATCGGTGAGCGAGCGGGAGGCGGTGTGGTAGATGCCGTAAACGCGTTTGTTTTTGACGGCAGGAATGTCTGCCCAGCCTTTGCGTTTGACAAATCCGGCCAGGCGGCGTTGCGCATCGGCCTGACTGATGCCTATGCCCATCGCCATAATGTCAGGCTTGTCTTTATGGCCGTTTTCCGTCCCCGAAATGACGATGACGTCGGGTTTGGCCGTCAGGAATTTTTCAGGGTTTATCGGTCCCCAGTTTTTAACGTAAGGCGCGGCGATATTGTTGCCGCCTACTGTGTCGGCAATCGCGCCCCACATATCTTTGCCGAAGGTGTAGCTGTATTCGGATGGGCCTTTGTCGCCGAACTCGATATAGATTTTCGGTTTGGACTGCTTGGCGCGTGCGACGCGTTTTTGGATGTCGGCAATGCCTCGGGCGTATTCGGCGGCAATTTTTTGGGCGCGCGCCTGCGTACCGTTGAGTTCACCGAAAATTTCCGCACTGCGCGTGTGCCGCGCGACGGTTTCGGCGTTGAAATCGACCACGACGACGGGTATGCCTGCCGCTTTAATGCGCGGCAGGTGGGTGGCGATGGCCTTATACTGCCAGTCGGCCAGAATCAATACGTCCGGCTTGAGCGCGAGCGTTTTCTCCAGTGAAAACGTGCCGGTGCTGATGTTGCCGATGTCTGCAATGTTTTGCAGCGTAGGCAGCTTCTGTTTGAACATCACCCAGCTGCCGGGATTGAATTTCTCCCAAAACTCACGCGAAATGCCGATGACGTTTTTAAATTTGTCCGCGCCCGTTACCGCGATATAGTCGGGATAGTAAAACGCCAAAACCGCGCGTTTGACAGGGACATCGACTTTGACTTCGCGTCCCAATACGTCTTTGATAGTTTTGATTTCGGCTTGGGCAAAAAGGGGCAGGAGGGCGAGGGCGGTAAATAAAGCGCGTTTGTTCATGAGCGGATACTTTCAAAGAAATGATTATCATTAGTTTTGTTTTCAGGAGAAAAGTTCCCAGACGGTCCTTCTGCGCCGACATTATTTTTAGACGGCCTTACATTGTTTAAACCTTGCCGAAAAAGTAAAATACCTGTTTTCAAAGACTTTGGAGCCATCATGACCGTCAAAACCCGTTTCGCCCCCAGCCCCACCGGCTACCTGCACATCGGCGGCGTACGCACCGCCTTGTTTTCATGGGCGTTTGCCCGCCATCATAAAGGCGAGTTCCTATTGCGTATCGAAGACACCGACTTGGCGCGCTCTACTGCCGAATCTGTCAACATCATCCTCGACGGCATGAAATGGGTCGGCCTGAACTACGACAACGCCGACAACATCGTGTACCAAACCCGCCGTTTCGACCGCTATAAAGAAGTCATCGCCGAACTCTTGGAAAAAGGCGCTGCCTACTACTGCTATTGCAGCAAAGAAGAGCTGGAAGCCATGCGCGAGAAAGCCGAAAAAGAAGGCACGGCAACTTACGACCGCCGCTGGCGCCCTGAAGAAGGCAAAACTCTGCCCGAAATCCCTGCCGACGTGCAACCTGTTGTCCGTTTCAAAACGCCTTTGGACGGCGTGACCAAATGGACGGACTTGGTCAAAGGCGAAATCTCCATCCCCAACGAAGCGCTCGACGACCTGATTATCGCCCGCGCCGACGGCACACCGACCTACAACTTCTGCGTTGTCGTGGACGACTACGACATGGGCGTTACCCACGTTATCCGCGGTGACGACCATGTGAACAACACCCCGAAACAAATCAACATATTAAAGGCCATCGGCGCTACCCTGCCTGAATACGGCCACCTGCCGATGATTCTTAACGAACAAGGCAAAAAAATCTCCAAACGCAGCGGCGATACCGTTGCCATCACCGATTTCGGCGCAATGGGTATCCTGCCCGAAGCCATGCTCAACTATCTGGCACGCTTGGGCTGGGCGCACGGCGACGACGAGTTCTTCACGATGGAACAATTCATCGAATGGTTTGATTTGAAAGACGTTTCCCCATCCCCAAGCCGCATGGATTTGAAGAAACTCTACTGGATCAACGGCGAACACATCAAAATCACCGCCAACGAAAAACTGGCCGAAATGGTGAAACCGCGTCTTGCCCTGCGCGATATCCACGAAACAAGCAAGCCTGCTTTGGAAGACGTGTTGGCATTGGTCAAAGACCGCGCCCAAGACCTGAACACGCTTGCCGACGAGTGCCTCTACTTCTACGTCAAACAAACGCCGGCCGAAGCAGACGTGCAGAAGCACTGGGACGACGAAGCCGCCGCCCGTATGCTGCGCTTTGCCGAACGCCTCGAAGGGCTGGAAGACTGGAACGCCGAAGCCATCCACGACCTCTTCAAACCTTTCTGCGACGAAGAAGGCATCAAAATGGGCAAACTCGGTATGCCCCTGCGCCTTGCTGTCTGCGGTACGGCGAAAACCCCAAGCGTCGATGCCGTATTGGCATTAATCGGCAAAGAAGAAGTGTTGAAACGGATTCGTTCGTAAGGCATGAATGATAAAAGGCCGTCTGAAATGTTTCAGACGGCCTTCTGGGTTGTCAAGATTTAGTCTTCAGACGTATAATCATTACGTTTTATAATGGTATGATTATGAAAAATATTTCTTTTAAAGTTATTCTAGTACTCATATTTATAATAATAGTGTTTATTTGTCTATTTTTTAGATTTTTTAATGGAAATAATAACTTATTCCCATTAATTCAAGGAAAAAATAGTATCCCTTTAATCGAGATTTTTAATGGGTATGATGAAGTTTGTATTCAAAAACCTTATGTATTGGAAACTGATTTTGAGAATAAATTAGGACAAGATTTATTTTTTTACAAAATGGCCGAAGATAAAACAATATTTTGGGGTAAAAAAAATGGAAAATTTGAGAAGGTTTATTACATTGAATCATGGCCTATGAACAAACAACCCGAAGTTTGTTATCCTGTAAATGAAAATATTTGTTTACAGGCAGAAATATCAAATAATTCAAATTTTTCTAACTTTAATTTAGGGAAGTGTGAAAATGAGTGATTACTATTTTAGTCCTAGTACTGTTAAGGAGTATGTAGCTGGTACTTTTGTGTCGCATGCAGTAAAAAAGGCTAATGAATATGGTGGCTTTGCAGGGGAAGATGATATAGACCCACATAATAATAGCTATGATGCATATAGACATGCTCTTTTAAGTGCAGTTATGACTCAAAATATTCAACAAGTAGCTGAAAATATATTAATATCTAATTCTGGTATTGCTTACTCTGTATCTCAGGATCAATTTCATGAATTATCCAAGGAAATAGGACGTGATCAAGCTAAAGCAATACTTGATGATCATGAAGATATTTCTAAAAAGCCTGCTAACATGAGTATGGAGGATTGGCAAAAAGAAGTTAACATGGATAAATGGAATAATGCCGTTGGACAAAAGGAATATTTCAAATGGGAACAAGCAATAATCAAAGGAGAAACTAAAGATCCATTGGAAAAATGGATCTATGATGCAGTAAAAAGAGGAGAGACAATAAATAATTTGGATGATAATCGCGTTTTTACTGAGGAAATGAAATTATCATTTAAAAATGAGAAAGAACAGCTACTACAATATTCACAGTCCTTTTTTGTATCCAAACTACAATCCCTTGCTCCTGAAACCCAAAATCTTTTCAATGCAGTAAAAGGACATCTAACCGAATACCATGAGAAAACTGGGATACCGATTGAGGAAGCAAAACTGCAAAACTCCGCAATGGCTCTTACTGCGTTGGGTTATTCCAAAAAAATGACAGATGTCACGCTGTTTAATGTAAAAGACGGACAGTATCTGATTGGTGAGCGTAATCCCGTATTGAATCGAGTATCTATGGATATGCAGACAGCAGCCTATATTCCGATAGAAGAAAGCCTTGCAAAGGTTCAGGAAGCGACGCAGCGTTTTGAGTATGAAGAACAACAAAGACAGTATGCTCAGTCACAAGCACAGGGGATGAGTCGTTCTTAAAACGTAATTGAAGGGAAGGCCGTCTGAAAATTTTTCAGACGGCCTTTTCTAATAAAACCAGAAAATAATGGAATAAGGCGGAGAATATGAGAAAATAATAGCCGCCTGCCTGTCACAACAGTTGATTGAATTAACTTTTATCGGCAGCCTGAATGTCCGGATTGGATAAAATAAACCATCAAGAACAAAGACCAACAAGCATATTATGTAAACTTGGCGGCTGAAAAATCGGCTCTGCGCTTTACTTTACAAATCAAACAACTTTAAAGGAAAACCCATGAAAAAAACCTTACTTGCCCTGATGATGTTATCCGCCGCCGCCGCGTATGCCGGTGAGGCGGAAGACCGTTTGCTGTCCGTCCAATCGGTTTACCGTGCCGCTTTGAATGAGCAAAACAGCAACGACAGCAAAATCATTTCCCTGCAAAGTGATTTGGAAAGCGCGCAGCGCCGTTTGCAGGCCGCGCAATCCGATATTGACCGTTTGAAAGTCGAAATTCAGACGGCCTTGGCTCAGAAAGAGCAGCAAAATGCCAAGCTGCAACAAGCCGGTCAGATGTTGGATGCGGCATGGAACGCCGTTTACGGTGTAGGCGGCAGCAAGGCGAAGTAATAATTTAGACATTGTATTATTTGCGTTTTACGATTCTTTTATCATATTTATAAGGAAACCTCATGTCCCTACCTCCCTGCCCGAAATGCCACTCGGAATACACTTACGAAGACGGCACTCAATACGTTTGCCCTGAGTGCGCCCATGAGTGGAACGAGGCCGATACTGCGGCTGTCGGCGATGATGCCTTGGAAGTCAAAGATGCCAACGGCGCGGTCTTGCAAGATGGCGATACGGTTGTCTTGATTAAAGATTTGAAAGTCAAAGGCAGCTCTATGGTCATCAAGCAAGGCACCAAAGTCAAAGGCATCCGCCTGCAAGAGGGCGACCACAATATAGGTTGCAAAATCGATGGCAGCGCGATGAACTTGAAATCTGAGTTCGTCAAAAAAGCCTAAAGATTTTATTTTTGAAAGGCCGTCTGAAATCCGAAGATTAGGATTTCAGACGGCCTTTACATATTTCATTCAAAACAAAATAAATATTTATTTAAAATTAAATAACTTTAATAGAGTTGAATTTCAGGCCGTCTGAAAAAGCGGCGGAAAAATGTTCCGCACATACGCGGGTGCAAAACCGTTAAAATAACGCTTTCCCCTATTCTACGGAACCATTATGCCTCAGCCGACCGCCAAACAGATTTTGCACGAAGTATTCGGTTATCCCGAATTTCGTGGCAAGCAGGAGGCTATCGTCAATGCTTTGGCCGGCGGCGAGAGTTTGATGGTGCTGATGCCGACGGGCGGGGGCAAGTCTTTGTGTTACCAGATTCCGGCGCTGATGCGCGAAGGCGTGGCGGTTGTCGTATCGCCGCTGATTGCGTTGATGAACGACCAAGTAGCCAGCCTGCATGTGGCCGGGATTGAAGCGGCGGCAGTCAACAGCAGTACGTCGGCAGATGGGGCGCGCGAGATTGCCGACAAGCTTGCCCAAGGCCGTCTGAAACTGCTTTATGTCGCGCCGGAACGCTTGGTTACCGACCGCTTTTTGCGTTTTCTCGACCAACAAACCGTCAGCCTGTTTGCCATTGATGAGGCGCATTGCGTCAGCCAATGGGGACACGATTTCCGCCCCGAATATCAACAGCTCGGCATGCTTGCCGAACGCTATCCGAACATCCCGCGCATCGCCCTGACCGCTACCGCCGATGCGGCCACGCGAGCTGACATCAAGCATTATCTGCACTTGGACAATGCGCCCGAATTTATCTCCAGCTTTGACCGTCCGAATATTTATTATCAGGTTATCGAAAAAAATAATGGCAAAAAACAATTGCTGGATTTCATCCGCAAGCAGATGCATGGGCAAAGCGGCATTGTGTATTGCTTAAGCCGCAAAAAAGTCGAGGATGTGGCTCAGTTTTTGTGTGAAAACGGCTTGGAGGCGATTCCGTATCATGCCGGTTTGAGCATGGACGTGCGCGAGGAAAACCAACGCCGCTTTACGCATGAAGACAATATTATTGTGGTGGCGACCGTGGCGTTCGGTATGGGCATAGACAAACCCGACGTGCGCTTTGTCGCCCATCTCGATATGCCCCAAAGTGTCGAACATTTTTATCAGGAATCGGGGCGCGCCGGCCGGGACGGGCTGCCTGCCGTGAGCTGGCTCTGTTACGGCTTGAACGATTGGGTGTTGCTGCGCGAACGGATTGCCGAAGGCAACAGCGACGAGGTGCAAAAGCAAATCGAAATGCAAAAACTCGATGCCATGCTTTCCGTCTGCGAAACCGCCGCCTGCCGCCGCGTACTGCTGCTCAAACATTTCGGCGAAGAATCCGAACCTTGCGGCCATTGCGATAACTGCCTGCATCCGCCTGTGCGGTTTGACGGCACAGTGTTGGTGCAAAAATTACTCAGCTGCGTGTACCGCGCCGGACAACGTTTTGCCGCTGGTTACATCACCAACCTTTTGCGCGGCAAAAGCGACGATTGGATACAGCGCAACGGCCATGACAAGTTATCCACATTCGGCATTGGCAGCGAACAGACTGACAAAGAATGGCGCAGCGTTATCCGCCAGTGCATCAGCTTGGGCTATCTCACCGTCAATGTCGAGCAACATCAAGCCCTGCAGTTGACCGAAGCGGCAAAAAAAGTCCTCAAGGGCGAAACCGAAGTTATGTTGCGTCCCCTGCGCCGCGAAAAAACGGCCACCCAAAAACCGAAAGACGATTGGTTGCGTACCGAGCGCGAAGAGCGTTTGTGGCAGGCATTGCGTCAATGGCGGCAACAACGCGCCCGGGCAGAGGAAGTGCCGGCCTATGTGGTTTGCGGCGACAAAACCCTGCGCGATATTGTCGAAAAAATGCCCCGAAGGTTGGAAGATTTACATCAAATCTACGGCTTGGGTGAGGCGAAAATCAATAAATTCGGTTTGGAGATACTCGACGTTTGCGAAACGGCTGAAGCCGGTACGGTTTCCACAGACAGCGCACAAGTTATCCACAGCTTGAGCGAGCGCGAACAGGCCTTAAAACGGGCTTTGGAAACTTGGCGCGAGCAGCAGGCAAGTGCCGATCAAGTAACGCTGGGTACGGTATTCTCCAACGAAAGCATGGATGATTTGTTGACCAATACGCCTGCCGAACCCATCGACCTTTTAGGTGTGTATAAGCTCGGCGAAAAACGTATAGAGCAATACGGCGAGGGCATTTTAAACATCTGCCGCCCGTTTTCAGACGGCCTGAGTGAAGAGGACAAACGCAAACGCCGATTGATGCGCTGCCTGCTTCAGTGGAACATCGATACTGCCCGCCATGAAGGCCTCGAAGCCTATCAGATATGCAGCAAAGTTACCCTGCGCGCGATTGCCGCCCGACGGCCGCAAGATTTGGCGGAGTTGGCGGAAATCCACGGCATGAATGAGGAGAAAATCGACAAATACGGCGCAGAAATTGTCGAATTGTGTAAACAAGCGGATTGATTGACCGCGTTCATCATTAAAGGCCGTCTGAAACCCAATCAAGCATGGTGTTTCAGACGGCCTTTTGAATTTTTAATCTTTATAAAACAATGAATAAGAAGATATCTTCATTTGTTTCGTCAGTTTTTTAAAGCTGCCGCGTCTAAACAGGCATGAAATATGGGATGGTGCCGATTGATTTTTCGTCCCATCCCATTCAACACACATTGATTAGGAAAATAAATGAACACCTCATCCAACCCCTCTTGGCAGGCTGCTTTCGGTTTGTTGACGCTCAGGCTTTTTGCCGCGTATGAATTTCTTGAGTCCGGTTTGGAAAAATGGAACGGGGAAAACTGGTTTGCAGAAATAAACAGTCAATTTCCCTTTCCGTTCAATTTGTTGTCGGATACGGTCAACTGGAATTTGGCCATGTGGGCGGAACTGGTTTTGCCTGCGCTGCTCATCGTCGGCTTGGCAACGCGGCTGTCCGCGCTGGGATTGATGGTCGTAACGGCTGTCGCATGGTCTGCGGTACATGCCGGCTTGGGTTACAATGTGTGCGACAACGGTTATAAAATAGCACTGATTTATTTGGTGGTTTTATTTCCTGTCCTATTGCAGGGCGCAGGCCGTCTGTCTTTGGATGCCCTGCTGAAGAAACGCTGTTGCCGTATCAAGCATTTTCTTTAAGGATTATCTTTAAGGATTAATGGTCGCGGGCCGACTTTAAATGCCCGATATTATCCCTTGATTTGTTTTTAAACCCATATTTTAAAAAGGAAGTTGAAATGAAAAAAAATGTAGCTGCTGCTCTGGCCGGTGCACTGTCCCTGTCTCTGGCTGCCGGTGTTGTTGCCGCTGATAAAGCCGCCAGCGACGTGGCTGTTGAGAAAACTGTTAAAGCTGCCGAAGGTAGTTGCGGCGCGGCTGCCAAAGCCGGTGAAGGTTCTTGCGGCGCGGCCATGAAAAAAGCACACGCCAAAAAAGGCAAAGCATCTAAAGCCAAAGCTGCCAAAGTAGTAGAAGGTAAATGCGGCGAAGGTAAATGCGGTTCTAAATAATCCTGCAATATACCTTTAACAAAGTCGCATTTTACAAACGAAAATGCGACTTTGTCGTTCATACGGCACCATAACAGGACATCACCATGATTCAACACGCAGGCTTGGGCTACCGCCGCGACTTGGCGGAAGACTTCCTCTCGCTTTCAGATGACAGCCCGATACGCTTTATCGAAGCCGCCCCCGAAAACTGGCTGAAAATGGGCGGCAGGGCGCGCAAACAGTTTGACCGCGTGGCGGAACGGCTGCCGCTGGCATTGCACGGATTATCCATGTCGTTGGGCGGACAAGCCCCACTGGATACCGATTTAATAGACGGAATCAAAGAAATGATGCGCCGTTATGACTGCACATTTTTCTCCGACCATTTGAGCTATTGCCACGACGGCGGTCATCTTTACGATTTGTTGCCGCTGCCTTTCACTGAAGAAATGGTGCAACATACAGCGCGGCGTATCCGCGAAGTGCAAGACCGGTTGGGCTGCCGCATCGCCGTAGAAAACACCTCCTACTACCTGCATTCTCCGCTTGCCGAAATGAATGAGGTCGAGTTCCTCAACGCGGTTGCCCGTGAAGCCGATTGTGGCATTCATTTGGATGTGAACAATATCTATGTCAACGCCGTCAATCACGGCCTGTTGTCGCCTGAAGCCTTTTTAGAGAATGTGGACGCAGAGCGCGTGTGCTATATCCATATTGCCGGACATGACGTGGAAACGCCGGAATTGTTGATTGATACGCATGGTGCGGCGGTATTGCCGACTGTTTGGGATTTGCTCGAACTGGCCTATGCCAAACTGCCGACGATTCCGCCCACCCTGTTGGAACGCGATTTCAATTTTCCGCCTTTTGCCGAACTCGAAGCCGAAGTCGCCAAAATCGCCGACTATCAAATGCGTGCCGGAAAGGAATACCGCCGTGCAGCCTGAAACTTCCGCCCAATACCAACACCGCTTTGCCAAAGCCATACGCGAAGGCAAAGCCGCAGACGGATTGCCGCGAGAGCGCCTGAATGTCTATATCCGACTGATACGCAACAATATTCACAGCTTTATCGACCGTTGTTATACCGAAACGCTGCAATACTTTGACAGCGAAGAATGGGGCCGTCTGAAAGAAGGTTTCGTCCGCGACGCATGTGCCCAAACGCCCTATTTTCAAGAAATCCCCGGCGAGTTCCTCCGATATTGCCAAAGCCTGCCGCTTTCAGACGACCTCTTGGCCTTGATGGACTTTGAACACACCCAGCTGCTCGCCGAAACCGCTCAAACCGACAGCGAAGCCTCGCCTGCCGATTCAGACGATTTGGCTTACACCCTTTCTCCCGCCGCCTTTGTGCGCCGTTATCAGTATGATGTGACGGACGAATTGCAGGAGGCGGAAACCGCCGTTTTGGTGTGGCGCGATAAGGAAGACGACGTGATGTATCAAACGCTCGACGATTTCGATGCCTTATTGCTGGAAACGCTGGCAGAAACGCCCACTTCCCTAAACGGCCTGCAAACCATGCTGGCAGAGTTCATGCCGTCTGAAAACGTTTGGCAGGACGCATTAAGGCAGAAATGGGCGGAATGGCTGGAACAGGGCATTTTGGTTGCGGCATAAACCAAGGCCGTCTGAAACGGGCGCAGTCGGTTTCGGCGAAACAAAAATACTACTGAAATCGTTTATAGATTCAATCGCATGCTCTTTCCGTATCAGCGTAAAATCAGAAGCATATTGATCATTCATTTCATACTGATACATTATGGCCCTACCCGAACTGACCGATGCCGAGCTTGCCGAATCCCGTAAACTGCTACTGCGCTTTGCCCATATCCAGCTGCCCGACCGCCCCGATTTGGCGGAAGACCTCGTACAGGAAACCATGCTTTCTGCCTACCGTGCAGCCGAGGGTTTCAAAGGCGACGCCCAAGTGAGCAGCTGGCTGTTTGCAATCTTAAAAAACAAAATTACCGACTGCCTGCGCCAAATCGGACGGCAACGCCAAGTTTTCGTCACGCGCGACGAGGAAGCCTTGGATGAAGCCTTTGAAGGACATTTTGCCGCTGATGGGCATTGGACGGATGAAGGACAACCTCAGGGTTGGGACTCGCCCGAAGCCAGTTTGAACAATAAAGAGTTCTACCAAGTTTTACAGACCTGCCTCTACCATCTGCCGGAAAACACCGCTCGCGTGTTTACCATGAAAGAAATTCTCGGTTTTTCAAGCGATGAAATCCGCGAGCAATGCGGCATCAGCCATGCCAACTATCACACCATCATGCACCGCGCGCGCGAAACCTTGCGCCAGTGCCTGCAAATCAAATGGTTCTCCCATGCCTGACAGGAAAACGCCATGAAAAAATGCCGCAAAATAACCGATCTGATTTCCAAACAGCAAGACCAAGTGCGTCTCAGTCTTTTTAACCGCATTGCCCTTGCCGTGCACCTGTCGCTCTGTCCCCGTTGCCGCGAATATAAGAAACAGCTCGAATTAATCAGCAACGCCATGCACAAGATGTTTCGATGATTCAAAAAAGGCCGTCTGAAACCTGCCCCTGTCAGTTTCAGACGGCCTTTTTGTATCTGTTTGATTTATCGCTAACCTTGAATAAGCTATGGTTTGCCGTTCACTTTTTTAGTTGCCTTTATTTTCAAACTTGCGCTGTCGGCCTTTGTCTTTTGAGGCATGGGAGAAAGATTCTAATACGGTAGAACAAGATAAAGGCCGTCTGAAAGATGAATTTCAGACGGCCTTTTTCACGGCTTTTAGTGTTGTTCTTCCGGCTCGGGTTCGTCTTTGCCGAACCAGTTGTCAAAGCGGATGGTGTATTTCAATTCGCCGCCGGATGAGCGTGTGCCGATGCGGGCAATGGCTTGGATGGCGCGGGTCAGTTGGTACACGAGTTTGACGGATTGTTCGGCGCTAGAGATGCCGTATTCGTAACCTGCGTAGAGGTTGTTGGTGAGCTGTTTGCCGACGGTCAGGACTTGTTCGGCAGGGTTGAGCTCGCCTGTTTGGGCATTGCGGCTGCGTTTGCTGGTAAAGCCCAAATCATCGACAAGGCCGATGCGGTCGTTGACTTGGCCGGCAAGCAGTGCGCTGGCGGCCGCAGAGAGCGTGGCATTGTCGCCGTCGCTGCCGCTGCTGGCACGGTTGAGGATGAGCCAGGAGAGTTTGTCTTTTTCACTCATGGCTTCTTTGGCAACCAAGGTTACGCGCGGATTGTTGAGGCTGCCGAGGACTTCGACACCTGCACCGACCGGGGAGAGACGGCGTTCGGCACGGATGTTGAGGTTTGGATTGGTCAGCGGGCCGACAAAGGAAACCGATCCTTTGGTGATGTCGAGGTCTTGGCCGTAGGCTTTGTAGCGGCCTTTGACAACGCGCACGGTACCGACGCCTTGGACGGCTTCGCCCGGACGGGACGTGATGGCCAGTTTGCCACCGATAGTAACGTCTGCGCCGTAGCCGACAAAACGGACATTGTCGTTGATGTTCAAGACAAGGTTCATATTAATCGGCGTGGTGGCCGTTGCTTCTTTTTTGGTTTCGCCCAGTACGACCACGTCGTCATCGAGGGTCGGCATGGAGGATTTTTGTGAACCGAACCTGCCGTAGTCGGTGTTGAGCGTGCCGTTGAGCGATACGCCTTTTTCCGGATTGTAGAGGACTTTGGCCGCGCCGGAGAGCTGCAGTTGGCGGTTTGGACGCGAGAGGGTGCGGTATTTGTCGAAGACGATGTCCACGTCGACATCGGGGTTGGCGTTGGCAAGGTTGACCGCGCCTTTGAGCTCAATCGTGCCGCCACGGTGGAATTTGAGGCTGTCGATGACCCATTTTTGACCCTGCAGGCGTGAACGCAATACGCCGTTGTCGAGAATCAGGCCTTGGGTTTGATGGCGGTAATAGAGGTTGTCGCCGTTAATCAGGCCGCTCAGTTGCGGATCGTTCAGACGGCCTGCCAAGTTGACGGCGGCGTTCAGACGGCCTTTGAGGGTTTGGCCGACGGGTAGGAAGTTACGGAAGACTTCGAGGTTGGCAACGTTCAGGTTGAGTTTGCCGCTCAGAGGGGCGGTATCGAAGCTGGTGCCTTGACCGATGTTGACGGTACCGTCGGCCCGGCCATAATTGGTTTGGAGGTCGAGGTTGCTGTTGACGGTAGGCGAACCGAGTCGGCCGCCGATGGTGGCGGTCGCGTTTAGACGGCCTGCAATGCCTTGGGCTGTCGCCGGCATAAAGGATTTGAGCGAGCCTAAATCGGGAACGCTGATATTGACTTTGCCGCTGACAGGGGCGTTGTTGATGTTGTTGCCGAACTGCTGGGCGATGCCGAGCGTGCCGTCAACTTTGCCGAAGCGGGTGTTGCCTTCCAGCGTGCTGTCGATGCGACCGTTTTGGAAACGGGTGCGCAGGGCGAGCGCGGAAAGTCCCAAAGGCTGTTTGTTTTTCGGGTCTTTGCTCGGCAGGATGATGTCGCCGCTTTGACGGTTGATGTTGAGAAAGCCGCGCGCGTTTTGACTGTACGCCAAATCCCAGTCGCCGCCCAAGACGAGGTTGTGTTCGATAGGCGGAGTGTAGAAGTTGTGTAATTCGGTAATGTGCAGATTTTGTGCGCTGCCTTTACTGGTAATGCCGGCTTTCTTGTCCCAAACGAAATTTTGCAGGTTGAGGTTGCCGCCCATGGCCGCCCAGCGCGCGCTGCTGAGGGAAACGCGTTCGCTACCGGCTTCGAGGTTGAGGCGGTTTTGCAGTTTGAGGTTGAACGCGCCGTTGATGTCGAGCGTGTCGACCGTGCCTTTCCATTGGGTTTGGTCTTTGTTGAGGCCGCCGGTGGCGTCGAGGTCGAGTTTGTAGCGTTTGTTGTCCACCGCCATGCTGCTGTTACCTCGGATGTGGTGGTGCGATCCTGTGCCGCTGATGAGCAGGTTGACGTTGTCGATCAGGGCCGCACCGCCGGAGACGGCGATGTGTTCGCCTTTAATATCGGCACTCAACGGACGGTTGGTATCTGGCGAACCTTTGAGCTTGAAGTCGAGGGTGCGGATGTTGACGGTATCGGCGACTTTGAAGTTGCGCGCTTCGCCGTTCAAATCGGCTTCAAGGGTTTTGAGGCCGTCTGAAAAGCTGCCGGAGATGTAGCCGCGCGCGTTGAGCAGGCCACCCAAGCCGAAGCCGAAACGCGACAAATCGGGGGCGGTAATATTGAGGTTGAGGTGGTCGCCTTTTTTGCCGAAGCTGCCGTTGGTTTTGACGATGTTGTTGCCAAGGGTCAGGTCGGTCAGGGCGCGCGCGAGGTGTTTGTTTTCATAGGCGACGTCGGCTTTGCCGCTGAGCGGAACGCCGTTGAGCGTACTCGGTGCAAACTGCATTTTGCCGGCGAATTTTTCTTGCGCCAGTATGCCGGTTAAGTTGATGTTGCCGTTGACGCTGCCTTGCGGAAGCTGCGGATCGATGCGCGCAGGGTTGAAGGCTTTGCTGACAATGTCCAGTTGCAGTTTGCGGTCTTTGAAGAGTTCGAGCGAGCCTTTGGCATTGAGTTCGCCGCCGTTTTGCGGAACCAGGCGGACTTTGTCGAGCTTGAGCGTGCGCTGGCCGAGCTGTTTGTCGGTTTGGAGAAACAGCATGCCGTCTGTACGCGCAAATCCGCTGTCGAGATTCCAGTTGACAACGGGGGAGGAGGTTTCGCCTTTGACGTCGATACTGCCGTTCAGACGGCCTGCGATGTTTTGACGGACAAAGTCGTCTGCGCCGGTATTGTTGATGCCCAGTGCGAGTTTGAGCTGGTCTTGGGCGGTATCGATTGATCCGGATACATCGATGCTGCCGTCTTTGAGCAGGTCGACGCCGATGTCTTCAATCATGACCGTGCCTTTATCGTCGACGATGAATTCGCCGAGGATGCGTTTGACGGGGATATGATTTTCATCGGCAAAACCGGCTTGGTCGTTTTCCAAGTCAATCGAGCCTTCCAGCGCAACGCCGTCTGTAAAGGACGGAATGGTGGTGGCATCGAAATTCAGGCGCGCTTTGGGCAGGCTGGGCAGGAAGGCCTGCGGATTGATGTTGGAACCTTTAACCAGGATTTCGCCAACGGTTTCGTTGAGGCTGTCGGCGAATGGGTGGATGGTGGATTTGGCAGACAAATGAACGTTGTCGCCGTCGAGCAGCAGGTCGGTGTACACGTCTTGCAGGCTGCCCCACAGGCGCACCGTGCTGTGTATGGTTTCGCCCTCAAGCTGGCCTTTGGTGTAGATGGCGGTATTGAGGACGTAGGGTTTGTTCAAACCGAGCACCACCGCGCCTGTCGAGCTGCTCCATGGCGTATCGGCAGTTTTGATGTGGAGGCGGTGTTCTTTTTTGTCGTAATGATAGGCTGCGTGCAGATGGTCGAGATAGACGGTCTGCTTGTCAAAACGCTTGCCCACGCTGATTTTGCCGGTTTCCAAACGGTCGAGATAGGCGGTAACGGGCAGGTCTATGCTGTCGGGCAGGCCTTTTGAAGGCTCTTCTTCTTTGGGCGGCGTGCGTTTGGTCACGATGGCGATGTCGCCGGCCACGACTTCGGTAATGTGCAAGGACGGACGGGTCAGTTCGGACGGTTTCCAATCAAAGCGGAAGCTGCTGATTTTGACATCCGCACCTTCTGTTTCAATCAACCATTTGTCACCTTCAAACCCGTCAATCAGCGTGCCTTTCAGCGTATCCGAAGAGATTTTGACGCCGAACCATGACGGGATTTTGTACAAACCGAAACGCAAACCCGATTCCGTACCGACCAGCCAGCCGATCGCGCCGGCGGAAACGGTCAATACGCCCAAGGCGGACAGGACAAGGCCGCGCAACAGGCGTTTTTTGCGCTTTGGCGGGGCGGGCTGTTGTTCAGACGGCGTGGAAGTGTTTGCAGTATCGGTCATGATATTTTTCTGTTTGTCTGTTGTTCAGACGGCCTGGAATGGCTGAGGCCGTCTGAAAGAATGGATGGTGTATGTTTGTTAAAATCTTGTGCCTAAGCTGATGTGCCAGCGGATTTTTTTGTCATGGTGGCCGTAGGCAATGTCGAAGGAGAACGGCGCAACCGGGCTGAACCAGCGCACGCCCAAGCCGGTACCGTGTTTTAAGGTCATGTGTTTGAAGTTGCTTGCCGCATCGCCGACATCGTGGAAGATGGCGCCGGAGAAGCTTTTGGTGACCGGGAATTGATATTCGAGGCTGCCGACCACCAAGGCGCGTTGCGGCAGGATGGAGCCGTTGGGGCCGGCCAAGCCGATGCTGTCGAGTTCGTAACCGCGTACAGAAGTTGCGCCGCCGGTGCGGAACATCAGGCTGGACGGCACTTCTTCGCCTTCGCGGGCATAAACATAGCCTGCCTGTCCGCGTACGATGAACGTACCGAGTTTTTTGTTTTCAGGCGTGAAGAAATAGCCTGCGCGTGCCGTGGCACGTGCCATTTGGGTGGAGGAGAGGAATTTGCCCAAGGTCGAGCCGATTTTGCCGTCGAGGTAGTAGCCGTTTTGAGGATGCAGCTCGGTTTCGATGCTTTGCCGTTTCCATGAGGCGGTCAGCATGGTGGCATGGCTTCGGCCCAAATCGTAGCTGGTGTCGGGGACTTTACGGTCTTCGGTAATGAATTCGAGGCCGAACCGGGCATCGATATTGTTGCGGTCGCGGACATACCAAATGCCGCTGCTCAGGGCGCGTTTTTCAAGGTTTTGCGTGGTCGAGCGGTTGTAGGAAACGTTGCTGGTCCAGTAGTTGCCGCGGTTGTTGCGCGGTTGGCTGATACCGGCGGCCAGCGTGGTTTCGTATTTGTCCATGTCCCAAACGATGGAACCGATGTAGCCCTTGTTAAAGAGGTTGTAATAGTCGTAGGCGATGCGGCCGCCGATTCCGTATTCGGAGTCGTAGCGGATACCGGTTTCCAGTTTGTGGCGTTTGACTTCGGTCACGTTGATTTTGACGGGAACGCGGTCGCCTTGCAGTTGGTCGAAGTCGGCTTGTACGGACGCGCCGGAATAGTGGCCGTTTTGTTCTAGCGCCTGTTGCAGGTCGAGGATTTTGTCCAAGTCGTAAGGCGAACCGGGGTGGAAACGCGCCATGCCAGAAACCACGCTCTCAGGGTAGCGGCGTGTGCCGGTGATTTGGAAATCGCCAAAGTAAATGGGGCGGTTGCTCTCCACGATGACGTTCAAGTCGGCTTTTTGGGTATTGGGATTAATGGTGGCTTGGGTGGTGGTGAGTTTTGCCAATGGATATTTTTTGCGTGTTACCGCGCTGAGTACGGAGGTTTTACTTGCACTCCAGCCGTCTTGGTCGAAGTTTTCGCCGACGGGCTGCTGCCAGTTTTCCATCGCATTTTGGTAGTATTCGGCCAAGTTGTCGTCATTCAATACGTCGCCGAGGATGGCCACGCTGACGTTGTCGACTTTGGTGCGTGGGCCGGTGGTGACGTTGACGGTGTAGCTCTCGCCGTGGTCTTGAATATTGACGTTGCTGTTGAAGTAGCCTTTGGTCCGGAGCATGGTTTTGACGTTGTCGGGTGCCTCTTCGGCGAGGAAGCCGACCTGCTCTTTATCCAGCTCTTCTTCCTGCTGCTGGGTAATCAGCGGCAGGTATTCTTCAAGCATTTCTTTGACTTCGCTGTCTTGGGTGTCGATTTTGACGGGGAATTTGGGCTTGAGTTTGCCTGTTTGGTCGTCTTTGGGCTGCTTGGGCATTTCGGATTCGGGAACAGCTTCGTAGTCTTCCGCTTTGGGAACGGAAGTATCTACTGCCAACGCGTGTCCGTAGGCGAGCGCCAATGATGCAAATAAAACAGGGTAGGTCAGTTTGGTCATGATGTGTGTTCGACAGCGACAATTCTTCAGTTTGGGGATTTTAACATTATTTCTGCAAGGTTTCAGGCTATGGTTATAAACGGAAATTTAGCGCGATAATGTTGCAAAATGTGACGTAAGGGCGGATTTTGGTTTGTTTCTATCTGATTGTAATATTTATGTTTTTGTATTTTGATTGATGAAGTTGCCTTTGTATTCGGCCTTATGGCGCAGATTTCAGGCCGTCTGAAAGCAAGATATAGAGAAGTAAAGCAACGGTATGGGCATACTTTAAAGTAGGGTTTGAGCGGGTTTGACTGTATTTTTGGTATAAAGTGCCAACTGTGTCATAAATGCTAAACTTTAATGCTGTTTTTGTGAGGTGTGCATGAAAACCTCGCCGACAAATGATTTTTTATTTTAGAATGTAAGACTTTTTTAACATATCTTTAAATTGAAGGAACGGATATGGCAAGTGGCAATCCGCTTTTAAACGCGATCAACAGCGTCAGCCTGGTGGTGCAAATCGCCATCGGCTTGGTTTTAGGTATTCTTGTGGGCGCAGTTGCGCCGCAAGTCGGTATCAGCGCAGGACTGCTGGGCAGCCTGTTTGTCGGTGCGCTTAAGGCTATTGCACCGATTTTGGTATTTGTTTTGGTGACTGCCGCCATTGCGCAACACCAAAAAGGCAATCAGGCCCACATCAAACCGATTTTAATTTTGTATATTTTCGGTACGTTTGCCGCGGCCGTGGTGGCAGTCATTGCCAGTATGGCATTCCCGACTACGCTGATTCTGCGTGCGGCCGGCGATGTATCCGTTGCGCCGCCTTCCGGCATTATCGAAGTGTTGAAAACGCTGCTGATGAATTTGGTGGCCAACCCGATTAACGCGCTGGCCAATGCCAACTATATCGGCATTTTGGCTTGGGCCCTGATATTGGGTGCGGCTTTGCGCCATCACGGTTCGGATACGACCCGCCAAGTGGCGGCCGATTTGGCCGATACCGTTTCGACCGTTGTGAAATGGATTATCCGTTTTGCGCCGCTGGGTATTTTCGGCTTGGTGTCCTCTACCATTGCGGAAACCGGTTTTGAAGCGCTTGCCGGCTATATGCAGCTGTTGGCCGTATTGCTCGGCTGTATGCTGTTTATTGCGTTGGTGGTCAACCCGATTATTGTGTGGTCGCAAATCCGCAGCAATCCTTTCCCGCTGGTGTTTACCTGCCTGCGCGAAAGCGGCGTGTATGCCTTCTTCACCCGTTCTTCCGCCGCCAACATCCCTGTGAACATGGCATTGGCGAAAAAACTGGGTCTGCACGAAGACACTTACTCTATCTCCATTCCATTGGGTGCAACCATCAATATGGCCGGTGCGGCCATTACCATTACCGTTTTGGCGATGGCTGCGGCGCACACGCAAGGCATTACGGTTGACTTCGCCACCGCCCTGCTGTTGAGCCTGGTGGCTACCGTCAGTGCGTGCGGTGCATCCGGTGTGGCCGGCGGCTCGTTGCTGCTGATTCCATTGGCGTGCAGCCTGTTCGGTATCGATAACGATGTGGCCATGCAGGTGGTTGCCGTCGGTTTCATCATCGGCGTGATTCAAGACTCTGCAGAAACGGCGTTGAACTCTTCCACCGACGTTTTGTTTACTGCCGCTGCCGATTTGGGTCGTCAACGTAAAGAGTAATTTTTAGGGTTAAGCCCAATCCGGCAAAGGCCGTCTGAAAAGTTTCAGACGGCCTTTGTTTTGGGCAAAGCAAAGGGATTTTTAGATGGCCAAGCCGATAGATTGGTTTGGTCGGACTGACGGTATCTGCTGTCATCAGTTGGATTTTTCCCGTAAAATACAGCCTTGAATGTATTTGAGTTATCCTTTTCAGACGGCCTGGCCGTCTTATCAAATTTGCAAAAACAATGATTAAAAAAATATTCTCATGGTTCGAGTCCCGCATCGATCCTTATCCCGAAGCCGCCCCGAAAACGCCAGAAAAAGGGTTGTGGCGGTTTATTTGGAGCAACATTGAAGGCGTGCGCAAATGGATTGCCGTGTTGGCCGTGTTTACGGTCGGCGTCGGCATTATGGAAGCCTTGATGTTCCAATTTATGGGCAAGGTGGTCGACTGGCTCGGCGCTTATACGCCGCAAACGCTTTTTGTTGAAAAAGGCCATGCATTAATCGGCATGATGGCCATGGTGGCATTTTTTGCCGTTTGGACCTTTTTCGCTTCCAATGTGCGCCTGCAAACCCTGCAAGGCGTGTTCCCCATGCGCCTGCGCTGGAATTTCCACCGCCTGATGCTGGGGCAGAGCCTGGGCTTTTATCAGGACGAATTTGCAGGACGCGTGTCCGCCAAAGTCATGCAGACCGCGCTGGCGCTGCGCGATGTCGTGATGACCGTTGCCGATATGGTTGTGTATGTGCTGGTGTACTTCATCACTTCCGGCGTGATTCTATCCTCATTCGATGCCTGGCTTATCGTGCCGTTTATCTGCTGGATGATTGGATTCGCGATGATTATGCGCTTTCTGATTCCCAAACTCGGCAAAACCGCTGCGCGTCAGGCCGATGCACGCTCGCTGATGACCGGCCGCATTACCGACGCCTACTCCAATATCGCCACCGTCAAACTTTTCTCCCACGGCGCGCGCGAGGCCGCTTATGCCAAGCAGTCGATGGAAGAGTTTATGGTAACCGTCCATGCCCAAATGCGTTTGGCAACGCTGCTGCACACCTGCAGCTTTATCGTCAACAGTTCGCTGACCGTCGGTACGACCGCCTTGGGTATTTGGCTTTGGTATCACGGCCAAGTCGGCGTAGGTGCGGTAGCCACGGCCACAGCCATGGCATTGCGTGTGAACGGTTTGTCGCAATACATCATGTGGGAATCTGCCCGATTGTTTGAAAACATCGGTACTGTCAACGACGGCATGGCCACCCTGTCCAAACCCCACACCATCCTCGACAAGCCGCAAGCCTTGCCGCTTAAAGTCACCCGAGGCGAAATCAAGTTTGATCATGTCGATTTCTCCTACGAAGCAGGCAAACCGCTTCTTAACGGCTTTAATCTGAACATCAAACCCGGCGAAAAAGTCGGCTTGATCGGCCGTAGCGGCGCGGGTAAATCCACCATCGTCAACCTGCTCCTACGCTTTTACGAACCGCAAAGCGGCACGATTTCGATCGACGGCCAAAACGTGGACAGCGTGACCCAAGAAAGTCTGCGCGCCCAAATCGGTTTGGTGACACAAGATACCTCCCTGCTGCACCGCTCCGTCCGTGACAACATTATCTACGGCCGTCCCGATGCAACCGAAGCCGAAATGATTTCCGCCGCCGAACGCGCCGAGGCCGCCGGTTTTATTCCAAACTTAAGCGATGCCAAAGGCCGACGCGGCTATGATGCGCACGTTGGCGAACGCGGCGTGAAACTTTCCGGCGGCCAGCGCCAACGCATCGCCATCGCCCGCGTTATGCTCAAAGACGCGCCGATTCTGTTGCTTGACGAAGCCACCAGCGCGCTCGACTCCGAAGTCGAAGCCGCCATCCAAGAAAGCCTCGACAAAATGATGGAAGGCAAAACCGTGATTGCCATCGCCCACCGCCTCTCCACCATCGCCGCGATGGACCGCCTCATCGTCTTGGACAAAGGCCGCATCATCGAAGAAGGCAGCCACACCGAGTTGCTCGAGAAACAAGGCCTGTACGCCAAACTTTGGGCGCACCAAAGCGGCGGCTTCTTGAGTGAGCATGTCGAGTGGGAAAACAATTAACGCTTTGAAAGAAGATAAAAGGCCGTCTGAAAACATTTTCAGACGGCCTTTATTAATGAAGCAAAGGGTAGGTGGGATAACCGCCCTTTGTCAGTTGAAACCTTAGTTTTTTACAGCCCCAGTGACCAAGCATTTTGGTGTTCGGACAAGTCTTCCAGGCGGTTTTCGTAATGGGCGAAGATTTCTTCGATGATTTCGTCTTCGTCGTCGATGACTCGAATCAAGTTCAAATCCTCTTCCAAAATCAGGTTTCTGCCCAGCAACTGCTCGCGTATCCAGTCCAACAGTCCCGCCCAAAATGCTTTGCCCACTAAGATAATCGGGCGGTCGGGCGTTTTGCCGGTTTGCACCAAAGTCAGGCTTTCAAACAATTCGTCCAGCGTGCCGAAACCGCCGGGTATGACGACATACGCCACGGCGTGTTTGACGAACATGACTTTGCGCGGGAAAAAGTGTTGGAATTTAATCGACAAATCCTGATAGGGATTGGCTTTTTGCTCGTGCGGCAACACGATATTCAGCCCCACCGCCGGACTTGCGCCTGCAAACGCGCCTTTGTTGGCCGCTTCCATAATGCCCGGCCCGCCGCCGGAAATGACGGAAAATCCGGCATCCGACAGTTTGCGGGCCAAGCGCAATGTGAACTCGTAGTCGGGATGGTTTTCAGGCGTGCGCGCGCTGCCGTAAATGCTGACGGCTGGTTGAATGGCGCGCAATTCTTCGCCGGCTTCGACAAATTCGGAAATAATCTTCAATACATGATACGACTCACGCGCCTGAATATCGCGGCGGGTTTCGTCGGGCAGCATGGGTTTGGGCAGTTTTTTGAGCAGGCTCACGGCTTTTCCTTCGTGTTTTTATGTGCGGTATTGTAACCCGAAAGGGGCGAGCCGTCTGAAAGTTGGGTTTCGGCGGCAAGTGTGCCTGCTACATTTTCAAAAGCCCGTTACAATATCTGCTTTTATTTTCACTGCTCCGCCATGCTAGATATTATCCACCGCGACAGCCGCACCATCGCCGTCAACAAACCTGCCGGAATGCTGGTGCACCGAAGCTGGTTAGACAAACACGAAACCCGTTTTGCCGTGCAGACCCTGCGCGACCAAATCGGGCAGCACGTCTATCCCGTCCATCGCCTCGACCGCCCGACTTCCGGCGTCTTGCTGTTTGCCCTCGATACGGAAGCCGCACGGTTATTGACGCAGCAGTTTGAAAACAAAACCATCGAAAAAAACTATTGGGCGATTGTTCGCGGTCATTTGCCTTCAGACGGCCTGATTGATTACGCCCTCAAATATATGCCCGACAAAATCGCCGAAGCGCAGACCGAAGCCACATTGCAGGAAGCGCAAACCGCCTACCGTTGTCTGGCACAAACCGAGTTGCCGTTCCAGTCCGCCCTGCGTTATCCGACCTCGCGTTATTCGTGGGCCGAACTCACGCCGCACACCGGCCGCAAACACCAACTCCGCCGCCATATGAAACACATTTTCCACCCCATCGTCGGCGACACCAACTACGGCGATTTGCGCCAAAACCATGCCGTTGCCGAACATATCGGCACGCAACGCCTGATGTTGCACGCGCGAAGCCTCAGTTTTCAAAGCATAGAAGACGGTAGTCGGATTACCGTAAACGCGCCGACAGACAACGACTGGCGGCTTTGGATGGAAAAATTCAAAACCGAGGCCGTTTGAAAATCCAAACTGCACATTTTCAGACGGCTCGGTCATGGAAAAAAACAGGCAAATCCCTTACAATACGCCCCTAAAATTTTGAAAGAACACAAGAATCATGGAAGCCGAAGTAATCAACCAGCTTAACAACACCCTAAACGACTTGGAGAAGCGCAGCGAAGACATCCGCGTCTATATGGACTACCAAGGCAAAAAAGACCGCCTTGAAGAAGTCGTCGGCCTCTCCGAAGACCCGGAACTCTGGAACGACCCCAAACGCGCCCAAGAAATCGGCAAAGAGCGCAAAATCCTCGAAGGCATCGTGGTGACCCTCGACAACATCGCCACAGGCATCGAAGACAACCGTATGTTGATCGAAATGGCTGTTGAAGAAAACGACGAAGAAGGTTTCGCAGCTGTACAGGAAGACGTGGCCGGTTTGGAAAAACAAATGGCCGACCTCGAATTCAAACGAATGTTCAACCAGCCTGCCGACCCGAACAACTGCTTTATCGACATTACCGCAGGCGCAGGCGGTACGGAAGCCGAAGACTGGGCAGGCATGCTGTTCCGCATGTACAGCCGTTACGCCGAGCGCAAAGGCTTCAAAATCGAAATCCTTGAGGAAGACGACGGCGAAATCGCAGGTATCAACCGCGCCACCATCCGTGTGGAAGGCGAATACGCCTACGGCCTGCTGCGTACCGAAACCGGCGTTCACCGCTTGGTTCGCTATTCGCCGTTTGACTCCAACAACAAACGCCACACGTCGTTCTCGTCCGTGTTCGTTTACCCCGAAATCGACGACTCCATCGAAATCGAAATCAACCCGGCCGATTTGCGTATCGACACTTACCGCGCATCCGGTGCCGGCGGTCAGCACATTAACAAAACTGACTCCGCCGTGCGTATTACCCACGAGCCGACAGGGATTGTGGTTCAATGTCAAAACGACCGTTCTCAACACGCCAACAAAGCCGCCGCGATGGAAATGTTGAAATCCAAACTGTACGAATTGGAAATGCGCAAACGCAATGAAGAGAAGCAGGCGTTGGAAGAAGGCAAGTCCGATGTGGGTTGGGGCAGCCAAATCCGTTCGTACGTCTTGGACTCCTCACGCATCAAAGACTTGCGTACAGGCTACGAAGTCGGCAACACCAAAGCCGTATTGGACGGCGACTTGGACGGCTTCATCGAAGCCAGCCTGAAACAAGGTGTGTAAACCGTAAGAGATAAAATGCCGTCTGAAAGATTTCAGACGGCATTTTTCAGTTTGAAAGAAACATTATTTTGCAAATATTAAAACATGTTTTGCAAATGCAAAGATTGGCGGTAATATATAGTTTCTATAAAAATGATTGGTAGGTGCAATAGGCCGTCTGAAGCCTAATCCTGTCCGATATATTAGGAGAACTTATTAAATGTCCGGTCAAAAGCTGTCTTCTGCCGAGAAAACTTTCTTCGGTCATCCTTTGCAATTATCCACCCTATTCCATATTGAGCTGTGGGAACGTTTTTCCTTCTACGGTATGCAGGGCATCCTGCTGATTTATCTGTATTACGCCGCGAATCAAGGCGGTTTGGGTATGGATAAGGCTTTGGCCGGCGGTATCGTTGGCGCATACGGCGGCAGCGTTTACCTGTCCACTATTCTCGGCGCATGGTTGGCCGACCGCATTTGGGGCGCGGAACGTACCCTGTTTATTGCCGGTATCGTCGTGATGACCGGCCATATTTTATTGGCGATTGTGCCGGGTTTGATGGGATTGCTGTTGGGCTTGGTGTTTATCGCACTGGGCAGCGGCGGCGTGAAATCGTCTGCCGGTTCGATGGTCGGCTCTTTGTATGAACGGGACGACCTGCGCGAATTGCGTGATGCCGGTTTCTCCATTTTCTATATTTCCATCAATATCGGCGGTTTCTTAGGCCCTTTGTTGACCGGTATTTTGCAAGACAGAATGGGATTCCATTACGGTTTCGGCGCGGCGGCCGTCGGTATGGCATTTGGCCTGCTGTGGTATTCGCGCGGCCGTAAAAACCTGCCGCATACGCCGGCTCCGAATCCGTTGCGCCCTGAAAAGATACAGACTGCAATAGCTGTCGGTGTGTTGCTGGTTTTGGTGTTGGGCAGCGTGATTGCTTCCGGCGCGCTTAATCTTGAGAATTTTTCACGCTGGCTCTTGGGCGTGGTCATTATCACTGTTATCGCTTATTTTGCACGCCTGCTGGGCAGCAGCCAGGTTGAGGCGGCCAATAAACGTTACATCATGGCCTATATTCCGTTGTTTTTGACCATTTGTATGTTCTGGGCGGTTTGGTTTCAGGTGTACACCGTTGCAACGGTTTATTTCGACGAAACGGTTGACCGTACTTTCTTCGGCTTTACCGTGCCTGTTTCATGGAAAGATTCGATACAGGCCATGTGGGTGGTTCTCTTTTCCGGCGTGATGGCGGCGGTGTGGACGAAAATGGGCAAACGCCAACCTAAAACGCCGTTGAAATTTGCGCTGGCCATGTTGATAACCGGTGTCTCTTATTTGTGTTTCATTCCGTATATTTCATCCGAGACCCCGATGCCGATTATCGTGTTTATGCTGGTGTTGCTGGCGATTACGATAGGTGAGTTGATGCTGTCGCCGATTTCGCTGTCGTTTTCCACTAAAATCGCACCGAGCATGTTTAAAACACAAATGGTTGCGTTGAATTTCTTAGCATTGTCCATCGGCTTTACCTTGGGCGGAGTGTTGTTTAAAGACTACTACAATGCTCAGTCGCCATTGGATTTCTACTGGATGCTGGCCACCATCGGCGCAGTAACCTGCGGTATCCTGCTGGTACTTACCCCGGTATTGAACCGCATGCTCAAAGGTGTCGATTGATTTTTCTATTTAAAATAATGTGATGTACGCAGGCCGTCTGAAAAGAATCAGTTTTCAGACGGCCTGATGCTTTTATTGAGGTTTGGGAAAGGACGGTTTTCCAGATTTTTGAAGTAAATCGGACAGGCGGAAAATCCGAATTAAATGATACATGATTAAAACGAAATTAAAATTTGGAAATATTAAATAAGAATAAGAATTGTTCTCATAACTTTATTGAATTTATTAGGGTTTTTTTGCTGATTTGCTGATATTTACCTTTAAATGGCTTTTGAAATTCGATAAAATGGTAATCTATTTTTAAGATTTGTCTGTCAACCAGTTAGGTACGACCATGTTGGCCAGTTACTTTCCCGTCCTCGTATTCATCCTCGTCGGCCTTGCGGCCGGCGTACTGTTTATTCTGCTCGGCACAATTTTAGGCCCGAAACGTCACTATGCCGAAAAAGACGCGGCTTACGAATGCGGTTTTGAAGCCTTTGAAAACGCAAGGATGAAGTTCGACGTGCGCTATTACCTCGTCGCCATCCTCTTTATCCTGTTTGATTTGGAGGTCGCGTTCATGTTGCCGTGGGCAGTCGTGTTCAAAGATTTGGGCGCGTACGGCTTCTGGTCTATGCTGGTGTTTATCGTCGTTCTGACGGTAGGCTTTATTTACGAATGGAAAAAAGGTGCGCTGGAATGGGAATAGAAGGCGTTTTGAAAAAAGGTTTCATCACCACCAGCGCGGATACGGTGCTGAACTATATGCGTACCGGTTCGCTGTGGCCGGTTACTTTCGGCTTGGCCTGCTGCGCCGTGGAAATGATGCATGCGGGTATGGCGCGTTATGACCTTGACCGTTTCGGCATCATTTTCCGTCCGTCCCCCCGTCAGGCCGACCTGATGATTGTGGCAGGTACGCTGACCAACAAAATGGCGCCCGCCCTGCGCCGCGTATACGACCAGCTCGCCGAGCCGCGCTGGGTATTGTCTATGGGCTCGTGTGCCAACGGTGGCGGCTATTACCACTATTCTTATTCCGTTGTGCGCGGTGCCGACCGCGTCGTGCCAGTAGACGTTTATGTGCCGGGTTGTCCGCCGACTGCGGAAGCCCTGATTTACGGCCTGATTCAGCTCCAACAAAAAATCAAGCGCACTTCCACCATCGCGCGTGACGAGTAAGGAGAGGACGATATGGCAAGCATTCAAAACTTATACGAGACCGTCGTCGGCGTGCTTGGCGATCAGGCAAGCAAAGTCATTTCAGCTTTGGGCGAGATTACCGTCGAGTGTCTGCCCGAGCACTATATTTCAGTCATGACCGCATTGCGCGACCATGAAGAGTTGCATTTCGAGCTTCTGGTCGACTTGTGCGGTGTCGATTACAGCACTTACAAAAACGAAGTATGGCAGGGCAAGCGCTTTGCCGTCGTCAGTCAGCTGCTTTCCGTTAAAAACAATCAACGCATCCGCGTACGAGTCTGGGTTTCAGACGACGACTTCCCCATAGTCGAATCCGTAGTCGATATTTACAACAGCGCGGATTGGTACGAACGCGAAGCTTTCGATATGTACGGCATCATGTTCAACAACCATCCGGACCTGCGCCGCATCCTGACCGATTACGGTTTCGTTGGACATCCGTTCCGCAAAGACTTCCCGATTTCCGGCTATGTGGAAATGCGTTACGACGAAGAGCAAAAACGCGTGATTTACCAACCTGTTACCATTGAGCCGCGCGAGATCACGCCGCGTATCGTCCGTGAGGAGAACTACGGTGGCCAATAAATTAAGAAACTACACCATCAACTTCGGCCCGCAACACCCTGCGGCGCACGGCGTATTGCGTATGATTTTGGAGTTGGAGGGCGAAACCATCGTCCGCGCCGACCCACATATCGGCCTCCTGCACCGCGGTACTGAAAAACTGGCTGAAACCAAAACCTATCTGCAAGCCCTGCCCTATATGGACCGCTTGGACTACGTTTCCATGATGGTCAACGAGCAGGCGTATTGCTTGGCAGTAGAAAAACTTGCCGGTATCGATGTGCCTATCCGCGCCCAATACATCCGCGTGATGTTCGCCGAAGTAACGCGCATCCTCAATCACTTGATGGGCATCGGTTCGCACGCCTTCGACATCGGCGCGATGACCGCCATCCTTTACGCCTTCCGCGACCGCGAAGAGCTGATGGACTTGTACGAAGCCGTTTCCGGCGCGCGTATGCACGCCGCCTACTTCCGTCCCGGCGGCGTTTACCGCGACCTGCCCGATTTCATGCCTAAATACGAGAGCAGCAAATTCCGTAATGCCAAAGTATTGAAGCAGCTCAACGAATCCCGCGAAGGCACCATGCTCGACTTCATCGATGCCTTCTGCGAACGTTTCCCGAAAAACATCGACACACTCGAAACCCTCCTGACCGACAACCGCATTTGGAAACAGCGTACCGTCGGCATCGGCGTCGTCTCTCCTGAGCGCGCCATGCAAAAAGGCTTTACCGGCGTCATGTTGCGCGGTTCCGGCGTAGAATGGGACGTGCGTAAGACACAGCCTTACGAAGTGTACGACAAAATGGATTTCGACATCCCCGTCGGCGTCAATGGCGACTGCTACGACCGTTACCTCTGCCGTATGGAAGAAATGCGTCAATCCGTGCGCATCATCAAACAATGCTCCGAGTGGTTGCATGTCAATCCGGGTCCGGTCATTACCACAAACCACAAATTCGCTCCGCCCAAACGTACCGAAATGAAAACAGGTATGGAAGACCTGATTCACCATTTCAAACTCTTTACCGAGGGTATGCACGTTCCTGAGGGCGAGACCTACACCGCTGTCGAACATCCGAAAGGCGAGTTCGGCGTTTACATCATTTCAGACGGCGCAAACAAACCCTACCGCCTGAAAATCCGCGCACCCGGCTTCGCCCATCTGCAAGGCATGGACGAAATGGCAAAAGGCCACATGCTGGCCGACGTCGTTGCCATCATCGGTACGCAGGACATCGTATTCGGGGAGGTTGACCGATAATGTTATCCGCAGAATCCTTAAAACAAATTGATATTGAGTTGGCAAAATACCCTGCAGACCAACGCCGCTCCGCCATTATGGGCGCATTGCGTATTGCCCAGACCGAAAAAGGCTGGCTCGCTCCCGAGATCATCGCTTTTGTCGCAGACTATATCGGCATCTCGCCTGCACAAGCCTACGAAGTCGCTACTTTCTACAATATGTACGACCTTGAGCCTGTCGGCAAATACAAACTGACCGTTTGTACCAACCTGCCCTGCGCCCTGCGCGGCGGTATGGCTACCGGCGAATACCTCAAACAAAAACTCGGTATCGGCTACGGCGAAACCACGCCTGACGGTAAATTTACCCTTGTCGAAGGCGAATGCATGGGCGCATGCGGCGACGCTCCGGTTATGCTGGTCAACAACCACAGCATGTGCAGCTTTATGACCGAAGAAGCAATTGACAAGAAACTTGCCGAACTGAAATAAAAGGCCGTCTGAAAACAACGGCTGCAACCGATACGAAAACGAACAGGCACACCAAAAATGGCTATTTACCAATCAGGCGTGATTTTTGACCAAGTGGATACCGCCAATCCCGATTGCTGGACATTGGACGAATACGTCAAACGTGGCGGCTATACCGCCCTGCGTAAAATCCTGTCCGAAAACATCTCGCAAACCGATGTGATTGACGAAGTCAAAACCTCCGGCTTGCGCGGTCGTGGTGGTGCGGGCTTCCCGACCGGTTTGAAATGGAGCTTTATGCCCCGTTCCTTCCCGGGCGAAAAATATGTGGTTTGCAACACCGACGAAGGCGAGCCGGGTACATTTAAAGACCGCGACATCATTATGTTCAATCCTCATGCCCTGATTGAAGGCATGATTATTGCCGGTTACGCGATGGGCGCGAAAGCCGGCTACAACTATATCCACGGCGAAATTTTCGAAGGCTACCAACGTTTTGAAGCTGCTTTGGAGCAGGCGCGTGCCGCAGGCTTTTTGGGTAAAAATATTTTGGGTTCGGATTTTGAATTTGAACTCTTTGCCCACCATGGCTACGGCGCATATATTTGCGGCGAAGAAACCGCATTGCTCGAATCGTTGGAAGGCAAAAAAGGCCAGCCGCGCTTTAAGCCGCCATTCCCTGCTTCATTCGGCCTGTACGGCAAACCGACTACCATCAACAATACCGAAACGTTCTCCTCCGTCCCCTTCATTATCCGTGACGGCGGACAGGCATTTGCCGATAAAGGTATTCCGAATGCAGGCGGTACTAAATTGTTCTGTATTTCCGGTCATGTCGAGCGTCCGGGCAACTATGAAGTGCCATTGGGTACGCCGTTTGCTGAAGTCTTGAAAATGGCGGGTGGTATGCGCGGCGGTAAAAAACTTAAAGCCGTTATTCCCGGTGGTTCGTCCGCGCCCGTGTTGCCTGCCGATATCATGATGCAGACCAATATGGACTATGACTCGATTTCCAAAGCCGGCTCGATGCTGGGTTCCGGCGCGATTATCGTCATGGACGAAGACGTGTGCATGGTTAAAGCCCTTGAGCGCCTGAGCTACTTCTACTACGACGAGTCTTGCGGCCAATGTACGCCTTGCCGAGAAGGTACGGGCTGGCTCTACCGCATCGTCCACCGCATCGTAGAAGGCAAAGGCCGCATGGAAGACTTGGATTTGTTGGATTCTATCGGTAATCAAATGGCAGGCCGCACTATCTGCGCCCTTGCCGATGCCGCCGTCTTCCCTGTCCGCAGCTTTACCAAGCATTTCCGTGATGAGTTTGTGCATTACATCGAACACGGCGGACCGATGAAACCGAATAAGTGGTGCTAAGTTTTCAGACGGCCTCTAAAAGAATTATTTATTAAATACCCGTAACTAGGAACGAACCATGTTACAAATCGAAATCGACGGCAAACAGGTATCTGTGGAGCAGGGCGCGACGGTAATTGAAGCCGCGCACAAGCTCGGTACTTATATCCCGCATTTCTGTTACCACAAAAAACTTTCCATCGCTGCCAACTGCCGTATGTGTTTGGTGGACGTGGAAAAAGCCCCCAAACCCCTGCCCGCCTGTGCCACGCCGGTTACAGACGGCATGATTGTGCGTACGCATTCGGCAAAAGCCCGAGAGGCGCAAGAAGGCGTGATGGAGTTCCTGCTCATCAACCATCCGCTTGATTGTCCGACCTGTGACCAAGGTGGCGAATGCCAGTTGCAGGATTTGGCGATGGGCTACGGCAAAACCACCAGCCGTTATACCGAAGAAAAACGTTCCGTCGTCGGCAAGGATATGGGTCCTTTGGTTTCCGCCGAGGAAATGAGCCGTTGTATCCACTGTACCCGTTGCGTCCGTTTCACTGAAGAAATCGCCGGCGTGCAAGAAATCGCCATGGCCAACCGCGGTGAACACTCCGAGATCATGCCTTTTATCGGCAAAGCAGTGGAAACCGAATTGTCAGGCAACGTCATCGATTTGTGTCCTGTCGGCGCATTGACCAGCAAACCGTTCCGCTTCAACGCGCGTACTTGGGAATTGAACCGCCGCAAATCCGTTTCTGCCCATGATGCTTTGGGCAGCAACCTGATTGTGCAAACCAAAGACCATACCGTCCGCCGTGTGTTGCCGCTGGAAAACGAAGCCATCAACGAATGCTGGCTGTCCGACCGCGACCGTTTCGCCTACGAAGGCCTGTATCACGAAAGCCGTCTGAAAAACCCGAAAATCAAACAGGGCGGCGAGTGGATGGACGTAGATTGGAAAACCGCACTGGAATATGTCCGCAGCGCGATTGAATGTATCGCCAAAGACGGCAACCAAAACCAAGTCGGCATTTGGGCGAACCCGATGAATACGGTTGAAGAGCTGTATCTGGCCAAAAAACTTGCCGACGGCTTGGGTGTTAAAAACTTTGCCACCCGTTTGCGCCAACAAGACAAACGTCTTTCAGACGGCCTTAAAGGTGCGCAATGGTTGGGACAAAGCATTGAATCTTTGGCTGACAACGATGCCGTATTGGTAGTCGGCGCGAACTTGCGCAAAGAACAGCCGCTCCTGACCGCCCGTTTGCGCCGCGCCGCCAAAGACCGCATGGCCTTGAGCGTATTGGCCAGCAGTAAAGAAGAATTGTTTATGCCGCTTCTGTCTCAAGAAGCCGCACATCCCGACGAGTGGGCAGGCCGTCTGAAAAACCTGTATGCCAATGCGGAACACGCCGTTACCGCCAGCCTGAAAAACGCTGAAAAAGCAGCGGTGATTTTGGGCACGGAAGTGCAAAACCATCCTGATTACGCCGCCATTTATGCCGCCGCGCAAGAGCTGGCAGACGTGACCGGCGCAGTGCTGGGTATTTTGCCGCAAGCCGCCAACAGCGTTGGTGCGGATGTCTTGAATGTAAACTCCGGCGAGAGCGTTGCCGAAATGGCAAATGCGCCGAAACAGGCAGTCTTGCTGCTCAACGTTGAGCCTGAAATCGATACGGTTGACGGCGCAAAAGCCGTGGCCGCGTTGAAACAGGCGAAAAGCGTGATGGCGTTTACACCGTTTGTCAGCGAAACGCTGCTGGACGTGTGCGACGTATTGTTGCCGATTGCGCCGTTTACCGAAACCTCGGGCAGCTTCATCAATATGGAAGGCCGTCTGCAATCTTTCCACGGCGTGGTACAAGGCTTCGGCGATTCGCGTCCGATGTGGAAAGTGTTGCGCGTATTGGGCAACCTGTTTGACCTGAAAGGTTTTGAATACCACGATACCGCTTCGATTCTGAAAGATGCGCTGGATGCAGAAAGCCTGCCGTCCAAACTGGACAACCGCAGCACATGGACAGGGGAGGGCGTTCAGACGGCCTCAGACCGCCTCGTCCGTGTCGGCGGCGTCGGTATTTATCACACTGATTCTATCGTGCGCCGTTCCGCACCGTTGCAAGAAACCAGCCATGCCGCCGTGCCTGCCGCGCGTGTAAATCCGAACACATTGGCACGCTTGGGCCTGCAAGACGGACAAACCGCTGTCGCCAAACAAAACGGCGCAAGCGTATCGGTTGCCGTCAAAGCCGATGCCGGACTGCCTGAAAACGTGGTGCATCTGCCGCTGCATACCGAAAATGCCGCGCTGGGTGCGTTGATGGACACTATTGAACTGGCGGGAGCTTGATCATGCAAGAATGGTTCCAAAACCTCTTTGCCGCAACGCTCGGTCTGGGCGATTTGGGCATCACCTTAGGCTTGGTGGTATCCGTCATCGTCAAAATCGTGATTATCTTGATTCCGCTGATTCTGACCGTTGCCTATCTGACGTATTTCGAACGTAAAGTCATCGGCTTTATGCAGCTTCGCGTCGGCCCGAACGTAACCGGCCCGTGGGGGCTGATTCAGCCGTTTGCCGACGTGTTCAAACTCTTGTTTAAAGAGGTAACCCGTCCGAAGCTGTCAAACAAAGCCTTGTTCTACATCGGCCCGATTATGTCGCTCGCCCCGTCTTTCGCGGCATGGGCGGTGATTCCGTTCAACGAAGAATGGGTGCTGACCAATATCAATATCGGCCTTTTGTACATCCTGATGATTACCTCGCTGTCGGTTTACGGCGTGATCATCGCGGGCTGGGCTTCCAACTCCAAATATTCGTTCCTGGGTGCAATGCGTGCTTCCGCGCAAAGCATTTCCTACGAAATTGCCATGAGTGCCGCGCTGGTGTGCGTCGTGATGGTATCGGGCAGCATGAACTTCTCCGACATCGTTGCCGCGCAAGCCAAAGGTATTGCCGGCGGTTCAGTATTCTCGTGGAACTGGCTGCCGCTGTTCCCAATCTTCATCGTCTATCTGATTTCCGCCGTTGCTGAAACCAACCGCGCACCGTTTGACGTGGCAGAGGGTGAATCTGAAATCGTTGCCGGCCACCACGTTGAATACTCCGGCTTTGCATTCGCGCTGTTCTTCCTCGCCGAATACATTTTCATGATCCTGATTGCCGCGCTGACATCGCTGATGTTCCTCGGCGGCTGGTTGTCTCCGTTCCCGCAAAGTTGGGGCTTTATCGGTACGCCTTCCGCATTTTGGATGTTCGTGAAAATGGCGGCGGTGCTGTACTGGTATCTGTGGATCCGTGCAACCTTCCCACGCTACCGTTACGACCAAATCATGCGTTTGGGCTGGAAAGTGCTGATTCCGATCGGCTTCGCCTACATCGTGATTTTGGGCGTGTGGATGATTTCACCGCTGAATTTGTGGAAATAAGTTTCAGACGGCATCTTGAGGCCGTCTGAACAAAGCGATTTTGAATACCTAACGAAATCCCTGTTTTGAGGGAACATAATATGGCTAACTTAGTAAAAACCTTTCTGCTTGGCGAATTGGTAAAAGGCTTGGGCGTAACGCTCAAAAACTTTTTTGCCCGCAAAGACACAATTTATTTCCCCGAAGAGAAAACGCCGCAATCCGTGCGTTTCCGCGGCCTGCACGCGCAACGCCGTTATCCGAACGGCGAAGAGCGCTGTATTGCGTGTAAATTGTGCGAGGCAGTTTGTCCGGCAATGGCGATTAACATTGAATCGGAAGAACGCGAAGACGGCACCCGCCGCACCAAGCGTTACGACATCGACCTGACCAAGTGCATCTTCTGCGGTTTCTGCGAAGAGGCCTGCCCGACCGATGCGATTGTGGAAACCCATATTTTTGAATACCACGGCGAGAAAAAGGGCGACTTGCACATGACCAAGCCGATTCTTTTGGCCATTGGCGACAAATACGAACCCGAAATCGCCAAACGCAAAGCCGCTGACGCGCCGTATCGTTAAGGAGCAGACGAATGACTTTTTCCGCGATTCTGTTCTATATCCTTGCCGCCATCGTTTTGTACGGTGCGGTTCGTACCGTTACCGCTAAAAACCCTGTGCACGCCGCTTTGCATTTGGTGCTGACCTTCTGCGTGAGCGCGATGATTTGGATGCTGATGCAGGCCGAATTCTTGGGCGTAACGCTGGTGGTGGTTTACGTCGGCGCCGTGATGGTGTTGTTCCTGTTCGTCGTGATGATGTTGAACATCGACATCGAAGCCATGCGCGCCGGTTTCTGGCGTCATGCGCCTGTTGCCGGTGTGGTCGGCACATTGTTGGCGGTTGCCCTGATCCTGATTTTGGTCAACCCGAAAACCGACCTAGCCGCATTTGGTCTGATGAAAGACATTCCGGCCGATTACAACAATATCCGCGATTTGGGCAGCCGTATTTATACTGACTACCTGTTGCCGTTTGAGTTGGCGGCGGTATTGCTGCTGTTGGGTATGGTAGCCGCGATTGCACTGGTTCACCGCAAAACTTTCAATCCGAAACGTATGGATCCTGCAGACCAAGTCAAAGTACGCGCCGATCAAGGCCGTATGCGTCTGGTGAAAATGGAAGCGGTCAAACCGCAAGTCGAATCTGCCGAAGAAAGCGAAGTTTCAGACGGCCTCAAGCCGGAAGGGGAGGGCAAAGCATGATTACCTTGACACATTATCTGGTATTGGGTGCGCTCCTGTTCGGTATCAGCGCAATGGGTATCTTTATGAACCGCAAAAACGTGCTGGTATTGCTGATGTCCATCGAGCTGATGCTCTTGGCGGTGAACTTCAACTTTATCGCTTTCTCCCAATATTTGGGCGATACTGCCGGACAGATTTTCGTATTCTTCGTATTGACCGTTGCCGCTGCTGAATCCGCCATCGGTTTGGCGATTATGGTGCTGGTGTACCGTAACAGAAAAACAATCAACGTTGCCGATTTGGATGAGTTGAAAGGGTAATCATGAACGACATGACTTTATATTTGGTAATTGCCCTTGTGCCTTTGGCAGGCTCGCTGATTGCAGGTTTGTTCGGCAATAAAATCGGACGTGCCAGCGCGCATACCGTAACAATACTCGGTGTGGCGGTGTCCGCCTTGCTGTCGGCTTATGTGCTGTGGGGATTCCTCAATGGCAGCCGTACCAAGTTTGACGAGAACGTTTATACCTGGCTGACAATGGGCGGCTTGGATTTCTCCGTCGGCTTCTTGGTCGATACGATGACGGCGATGATGATGGTCGTGGTCACCGGCGTGTCGTTGATGGTGCATATCTATACCATCGGCTATATGCACGATGAAAAAGTCGGCTACCAACGCTTCTTCAGCTATATTTCTTTGTTTACTTTCAGCATGTTGATGCTGATTATGAGCAACAATTTCATCCAGCTCTTCTTCGGCTGGGAGGCTGTGGGCTTGGTGTCGTATCTCTTGATCGGTTTCTATTTCAAACGTCCGAGCGCAACATTTGCCAACCTGAAAGCCTTTTTGATCAACCGTGTCGGCGACTTCGGTTTTTTGCTCGGTATCGGCTTGGTGCTTGCCTATTTCGGCGGCAGCCTGCGCTATCAAGATGTATTCGCTTATCTGCCTAATGTTCAGACGGCCACTATCCAACTGTTCCCCGGTGTGGAATGGTCTTTGATTACTGTAACCTGTTTGCTCCTGTTTGTGGGTGCGATGGGTAAATCGGCGCAGTTCCCGCTGCACGTTTGGCTGCCTGATTCGATGGAAGGCCCGACACCGATTTCTGCATTGATTCACGCCGCTACGATGGTTACGGCGGGTCTGTTCATGGTGTCGCGCATGTCGCCGATTTACGAAATGAGCAGCACTGCGCTGTCGGTGATTATGGTGATTGGCGCGATTACCGCCCTGTTTATGGGTTTCTTGGGCGTAATTCAAAACGACATCAAGCGCGTGGTTGCGTATTCCACCCTGTCGCAACTGGGTTATATGACCGTGGCTCTGGGCGCGTCCGCCTATTCTGTGGCGATGTTCCACGTCATGACCCACGCCTTCTTTAAGGCCTTGCTGTTCTTGGCGGCGGGTAGCGCCATTATCGGTATGCACCACGACCAAGACATGCGCCACATGGGCAATCTGAAAAAATACATGCCGATTACTTGGCTGACCATGCTGGTCGGTAACTTGTCGCTGATCGGTACGCCGTTCTTCTCCGGCTTCTACTCCAAAGATTCGATTATCGAAGCGGCGAAATACAGCACCCTGCCGGGCAGCGGCTTTGCTTATTTTGCCGTCCTCGCCAGCGTGTTCGTTACCGCGTTTTACGCGTTCCGCCAATACTTTATGGTGTTCCACGGCGAAGAGAAATGGCGCAGCCTGCCTGAGCATTATGACGATCATCATGGCGAAGAACATCACGGCTTGGGCAAAAACGACAATCCGCACGAAAGCCCGCTGGTCGTTACCCTGCCGCTGATTCTGCTTGCCATTCCGTCCGTCATCATCGGCTATGTTGCCATCGAGCCTATGCTTTACGGCGATTTCTTCAAAGACGTGATTTTCGTCAATACCGACGCGCATCCAACCATGCACATCATGAAGGAAGAGTTCCACGGCGCATTGGCAATGGTGTCGCACAGCCTGCATTCGCCTGTACTCTACCTTGCTATCGCAGGCGTGTTGAGCGCATGGCTCTTGTACGTCAAACTGCCGCACCTGCCTGCGAAAATTGCACAGGCGTTCCGTCCGATTTACGTTTTGTTTGAAAACAAATACTACCTCGACGCCCTGTATTTCAATGTTTTCGCCAAAGGCACGCGCGCATTGGGTACTTTCTTCTGGAAAGTCGGCGATACCGCTATTATCGACAACGGTATCGTCAACGGCTCTGCCAAACTGGTCGGCGCGATTGCCGCGCAGGTACGCAAAGTCCAAACCGGCTTCATCTATACCTATGCCGCCGCTATGGTATTCGGCGTATTGGTACTGCTCGGCATGACCTTCTGGGGATTGTTCCGATAAAAGCAGGATTTCAGACGGCCTGTTTATAGTTTGTGTATAGGGCCGTCTGAAAAAGAAAATTTGAGCAACAATGATTGAAGACAAATTACCGCAAACCCTGGACGAAGTCCGTGAAGCCATCGATGGTTTGGATAAGGGATTAATCGAATTACTCGCCCGCCGGCAGAAATTGGTACGGCAGGCTGGTCGTCTGAAACCTAAAAACGATGTGCAGGCGGTTTCCGCGCCCGAACGGGTGGCTCAAGTGATTGCCTCTCGCCGCGCTTATGCCGAAAAGGCGGGTTTGTCGCCCGAAGTAGCAGAAGCAGTTTGGCGCAGCATGATTGATGCGTTCATTAAACTTGAGATGGACACCAACCGTACCGACGGAGCGTAGTCAAAATCTTCGGATAATGGTTTTGACAAGAAAAATATGGAAGAGGCCGTCTGAAAAGAAGGTTTTAGGCGGTTATGGAATAAAAGAATAACGGTAGATATACGTTTTTCTTGATTTTGCCATATACAAAATACACAATCTTTTTCAGACGGCCTCCTGAAATGGTGTCTGAAAACCAACCCATACAACTATATTTTTTATTTTAACCACAGGTTAACCACTATGTTTTCCAACTACCTACTCAGCTTGGCAATATGGATACCCATCGCCGCAGGTGTGCTGGTTTTGGCGACCGGTAAAGACAGCCGTGCGCCGCTGGCGCGTGTGCTTGCCTTCATGGGTGCGCTTGCCGGTTTCTTGGTAACGCTGCCCCTGTTTACCGGTTTTGACCGTTTGAGTGGCGGCTATCAGTTTACCGAGTTCCACGAGTGGATTCCGCTTCTGAAAATCAACTACCAGTTGGGTGTAGACGGTATTTCAGTGCTCTTTATCATCTTGAATGCGTTTATTACGCTGTTGGTGGTATTGGCCGGTTGGGAAGTCATTCAGAAACGTCCGGCGCAGTATATGGCGGCATTCCTGATCATGTCGGGTTTGATTAATGGTGCGTTTGCCGCGCAGGATGCGATTCTGTTTTATGTGTTCTTCGAGGGTATGCTGATTCCGCTGTACCTGATTATCGGTGTATGGGGCGGCCCGCGCCGCGTCTATGCGTCGGTCAAGCTGTTCCTCTATACGCTGATGGGTTCGCTCTTGATGCTGGTTGCCATGGTTTACCTGTACTATCAGACAGGCAGCTTCTCTATTGTTGATTTCCAAAACATCAAACAGATTCCATTGGGCGTACAACAGCTTTTGTTTGTGGCGTTCTTCCTGTCATTCGCTGTAAAAGTGCCGATGTTCCCTGTGCACACTTGGTTGCCGGATGCCCACGTTGAAGCGCCGACCGGCGGTTCGATGGTATTGGCGGCAATTACGCTGAAACTGGGTGCATATGGTTTCTTGCGCTTTATCCTGCCGATTATGCCGGATGCGGCACGCTATTTTGCCCCCGTGATCATCGTATTGAGCCTGATTGCCGTGATTTACATCGGTATGGTGGCTTTGGTGCAAACCGATATGAAAAAACTGGTGGCGTACTCTTCCATCAGCCATATGGGTTTTGTCACTTTGGGTATGTTCCTGTTTGTGAACGGCCAATTGAATGACTGGGCATTGAAAGGTGCAATCATTCAAATGATTTCCCACGGTTTTGTGTCTGCCGCGATGTTTATGTGTATCGGTGTGATGTACGACCGCCTGCATACTCGCAATATTGCCGACTATGGCGGCGTGGTCAATGTGATGCCTAAGTTTGCGGCGTTTATGATGTTGTTCGGTATGGCTAATGCCGGTCTGCCTGCGACTTCCGGCTTCGTGGGCGAGTTTATGGTGATTATGGGCGCGGTTAAAGTGAATTTCTGGGTAGGTGCGTTGGCTGCTATGACTCTGATTTACGGTGCGTCTTATACCCTGTGGATGTACAAACGCGTTATTTTTGGTGCGATCCACAATCCGCACGTTGCCGAAATGAAAGACATCAATTGCCGCGAATTTGCGATTTTGGCAATTTTGGCGGTTGCTGTATTGGGCATGGGTCTGTATCCGCAAGCGTTTATCGAAGTGGTGCATCAAGCGGCAAACGATTTGATTGCCCATGTGGCACAAAGCAAGATTTGAGGTGTGTAAATGAACTGGTCTGATTTGAATTTAATGCCCGCCATGCCCGAAATCGTGCTGCTTGCGCTATTGGGTGTCGTATTGCTGGCAGACTTGTGGATTTGCGATAAAAACCGCTATCTGACCCATCTGATGAGTTTGGGAACGGTCATCATCGTGACCATCACCCAATTGGCGGTATGGGAGCAGGGCAGTGTCGATGCCTTTCACGGTATGTATATTGCAGACGGCATGTCCCGTTTGGCAAAACTGGTGCTGTATGCACTGACGTTTGGTCTGTTTATTTACAGTAAACCGTACAACGAAGACCGCCAAATCTTTAAAGGCGAGTTTTACACCCTGTCATTGTTTGCCCTGTTGGGTATGAGCGTCATGGTCAGCTCGGCACATTTCCTGACTGCGTATATCGGTTTGGAATTGTTGTCTTTGTCGCTGTACGCCATGATTGCCCTGCGCCGCGATTCCGGCCGCTCTGCCGAGGCCGCACTGAAATACTTCGTATTGGGCGCGTTGGCCTCCGGCTTGCTGCTTTATGGTATTTCCATGGTTTATGGCGCCACCGGTTCTCTTGATTTTGCTTCCGTCTTGGCTTCTGCTTTCAATGAGCAGGCCAATGAATGGTTGTTGAAATTGGGTATGGTGTTTATTGTGGTCGCCATTGCATTTAAATTGGGTGCGGTGCCATTCCATATGTGGGTACCCGATGTGTACGATGGCGCGCCAACCTCTGTTACCGCCTTTGTGGGTACGGCTCCGAAAATTGCCGCTGTCGTCTTTGCGTTCCGTATCCTTGTTACCGGTATGGGTACCATACATTCAGACTGGGCGCCGATGTTGGCCATCCTTGCCGTTGCTTCTTTGGTGGTCGGTAACCTTGCCGCCATCATGCAAACCAATATCAAACGTATGCTTGCCTATTCTACCGTATCGCACATGGGTTTTATCCTGTTGGCGTTTATGGCAGGCGCAGTCGGCTTTACTGCAGGTTTGTATTACGCCATTACCTATGCTTTGATGGCGGCAGTCAGCTTCGGCGTTTTGATGGTATTGTCCACCAAAGACATTGAATGTGAAAACATCAAAGACCTCGCAGGCCTTAACCAACGCCATGCATGGTTTGCCTTCCTGATGTTGCTGTCTATGTTCTCCATGGCGGGTATTCCACCGCTGATGGGTTTTTACGCCAAATTCGGCGTAATTATGGCACTCTTGAAACAAGGCCATGTTTGGTTGTCCGTATTTGCCGTCATCATGTCGCTGATTGGTGCGTTCTACTACCTGCGCGTGGTCAAAGTCATCTACTTCGATGCGCCTGACCATGACCAGCCGGTCGGCAGTAACTATGCCGCTAAATTTGTTCTGACGGTCAATGCCTTCTTGCTGCTCCTGTGGGGTATCATGCCGCAAACCGTTATCGACTGGTGTGCCAAAGCATTGATAAATACCCTGTAAGCTTCAAACAAAACCAACGGCGGCTGTTCCAAAGTCGCCGTTTTTGTTAGGATTCGCATTCGGGTGAAATATACCCAAAGTTCAGACGGCCTCAATCCTTTGAACAATCATCTAGCAGGTATCATCAAGATATTGAATATTCCACGGATAATGATGGGCAAGAATGCCCATTTAACATGTTAAAATCACACACAGGCCGTCTGAAAATAGAAAGACCATCATGACCGCATCCATGTACATTCTTTTGCTGTTGGCACTTATCTTTGCCAACGCACCATTTATTACCACCAAATTCTTCGGCATCATCACCCTGAAACGCAAACACATCGGCCATCACTTGATCGAATTGCTGGCAGGCTTCCTACTTACCGCGATTCTCGCCTATATCCTTGAATCACGCGCCGGAGCCGTACATGCCCAAGACTGGGAGTTTTACGCGACCGTTGTCTGCCTCTACCTGATTTTTGCCTTCCCATGCTTCGTATGGCGTTACTTTTGGAATGAGCGGAATAGAGAGTAGGATTTGAATAAGGGAAAGGCTGTCTGAAAGATTTTCAGACGGCCTTTATTTTGTTTGATGTTAAATATCGATTAGAAAACAAGGCTGTTGGGGCGTAAAGCCTTGTCGTGAGGGCGGTTTAACGGTACTATTCTCGGTTAATCCTGTTTTATTCCTATGAAATTGAAAGTATAAGATGATTAATGATATTCAAAAGACAGCTGAAGGCAAAATGCAGCGTTCTCTGGAAGTGTTGAAAGAAAACTTGGCTAAGGTGCGTACCGGCCGTGCGCATACCGGCCTGCTTGACCAAGTGGAAGTGGAATACTGGGGCAGCATGGTGCCTGTGAGCCAAGTGGCAAACGTAACGCTTTTGGATGCGCGTACGATTGGTGTGAAACCGTTCGAGAGCAATATGGCTGCAAAAGTCGAGAAAGCGATCCGTGATTCCAACTTGGGCCTGAACCCTGCTTCTGTCGGCGATTTGATCCGTGTCCCTATGCCTATGTTGACTGAGGAACGCCGTAAAGATTTGATTAAAGTGGTACGCGGTGAGGCAGAAGAAGGCCGTGTGTCTATCCGCAATGTACGCCGTGATGCAAACGACCACATCAAAAAACTGTTGAAAGACAAAGAGATTTCTGAAGATGAAGCACGTCGTGGCGAGGAAGCGGTTCAGAAGTTGACCGACAAATACATTGCTGAGGCAGACAAGCTCTTGGCTGCCAAAGAAGAAGATTTGATGGCGATTTAATTCTGTGTGCAAACCGTTCAGACGGCCTTTGGACGGTTTGCTCCCTGAAAGGCAGACATGAAAAGCAGTACGCAGACGATTTTGGAACACTCTGCCATCCCCCGACATATTGCTGTGATTATGGACGGCAACGGACGTTGGGCAAAGAAGCGTTTTCTTCCCCGTGTGATGGGGCATAAGCGCGGCTTGGATGCGCTGGAGAACATGGTGAAGCATTGTGCTGAACTGGGTGTGCGGTATTTGACCGTGTTTGCTTTTTCGACTGAAAACTGGCGACGCCCCGAGGAAGAGGTTTCTTTTCTGATGGGGCTGTTTTTGCAGGCTTTGCAAAAGCAGGTGCGCCGTTTGCACGATAACAATATGCGCTTGAGAGTCATCGGCAGCCGTGAGCGGTTTAATGCTGAAATCCTGAAGGGGATTGAGGCGGCAGAGGCGTTGACGGCAAACAATACCGGTTTGACTTTGAGCATTGCCGCCGATTATGGCGGCCGCTGGGATATTTTGCAGGCGGCAAATCAGTTGATTGCCGAGGGTGCAACTGAGATTACGGAAGAGGCGTTGTCGCGTTATTTGATGTTGGGCGATGCACCCGAGCCGGATTTGTTTATCCGCACCGGCGGCGAGACGCGCATCAGTAATTTCCTGCTGTGGCAGATGGCGTACGCGGAATTGTATTTTACGGATACGCTGTGGCCTGATTTTAATGAGAAATCGCTGAACGAGGCGATTGCTTCGTTCCAAAAACGGGAGCGCCGCTTCGGGCGGACTTCCGAACAGCTGCCGGTTGAGCAGCAACGGGGTTGAGAACTATGTTGAAACAACGGATTTTGACGGCGCTGTGGCTCTTGCCGCTGATGCTGGGTATGCTATTTTATGCACCTATGTGGCTGTGGGCGGCGTTTTGCGGCCTGATTGCCATGCTGACTTTGTGGGAATATGCCCGCATGAGCGGCTTGGACAAGCTGAAAATCAATCATTATTTGGCTTCAACGCTGGTGTTTGGCGTGATTGCCTATGCCGGCGGTTGGCAGTTGCCTGATTTGGTTTGGTATGTCGTATTGGCGTTTTGGCTGATTGTCATGCCTTGGTGGCTGAAGGCGAAATGGAAGTTGAACGGCGGCTGGCAGGCTTACACGGTCGGTTGGTTGTTGGTGATGCCGTTTTGGTTCGCACTGGTTTACCTGCGCCCTCAGCCTGAAGACGCGCTGTCTTTATTGGCAATTATGGGTTTGGTTTGGGTGGCCGATATTGGCGCGTATTTCTGCGGCAAGTCGTTTGGCAAGCGCAAAATTGCGCCGACCATCAGCCCGGGTAAAAGCTGGGAAGGTGCGATCGGCGGCGCATTATGCGTTGCCGTGTACATGACCATCGTATGGAAAGCCGGTTGGCTGGCTTTTGAAGCCGGTTGGTTAAAAACTATTTTGATCGGCTTGATTCTGACCATTGTCAGCGTGTGCGGCGATTTGCTGGAAAGCTGGCTCAAACGTGCGGCTGGTATCAAAGACAGCAGTAATCTGTTGCCGGGACACGGCGGCGTGTTCGACCGTGTGGACAGCCTGATTGCCGTTATCAGCATTTATGCCGCCTTTGTATATTTGTTTTAAACCGCCTGTCTGACGTGGTTGAGGAAGCTGATTATGTCCGAACAAAAACAGATTTCATCTTTATCAATCTTGGGCGTATTGTTGGCACTGGGATTGATGGCTGCGGCGTTTATTTTGGGTGTGCAGTTTAAGAATCTGCGTCAGCCGGGGACGATTACCGTAAAAGGTTTGGCGGAGAAAAACTTCCAATCCGACAGCGCGACGTGGAATACGGGCGTAAATGCGCACGGCGAGAGCTATCAGGAAGTTTTGGATTTGCTGACGGCAAGACGCAAGAAGCTGTCTAAGTTTTTGGGTGAGCAAGGCTTTGCGGCGGCTGAAATGAAAGTGGGCCTGCCCGAAGTGTCGCGCGTTTTCAATGAAACCCGAGACGAACTGGGCAACGTAACCCGCACGCCCAACGGCTACGACGGCGACCTCAATATTGTGGTCAACACCAAAAAACTGGACAAAATCCAAGCCGCCCAGCGCGCCATTTTGAATTTCCGTGCGCAAAACGAATTTATCCGCTTCGACAATCCGCAATATTTGCTGGGCAATTTGGAAACCATCAAACGCGATTTGATTACGCAGGCGACTGAGGATGCGCAGAAACGCGCGGCCGAATTTGCCAAAACCGGCGGTGGCAAAGTGGGCGCCATGCGTTCTGCTTCGCAAGGATCGTTCAACATCTATGCCGACACCGGCAGCAGCGAGGATGACGAATACGGCGGTTCTTACGATAAAAGTACCGTCGGCAAACAAGTCCGACTGGTTGTTACCATCGAATACGGCATTGAGTAATTCTTTCAGACGGCCTGTTTAGCCGGGAGGTAAAAGGCCGTCTGAAAATTGGAAACGGCAAAGAAATCTATTTCAAACACAATGAATACCGTTTGCACAGCACACAAAGAACACACCATGACACAACAAGTTCTGACCATATTAGGCAGTACCGGCAGCATAGGCGAAAGCACTTTAGACGTTGTTTCCCGCCATCCCGAAAAATTCCGCGTGTTCGCGCTGGCAGGGCATAGGCAGGTGGACAAGCTGGCGGCGCAATGCAAACAGTTCCGTCCGGAATATGCCGTTATCGGCGATGCCGGCCATGCGGCCGAGCTGGAAAAGAAACTCAAGCAAGAAGGCATCAGTACGCAGGTTTTATATGGTTCTCAAGCCCTGATTGATGTCGCCTCTGCCGATGAAGTCAGCGGCGTAATGTGTGCCATTGTCGGCGCGGCCGGCTTGCCGTCGGCTTTGGCCGCCGCTAAAAAAGGCAAAACCATTTATCTGGCAAACAAAGAAACACTGGTGGTTTCCGGTGCATTGTTTATGGAAACCGCCCGTCAAAACGGCGCTACCGTCTTGCCGATTGACAGTGAACACAATGCCATCTTCCAAGTATTGCCAAGGGATTACACAGGCCGTCTAAATGAGCACGGTATCAATTCGATTATCCTGACTGCATCGGGCGGTCCTTTCCTTAACACTGATTTAAGTACATTTGACAGCATTACGCCCGAACAGGCGGTCAAGCATCCGAATTGGAGCATGGGCCGCAAGATTTCCGTCGATTCCGCATCAATGATGAATAAGGGCTTGGAGTTGATTGAGGCGCATTGGTTGTTTAACTGTCCGCCGGAAAAACTGGAAGTCGTCATCCATCCACAATCCGTGATACACAGCATGGTGCGTTATCGCGATGGTTCGGTATTGGCGCAGTTGGGTAATCCCGATATGCGTACGCCGATTGCTTATTGCTTGGGCCTGCCCGAACGTATCGACTCTGGCGTGGGCGAGCTGGATTTCGGCGCATTGTCCGCATTGACCTTCCAAAAACCTGACTTTGACCGTTTTCCATGCCTGAAACTTGCCTATCAGGCCATGAATGCAGGCGGCGCCGCGCCTTGCGTGCTGAACGCCGCCAACGAAGTTGCCGTGGCCGCTTTTTTAGATAAACGCATCAAGTTTACCGATATTGCCAAAGTCGTTGCCCACTGCCTTGCCCAAAATTTTTCAGACGGCCGTCACGATATCGAAGGCCTGCTGGCGCAAGACGCGCAAACACGTAGACAGGCAGAAGCCTTTATCGGCAAACAATAAAGCTTCAATGACAGGCCGTCTGAAACGTCAACCGCTTGGCATTTAGGCAGACAAAATGGAACAACTGCCTTTATAATCGGTTTTCAGACGGCCTTATCCGTTGATTATCACATTCCACTCAGGGGGATTTTTTTGCAAACCTTTTTAGCCTTTATCGTCGCCATTCTGATTTTGGTCAGCCTGCATGAGTTCGGACACTATATTGTTGCCCACTGGTGCGGCGTTAAAGTCGTGCGCTTTTCCGTCGGCTTTGGTAAGCCCTTTTTCACCCGAAAACGCGGCGATACCGAGTGGTGTCTTGCCCCGATTCCGCTGGGCGGTTACGTTAAAATGGTCGATACGCGCGAAGGAGAGGTGGCAGAGGCAGATTTGCCGTACGCCTTTGACAAGCAGCATCCGGCCAAGCGCATCGCCATTGTCGCCGCCGGCCCTTTGACCAATTTGATTTTGGCCGTTTTGCTTTATGGTTTGAGCTTTTCCTTCGGCGTAACTGAGTTGCGCCCCTATGTCGGCATGGTTGAGCCTAGCAGTATTGCCGCCAAAGCAGGTTTTCAGGCAGGCGATAAGATTGTATCGGTCAACGGAATCTCCGTAAAAGACTGGAGTGATGCGCAAACCGAGATGGTGCTGAACCTTGAAGCCGGCCCTGTAAAAGTTGCTGTTCAGACGGCCTCAAATACCCAAGCCATCCGCATAATTGATGCCGCCGGCACGCCTGAAGCAGGTAAAGTTGCGAAAAGCCAAGGCAACATCGGCCTTTTGCCTTTTAGAATTACTAACCGCATCGGCAAAGTCTTGGCCAATAGTCCGGCCGAAAAAGCAGGTTTGAAGGAAAACGACAAACTGCTGACCGCCGATGGGAAGCCCATCGAGAGCTGGCAGGCATGGACGGAACTCTTCCGCGCCAGCCCCGGTAAACGAATCGAGCTGACTTACGAGCGCGACGGCAAAATACTGGCGACCGCTATCCGACCGGACAGCGTCGAGCAGTCGGCAGGCGTGCTGGTGGGTAGAGCAGGGCTTGCCGCTCAGGCGGATAAAGAGTGGGATAAAACCATCCGCTACCGTTATACGCCTTCCGTTGCCCAAGCCTTTGAATTGGGTTGGAACAAAACCGTCAACTATTCGTGGACGACCCTCAAATTTTTCGGAAAACTGGTTACAGGCAATGCCTCTTTGAACCATATTTCCGGTCCCCTGACCATTGCCGATGTCGCCGGACAGTCCGCCAAACTCGGATTGCAGAGCTACCTCGAATTTCTGGCCTTGGTCAGCATCAGCTTAGGCGTGTTGAACCTTTTGCCCATACCCGTTTTAGACGGCGGACATTTGGTTTTCTATACCGCCGAATGGATACGCGGAAAGCCTTTGAGCGAGCGCATACAGGCAGTCGGCCTGCGCTTCGGACTGGCAGCCATGCTTTTGATGATGGCTGTGGCTTTCTTTAATGACATCAACCGTTTGTTTGGATAATTTATGAAACTGAACCAGATTGCTTCCGCTTTAATGGTATTGAGCCTGTCGCCAATGGCATTGGCTGACTTTACCATTCAGGACATCCGCGTCGAAGGCCTGCAACGCACCGAGCCGAGTACCGTCTTCAACTACCTGCCCGTTAAAGTCGGTGATAATTTCAATGATGCACGCAGTGAAGAAATCATCAAAAAACTCTATGCAACCGGTTTCTTTGACGACGTACGCGTCGAAACCATGGACAATCAAGTCCTGCTGACCGTGATTGAGCGTCCGACCATCAGCTCGCTCAATATTACCGGCGCGAAAATGCTGCAAAACGATGCCATCAAGAAAAACCTTGAAGCCTTCGGTTTGGCGCAATCCCAATACTTCAACCAAGCAACGCTGAACCAAGCCGTTGCCGGTTTGAAAGAAGAGTATTTGAGCCGAGGCAAACAGTCTGTCCAAATCACTCCGACTGTAACCAAACTCGCCCGTAACCGCGTATCTATTGATATCGCCATCGAAGAGGGCAAATCTACCAAGATTACCGATATTTCCTTTGAAGGCAACGAAGTTTATTCCGACCGCCGCCTGCTGAAACAAATGTCCCTGAGCGAAGGCGGCATGTGGACTTGGATTACCAAGAGCAACCAGTTCAATGAGCAAAAATTTGCTCAGGACATGGAAAAAATTACCAATTACTACCAAAACAACGGCTACTTCAACTTCCGTATTTTGGATACCGATATCCAAACCAACGAAGACAAAACCAAGCAAACCATTAAAGTAACCGTCAGCGAAGGCGACCGCTTCCGTTGGGGCAATGTACGCATCGAAGGCGATACGCTGGAAGTGCCGAAAGAAGATTTGGAAAAACTGCTGACCATGAAGCCGGGCAAATGGTACGAGCGCGCGCAAATGTCCAATTCGCTCGAAGCCATCCAAAACCGCATGGGTCAGGCAGGTTACGCATTCAGCGAAATCAATGTCCAACCGATTCCAAATGCCGAAACGCATACTGTTGATTTTGTGCTGACCGTTCAACCGGGCCGCAAAATCTATGTAAACGAAATCAACATTACCGGCAACAACAAAACCCGTGACGAAGTCATCCGCCGCGAGTTGCGCCAAATGGAATCAGCGCCTTACGACTCTGCCAAACTGCAACGTTCTAAAGAGCGCGTTGAGTTGTTGGGCTACTTCGACAACGTTCAATTTGATGCGGTTCCTGTGGCCAATACGCCCGACCAAGTTGACCTGAACATGAGCCTGACCGAACGTTCTACCGGCTCGCTCGACTTGAGCGCAGGTTGGGTTCAGGATACCGGTTTGGTAATGTCTGCCGGTGTGGCTCAAGACAACCTGTTCGGTACGGGTAAATCCGTTGCCCTGCGCGCTTCCCGCAGTAAAACCACAGTAAACGGCTCATTGTCGTTTACCGACCCATACTTCACACCTGACGGCGTAAGCTTGGGCTACGACCTTTATGGTAAGACTTACGACCCGCGTAAAGCTTCTTCCAGCGCGAAACAATATAAAACCACAACTTTCGGCGGCGGTTTGCGTATCGGTATTCCGGTTACCGAATATGACCGTGTGAACTTCGGTTTGGCCGCAGAGCGTTTGACCGTGAACACCTACAAAGGCGCGCCTAAACGCTATGCCGACTTTATCAATCAATACGGTAAGGGCGACGGTAGCGGCGTGGGTAGCTTCAAAGGCTGGTTGTACAAAGGTACCATCGGCTGGGGCCGCAACAAAACCGACAATGCCTTGTGGCCGACCCGCGGTTACCTGACCGGCGTAAACGGCGAAATCGCCTTGCCGGGCAGCGACCTGCAATACTACACTCTGACCCACAACCAAACTTGGTTCTTCCCGTTGAGCAAAGATTTCACATTGATGCTGGGTGGCGAAGTCGGTTATGGCAACGGCTACGGCAAAACCAAAACCATGCCGTTCTTTGAAAACTTCTACGGCGGCGGCTTAGGTTCTGTCCGCGGCTTTGAAAGCGGTACGCTGGGCCCGAAAGTCTATGACGAATACGGAGAAAAAATCAGCTACGGCGGTAACAAAAAAGCCAACGTTTCCGCAGAGTTGCTCTTCCCGATGCCGGGTATTAAAGACTCGCGTACTGTCCGTCTGAGCCTGTTTGCCGATGCAGGCAGCGTGTGGGACGACAAAACCTACAATGACAGCAGCAGCAATTCTTATTACACCAATGGCGCGTTCCAAAACGTGTATGGCGTAGGCACTACGCACAAATCGACATTCAAAAACGAATTGCGTTACTCTGCCGGTGCTGCCGTGACTTGGCTCTCTCCGCTGGGTCCGATGAAGTTCAGTTATGCTTATCCGATTAAGAAAAAAGAAGGCGACGAAATCCAACGCTTCCAATTCCAACTCGGTACGACATTCTGATGATGTTTAGGCCGTCTGAAACCGGGTTTGTCCGTTTCAGACGGCCTCATGGCAGATTGGCGGCAAGCTTATTGCAAACCGCCTGTTTGTTTTCAAGCAAGGATTTTTATTATGAGTAAAATAGCCGACACCCTCCGTGTCCTCGCCGTAGCCCTGCCGGGTTTCGTGCTGTTGCCGCAAGCGGCGGCGGATGGCGTGCAGAAAATCGGTTTTATCAATACCGAGCGCGTTTATCAGGAATCCAAGCAGGCGCAAAACATTCAGATGACTTTGGAAAAAGAGTTCAAAAGCCGTCAAACCGCCTTGCAAAAGTTGCAACAGGAAGGCGAGGCTTTGGAGCGAAAACTGAGCGGCGACAAGCTCAACGACAGCCAAAAGGAAGCGGAAACCCAAAAATGGCGCAATCTGGTACAGAAATTCCGCAAGCAGCAGGCCGAGTTGGCAGAAGACTACAACTTGCGCCGCAATGAAGAATTCGCCGCGCTTCAGCAAAATGCCAACCGCGTCATCGTCGATTTGGCCAAGCGTGAAGGTTACGACTTCATCTTGCAGGATGTGATTTACGTCAACGGCCGCTACGACATTACCGACAGCGTTATCAAAGCCCTAAATGCACACTGACCCTGCTCGGCAGCGAATGTAACCATACAGACAAACCTAAGGCCGTCTGAAACCCAAACCGGCATCTTTCAGACGGCCTGACATCTTGACGGCAGATTATCATGACTTCACAAGCATACACCCTGTCCCAAATCGTTTCCCAACTCGGCGGCGAATGGAAAGGCGAAGATATCGCCATTACCGCCGTCCGTCCGTTGGATCAGGCGCAGGCAGAACACATCAGCTTTTTGGCCAATCCGAAATACAAAGCCGAAGTGCACGACAGTCAGGCAGGCGCAGTGATTGTGTCGCCAAAAGCCGCGGACGAATTTGCGGGCCGCAACCTGATTGTGGCTGCCGACCCTTATCTTTATTTTGCCAAAGTGGCACGATTGTTCTCGCCGATTGTCAAAGCACAGGGTGGCGTACATCCGACTGCCGTTGTCGAGGCCAGTGCCAAAGTGCCGGCAAGCTGCGAAATCGGCGCGAATGCCTATATCGGCGCGAATACCGTATTGGGCGAAGGCTGCCGTATTTTGGCCAATGCCGTTGTTCAACACGATTGCACGTTGGGCGATGAAGTCGTGTTGCATCCCAACTCCGTCATCTATTACGGCTGCACTTTGGGCAACCGTGTCGAAATCCACAGCGGCGCCGTCATCGGCGCGGACGGTTTCGGCTTAGCCTTCGCCGGCGATTCATGGTTTAAAATTCCGCAAACCGGCGCAGTCACGCTGGGCGATGATGTGGAAATCGGTTCGAACACCAATATCGACCGTGGCGCAATGAGCGACACGACCGTCGGCAACGGCACCAAAATCGACAACCAAGTCCAAATCGGCCACAACTGCAAAATCGGTGCGCACACCGTTATCGCCGCCAAAACCGGTATTTCCGGCAGCGTCACCATCGGCAATTATTGCATTATCGGCGGCGGCGTCGGCACGGTCGGACACATCGAAATCGCCGATAAAACCACCATCGGCGGCGGTACATCCGTTACCCACAGCATTACCGAAAGCGGCCAGCATTTGGCCGGTATTTTCCCGATGTCGGGCTACAAAGACTGGGCGCGCAATGCCGTTTATATCCACCGTTTGAGCGAAATGAACAAACGCCTCAAAACGCTGGAAAAACAGCTTGCCGACAGCGACGAAGCCTAAAGGCGGCGCAAACAGTCCGCGCCCCGCATCCGAATACGTTTAAACCCAATACAAACAAGGAAAGACGAACATCATGGACGTACAACTCCCGATCGAAGCCAAAGACATTCAAAAACTTATCCCACACCGTTATCCGTTTTTGCAACTCGACCGCATTACTGCGTTCGAACCGATGAAAACCCTGACTGCGATTAAAAACGTCACCATGAACGAGCCGCAGTTCCAAGGCCACTTTCCCGACCTGCCCGTGATGCCTGGCGTGTTGATTATCGAAGCCATGGCGCAAGCGTGCGGCACACTGGCCATCCTCAGCGAAGGCGGCCGCAAAGAAAACGAATTCTTCTTCTTCGCCGGTATCGATGACGCCCGTTTCAAACGCCAAGTTATCCCTGGCGACCAACTGGTTTTTGAAGTCGAGCTGTTGACCAACAAACGCGGTATCGGCAAATTCAACGCCGTTGCCAAAGTCGACGGTCAAGTTGCCGTTGAAGCCGTGATTATGTGCGCCAAACGCGTGGTGTAAGAATGGGACGGGCCGTCTGAAAGTTCAGACGGCATCTTGCAGGCAATACCTGTATCAGACAGCAAGGAGACAGCATGACCCTTATCCATCCGACCGCCGTCATCGACCCTAAAGCCGAACTCGACTCCAGCGTCAAAGTCGGCCCATACAGCATCATCGGCCCCAATGTGCAAATCGGTGCGAATACCGAAATCGGCCCGCACGTCGTCATCAACGGCCATACGACCATCGGTGAAAACAACCGCATTTTCCAATTTGCCAGCCTCGGCGAAATTCCGCAGGACAAAAAATACCGCGACGAGCCGACCAAGCTGATTATCGGCAACGGCAACACCATCCGCGAATTTACGACGTTTAACCTCGGTACGGTCACCGGTATCGGCGAAACCCGTATCGGCGACGACAACTGGATTATGGCCTACTGCCATCTCGCCCATGACTGCGTGGTCGGCAACCATACCATCTTCGCCAACAACGCCTCACTCGCAGGCCACGTTACCATCGGCGACTACGTTGTCTTGGGCGGCTACACGCTGGTGTTCCAGTTCTGCCAAATCGGCGACTACGCCATGACCGCGTTTGCCGCCGGCGTACACAAAGACGTACCGCCATACTTTATGGCTGCAGGTTACCGCGCCGAACCGGCCGGCCTCAACAGCGAAGGTATGCGCCGCAACGGTTTCACTGCCGAACAGATTGCCTCCGTCAAAGATGCGTATAAAACCATTTACCATCGCGGCATTCCATTTGAAGAAGCCAAAGCAGATATCCTGAAACGTGCCGAAACCCAAAGCGAATTGGCAGTATTTAAAGACTTTTTTGCACAATCCACACGCGGTATTATCCGTTGATTGATGGATTGAAGGCCGTCTGAAACTGTTTCAGACGGCCTTTGGATTGCAAAAATCCGCGCATTGGGGCAGTTTTCCTGTCTGTTTGCTGTCGATGCCGTCTGAAAATGGGCGGACAAATAACCGCCCCAAAATCTTTTAGCTTCCGAACCTTAACACATGAATCCCAATCCTTCCCCCCTTATCGCCATCAGCGTCGGCGAAGCTTCCGGCGACTTGCTCGGCGCACACTTAATCCGTGCCATTAAGGCGCGTTGCCCGAATGCGCGGTTTACCGGCATCGGAGGCGAGCGTATGAAGGCGGAGGGTTTCGAGAGTTTGTACGATCAGGAAAAGCTGGCGGTGCGCGGTTTTGTTGAAGTTATCAAACGCCTGCCGCAGATTTTGAAAATCCGCAAAGGGCTGGTGAGCGATTTAATCCGCCTCAAGCCGGATGTGTTTATCGGCATCGATGCGCCGGACTTCAATCTCGGCGTGGCGGAAAAACTCAAGCAGGCAGGCATTCATACCATTCATTACGTCAGCCCATCGGTGTGGGCGTGGCGGCGCGAACGAGTCAATAAAATCGTACATCAGGTCAACCGCGTGTTGTGCCTGTTTCCGATGGAGCCCCAGCTTTATATCGATGCCGGAGGCAAGGCCGAGTTTGTCGGCCATCCGATGGCGCAAACCATGCCGGTGGAAGCGGATAGGGCGGCGGCGCGGCAGAAGCTGGGCGTGCCTGCGGACGTGCCCGTGTTTGCCATATTGCCCGGCAGCCGTGTGAGCGAAATCGATTACATGGCGGCGGTGTTTTTTCAGACGGCCTTATTGCTGCTGAAACGTTATCCGCAGGCACGGTTTTTACTGCCTGTGGCAACGGCCGCAACGCGCAAACGCATTAGCGAAATTTTGGCGCAGCCTGAATTCGCCGCCCTTCCCATCACGCTGACCGACAAGCAGTCGGATACGGTTTGCACCGCTGCCGACGTGGTATTGGTCACCAGCGGTACGGCGACTTTGGAAGTGGCCTTGTGTAAACGGCCTATGGTCATCAGCTACAAAATTTCGCCGCTGACTTATGCGTATGTGAAAAACAAAATCAAAGTGCCGCATGTCGGTCTGCCCAATATTTTGTTGGGTAAAGCCGCCGTTCCCGAGTTGCTGCAACACGACGCCGTCCCTGAAAAACTGGCGCAGGCCGTGGCAGACTGGTATGACTGCCCTGAAGCCGTAGCCGCGTTGGAACAGGATTTCCACGCCTTGCATCTGCTGTTGAAAAAAGATACGGCGGCATTGGCGGCGGCGGCAGTATTGGAAGAAGCCGGATTTTCAGATGGCCTGAAAGACAAGTAAGGAAAATACATGAATTTATTGGGAGCATTGGCCAAGGTTGGCAGCCTGACGATGGTGTCGCGCATTTTGGGCTTTGTGCGCGATACGATTATCGCCCGTGCGTTTGGTGCAGGCATGGCGACGGATGCGTTTTTTGTCGCGTTCAAACTGCCTAATCTTTTGCGGCGCGTGTTCGCAGAGGGCGCGTTTGCCCAAGCCTTCGTGCCGATTTTGGCGGAATACAAAGAAACCCGCTCTCCTGAAGCCACGCAGGCGTTTGTGCGTCATGTGGCCGGTATGTTGTCGTTTGTGTTGGTCATCGTTACCGCGCTGGGTATACTTGCCGCGCCGTGGGTAATTTATGTTTCCGCGCCCGGTTTTGCCAAAGATGCCGATAAGTTTCAGCTTTCCATCGACCTGCTGCGGGTGACGTTCCCTTATATCTTTTTGATTTCACTATCCTCTTTTGTAGGCTCGATACTTAATTCCTATCATAAATTCGGCATTCCCGCCTTTACGCCGACATTTTTGAACATCTCCTTTATCGTCTTTTCCCTGTTTTTCATACCGTATTTTGATCCGCCTGTTATGGCGTTGGCGTGGGCGGTATTTGTCGGCGGCGTGTTGCAGCTGGTGTTCCAACTGCCTTGGTTGGCGAAACTGGGCTTCTTGAAAATGCCCAAACTCAGCTTTAAAGATGCGGCGGTCAACCGCGTAATGAAACAGATGGGGCCGGCTATTTTGGGCGTGAGCGTGGCGCAGATTTCCTTGGTTATCAACACCATTTTTGCCTCGTTTTTGCAGTCCGGCAGCGTGTCGTGGATGTATTACGCCGACAGGCTGATGGAATTGCCGACCGGCGTTTTGGGTGTGGCACTCGGTACAATCTTGCTGCCTACCTTGTCCAAACACGCCGCCAGTCAGGATACCGAGCAGTTTTCCGGCCTGCTCGACTGGGGTTTGCGCTTGTGTATGCTGCTGACCCTGCCTGCCGCCGTCGGCCTTGCTGTGTTGTCTTTCCCTCTGGTTACGACCTTGTTCATGTACCGTGAATTTACGCTGCACGACGCGCAAATGACCCAATATGCGCTGATTGCCTATTCCTTCGGCTTGATCGGTCTGATTATGATTAAAGTATTGGCTCCCGGCTTCTACGCGCGCCAAAACATCAAAACCCCCGTTAAGGTCGCTATTTTCACGCTGATTTGCACGCAGTTGATGAACCTTGCCTTCATTTCGCCGCTCAAACACGTCGGTCTGTCCCTCGCTATTGGTTTGGGCGCGTGTCTGAATGCAGGCTTGCTGTTTTTCCTTTTGCGCAAACACGGCATCTACCGCCCCGGCAAAGGTTGGGCAGCGTTTTTAGTTAAAATGGCCATCTCTTTGGTCGTCATGGGCGGCGGTTTGTGGCTGGCGCAATATTATCTGCCGTTTGAATGGGTACACGTCGGCGGCTTTAAAAAAGCAGGACAACTCTGCATCCTGATTACCTTGGGCGGCGGCCTCTACTTTGTTTCCCTCGCCGCGCTCGGCTTCCGTCCGCACCATTTCCGGAGAGTGGAAAAATAAGCAGCTGGAGGGCGTATAGCTTGGCTTAAAGACTAATCACTAAAAAGGCCGTCTGAAACATTTTCAGACGGCCTTTTTTGCTTTACGTTTTAACTGTAAAGCTTCGCTCCTTTTTTGACAAACTCAATTGATTTTTCCTCCATACCCTGCCGTTGGGCTTTTTGCTTGTCGGCGTAGTCGCGCACTTCCTGCGTGATTTTCATCGAGCAGAATTTGGGGCCGCACATCGAGCAGAAGTGGGCAATTTTTGCGCCTTCGGCGGGCAGGGTTTCATCGTGGAAGCTCTCGGCGCGTTCGGGGTCGAGGCTGAGGCGGAATTGGTCACGCCAGCGGAATTCGAAACGCGCTTTGCTTAGGGCATTGTCGCGTAATTGTGCGCCCGGCCAGCCTTTGGCGAGGTCAGCGGCGTGGGCGGCAAGTTTGTAGGTAATGATGCCGGTGCGCACATCTTCTTTGTCGGGCAGGCCGAGATGCTCTTTCGGGGTAACGTAGCAGAGCATGGCTGTGCCGTACCAGCCGATATTGGTTGCGCCTATGCCCGAGGTGATGTGGTCGTAGCCGGGGGCGATGTCGGTAACGAGTGGGCCGAGGGTGTAGAAAGGCGCTTCAAAGCAATGTTGTAGCTCTTCGGTCATGTTTTCTTTCACGCGTTGCAACGGTACATGGCCCGGGCCTTCGATCATGACTTGTACGTCGTGTTCCCATGCTTTGGCAGTCAATTCGCCCAAGGTGTGCAGCTCGGCGAATTGGGATTCGTCGTTGGCATCGGCAATACAGCCGGGGCGCAGGCCGTCGCCGAGGCTGAACGACACGTCGTAGGCTTTCATGATTTCGCAGATTTCGTCGAAATGTGTGTAGAGGAAGTTTTCCTGATGATGGGCAAGGCACCATTTCGCCATAATGGAGCCGCCGCGCGATACGATGCCTGTGAGGCGATCGGCCGTCATCGGTACATAGCGCAGCAATACGCCTGCGTGCAGGGTGAAATAGTCCACGCCTTGTTCTGCCTGCTCGATTAAGGTGTCGCGCACCAAATCCCAAGTCAGGTCTTCGGCGATGCCGCCGGTTTTTTCCAACGCTTGGTAAATCGGCACGGTGCCGATGGGGACGGGCGCGTTGCGGATAATCCATTCGCGCGTTTCGTGGATGTGTGCGCCTGTGGATAAGTCCATAATCGTGTCTGCGCCCCAACGCAGCGACCACACCATTTTTTCGACTTCTTCGGTCAGGCTGGAAGTGACGGCGGAGTTGCCCAAGTTGCCGTTGATTTTGACACGGAAGTTGCGGCCGATAATCATCGGTTCGAGTTCGGGATGGTTGATGTTGGCAGGGATGATCGCGCGTCCGGCGGCGATTTCTTGGCGCACAAATTCGGGCGTGATTTGGTCGGGATGGGTCGGGATATTCGCGCCGAAACTTTGCCCTGCGTGTTGTTTCAAGAGCTTGGCGTATTCAGGCCGTCTGAAAAGCTCGTCCAGCTTCATGCGTTCGCGTATGGCGACAAACTCCATTTCGGGCGTAATGATGCCTTGGCGGGCGTAGTGGAGCTGGGTTACGTTGCGACCTGCTTTGGCGCGGCGCGGACGGGTGATTTGGTTGAAGCGCAGATGGGCGGTTTTCGGATCGTGCGCGCGTTCAGTGCCGTATTCGCTGGAGAGTTTGGGCAGGATTTCGGTATCGCCGCGTTCGTCCAGCCATGCAGTGCGGACGTGCGGCAAACCCTGTTTCAGGTCGATGTGTGCTGCCGGATCGCCGTATGCGCCGCTGGTGTCGTACACCGGAATTGGCGGATTAGCTTCCGTACCTTGCGCTGTGTAGGTGTCGTCCTGACGGATTTCGCGCAAAGGCACGCGGATGTCGGTGCGGCTGCCCGGGATATAGACGCGGTCGGAATTGGGATATTGGAAGCGGATGCCGATGTCTTCGCTCAAGTCGGAAAGACGGCGCGCCTCATCGCCGGTTTTTTTAGCGGTAGTCATAAAAAATTGCTCCTGTTTCTCGGTTATGAAATGGAAACAGGAGCATTGCTTTTTTTCAGACGGCCTTACGGATATCTTCAATCAACCGTCTAAAATCACATTTGCCGAAACTCCCCACGCAGGTATTATCCTGTTCGGGTGTAAAGGGTATTTCTCAGCCGCTCGGTTTGAAAGCAGCACCCCTGTTTCTTTATTAACGAAAAATTAAACCATGCGGATGGTTTTTTGTAAAGCGGCGTTTTTCGCATTTTCTGTCAAAAACGCTTGACAGCGACTCTGTCTTTCCGTATAGTTACAACTTCTGACGCGGGATGGAGCAGCATGGTAGCTCGTCGGGCTCATAACCCGAAGGTCGTAGGTTCGAATCCTGCTCCCGCAACCAAATATAAAAATCCCCTGCAATCGCAGGGGATTTTGCTTTATGCGGTATTTATTGTTGCTTGGATTGATTGAAAGGCCGTCTGAACCATTGGGTTTCAGACGGCCTTTTTTATTGGTCGATGACATCGGCGGCTAATTTGCTTTTGTCTTTTATTTTGAGTTTGTGTTTTTCAGACGGCCTATTGTTACTCCGGATCGGTATCGTTGCGCAGGTATTCTTTCAGGCGTTGCAATTCTTTTTTGTCCAACCATTTATTGCGCGAACGTTGCAACAGGATCACCAATGCGGCGATTTCGTTGCGCATATTGGTGCTGAGCCAGAGGAAGCCTTGCCAGTCGTAATGCAGGCGGGCGGCCGGTTTGCTTAGTTCGGTATTGAGCGAAGTATCGATGCGAATGCGGCGGGCGTAGTGGCCTTTGATGAGACGGACGGTCAGGCGCAGTTCGCGTTGGAGTTGGTTGAAATGGCGGTCGAGCAGGCGGATTTCGCTTTCGTTGAGCGTGGGCGCGCGCAGTTTGGCGGCGGTGGTCAGGAGCAGCTCGGTGGTGGTGACGATTTTGCGGTGGGCATGTTGCATGGCTTCCATCATATTGTTGCTGATGTGGCTTTCGCCGGATGTGGCAGCCAGATGGCTGCGGCTTTTGACCATGCGGGCGTTGATTTTGCGCATTTTAATCATGTTTTGCTCCAAGCGCTCGCGCGTCATGCGCTTGCCGTTGCTGATTTCGGCAATCATTTTGGCGCAGTCGGTGAGGTTGTCGGCAAGCATGAAGCGCCACATCAGGGTGGAGCGCAGGGGCAGGAGTTTGGCGGCGGCAATGGCGATGGCGGCACCAATCAAAACGTTCATGGCGCGCATCAGGCCGCTGTCGAGCCAGTGGTGGCTGCTGTCGCCGATGAGCATGCACATGGTCAAACCGGCAAGCATGGCGACATAGCCGTTTTTGCCGACCGCAGACCAACCGGCTACTGCGCTGGCGGCACCGATAATCAGATAGAAGAAAACGCCGTCTTGCAAATAATGTTGGTTCAACCATAAAACGGCCAACCCGACGCCCAAACCGATGGCCGTGCCGAGCATGCGTTCGACTGCTTTGGAGTAAATTGCGCCTTGGAATTGCAGCATGCCGAGGACGACAAAGACGGTCATGCCGATCCACTCGCCGTGTTGCAGGTGGAAGACTTTAGCCAACAGGGTGGAAAATACGATTGCCAAGCCGAGGCGGAAGGCGTGGATATGGCGGCGATAGCGGTAGCGTTCGTAGGCGTTGAGCCAGCGTTCGGAAAAATGGAGGCGTTCGGATTGGGCAGGCATGTTGTAAGACGTATGGGTATGTGGGGATGTAAATTATAACTGATTGGTAAAGCAGATGAAATTTGAACTGCTCCCAACGGTTTGAACTATTGCAGAATTTCTCTACCGCAAGCGGATATAATGGCGGCTTTGAATCAGACAGGCGGTGAAGAAATGGCGACGGTTTTAAGCGCAGGCGTGGACGAAGCGGGACGCGGCCCTTTGGTCGGCAGCGTATTTGCGGCGGCAGTGATTTTGCCGGAACATTTTGACCTGCCGGGTTTGACCGACTCAAAAAAACTGAGCGAAAAAAAGCGCGATATGTTGGCGCAGATGATTAAGGAACAGGCGGTTGCGTGGAATATTGCCTTTGCCGACCCCGACGAAATCCTGCAACTGAACATCCTGCACGCAACCATGGCCGCGATGAAGCGCGCAGTCGAGGGGCTGTCGGTCACTCCCGACAAAGTGTGGATAGACGGCAACCGCGTGCCGAAAGATTTGAATGTCCCTGCCGAAGCCGTGGTCAAAGGCGACAGCAAAATTATTGAAATCTCTGCCGCTTCGGTTTTGGCCAAAACCGCGCGTGATGCGGAAATGTATGAATTGGCAAAACGCTATCCGCAATATGGGTTTGACCGTCACAAAGGCTACGGCACGGCGCAACATTTGGCTGCGTTGAAACAATACGGCGTCTTGCCGGAACACCGCCGCGATTTCGCACCGGTCAAAACCTTATTGGCACAAGGCAATCTGTTTGAAGAATGAAAGCATATCAAAAGGCCGTCTGAAAGATTTCAGACGGCCTTGTTTTTTAGGAAAGTATCATTTCAACGCAGCCAAACACTCTTTAATCAACTCAGGGCCGCGATAAATCAAACCGCTGTACACCTGAACCGCACTGGCACCCAAGCGGATTTTTTCTGCCGCGTCCGCGCCGTTCATAATGCCGCCGACGCCGATAATCGGCAGCTTGCCGTCAATGCGTTCCGCTAAAAGTTTCAACACCTGATTGCTTTTCTCGCGTACGGGCAAGCCGCTCAAGCCGCCTTGTTCGCCTGCGAGCGGATGGCTGCCCAAGCTTGATTTGTCGATGGTTGTGTTGGTGGCGATGATACCGTCCATCTCCACAGATTTGACCACATGGGCGATGTCGTCGATTTGCGCTTCGTCCAAATCCGGCGCGATTTTAACCGCCAGCGGCACATATTTGCCATGCGCGGCCGCAAGTTGTGCCTGTTTGTTTTTCAAGGCTTCCAACAATGCGCTCAACTCGTCGCCGCCCTGCAAGGCGCGCAGGTTTTTCGTATTGGGGGAGGAAATATTGACCGTGATGTAGCTCGCGTGGGCGTAGGCTTTTTCCAAGCAAATCAGATAATCGTCGGCAGCGTTTTCAATCGGCGTAACGGCATTTTTGCCGATATTGATGCCTAAAATGCCTTTAAAGCGGCTGTTTTCAATGTTGCGGATCATCGCGTCGATGCCGTGGTTGTTGAAACCCATGCGGTTGATGATGCCTTGATGTTCGGGAACGCGGAAAAGGCGCGGCTGCGGATTGCCCGGCTGCGGCTTGGGCGTTACCGTGCCGATTTCGACAAAGCCGAAACCCAAAGCGGCAAACGCATCAATACACTCGCCGTTTTTGTCCAAACCCGCCGCCAAGCCGACCGGATTGGGTAGCTGCAAACCCATCAGCTCGGTTGGTCGGGTGTGGCTGTCTACTTTGGGCAGCAGGCCGAGTTTTTCGGCGGCACGCAAACTGTTGAGCGTGAAATGATGGGCCTTTTCTGCATCGAAACGGAACAGGATAGGGCGGACGAGTGAATACATGGCGGCGGCTTTCTGAACGGTTGATGAATTTGGCGTTATTTTACCTGAAACCGTCAAACTGCCCCAAACGTCTGTATCGATATGATTTTATTGTTTGGCGTCAAATGAAAATAAATAGGGCTTTTGCGTGTAATCGGATAGTTCATTAAAATGGTAAAAGAGAGGCTTTTCAGACGGCCTGATGGATGTATCAAAAGGCCGTCTGAAAAGTTTTGATTTGATTGTTTACCTGATACAGGAAGATTTTTTATGAAACAGGCGGTTGATCCTTATGCGAGTTTCCGTGAACTGACGCTGCGGGGGATGATACTCGGCACGTTGATTACGGTGATTTTTACGGCATCCAATGTGTATTTGGGCTTGAAGGTGGGTTTGACTTTTGCGTCTTCGATTCCGGCTGCGGTGATTTCGATGGCGGTTTTGAAGTTTTTTAAAGGCAGTAATATTCTGGAAAATAATATGGTGCAGACTCAGGCTTCGGCCGCGGGGACGCTCTCCAGTATTATTTTTATCTTGCCGGGTTTGCTGATGGCCGGTTATTGGGCGGGCTTTCCGTTTTGGCAGACTACGCTGCTGTGTATGTCCGGAGGTATTTTGGGCGTGATTTTCACTGTGCCTTTGCGTTATGCGATGGTGGTGAAGAGCGATTTGCCTTATCCGGAAGGCGTGGCGGCGGCTGAGATTTTGAAGGTTGGCGACCATGATGCGGACCAACAGGAAGGCGGCAGCGGTATCAAGGAATTGGTGTCGGGCGGCGCTCTGGCCGGTTTGATGAGCTTCTGCGCAAGCGGTTTGCGCGTGGTGGCGGACAGCGCGAGCTTTTGGTTTAAAGGCGGCGCGTCGGTGTTTCAAGTGCCGATGGGTTTTTCGCTGGCTTTGCTGGGCGCGGGCTATTTGGTCGGCCTGACCGGCGGTATCGCGATTTTGCTGGGTATCTCGATTGCCTGGGGTGTGGCCGTGCCTTATCTGTCGGCACATATTCCGCAACCTGCCGATATGGAGATGATTCCTTTTGCGATGTCTTTGTGGAAGGAAAAAGTCCGTTTTATCGGCGCGGGTACGATCGGTATTGCGGCTATTTGGACGCTGTTGACCTTGATGAAACCGATGGTCGAGGGTATGCGCCTGTCTTTCCGCAATTTCGGCGGTGCGCAGATGACCGAACGCACGGAACAGGATTTGTCGCCTAAGGCTATGATTGCCTGGGTGTTGGCGATGATGCTGGTGTTGGGCGTGTCCTTCTTCCACTTTATCGGCGACTCGCATATTTCCGGCGGTTTGGCTTGGCTGTTGGTGGTTGTATGTACGCTGCTGGCTTCGATTATCGGCTTTTTAGTGGCCGCAGCTTGCGGTTATATGGCCGGTTTGGTCGGTTCGTCTTCCAGCCCGATTTCGGGTGTGGGCATCGTCTCTATCGTCATTATTTCGCTGGTGTTGCTGTTGGTCGGCGAATCCGGCGGCTTGATGGCGGATGAGGCAAACCGCAAATTCCTGCTGGCATTGACGCTGTTTTGCGGCGCGTCTGTGATTTGTGTGGCTTCGATTTCCAATGACAACCTGCAGGATTTGAAAACGGGTTATCTGGTAAAGGCAACGCCTTGGAAACAGCAGGTTGCGCTGATTGTCGGCTGCGTTGTCGGTGCATTGGTGATTTCGCCTGTGTTGGAGCTTTTGTATGAAGCCTACGGCTTTACCGGCGCAATGCCGCGTGAAGGCATGGATGCGGCACAAGCCCTTGCCGCGCCTCAGGCAACTTTGATGACCACCATCGCCCAAGGTATTTTCTCGCACAATCTGCAATGGGATTATATTTTCACCGGCGTAGCCATCGGCGTGGCGTTGATTGCGGTCGATTTCACATTGCGCAAATCTTCCGGCGGCAAGCGTGCTTTGCCGGTATTGGCCGTGGGCATGGGTATTTACTTGCCGCCGTCTGTGAATATGCCGATTGTGATCGGTGCGGTATTGGCGGCTGTGTTGAAATCCGTCATCGCCCGCCGTCAAGAAAACCGTGAAGGCCGTCTGAAAAATGCGGAACGTATCGGTACGTTGTTCTCCGCCGGTTTGATTGTCGGCGAAAGCCTGATTGGTGTGATTATGGCATTTATCATCGCCTTCTCCGTAACCAACGGCGGTTCGGATGCGCCTTTGGCCCTGAACCTGGAAAACTGGGATACGGCCGCCAAATGGCTGGGCTTGGTGTTTTTTGTTTTCGGTATGTTTGTGTTTGCACGCCGCGTGTTGAAAGCAGGACGTTAAGTTTGTAGGTTGAGAAAAGGCCGTCTGAAACTCAAAAAATTGGGGTTTCAGACGGCCTTTTTAGTGGAAATTTGTTTGGAATGATTTTAGGAAGTTTGGGTATAATTGTTGCGGGGCTAGGTAGTGAAACAGCCCCATGGCAGTGGGGCTGTTTTATTTGAACCTCCCTAGAAAGGAGAGTTTCAACATGAAACGAACCAAGCCGAAAGGTCGTTCATGGCTGAGACTGCGAACAGTCGTTAAGATTATCTTAACCCTGTTCCTGCTCTTAGTCAATTAAACGGCTGAAAACAAAAAACTGTTTTTCAGTTTCCGCCTGTTTGTCATGAACAGGCGGTTTTTTATTGTTTAATGCTGATTCAAACAATCTGCAATTGCTTTGGCAATTTTGGCACTGGCGCCTTGATGTTGCGAAATGAATTGCTCGGTGTGGCTGATCAGCTGTTGGCGCAGCGTTTCGTCGTCGAGGTATTGGCGCGTGGTTCTGTACCAGGCTTCGGCGGTTTCGACGCGGACGGCGGCTTTGGCTTCGACTGCGCCTTTGCAGGCTTGGGCGAAGTTGTAGTTGGAGTAGCCGAAGAGAGTGGGGACGCGGCAGGAGATGGGTTCGATGATGTTTTGGCAGCCGGCATCAACAAGGCTGCCGCCGACGAAGGCAATGTCTGCGCTGAGGTAGTAGGCGGCAAGTTCGCCCATGCTGTCGCCTATCCAAACCTGTGTATCGGGGGAAACGGGTTGTCCGTCGCTGCGTTTTTGCACGGTATAACCAAGCGATTTAGCGGTATCGTAGGCCGTCTGAAAGTTTTCAGGGTGGCGCGGTACGATGACCAGCAAGGCATTGCCGCGGTAGTCCTGCCATGCTCTGAGGAGCAGCTCGGCTTCGTCTGTGCCTTTGTACACGCGCGTGCTGGCGCAGACGACGACGGCTCGTGCGCCGATGCGTTCTTTAAAGGCGACGGCAAGCGGGCGCGAGTCGTTGGGGGGCGCAATGTCGTATTTGGTGTTGCCGCAGACGTGGACGTTGGACGCGCCGATAAGGTGCAGGCGTTCGGCATCGGCGGCGGTTTGGGCAAAGCAGCCGGAGAGGCTCTGCATGGCAGGCTCGACCAACTTGCGGATTTTAAGGTAGCCGCGTTGGGATTTTTCGGAGAGGCGCGCGTTGGCCAAAAAGAGGGGAATGCCTGCTTCTTGGCAGCCGTGCATCAGGTTGGGCCAGATTTCGGTTTCCATCAAAATGCCGCAGATGGGGCGGTGTTCGGCTAAAAATCGGGTGACCCATTCGGATTTGTCGTAGGGCAGGTAACGGCATTGCGCATCAGGGAACAGGGATTGCGCGGTGGCGCGGCCGGTCGGCGTCATTTGGGTAATCAGAAACGGCGAGTCGGGAAAATGGCGGCGTAATGCTTGCACCAAAGGTTCGGCCGCACGCGTTTCGCCGACCGATACGGCGTGTATCCAAATCGGGCGTTGCACGGGATTGGGGTACGCCTGCCCGAAACGCTCGCCCCAATGCTCGAGATAGGCTGGGGATTTGAGGGCGCGGCGGCGCAGGTGGCGGCGGATCAGGAAGGGGGCGAGGTGCCACAGCGTGGCGTAAAGGCAGCGTATCATGCTTACGGGTCTTGTGTCGGAATAGGCCTATTTTATCGGAAACTGAAACGGAAGATATAGCTTTGATGCGTGTTTTACGCAAAGGAAACAGGCCGTCTGAAAGGTTTCAGACGGCCTTTAATGCGGGCATAAACGCGTTTATTTCACTTGCGCCATGTATTTTTTCAGACGGCCTTTGCTTTGCATGACGCGGTTTTCCATTTCATCGACAACGGCTTGTGCTTTGGCTTTGTTCACCGGTTTGCCGACCTGAATCACGCCGCTCATGTTCATCATGCGGTGCGGCGGGCAGGTATAGACGTACACGCCTTCTTTGTCGAGCTTGAGCGTGAAGTCTTTGCCGTCTTCGGAAAGGAAGTCGGCAACGCCCTCGGGCAGGGCTTTGCTTTGTACCCAGTGGCCGCTGTTGGCGGCTTTGAAGGTAACAGTGTCGCCGACTTTGGCGTTGACGTAGCCGGGCTCGAACACCATGCTGCCGTCTTTGCCGTTGTCGAGCATTTTGATTTCGTGGTTGGCGGCGTATGCGCTAAGGGAAGCGGTCAGCATCAGGAGGAAGAGGGATTTTTTCATGGGAGAGTCCTTTCTAAGGATATAGTGGATTAAATTTAAATCAGGACAAGGCGACGAAGCCGCAGACAGTACAAATAGTACGGCAAGGCGAGGCAACGCCGTACTGGTTTAAAGTTAATCCACTATAAAAAATATGGGTCGGGCTGATGGGGCGAAGAGGCAAGCCTTGGGCTTACCGCCCTCTCCCTAACCCTCTCCCTAACCCTCTCCCGCAGGAGAGGGGATAAGTTGCAGGGAGTTTGCAGGCCGGATGCTCACATCCGACATTTGCAGGAGCGGTTAAGTTACGCACTCTTCCGCATCGGGCGGATAACGGGCAGGCCTTTGCTGTCGTACAAAAGCTCGATGTCCACTTTGTACAATCTGCCGATCATGTCCGCCTGCAACACATCCTGTGGCGCGCCCTGCGCCTGTACTTTGCCTTCGCCGAGCAGAATCACGCCGTCTGAAAACTGCGCGGCGAGGCTCAAATCGTGCAACACCATCAGCGTAACCAGATTGTGTTCGTGCGTGTATTGCACCACGCGCTCCAAAAGATTGAGCTGATGGTGCATATCCAGCGCGCTGACCGGTTCGTCCAGCATCAGGATTTCGGGGCGGCGCAGCATGACTTGGGCAAACATCACAAGCTGCCGCTGTCCGCCGGAAAGCCGCATGACATCGCGGTGCGCCAAGTGGCCGATGCCCAGTTCCGCCATGATACTTGCGGCTTCGTGCAGCAGTTCGTCGCCGACGTGCATGTGCAGCGCGTCCATGCGGCCGAGCAACACGACTTCCAACGCGGTCAGCGAGGCTTCGGCGGCGGTGTCCTGTGGCATATAGCCTATGCGTTTGCGCCAGCTTTGCAGGTGGATTTTGCTCAACGCTTCGTCGCCGTAGCGGATGGTACCTTTGTGCGCGACTTCGCCGAAAATCGTTTTCATCAGTGAGGATTTGCCTGTGCCGTTGGGGCCGAGCACGGAATAGACTTTGCCTTGTTCCAGCGTCAAATCGATATTGTCGGCGACCACATAATCGCCGCGCCGGATGTGTACGTTTTCAAGTTTCAACATTTCAGACGGCCTATCGTTTCGTTAATACAATCCAGAAGAAGAACGGCACGCCGACAAACGACGTAACAATCCCCACCGGAAACAGCGCGCCGGGGATAATCACCTTGGACAACACGCTCGCGACCGATAAAAACGCCGCCCCTGCCAGCATCGCGCCGGGCAGGAAGAAACGTTGGTCTTCACCCAAAAGAATCCGCGCCACATGAGGGGCAACCAAGCCGATAAAGCCGATGACGCCGACAAAACTGATCGCCGTCGCCGTCATCACCGCCACCAACACCAGCGTTTTCAGGCGCAAAAGTTGCAGATTGATGCCCAGCCCAACGGCGCGTTCTTCGCCCAAACGCAGCGCGGTCAGCTTCCACACGTCGCGCGAAAGCAGAAACACGCATACCGCCGTAACTGCCGCCGTAACGATGACCGTCTCCCAAGTTGCCTTGGTTAAACTGCCGAACAGCCAAAACAGAATCTGCTGCGAAATCTCAGGCGCGGCGATAAACTGAATCAGCGACAAAATCGACTGAAACAGAAACAACAGCGCAATCCCCACCAGCACCAGCATCGCCGAGTTGAAGCGGCGCGCCGAAGCAAACAGAAACAAGATGCCCGAAGCCAGCATGGTCATCACAAACGCGCCGATGGGAACGGCGACCGTTTCCGGCAGCCCGAAACCGCCGAACGCAATCACCACCGACGCGCCCAAACCTGCCGCCGCCGCCAAGCCCAGCGTATAAGGGCTGGCCATCGGATTGTTCAAGAGCGTCTGAATCTCCGCCCCGCCGACGCCCAAAGCCGCACCGACCACCAGCGCCATCACCGCAATCGGCAGGCGCAAATCCATCACAATCAGGCGGTTCATTTCATCGACTTCGGGTTTGCCCAGCAAAACATTGACCACTTCGCCGACAGGCAGCGTGTCCGTCATCGCCGGGCCGGTGGCGATGTCGAATAAAAAACTGACTGCCGCGATGATTAAAAACATCAACACAATCAACCAACGCTTGCCTTCCAACTTGCGCTGGTTTCTCACAATCTCGGCGACAACCGAATCATTCATGTTTCAAACCTTTAAAAAAGAATGTTGATAAAGGGGAGAACGGGTTTGCCTTTTTCTTCCGCAAAAATTTCAGACGGCCTTCCGATTTAAAAGGCCGTCTGAAAATCTAAACTACCTTACTGCCCTTTCGGATACAGGTAGAACGTACCGTTTGGTACAACAGGCAGGTTTTGGCGGTAGAAGTCCAGATAGGTTTTCTCAGGGTTGAAATCTTTAAACAACTGCGGATAAATCGCTTTGGCCATAAACTGAATTGACGCGCTGTCGGACAGCGTGCGCGAGTTGGCATGGTAGGCGGCGTAGAGGCGGTTGTTTTTAATCGCAGGCAGGTTTGCCCAGCCGGCGCGTTTGGCAAAGCCTGCCAAGCGTTTTTCCGCTTCGGCTTTTGGAATGCCCCAGCCCATGACCATGGCGGCAGGGTTTTTCTTCAATTCGGTTTCGCGGCCGGTAATCACGATCACGTCGGGTTTGGCGGCGAGGACTTTTTCAGGATTGATCGGGCCGTAGAATTCGACCGAAGAAGCGGCGATATTGTTGCCGCCGACCAGTGTCGCCATCGAACCCCACATGCTCTTGCCGAAGGTAACGCTGTGTTCGGCAGGGCCTTTGTTGCCGAACTCGATATAGACTTTAGGCTTGGGCAGGTTGGCTTTTTGCACGCGCGCTTGGATGGTGTCGGCAACGCGTTTGTAGTCTGCCGCCAGTTTGTCGGCTTTTTGCTGCTGGCCGGTCAATGTACCGATGAGTTTGGTCGATTGAACGTGTTTGGCCACTGTTTGCGCGTTGTAGTCCAACACGACGATGGGGATGCCGGCCTTGTTGATGCGGTCGAGATCGGAACCCAAAGCCTTGTATTGCCATTCGGCCAAAACCAGCAAATCGGGTTTCAGTGCCAATACTTTCTCAATCGAGAACGTGCCGACTTCCACTTCACCCACGTCGGTCAGCTGATTCAGTTTAGGCACGGCTTTGCTGAATGCCGCCCAGCTTGGCGGCGCCCAGTCAGCCCAAACTGCTTTGGAGAAACCGACGACGTTGTCCAGCGCGGTTTTACCGCCGATGGCCATGTAGTCTTGGTAATAGAAGCCCAAAACCACACGCTTGGCAGGCAGGTCGACAGTTACCTTACGGCCGAGGATATCGGTCAGCTGAACGGGTTTGGCAAAAGCGGATACGGAGCCGACTGATAAAGCGGCGGCGGCAATCAAAGCAGAAAGTTGCGTAAATCTCATGAATCATTCCTTTAAAATATGATGATAATTACTATCTTTTTATAAATTTACAAGGTATTGAATCTTTTTTCAAGTGAATGTAGGGATAGACATATTTCGAAATAAAAAGTTTCATCATTAAAACGAAGGGATAGTGTTTATATAGGGCTTGGGTGTACTGAAGACCTAGTAAAAAGGAATGATATGGGGTACATAAAGCCATAGTGGGCAGTAGCTGGAATAGATCGGTAAAGGGTTTTTTATTGCAAAAAAAATAAAAGGTATTCGGTTGAAAACAAGGCCGTCTGAAACCTTGCAATCAGGGTTCAGACGGCCTTTGGTGGAGGCATAAAAGTTTTATTTCACTTGCGCCCTATATTTTTCAGACGGCCTGTAAGCAGTGTTTGGGAAAAGTGAAAAAGGTTGGTTTTTGAAATGGCGAAATAGGGAAGATCTGAGGGAAATCGGGTGTCAACCCAAAATGGGGAAAAATAAAAAGGGCGTGTTCAATACGCCCTTGTGTCGGTTTCGGATATTTTGTGAATTTCAGACGGCCTGTGATTCCGCCTGTTCGCTTTGGTTGAGGATTTTAATCAGTTTCTCGGCTTTTTCCGGGTCTTCGCAGCGCAGGATTTTGGCGGCGTCGTTTTCAAGATGGCCGGTGTGGCTGTGCAGGATGATGTTTTTAACCGAAAGCAGGTTGTTGGGGTTCATAGAGAAGCGACGCAAGCCCATGCCGAGTAACAGTCGGGTGAAGACGGTGTCGCCGGCCATTTCGCCGCAGATGGACACACCTTTTTCCATGCGGTTTGCGGTGCGGATGATGTGTTGCAGCGTTTTGAGGACGGCAGGGTGGCCGGGTTGGTAGAGGTGGCTGACGCTGTCGTCGCCGCGGTCGACCGACAGGAGGTATTGAATCAGGTCGTTGGTGCCGATGGAGATGAAATCGACGAGCTTGAGGATGCTGCCGACGGTCATGGCTGCGGACGGGATTTCAATCATGCAGCCGATGCTGACCGGGCCGAAGGTTTCGCCGCGTTCGGTCAGTTGGCGTTGGGCCGTGTCCAGATGGATAAGGCATTGGCGCACTTCGGAAATGGATGTAATCATCGGCCACATCATGCGCACGGGGCCGTGGGCGGCGGCGCGGAGGATGGCGCGCATTTGGGTGCGGAACATGACCGGCTCGGCGAGGCACAAACGGATGCCGGTCAAGCCGAGCGCGGGGTTGAGGCTGCCGTTGGGCGTGCTGTTTTGGCCGAACCAGCGCGGATTTTTATCGACACCCAAATCGACGGTGCGGATGGTGATGTTTTTGCCTTTGAGTTTTTTGACGATGCCGGCGTAGACTTCGTATTGTTCGTCTTCGGTCGGCATGTTGTCGCGGTTGAGGTAGAGGAATTCGCTGCGGAACAGGCCGACGCCGTCTGCGCCGAAGTTGTGCAGGGCTTTGATGTCTTCGGCGGATTCGATGTTGGCCAAAAGTTCGATGTTGATGCCGTCGGCCGTGGTGGCGGCGGTTTTTTTGATTTTGTTGAGTTCGCGCTTGTGGCTGCGGTATTCGCGGGCGAGGCGGCGGTATTCGTTGAGGACGACTTCGTCGGGATCGATGATGAGGACGCCGTTGATGCCGTCGACGATGACGATTTCGTTTTCGGTGATGAGTTTGCGGGCGTTGTGCAGGCCGATGACGGACGGGATGTCGAGGCTGCGGCCTAAGATGGCGGTGTGGCTGGTCGGACCGCCGGCATCGGTCACGAAGGCGGTAATGTGCTGCTCTTTGAACAATACGGTATCGGCAGGCGAGAGGTCGTGCGCGATGAGGACGGTGTCGTCAAACAGGTTGCCGGCGAGGTTGATTTCGTTGCTCTGACCGACAAGGTTGTTGTGGATGCGGCGGACGACTTGGAGCATGTCCTGTTTGCGTTCGCGCAGGTAGTCGTCGTCGATGCTGTCGAACTGGGCGGCGAGCTTGTCGCTTTGCAGTTTCAATGCCCATTCGGAGTTGATTTTCTGCTCGCGCAAAATGTCGATGGGTTCGCGCGAGAGGGTAACGTCGGTCAGCAGCATCAGGTGCAGGGAGATGAACGCGCCCAATTCGGTCGGGGCATTTTCGGGAATCGCGCCGCGCAGCTGTTCCAATTCTTTGCGCGTGGCTTTGATGGCGTTGTCGAAACGGGTAACTTCGGCATCGAGCTTGTCGGGATCGATGTCGTATTGGGGAACTTCCGTTGTGCCGCGCGTGATGAGGTGGGCGTGGCCGATGGCAATGCCTTTGCCCGCGGCTACACCGTGTAGGACGATGCTCATTATTCGCCCTCGCCGAAGTAGTCGTTGATGAGGTCGGTCAACGCCTGCATGGCGGCGGCTTCGTCTGCGCCTTCTGTTTCCAGCTCAATCACGGTGCCTTTGGCTGCGGCCAGCATCATCAGGCCCATGATGCTTTTGCCGTTGACGCGGTTGCCGTTTTTGGTGACCCAGACTTCGCTTTGGAATTGGGAGGCAGTTTGGGTGAATTTGCTGGAAGCGCGCGCGTGCAGGCCGAGTTTGTTGATGATTTCGATTTCTTGTTTGAGCATGAATGTCCCCTAAATGTAATGTTCGTAAAGTGAATGTTTTCAGACGGCCTTAGCCGTGTTCTTTGCACACCAGGTCTTCAGGTGCGGATGTAATGGCGAAAATGCCCCGGATGGCGGCCTCTTTGACGGTTTCGGTGAAGTCGGAGAGGTTTTCGGCTTGTGATGAGTATTGGATGGCTTTAATCATCATCGGGGCGTTGAGGCCGGTCAGGATGGCGGATTTGTTTTCGCGCACCAGCCGGCGTGCGGCGTTGCACGGGGTTGCGCCGAAGATGTCGGTCATGATCAGCACGCCGCGGTTGTCGGGAAATTCCTGCAACGCGGCGATGGCGTTGTTGATGATGTCGTTTTGATCTTCGTCGGGCTGTACGCCGAGGATGTGGAGATTTTCGGGGAAGCCGTTGGGAAAGAAATGGTCGGCCAAACCGCGATAGGCTTCACCTATGGTTTCATGTGTAATGATTAACAAACCTATCATGATGTGTTCCTATTATTGGGGTTGAGGCCGTCTGAAGATTTTTCAGACGGCCTTTGTTTTATTTATTGTTTAAGGCGTAGATTTCGCCGAGGTTGCGCCAACAGCCGGCGGCATCCATGCCGTAACCGAAGACGTAGCGGTTGGGCACGTCCAAACCGACATAATCGGCTTTGGTTGGTTTTTTTTTGTCGATCAGTTTGTTGGCAAACACAGCCGCACGGCAGCTTGCCGCGCCCATTTTCAACAGTTTTTCCTGAATGGCGGCCATGGTGTGGCCTTCGTCCAGGATGTCGTCCAAAACGACTACATGACGGCCTTTGATTTGCTCGGGGTCGGGTATGCGTTTCCAGTTGAACGCGCCGCCTGTGAGTTTGTCTCCGTAGCGGGAAACATGGACGTAGTCAAAGTCCAAAGGGAAGCGCAACAGCGGCAGCAGCTGCCCTGTAAACACCACCGCACCACCCATGACAGGCAAGAGCAGGGGGTATTTGCCGCCCAAGTCGCGGGTAATGTCGTCGGCAACTTTTTGCAAGGCCGCGCGGCATTGTTCTTGGTCAAACAGCAAGTCGGCATTGTCCAGCATGGCTTGGGTTTCAAGGCGTTTGGTTTCTAAGTCGGTCATGATAGGTCGTGTTGAGTGCGGTTAAAAACAAATTATATAGCGGATTCAATCAATTTTCGACACAAGGCGCGGCAATAGTGTAGTGAAAGTGAAGGGAATTTGAGCCGACTACGTTCAGACGGCCTTTTGCCCTTCCGCTTCGTCCACCAGCAAAAATGCCGTCAAAGCCAAAGCGGTCAATACCGCCGTCAACACCATCGCCCGTCCGTAATTGTCCGCACCGGCGCGCCCGAGATAATCGTAAATCAAAGTAGTCAGCGTCTGCCATTCGGGGCGCGACAGGAATAATGTGGCCGCAAATTCTCCGATACACGTTGCCGAAGCCAAAGTCAGACCGCGCCGCAAGGCCGGTTTCAATAAAGGCGCGGTTACATAACAGGCCGTCTGAAAACCGTTTGCGCCCATGGTGCGCGCCGCCGCCGCGTAATCTTTGGGCAAACCGTCCCACGCGGCCAGTACGTCTTTGGCCACAAACGGATACGCCAACAGCGCGTAAGTCGCCGTCAGCAGCCACAGCGAAGCCGTCCACTGCGGATAGAGCAGCAATACGCCGAACGCGATGCACACAGGCGACACCATAAACGGCAAAAACATCAGCGCGCGCAACCACGCCATTTGCCGTGCCGCCGCCGCATACAGCACGCCTAAAACCGTTGCCGCCGCCACCGCTGCCGCAGAGAAACGGACGGTATTCCACACCGCCGCCCACGTTTGCGCTTCCAGCAAGACTGCCCACGAAGAGCCTGCCGATACCGCCTTGAGCCACACCGCCGCCAAAGGCAGCAGGCAGCATACTGCCAACATGGCCAATACCGTTGCCGTCAGCCATTTTTCCCAAGCCCATATCGGCGCACGCGGAGGCAAAGGCGAGACCGACTTATCCACAGTCACGCGCCTGCTCCAATACGCATACAAACCGCCTGCCGCCGCTGTAACCGCCAGCACCAGCCACACCAACACCGACGCACGTTCCATGTCCAACTCGTACGCCACCAGCCGGTAGATTTCCACTTCCACCGTCGCAAAACGTTCACCGCCGAGCAGCAAGGCCAGTCCGAAGCCTGAAAAACAATATAAAAACACCAAGCACGCGCCGCCGGCAACCCACGCGCGCACCACCGGCCATTCGACCCAGACAAACCGCCGCCACGCGTCCGCGCCCAAAGATTGCGCCGAGAGCAACCGCGCCTGCGGCACACGCACAAATCCCTGATACGCCGAGCGCACCAAAACCGGCAGGTTGAAAAACACGTTGCCGTAAATTAGCAGCCACGGCGTGTCCTGCCAACCTGCCGCCAGCATACCGTGTGCGCCAAACAAGGCCAGCACGCCCATGCCTGCTACCAAAGTCGGCATCACAAAAGGCAGCATCAGCAGGCGTAAAACCGTGCGCCGTCCGGCAAAGTCCATCCGCGCCAGCACCCACGCCGCAGGCACGCCCAAAGCCGTGACCAAGACGCAGGTCAAAACCGCCTGTGCCACCGTCCAGCCCAAGCGCAGGCGCATATAGTCATCAGCCACCATTTCCGCCCAAGCGCCTTCGCCGTCGTAAAACGCCAGCGACAGCAAAGGCGCGGCCACCATGACCGCTAAGAAACTTAAAGGCAGAAGCAACAGCGCAAACCGCCGAATCCAAACCTGCATCGATGCGTACCCGAGAATAAAAACGCCTATTTTAGCCCGAGTTCGGCATAGAAGGTGGTATTCCTGCCCTTGTTTTCAGACGGCCCGGGCAGCCTGACGGATAAAACCGCCGTTTCTTCAAATTTTCCAAACATTTACGAAGTCTCTTCAAAAAGGCAACATAATTGGTTGGACATTTTTGTTACAATGCCGCCGATTCAAAAAACCAAACAAATCAAAAACAAGGAAACATTATGACCGCTACACGTCCACAAACCTACGATGCCGTCGCGCGCGCGTTGCACTGGCTGACCGTACTCGGTTTCATCGGCATCCTCTCCACCATTACCGTTTGGACCATCTACGATGGCGAAGAATGGGTCAAATCGCTCTTCGGCGTGCATAAATCCATCGGTTTCATCACGCTGCTGGTGATTGCCATGCGCATTGTTTGGGCTTTGCTCAATGCGTCCAAACGCCCTGCCGCCGACAGCTTTGCCGCCAAAGCAGGCCACCTTGCCCTTTACGTTCTCATGCTCGCCGTTCCCGTTATCGGCATGATCCGCCAATACGGCGGCGGTCGCGGTCCGTTGAAAGTATTCGGTGTCGAAGTGATGCAGGGTTCGCCAGAGAAAATCGAATGGATGTCCAACCTCGGCAATATGGCGCACGGCAAACTCGGCTGGCTGCTCTTCGCGCTTGTCGCCGGCCATATCGCCATGGTTGTCGTCCACCGCATTCAAGGCCACGACGTTTTGTACCGCATGATCGGCCGCCGTTCTTAAGTATAAAACGGTAAACAGACAAGGCCGTCTGAAAACAGTTTGACCAAGCAAAAACTGTTTTCAGACGGCCTTTTTGTATTTGTGTTAATCTGCAAAAGTAGGGCAGGCATTTTGCCTGACGTTGTCCAAATACTGTAAACCATACCGAGAAACACCATGACTGCTCCCATTCTCGCCATCACTTCCGGCGAACCGGCCGGTATCGGCCCCGACATCTGCCTCGATTTGGCTTTCGCCGACCTTCCTTGCCGCCCCGTTGTTTTGTGCGACAAAAACCTGTTGGCGCAAAGGGCCGAACAGCTCGGCAAATCCGTCATCCTGCGCGACTTTCAAGCCCAAGCGGCTGAACCGTTGCCTAAGGGCGAACTCGAAGTCCTGCATATTCCTTTAGATGCCGAGTGTCGGGCAGGCGAACTCAATCCTGCCAATGCCGCGTATGTTCTCCGGCTGCTGGATACGGCGTATCAAGGCATTTCAGACGGCCTGTTTGCCGGTATGGTTACTGCGCCGCTGCATAAAGGCATCATCAACGATGCCCACGCAGGCAACGGCTTTTTCAGCGGTCATACCGAATACCTCGCCGAAAAAAGCCATACCGAACAAGTCGTCATGATGTTAACCGGCGGCGGCCTGCGTGTGGCATTGGTCACCACCCATCTGCCGCTGAAAGATATTTCCGCCACCATCACGAAGCCTTTAATCGAGTCGGTTGTCCGCATTCTTGAACACGACCTGCGCCATAAGTTCGGCATAGCCAAACCGGTCATCCTCGTTACCGGCCTCAATCCCCACGCGGGCGAAGGCGGCCATTTGGGACACGAAGAAATTGACACCATTATTCCGGCACTTCATGCCCTGCAGGCCGAGGGCATAGACGCACGCGGCCCTTATCCGGCCGATACCGTGTTCCAACCCTTCCTGCTCAAAGATGCCGATGCCGTCCTCGCCATGTATCACGACCAAGGGCTGCCGGTGCTCAAATACGCCGGTTTCGGCGAAGGCGTGAATATCACCCTCGGCCTGCCCTTTATCCGCACTTCCGTCGACCATGGTACTGCCTTGAACTTGGCAGGCACGGGCAAAGCCGACTCCGGCAGTTTGATTACCGCCGTTCGTGCCGCGCTTGATATGGCGCACAATATGCAGCAGGCCGTCTGAAGCGTGAAGGTTTAATCGTTCGCAGGCGTAATGTGTTCCTGTAACAGCATCATCAGGGAGCATCTGCCTGCCGATTTGATGAAGCCGATGGATGCTTGGACAATAATCAGCGTTTTATTTTAAAAACCATATAAAAAGGCCGTCTGAAGCCCCATGTTTTGGGTTTCAGACGGTCTTTGGGTTTTTTGGTTTACCAAATTTCAGACAAAGTTTCTTTGACTTTAGCCTTCACTTCCGCACCGAAGCGGCGGCTGAGCATTTTGCTGAAATCGTCTTGCGGCGTGTAGTTGACCAGCTCGGGGGCTTTGACGACATCGCGGGCAACGCTGTAAATGCTGCCGAAGTCGTCAATCAGGCCGACCTGTTTGGCTTCTTTGCCAGTATAGATGCGGCCGCTGAAAACGTCAGGATACTGTTTGTCTTTCAACCTTGCGCCGCGGCCGAGTTTGACGGCTTTGATAAATTCTTGGTGAATATCGCCCAACATGGTTTCCCAAATTTGGGTTTGTGCCGGGGTTTCAGGCGTGAAAGGGTCGCCCATACCTTTGTTGCTGCCGGCGGTTTTCAGACGGCGTTTGACACCGGCTTTGTCCATCAGGCCGGTAAAGTCGAAACCGCCGCCGATCACGCCGATGCTGCCGACAATGCTGGAAGGGTCGGCGTAAATTTTGTCGGCTGCGGCGGCAATGTAGTAGCAGCCGGAAGCGCACATGTCTTCGGCAACGAGGTAGACAGGGATGTCTTTGTGTTCGGCTTTGAGGCGGCGGACTTCGTTAAAGGCCGTGTTGGACACGACAGGCGAACCGCCAGGGCTGTTGGCACGGATGATGATGGCTTTGGCGTTGCCGTTGTTGTAGGCGGCTTCCATGCTGTCGCGCAGGATTTGGACTTGGTCGTCGATGTCGTTGCCGATTTCGCCGGTCAGGTCGATAACGGCGGTGTGTTCGCTGCGGGCTTGGATGCTCGTGGTTTTTCCTTCTTCTTCTGCGAAGCCGAAGATCAGGCTGAGGAAGATGAGGACGGCGACACCGCGCCAGATATTGCGCCAAATGCGGGCGCGGCGCTGTTCTTGGTAGGCGGCGAGGAGGACTTCACGCAGGGTGTTGCGCTCCCAGTTGTCGACGGGTGTGGAGGCTGAAGAGGGTGTGTTTTGGGCATTGCCTTCACGGTGGATTCGGTATTGCATGATGTGATGTGCTTTCTTGTAGGCCGTCTGAATGTTCAGACGGCCTTATCGGTTTTAGTTGATGGAATAGCCGCGCAGGTATTGCGTACGTTCGCGGGTCATGCGGGTCTCACACTGCAGGCGCAGGTATTCTGCTTGTGCGGAGTTGTCTGCGGACGCGGCTGCTTGTTGGCAGTTGAGTTTTTTGCTTTGAATCCAGGCGCGTTGTTCGCCGAGGATTTGTTGTTTGACATCGCTGTCTAAGCCGCCCCAGAGGTCGTTGATTTCGCCGTCCGCCTGACGGTTTTGCGCGCGCGCGTTGTCGAGTTCGCTTTGGCTGAGGCCGGGCGGCTCGTTGCGTTGGGTTTCATGGTCGGGGCGCAGGACTTCGTAATCTGAATCGTCGCCGTCATCGGTCAGGCCGGCAGCTTGGCTGGCGGCGTTGTTTTCAAGGATGTCTTGCGGATTGACAGTCGGCGGCTCTTCCGTGTTTTGGTTTTGCAGCAGCTTGATGGCCTGCTCTTTGGATACAGGCTTGCCGTCTATCATAACAATGCTTTTCACGCCGTAGGGCAGCAGGGTAGCGGAAAGGGTTTGGGCGGTGGTGCTCAGGGTGTTGTCTTCGAGAATCAGTTTGCCGTCTTTGTCGGGGGTGTAGAGCAGGGTGGTGCTGAACGTGTTGTTTTCAAAGGTCAGGTTGCTGCCCATCAGTTTTTGTTCGAGCATGTCGGACAACGGGGTGCTGCCGTAAATCAGCGGGCTGTTGTCTATGGCCGTCTTGAGGATGGTGTCGGGAATGCGGATTTTGAGGTTGGCACGGCAGATGGCTTTGCCGTCGTCTTCGGTTTCTTTGGGGTCTTCAAGCAGGGTTTCTAATTCGAGGCCGGCGGCGATGATTTTGTCGGCATCGACGAATTGGCGGTTGTCATTGCGGGCAAAGGAGCGCGCTTGTTGTTTGAGGGTGTCTTCGATGGTGGTACGGATGTTTTGCAGTGTGGCCGGTTGGGCGCAATCAAGCGCGGCTTTCGGCTCTTCTTTGCTGCATGCGGCAAGAAGAATCGTGCTTAAAATCAATACGGAAGCGGTTTTTTTGTACATGGGTACTCCTGAAGATGACGGCCTTTCAGACGGCCTGACGTGCTTATCATAACAAAAGCACTTGCAGCAAGTAAATGCGGCAAGTGCTTTTCTATGTCAGACGTATCAGCCTTTGATGACGCTGATGAAGCCGGAGAGGATGGCGGCGTTGAGCAAGTCAACGAAGAACGCACCCACCATAGGCACAATCAAGAAGGCTTTGTGAGACGGGCCGAAAGTTTGGGTAATGGACTGCATGTTGGCAACGGCAGTCGGGGTGGCACCCAAACCGAAGCCGCAGTGACCGGCTGCCAATACGGCAGAGTCGTAATCGCGACCCATGAAGACGTAGGTAACGAAAGTGGCGTACAGAATCATCACGACGGTTTGTACGGCCAAGATGATGGTTACAGGGCCTGCCAGACCGGTCAATTCCCACAGTTTCAGGTTCAGAAGAGCCATAGACAGGAAGAGGGACAGGGAGGCGTTACCGAATACGTCGATGGCGCGGTCAAACATATTGACTTTGAAGGCGGCAGTCAAGACGTTGCGGATGACCACGCCTGCAAACAGACACCATACGAATTTAGGCAAGTCGAAGAAGGCTTTGTCGTAGCTGTCCACGATTTCGGCAAAAGCCAAACATGCGGCAAACATCGCGAGCGTTTCGACAGCGGAGTCAGCCGTAATCAGGCGGGTGCGCTGTGCTTGTTCGAAGATGTCATCAGTAGCATCGTTGTCGTCGGATTTGGCAGTTTTGACGATAGGTTTACGGCCCATTTTGTTGATCAGACGGCGTGCAACAGGACCACCGATCAAACCGCCGAATACCAGGCCGAATGTTGCAGAAGCCATACCTAAGCCGGTTGCGCCGGTCAGGCCGAATTTGCTTTCAAAGTCAGGACCCCATGCACCGGCGGTACCGTGACCACCGGTCAGGGTAATCGAACCGGTAATCAGGCCAATCAGCGGATCCAAGCCCAATGCGCTCGCCAAGCCGACACCGACAAAGTTTTGGACGATGATAAATGCACCCACCACGGCGGTAAAGATAACCAAAGGCAAACCGCCCGCTTTCAAACGGGAGAAGTCGGCGCTCAAACCGATGGATGTAAAGAAGATAAGCATGAACGCATCTTGCAGCGGTTTTTCAAATTTGAAGCTGACGCCGTAGGCTTCGTGCAGGGCGAACAGGACGATAGCGGCAATCAAACCGCCGGCGACCGGCTCGGGAATATTGAAGTCTCTTAAGAATTTGATTTTTTGAACCAGAAATTTACCAACCAGCAACACGAGCGTGGCGGCAATCAGTGTGTAATAACTGTTGAATTCCCATTCCATGTTGTTTCACCTCCTAGAAATGTTTTTCCGAGCATCCGTTTTTGTTCCGGATGTAGTGTGTTTCAACGCTTGGCGTTATCCGCCGAGTGTCATGGTATTGATGCGCGGACAAGGCGTTTTCAGAAAGAAATGAAAACAATGACGTGTCCGTGAAAAATAACTGGCAAATATTAGGGGAATAGTTAAAGATTGTCAAAAAATGCGAGTGTAAATATTTTCAGACGGCCTTTTGTCCGATGGTATGGTGCACTTCGTGGCGCCATTGTTCTAATAGGGATGTTAATGATTCGGCCGAAGTGTGGCCGTTGCTGATGGCGGCCTGCAGCCAGTAGCAGGCGGTCGGAACATGGCAGCTTACACCTTGTCCGTGATAGTAAAAACAGGCGAGGTGGTATTGGGCGGAAGGGTGGTTTTGTTCGGCAGCGATGGCGTACCAGTGGGCGGCCGCCCGAGGGTCTTGTGCCGTACCGAGGCCGTAATGGTAGATGCGACCTAAGGCTGCCGCCGCATTTTTATGATGGAACTCGGCCGCTTCCATGTAATTTTTGCGCGCGGCATTGTAGTCGGCAGGACGGCCGATGGCGTGGGCTTGTGCTTCTGCCAAATGGTAGATGGTTTCGGTTTGTTGCTGTTGCAGGGCGGCTGTTTTGATTTGTTCGTATTGTTGCGGATGGTACAGCGCGGCGTCGCTGATGAGTTTTTGTGCGGCAGCGGCAGAACCCAGCGCGGCAGCACGGTGGTAGTAATCATGCGCGACATGGTTGTCAGCTTTAATGCCGAGGCCGTAGCGGTAGAGGTCGCCCATGATTTTCAGCGCTTCGGGATGGTTTTTCTCGGCAGCGGCTTTGGCATATCGTGCCGCTTGGAACGGATCGCGTTCGGAAAGTTCGCCGGTCAGGGCGTATTGGGCCAGCTTGGCCTGTGCTTCCGCTTGCTCCTTATCGGCGGCACGACGATACCATTCTAAGGCTTCGGGTTTGCGTTGGGCGGCAAGAAGGTCGGCCAGCAGGATTTGTGCGGCGATGTGGCCGGCTTGCGCGGCTTGTTCGAGGTATTGTTCGGCTTGTCCGTGGTTGGGGTTGACACCTGTGCCGTAGAAGTAAATTTGACCGAGTTGCCAGTAGGCGACAGTCACGCCGAGCGCGGCCGCTTTTTCGTATTGTTCGATGGCTGTTGCAACGTCGCCTTGGCGTTGATGATGACGTGCCAGATGGTAATATGCAGGCGCGGCATATTGCGCGGCGGCAAGCTCTGCCCAGTAGAGCGATTGTGGATCGTTGCGTTGCGCATGGTAACGCATGAGGATTAATTGGGCTTCAAGGTGACCTTGCTCACCCAGCCAGGCGTATTCGTTAAGAAGATGTCCAGTCGGGGTACCGTTGCGTTCGCGTTGTTGCAGCAGGATAAAGAGTGCCTTGGGATGGCGTTGGGCCGCGGCGGCTTCCAGCCATGGAAGTGCCTGCTCCGGATGACCGTTTTGCAGCAGATGGTCGCCCAATACGAAAGCAGCTTCCGTATATCCCTGCTCTGCGGCCTGTTGCAGCAGGGGCAGGGCTTGGGTAGTATTGGATTGTTCCAAAAGGGCGGCGGCTTGCCGGTAGAGGATTTCAGGAGCAGCGGTCATGGTTTGCGGGCGGATATAAAGTGGAAGACGGATGTTGCGGCATATGGGCGGCGATACCGGTTGAGAGCTTTGTAAAAATTTTGCTCGGCATAGTTTTGTAGAGTGTATTGTCTTGCTGGCTTATCTTTAGGATGTTTGGCTTGTTATATTGTTTTGCCTAGGGATACATCCATATTTTGTGTGTTACAAAAGGCTCAGCTTGAGTCGGTATGCGCTCATGACAGCTCGGTCATTATACTGTCTTTGTAATTTATTGTTAATGATAAATGCAGGTTTTTGTGTTTTATTTACATGGCAGTAGCTAAGGTATATTGATTGCTTCAGGCCGTCTGAAAAACATTTCAGACGGCCTAAACTTTTCTTTCGCTAAGTCAGGTTGTTGGAGTGGAAGAGTCGGAGGTTTTTTTGTTAGGGAAAAAGACCTGACTGTAGAAATTACCGTTAATTTGGGTCACGTTGAGGTGGTACATTCGGTAGGTATGGAACAGCTCTTTGTCAGGCGGTGTCGGATGATTCCAAAATTCCGCCAAGGTATTTTGGTCAGTAATGCCGGGAATATCATAATAGGCACGGCCGAGAACCTTAACTGGCATATTGTGAATCAGTCCGGACAGGCCGCTGGTACTGTTGATGGTGACCATACCGAGGCCATGGCGCAGGAAAACGGGCAGGGGGACATCATGGACGTAAGTGATACGGCCTTTGAGTTTGGGGTGTTTTTTGATAAAGCGTTTGATGTCGCACGAGTAGTCGATAAAGCCGCGGTCCATCGGATGATGCTTGATGATGAGGTTGGTATCGGCAGGCGCGTGCGCGGCAAAGGAGGCCAAAATATGGAGCAGGAAGCTGCGGACGCTGGAAAAGTCACAATGGATGCGGACTTGGCTGTCGTTGAATACCTGCAAGGGAACAATAAAAAATTTGCCGTATTTGCCCGCCTCCACGCGTTTGGCGATTTGGATGTCTTCAATGTAGTAGTTCAAACGCTTGAGGATGGAGATTGACCACAGTTTGAGGTAATGGCCGGCATTGGATGCGCGGTGGTGGATGTAGTTTGGGTACTTGTTCGGGTTGCGGAACAATTCGATATAGTAACGGACGGCATTTTTGGCCATGGGCATAAACCCGCCGCGTACCGGCGTCGGCGCTTTGTATTCCTGCTGGGCAAGCTTAGGGAATTGTTCCAAAAAAAAGTCGGCACGGCGCGGTAATAGGGAAAATGCGTTGACGCCGTCTTTTTCTAAGGTGATGTAGTAGGGGCGGAAATAGCCTTCTTCAAACGCCCAGAAACTGGCTTGGTTTTCGTTTGCAATGCGTTTTGCAATGACGTGATAAGGGCGTGTGTCACCAAAGCAGACAACGGCCTGGATGTGATGTTGAACGATGTATTCTTGCAAAAATTCAGGAAAGGCATCGTAGTTGTCGTTAAAAACAACGGTATGCGCTTGAGTGGGCGGATAAAAATAGTCGTCGCCTGCATTAAAGTTGAATTTATGTACAGTTTTGCCATTTTCAGTCAGCCAATTGGCAAGACGCAGAAAAAAATTGCCGACAGGTCCTTGAAGCAGCAGGATATTTTCTGCGCTTTCAAGCAGGTTTTGCAGGTTGTTTTTGAGGACGGTCTGTTTCATGTCGCAATGTGGTTTTGTTTTTTATGTAATAGTTTTAGGTTGAACTTTCAAGCATACGCCAAGAGAATTAACGATGCAAAGGCAATGATGCCGCAATAGAGGCAAGTTTATGACGTGTCGTTAATTTAGATGGTGTTTATTTGAAAGATCGATATAGTTGTTTGATTTTACCTAATTTTTTAGCAAAGTACCCGCGATGTAATCCGTTGTTGTTTTTTTGCATATTTTTTTGTCGTATCAGGATTTGGGCAGCGGTTTCCGCATTGATGGCCTGATGGGTTTCGGGATGGATATAGTCGGGATAGTGTATGAGCGTACCGGCAATCAGCTGCCAAAGCTCAAGCCTGCGGCTGCGGCGCGGAATGGGGAGCAGATCTTGGGTAAGCCCCCAGCCTGCATAGAAAGGCAGGCCGTAGCAGCTGACTTTTTTGCCACGCAACAAGGCTTCAAAACCGGTCAGCGAAGTCATGGTATGTACTTCGTCTGCGTATTGGAGACAGGTCAGGATATCGGCTTGTTCGGCGGTTTGGTCGGCATATCGTGCAGCATCTTCAGGAAAAATCTGGCCGATACGGTTACCGCTGACTACATCGGGATGCGGTTTGTAGATGATATAGGCATCGGGATTGCATTCGCGTACAGTACGGAGCAGATCCAGATTGCGATAGATTTGGGGCGAACCGTAGCGGATAGACGCGTCATCCTCAACTTGGCCGGGAACGAGGATTACGGTTTTGTCGGTTGATGGGGCGGTGAAGTCTGAGCTGCCGACGTTGTATTTGCTGATGTGGTTTTCGGTCAGCATTTTTTGCAGCTTCAAGGCCGTCTGAAAGTCTTGATCGTTGAAGTTTTGGTTTTGCAGGATGTGTTCAAGACGTGACGGGGTTTCGGCATTGAAATAAATGCCCATATCGTCGGTAACGAGCGACAGCGGCGGGACTAAATTAGAACCAAGCCCGACCGAGCGGATAAAGCCGTCTTCCATGCGCAACAGGGGGATGTGGTGTTGTTCGGCAAAACGGACGATGGTCTCTTTGCCGTTGCCCCAAGCTAGGATGCGTGCATCATCGGACAGTTTGACCCCTGCCAGTTTTTGGGTAGAGGAGATAAATTTCAGACGGCATGAAGGTACGTTAAAGAACGGTTTGGCAACCGCGCGTTTCCACAAAGACATGCTGACGCAATATAACTCACCACGTAATTTGTCGTTTTTGCGTTTGACCGTCGCCAGATAGTCGATGACATCAAAGAGGCTGCCTGCTTCGCCGGTATTGGGGTTGAGGTAGCGGCTGTATTGCAGATAGGCTGCTGCGAAGAGTTGCAGCAAGTTGCGGCGGGCGCGGCGTTGGGTTTGAACAAGGCTGTCGATTTTTGGATGGCGGTCGTCGCTCACGCCCCATCCGGCATACCACGGCAGGCCGAAGGTGGTCAGTGGTTTGCCGCACAAAAGTGCCTCAAAGCCCATTTGTGAGGTAACGCAATAAACTTTATCGACGTTTTGCAACAAAGAAATCGGATTGATGTCTTCTGCCAAAAGATGGACGCGGTGTTGCTGCGCCAGCTGGGTCAGATAGCCTTGTTTTTTGCCGCACAAAACATCGGGATGGGTTTTTACCCAGATATCGGCTTGCGGATTTTCATTCAAGGCCGTCTGAAACATCAGTTCAAACGTAGAGGCATCTGCGCCGCCATATTGGATGGCCATATCGCCGAAGGTTTGATCAATGATAAGGACAGTTTCGGGTTTGGATGGGGAACGCAAAGGATGATCGTCTGAAAGTTCGGGCGCGTGGTTGTATTTGGATAGATGATGTCGCAGGATGAAATCCATCGCCTGTCGCGCCTGAGCCAAGGTTTCAGACGGCATGGTATCAGCGGCGAGAATCAGTTGTTCCAAACGCGAAGGACGCGTGGTGTCGTAGTAGATACCGATGTCGTCATAGACGATGGAGTAGGGCGGATAGCCGGCGACGCCCAGGCTGAGCGAACGTAAAAAACCGTCTTCCAAAGCAATAAAGGGAAGCTGGTGTTCAGCGGCAAAAGCACGCGCTTTGTGTGTCGTTGGGCGCAAACCCCAGCCGACAACAGCCTCTGCTCCTTTTCCGTCTTTGCAGATATGAAATTCAGGCAATAGGATGGAGAGATGGGGGATTTTGCGGATGCCGCGAGAGGGGATGTAGGCGTTTTTCACAATGCGTTTTCGTCGATTATTGTTATTAATGGATTGTAGGCCGTCTGAAAAGAGGAACATTCTTTCAGACGGCCCGAATTATTTTTTAAAACGTGACGGCTTCGGCCAATACTTTGCCTGCCAAGTCTTTAGGCGACAGGTTCGGCTCGCCTTGCAACGGCCAGTCAATGCCGACGGTCGGATCATTCCAAATCAGCGAGTGTTCGGCTTTGGGATTGTAATAATCCGTGCATTTATAGACGAACTCGGCTTCGTCGCTCAGTACATAGAAACCGTGTGCGAAACCTTCGGGTACCCACAGTTGGCGTTTGTTTTCTGCGGACAGGATCTCGCCTACCCATTTGCCGAAAGTGGGGGAGCCTTTACGCATATCGACGGCTACGTCGAATACTTCGCCGACAACCACGCGCACGAGTTTGCCTTGTGTGTTTTCAGTTTGATAGTGCAGGCCGCGCAATACGCCTTTGCTGGATTTGGAGTGGTTTTCCTGCACAAAGGTGCGGTTGCAGACTTGGGTTTTGAACCACTCGTCGCGGAAGGTTTCCATAAAAAAGCCGCGCGCGTCGCCGAAGACTTGCGGCTCAAGCAGTTTTACGTCAGGAATGGCGGTATCAATGATGTTCATCGTTTTATCTTTCATCTAAAGGCCGTCTGAAAAGTTTCAGACGGCCTCAAACATTATTTTTTCAACAGGCGCAGCAAATATTGGCCGTATTGGTTTTTCGCCATCGGGTGCGCCAGCTCTTCCAGTTTTTCATCGGAAAGCCAACCGTTGCGCCAAGCGATTTCTTCCAGGCAGGCGATTTGCAGGTCTTGGATGTTTTGCACGGTTTGGACGAATGAAGCAGCTTCGTGCAGGCTCTCGTGAGTGCCGGTGTCCAGCCATGCAAAACCGCGTCCCAAAAGTTGTACCGACAATGAACCGTCTTCCAAATACATTTGGTTGAGGTCGGAAATTTCCAATTCGCCGCGGGCGGACGGTTTGATTTGTTTGGCGAACTCGACGACGCGGTTGTCGTAGAAGTACAAGCCGGTTACCGCCCAATCGGATTTTGGCTGTTGCGGTTTCTCTTCGATAGACAGGGCGTTGAAGTTTTCGTCAAATTCAACCACGCCGAAACGCTCGGGGTCTTTGACCTGATAACCGAATACGGTTGCGCCGTGGGTCTTGGCGGCGGCCTGTTTCAATGTTTGCGTAAACGATTGGCCGTAGAAAATATTGTCGCCCAAAACCAAGCAGACATTATCATTACCGATAAATTCTTCACCGATGATAAATGCCTGTGCCAAGCCGTCCGGAGTGGGTTGCACGGCATAACTGATGGAAATGCCGAAATCGCTGCCGTCGCCGAGCAGGCGTTTGAAAGAGGCGTTGTCTTCAGGCGTGGTAATTACCAAAATATCGCGGATTCCTGCCAGCATCAATACGGACAGGGGATAGTAAATCATGGGCTTGTCGTACACGGGCAGCAGTTGTTTGGATACGCCGCGCGTGATGGGGTAGAGGCGTGTGCCGCTGCCGCCGGCAAGGATGATGCCTTTCATGGGTTTTCTCCTGAGTAGTGTGTGTTTGCATGATTTTCAGACGGCCTAATATGGGAACAGGCCGTCTGAAAACTTATTTTCCGGTGCCTAAACGTTCCAAACGGTAGCTACCGTTCAATACGTTTTGCCACCAGGTTTTGTTGTCCAAATACCATTGCACTGTTTTGCGGATGCCGGATTCGAATGTTTCTTGAGGTTTCCAGCCCAGCTCCCTGCCGATTTTGGCTGCATCAATGGCGTAGCGCACGTCATGGCCGGGACGGTCTTGTACGAAAGTAATCAAATCTTCATAACGCGCCACGCCGGCCGGTTTTTCAGGAACAAGCTCTTCCAGCAGGGCGCAGATGGTTTTGACGACTTCAATATTGGCTTTTTCATTGTGGCCGCCGATATTGTAGGTTTCGCCGACAACACCTTCGGTAACAACCTGATACAGCGCGCGTGCGTGGTCTTCGACAAACAGCCAGTCGCGGATTTGCATACCGTCGCCGTAAACGGGCAGCGGTTTGCCGTCAAGCGCGTTCAGAATCATCAGCGGAATGAGTTTTTCCGGGAAATGGTAAGGGCCGTAGTTGTTGGAGCAGTTGGTTACGATGGTCGGCAAACCGTAAGTACGCAACCATGCGCGGACGAGATGGTCACTGGACGCTTTAGAAGCAGAGTAGGGGCTGGACGGCGCGTATGGCGTGGTTTCGGTGAACAAATCGTCCGTACCGTGCAAATCGCCATAGACTTCATCGGTAGAAATATGGTGGAAGCGGAAGGCTTCGCGCTTTTCAGACGGCATTTGTTGCCAGTAGGCGCGGGCCGCTTCAAGCAGATTGAATGTGCCGACGATATTGGTTTGGATAAATTCGCCTGCCGAATCGATAGAGCGGTCGACATGGCTTTCCGCAGCCAAGTGCATCACGGCATCTGGCTGGTGTTGTGCGAATACGCGGTCGAGTTCTGCACGGTCGCAAATATCTACTTGCTCAAAAGCATAGCGAGGATTATTGGCTACCTCAGTCAAAGATTCCAAATTGCCGGCATAAGTCAGCTTATCGACATTGACGACAGAGTCTTGGGTGTTTTGGATAATATGACGGACAGCGGCAGAACCGATAAAGCCCGCACCGCCGGTAACAAGGATTTTTTTCATAAGTTTCATAGGATAGTCAAAATAATATAAACGGATTATAGCAGACAGAATGTGTGTTTTTCAGATAAAGAGGCCGTCTGAAAACATCTCTTTCAGACGGCCTGTATTAAGTCAACTTAATCGTCGTAGCCATTTGGGTTGTTGCTGACCCAACGCCATGAGTCTTCCATCATCTGCGCCAAATTGCGTTTGGTTTCCCAACCGGTCTGCGCTTTGGTGTAGGCAGGGTCGGCGTAACAAACAGCAATATCACCAGGGCGACGGTCTTTAATTCGATAAGGAACTTTCAGGCCTGAAGCAGTTTCAAAGGCTTTGATCATATCTAGTACGGAATAGCCGTTACCTGTGCCTAAATTAAATATATGTACACCGGACTTGGTTGAATGGCTTTGCATAGCTTTCAAATGGCCATCGGCCAGATCAACAACATGGATATAATCGCGCACACCTGTGCCATCAGGGGTAGGGTAGTCGTTTCCGAATACTGACAACTCTGTCAGTTTACCCAAAGCGACTTGGCAGATATACGGTAAGAGGTTATTTGGAATACCATTTGGGTATTCTCCGATTAAACCACTTTTGTGTGCGCCTACAGGATTGAAATAGCGTAGCAGAATCACGCTCCAGCGTGGGTCGGCTTTTTGAATATCAGTCAAAATACGTTCGACTATATATTTTGATGTGCCGTAAGGATTGGTTGTACCTCCTACTGGCATATCTTCGGTAATTGGCGTACGTGCAGGGTCACCATATACTGTAGCAGATGAGCTAAATACAATACTAAATACTCCTGCCTTAGCCATTTCTTCTGCCAAAATCAAGCTACCCGATACGTTGTAATTGTAATATTTCATAGGTAGTGTATTGCTTTCGCCTACCGCTTTCAAACCGGCAAAGTGCATCACAGTTTGGATTTTATGTTCGGCAAAAATCTTTTGCAGCATAGCGCGATCTCGGATATCTCCTTGATAAAAAGGAATATCTTTGCCAGTGATTTTTTTTAGACGTGGCAGAATGTTGATACTGGAATTGCACAGATTGTCAAGAATTACGACATTGTAGCCCGCTTCAATCAGCGAAATAGCGGTATGCGAGCCGATAAAACCGGTACCGCCGGTGATAAGAATAGTCATTGGTTTTCCTTAATTAAAATTGTGTTTGGAAGTCGTGAAACCGGTTGGCTGAAAATACAAACGCTTTCAGATGGCTTGGTGTAAGTGTTGTCAAAGAGGGATTGCTTTATTTGGTTATTGTATATTTAGTTACCTGAAAAGTAAAAAAATATGGGATAATCACAATGTTATGCACAGGGTGCAAAGCGTTATCATTTCAATTTTAATAAAAGGATCTTACCATGTCAGTATCTAACGAAGTTTTGGCGTTGATTTCACAAGTTGCACAAAAACAAGTGTCAGCAAATGAAGAATTGTTGTCTACGGGACTTATTGATTCTGTGAGCGCAATGGATTTGGTTATGGCCATCAAACAAAAATTTGATGTTGATTTGCCGTTTGAGCAACTGGTTGATATTTTGGCAAACTCAGCCAATATCATTCAATATGTTGAAAATAATTACAAAGGCTAAATCATGAAACAATTAAATGAATTCCAAAATCTTGATGATTTTTTGGAATACCGTTTCAGCCAAACTTCGGGAAAAGCGTTAGTTAATGATACTCAGGAATGTTCTTGGGAAGAGTTGCGCGTAAAAATAGCCGCATTTATCGAGGCTTACAAAAGCATAGCAGATATTACCAAAAACATTCCTTTGGTGTTGCACGGCCATAAAGAAATTGATTTTGCAGTGGCAATTTATGCCTGCTTATTAAACAAAATCCCTTTTATTCCGGTGGATAGTATTTATCCTGAAAGCCGTTTGAACAATATCTGCCAACTGTCGAAAGCACGTTTTGTGTACCGTTCGGCAACGCAAACTTTTGAAAAGCAGACTGATGAAGAAGTAGAGTTGGCTGAAAAAGATTTGGCTTACATCATGTTTACTTCAGGAACAACCGGCGCACCTAAGGGGGTGCAAATCGGTCGTGAAGCTGTATTCAACCTGATGAAATGGATGAAAGAGCAGCTTAATTTAGCCGCACCTAATGTGTTTATGAATCAGGCTCCGTTTGCGTTTGATTTGTCAATGTACGAAATCTTTGGCAACTTGGCTTACGGTGGTTGCATTGTCATGAACAGTCGTGATGCTATTTCTAATCCTGCCACCTGGATTGATTTTTTGGTCAAACAACAAATTACTACTTGGGTTTCCACGCCTTCTTTTGCCATGCAGCAGCTGCTCAACCCTAAATGTAGTCAGGCTACTTTACCGAGTTTGAAGGAATTTTTGTTCTGTGGCGAAAAACTTGGCAAACCTGTAGTAAATATGATTTTTCAAAAATTTCCCGGTGTCCGTGTTATCAATACCTATGGTCCGACTGAGGCTACTGTAGCAACAACTTACGTTGATATTACGCCTGATATGCTGGCGGCAGAAGAAGAGTTGCCTGTAGGCATTGCCGTGCTTAATTCCAAATTAGAGATTGTTGACGAAGAGATTTGGATTAGTGGTAATCATGTGATGCGTGGCTATCTGAACAACGAAACTGAAAATGCCAAACGCTTGGTAGTACACAGTGCAGATAACCGCACTTATAAAACAGGTGACTACGGTTTTGAAAGAAATGGATTGTTCTATGTACAAGGCCGTAAAGACGAGCAGATTAAGCTCAATGGCTACCGTATCGAACTTTCAGAAATTGAAGAAAAAATCCTTAACCTTAAGGAATTTGCCTTTGATAATGTGGCAGTAGTGGCGTTGAAGCGCAACACAGGCGCAGTATTGCGTTTGGTGTGTTTCTATACAGCCAAGCAAAGTGCAGATACTCAGGCGATCAAAGACGCATTAGTACAAAATTTACCGTCTTACATGATGCCGTCTGAATTTATTCACATTGATGAAATTCCAGTCAGCACCAACCACAAAACCGACAAAAAAGCATTGTTGGAAAAATATCAACAGGGTTTATAAAATGGATTTATATAAAATTCAGCAAAACATCTTACGAAAAGCCAAGATTGATCCTCAAAAGGTTAACGCTTGGATTTATAACAATCAAAGTATAGTGTTTGATTTTCTGTTGAACGACTATTTTGTCAGCGTCAGTTATACGGTAGTAGGACAAACCTTTAACTTTATTGAGCGTAATAAGAGCAAGGTTTCTCAAATTTCTGGTTTTCCAAAATTTTTGAAATATATTTCAGAAGTCTATGGAAGTTACCCGCAATCGGTTAATCAAGAAAAGACAGTATTGTCTTTTAAATTTGCTGAAGCCGATTGGGCAAAAATTGAGGATAAATTTAGTGAGATTTTAGAAGTTACTTCCATTTATCTTGGCAGCGAACTGTGCTACATCCTGAATGTTGAAAAAAATAAAGGCATTAATTTAGCCGAGTACTTGGATAAGCCGGAAGTTGAATACATTGGTGTTAAAGGCGACAGTAATGAGTTTTTCCTAAGCTATGCTCGGAATCATGGTCTAAGTGATTATGTCTATGAGCTAAATAATAGAGGCTTTTTAGCTGTTGAACACAAAATGGGTGTAAGTGTGTTCCGTCGTGTGAACAAGCACAGTTATAAAGATCTTTTGGCTTATTTCCCAGACTCTTTCCATGAGTTGGAAAATGTTATTTATACTGTTGAAGCACCGAAAGTATTGAGTGCCAACAAGAAAAATCTATTGGTGTTGTTCTCTTATACCAATAAGAGCAATGAGAATATGGTTGACCGTTATTATAGCCACCCATTTCCATTTATCAGCAACAGCATTATGCCAAATACTTATATCATCCGTATGGCTGATGTATCAGACGCGTTTGGCAGTCACGGGTTGAATACAAAGTTTGATGAAAATATCGAAGACAATATCCAGCGTTTCATTAAGAGCCTGATGAATATTTATGGCGTAGATAAGAAAAACGTAGTCATTTGCGGTGCATCATCAGGCGGTACAGGAGCGGTATATCACGGCTTAATTGGTGGGTACAAAACCTTTGCAATCGACCCATTTTTGGGCAACCATAAATACTATGGTGGCAAAGATCCATTGTATCTGCACTCTATCCGTACGCCGATTTTGGAGACTTTCAAAAAGCTACCGGATGTAATTGATCATAACCTTGAAAATCAAGTGGTCATTTCATCGGCTAAGGTATCAGAGTTTTATCCGGATATTAAAGAGCTGAAAGAAGCATTGCCTACAGTTGTATTATGTGAATTTGACTTTGAAAAAATTCAAAAGCACATAGATTTTTCAGGCAACACAGTATTCTTGTCCAATACCATTATCAATAATTTGCTGTTGGACATCCATATCACTGATTCGGACATTAATCTGAACTAAATGCGAAGTAAATAGACAGTAAGTTTAAAATTTACTGTCTATTTTTTTAATATTTGAACCATATTTATCATGTTTGGGGAATGTAATGATAGATAAAACGACTGAAGAATTTCAGCAAGAAATTCTTAAAAATATCAAATTAAAAAATACGTCTGTTGATATTTATTATCAGCAGAATGTGTACTGCAATTTCAAATCTGACCGTGAAACACCATTTTCTGTCAGTTTAAATTTAGTTTGGCAGAAGATTTTCCTGTTTTATCGTAATAAAAGTGAGATAGATAATATCGGAGAAATGTTTCCAAACTTCAGTTTATCTAAGCAGGATGGGGATAATGTATACATTTATGATGTCAGTGCTTTGGATTTTGCCCAAACCTGTGCAGTCTTTATCAAATTGGCCGAACGTGCGGAACAATATTTTTCTGAACGGCCAGTAGTTAACAGCCGTAAAAAAGAAGTGATGTCAGGCAATTATATTGATACTTCCGGAAATAAAATTACTGCACCTGATAATCTGCGAAACTGTCATTTCCAATTTCTAGGAGGAGGTGGGAATGAAGTTGTTATCCACCCTAATGCAAACTTGCGTAATGTGTTTTTGGAATTTTTAGGCAAGGACAGCAAAGTCTATATTGGCGAGAATGTTTCTATGCAAGGCCAATGGTGTTTGGGAGTAGGCTGTACGATTAACATCGGCAGTAAAACTACCAGTACCAATCCGGTTTATATTACTGTTGCCGAACATACAACCTTGTCCATTGGTGAAGATTGTATGTTTGCCACGAATAATCAAATCCGTACTGATGATGCACACCCGATTTATAATGTTCATACTGGCAAACGTTTAAATGTTTCTAAAGACGTTACCATTGGAGACAGAGTGTGGGTAGCCTATGGCGCAACAATTTGGGGTGGTACAAAGATTGGTAGCGGTAGTATTGTTGGTGCATTTTCGGTAGTGAAAAAACATTTTCCTAATAACTGTGTTATTGCAGGCGTGCCGGCTAAAGTCATACGCAAAGATGTATTTTGGGAACGCAATAATGTTTTATACACAGATATAGATGAAGGTAAGGATTTGGCAGAAATGAATCATGTTACCTATATCAATTCAACAGTAGAACTTGATTAGTGCATCTAATAGTAAAGGCCGTCTGAAAACATAAAAGTTTTCAGACGGCCTTTTTTAAGATAAGACAGAGATTACTCTAAACAAGCCAATTGTTTTTTCAGACACTCAGCCTGTAATGCCTTGTCACCTTTCGCTTCGGCTATTTCAGCTGCCAGTTTCCAATATGCTGCTGTGTCTTGTAGAGAGAGACTGTCAAAATAACGTTGTGCTGTTTGATGGTTTTTCAGACGGCATAAAGCAGTTGTATAAAGATACATCGTTTCCGGTGAGGTTTGTGCAAAATCAGCCAATATTTTGGTGACAGACTCCCAATCTTGGTTTTGGGCTAGTTTTTCAGCTTCATACAAGGCCAAAGACGGATTCTCAGGATATTTTTGGCGCAGTTGAGCCAATAGATATCCTTCGCCGTCAGTGTTGCCGGTAGCGTACATTTTTTTCAGATAATCGACTGTTAAATCTTCAGGAATGAAGAGCAGATTTTCTTCAAAGGCACGGTTAAGCTGGGTAAATAGTTTTTCAGAATCACCGCGTAATTTTGCCAGTCTTGCAATGGCGATACGGCAACTTGGATCATTCTGAGTATGGTTTTCAAAAGAAACCAAATACTGATGCGCGCCTTGTAAGTTACCAAGTTTCATGCAGAGGTAAGAAGCCAATAGCTCGGGTTTTAGATAACCTTTTGTGCGATCGTCCAAGCTATCAATATACGTTTTCAGTAAAGCCAATGCTACAAAATAATTCTGCTCCGATAGCTTTTGTGCTACGGTCAACAAAGGTTGATATGAGTCGGATAAGTCTGTACCTATCCGGGCAAACAGTTTTTCAGACAGCCTTTTTGCTTGATGAAACGAGGCTGCAAGTAATGCTATAAGTAAATCATTTTGCGTTCCTATATGCTCGTTTTCAGCAAAAAATTCCGCCCCTTTAACGGCATTACCGATATATAAGTCCATTTTCGCATTCCAGTAACCTGCGGTATCGGGATAATCAGGTAACAGGTTTTGCAAAGTATCAAACTGTTTGCTCTCAAATAAAGCGTTCAGATAACGATGGCGATAATCAGCTGTTTCTTCCGCATTCAGACGGCCTGTATCAAGCAGAGTTTGAATACGGCTTGCAGCCAAGTCCCATGCCTGATGATTTTCTGCTTGCTCAATCATATCGACCAGAATCGGTAGGTTGTCGACAGTTTCGGCATGATCAAGGGCGATAATAGCTTGATACACACGTTCGCAGTTACCACCTTTTTGAAATGGGAAGGTAGCACGGATACGTTCAAGATATTTTGGTTTTAAACCCGTTTTGAGAATATTTTCTAGTTCATTAAATGTTTCTTGTTCAGTTAACGTGACTGGCCCAAAGCCAGAACTTTCATAGTCAAACCATCCCCTTTGAAGGGTATGGGCTCCAGAGAAAAATTCTTTTTGATCAAATTGATAATAGATAATAGATTTATTCAGATATGCCATATCAAAGGCTACAGAGGAATAGTCAGTAATTAAAATTGATGATTGGCCAAATAAGGTTTGTATACTTTCTATAGCACTTGATCCTTTCCAAACCTGAATGTAATTAGGAATATCAAAGAAGTCTAAATAAGGCTCAATATTCGGGTGTGGAGCAAATATAACTTCATAGTTAAACTTTTCTGCTAATTGTCTTAAATTTATAGAGTGCAAAAAATTAAACCAATGTTGCGCATAGGAAGTTTTCATAAAATCACTATTTAACGCACGTGTGTTGCTACCGCGACCAATATTTTGTCCTACAATATTGTTTCTCCAAGTAGGCATAATTAGGATTTTTCTACTTTGATCAATATTTTTTGATACTAAACTATCATAACGAGGAAAGCCTGCTAACACTGTTTCTTTTTTTGTTAGCTTATAGCGGCTAGGGTTAGCTATGATTGTTTGATATTCAGGGGTGGCAGTAGTAATAAAACAATGTAGATTAGTTTTAGTATTGAACCATGCAGAAAGGTCGTTTTGGGTGACTCCATGTTGAAGGAAGACGAATTTTTTGCTGTGTTCGTACAAATCACCAAAATAATTGTTAATGTGTTTTTCTAGATGGCTGGAAATGATTTTTTCAGCTTTACGCAAACGTTGTTCGTATTCTCTACCACCAAATTCTACAAGTTTAAAGCCTTCTTGTTCGAGACGGTTCCAGTCAGAGGCGGTTCTGTTGAGTGCGAAATAACAAGTTTGTTCAGGGTGGTTCTGCATCATATAACGATAAAAATGCTCAGCGTTGTCGTCAGCTTTGGTTTCCCTGTCCATCAAGAGCCAACTGCCGTCTGAAAGGTATTTTTCAGACGGCGTAAATAAACCGATAAGTTCATTTAATGCGATGCCGTGCATAAAGGTTTTACCTTTAATCGAAATTCGCATTGCTTTTTTGTTAAGTAGAATATTAATTTTGGCGTTGTCTGCAACATCCCCATAGGGAACCCACAAACGTTTTTCGTAAACAAATAATTGTTCATTTAGCTTATTAACTACGCTTTTTACATAGACAGGAATAAGATCATGCCCATCAGCCTGCACAGAATATGGCTGGTCGAAATAGGTAAAATAGCTGATAAGGAACTGTTTGCGTTCACGATCAATGTTTTCAATATAGGCGATTTGGAATGGTGGCTCGCTCTGTTTGAACATTCCAAGCATACCAACTTTATGGAATAGCCATACTCCCGCTAAGCCAAATTCCATAATATTTTTTTGATCAATATAATTAAAAACCTGCTGCATTAGATCATAAAAATGTGATTTTTGTTTGGCATCCAACAAATCTAGACGTTCAGGTCTATTAAGCAATTTTTGGATATACCAAGCCATATCATATAATGCGGTTTTTTGTATTGAGGAGGGTACATGCCCTAAGCGGTTTTTATAGTTTTGAAGCATAGGCAAGAAGCCATACTCAAAAACATTAGAAAACTTTTCTACTTTTTGCCAAGAAGTATCTAAAGTGGATGTGCCACTTTCACGTTTGCGATAGAAATAGACGGCATCTCTGTCAAACACAGCTTTTGCATCCTGCAAATCTAATAAATAGTCTGCAATAAATTTGCCATCTTCAAAGTTTGGCTTAACATTGTGGTCAAACACCAAATTCTGTTTTTTAATATGGCTGACTCTGAAAAAGGTGGAGGCAGCTGACATATTGATAAATTTATCGAGCTTAGCAACATCAATAACGTGGGTTTTATCAAAACGGAATTTTAAAGGATGATTATCTTTTATAATATTTTGATTTTCAAAGAAAAAAATCATATTGGTAGCTACGGTTACTGCCGACGGATGTTGGCTAATTTGAGTATCTACTGATTTGAAGTAGTCAGGGTGAAGATAATCGTCAGGGTCAGTAAATACTACCCATTCCGTTTGTGTATGTTGTAAACCTAGATTGCGTGCCGAGGCCTGGCCGCCATTTTCTTTGTAAAAATAATGGATATTTTTAGGAAATTTGGCTTGCCATCGTTTGATGATTTCTGCTGAATGGTCGGTTGACCCATCATCTACTAGAATGATTTGAATGTGTTTTTTGAAATTCAAGCTTTGTTTGACGATACTGTCAAAGTATTCATCAAGGTATTTTTCGACGTTATAAACGGCTGAAACGATTGTAAATTGATTATTACCTTCGTATTTTAAGGGAAGGTATTTTTTGAGTTTCATTACGCGTTTGGCGTACATGTCGCGGAAAAAGAGTTTAGGGTCTCGTAAGAGCTTCCGAAATTTTTTATTGTTCATTTTTTTGACCTTTTATTTTTATTTGGTTTTGAAGTAATTTTCCAGCATTTGAATCAGTTTGTCCTGGTAGTTTTCAATCTGTTGCTGGCTGTGAAAATCGTTGGCACAAAAAGAGTGTGGCTGCCGCCCATTTTTTTTATTTTCTAAGAGCTTGATATATTGGGCAGGCGCTTTGTTGGAGCGGATATTAAAATAATAACATATTTCATTACCTACTGTAGATTTCCTGTTTAAAAACATCAGCCAAGGTACGAGGAAGGTGGCAAGGTTGAGATCGTGGTTAGAACGGAAACGGTTGGATAAAAAGGCTTCAATCTCAGTACGGTAGTGCTGCCAAGCAAATTGAAAGCTGCTTTTATGCAGTGGGATATAGGTGTGTACTAACGGACGGTCGATGTGGCAGTCGTAGTGCTGTTGTAATAGTGCGATACAGTTTTTTGAGGCGGAAAGAGTGGGTGTGTCGGTTCCTCTTTCGGACATTTGTTTTAGGCTTTTGTCTGCAATAAAAAGTGAAGCAATCCCGTTGGCGTGAAAAAAATGTTCCTTCGGTAATGGTCGGGCAACAAATACATCATCGTTAAAATAGATGAAGTGCTCATTTAGATTGGGAATGTTGTGCAAGTGTGCTTCGATTACATGCGAATTGAAGGTGGGCAGGTATTGCGGGTCAATGATTTGACTGTGATCTATTATGCTGACATTGGGATAGTCGGCAGGGTTGAGCCAATCGGGGCGTTGGTTGTCGGTAATGATGTAGATATGGTTAACCCACGGCAGGAAGGTACGCACGCTGTGAAGTGAATAGTAAAGTTCGTTGTGGTTGCTGAAACGAGCTTCGTCATTATTGTGAAGTGCGTTTTTTTCGGCAGTAGGGCTATATTGGCGGCGGTGTTGCTGCCATTTGGGATCTTGGTTATTTACCCATGTGAAAACGACATCAACTTTAATAGGGGGAAGGTCGATACTATTTTCAATTTCGGCTAAATACAGGCTGTTGTCGATAATGACCGGTTCGTCAGACTCTGTTGTACGCTGTTCGGCGTTTCGGACAGGGTATCTTTTGTTGAGATAGTCGCGGAAGAATACACCTGGTTGTCGAATCAGTTTTTTAAGTTTTCTCATGACGGTATTCGCTGTAATGTGATGTCTTTTGATGCTTATGTCAGGTTTTCAGACGGCCTAATATTTCATCAGGTGTTATAATGGCTGTGCGTAATTAAAAGTATAGTGAGATTTAATCAATGTTGAAAGCAGAATGTCTTACCCGCAGGGGCATGTTATTGTTGTGTGTCAGTCTGTTGGCTGCATGCTCTTCTCTTCCTACTTCCGGCCCAAGTACACGAAATGTTGTTGCTTTGGGGCAACAGCAGGCTACAGCCGAAGTACCGGAGGTGGAATTGATTGATGTGAATGGTGCGGTAGCTCAGTCGCTATATCAAGCGCAAGTTAATCAGTCATTTGCTCAGTTGGGCGATGGTACGTCATCAATAGGGGCTATCAATATAGGTGATGTGCTGGACATTACGATTTGGGAAGCTCCTCCGGCTGTGTTGTTCGGCGGAGCTTTGTCGTCTACCGGTTCGGGTAATGCGCAGCAAACGAAGCTGCCTGAACAGATGGTCAGCTCTTCAGGCACGATTTCTGTGCCGTTTATCGGCGATGTGTCTGTCCTTGGTAAAACACCGGTTCAGGTGCAAAACATTATTAAAGGCCGTCTGAAAAAAATGGCGAACCAGCCGCAGGTAATGGTGCGCATGGTGCAAAATAATGCGGCGAATGTATCGGTTATCCGTGCGGGCAACAGTGTGCGTATGCCTTTGACGGCTGCAGGCGAGCGTGTGTTGGATGCGGTGGCTGCGGTGGGCGGTTCGACTGCGAATGTTCAGGATACGAACGTACAGCTGACACGCGGTAATGTTGTCAGAACGATTGCTCTGGAAGATTTGGTGGCGCATCCGCGTCAAAATATTTTGTTGCGTCGCGGTGACGTGATCACGATGATTACAAATCCGAGCACGTTTACGTCTATGGGTGCGGTTGGTCATACGCAGCAGATTGGTTTCTCTGTGAAGGGCTTGTCTTTGGCTGAGGCTGTGGGACGTATGGGCGGTTTGCAGGATTATCGTGCAGATGCGCGCGGTGTATTTGTATTCCGTTATGCGCCTTTATCCGAGCTGCCTCCTGAGAAACAATCTAAATGGGTTGAAAAGGGTTATGGCGATCGTGCGGAGATTCCTGTGGTCTACCGTTTGAACCTGGCAGATGCGAATTCTATGTTTTGGATGCAGCGTTTCCCTGTGAAGGATAAGGACGTGGTGTACGTATCGAATGCGCCGATGGCTGAAGTACGCAAGTTCTTGTCATTTGTGTTCTCACCTGTGGTGAGCAGTGCGAACAGTATTAATAATTTAGTGAACTAATGGGGAAAATAATGTCTGAGCAAGTTTCTGCAAATGTGGATGTGAAACCGGAACAACCGGCTCCCGAAAAGAAAAAGGCCAAAAAGTCTTGGTTACGTAAGATTAATCCGTTGCTTTGGGTAACGGTTATCGTGCCGACTTTGTGTTCCGGTGTGTATTACGGAATATTTGCTTCCGATCAGTTCACATCCCAGTCCAGCTTTGTGGTGCGCTCTCCTAAGAGCCAATCGTCTTTGAACGGCTTGGGTGCCATTTTGCAGGGGTCTGGTTTCTCTCGTGCGCAAGACGATATTTATACCGTGCAGGAATATATGCAGTCGCGTTCAGCTTTGGACGCGTTGCGTAAGAAAATGCCCGTTCGTGATTTTTATGAAAAAGAAGGCGACATCTTCAGCCGTTTTAATGGTTTTGGCCTGCGTGGCGAGGATGAAGCGTTTTATCAATACTACCGCGATAAGGTATCCATCCATTTTGACTCTGTCTCAGGCATTTCCAATTTGAGCGTTATATCGTTCAATGCCGGTGAATCTCAAAAGATCAATGATGCTTTGCTCAAACAGGGCGAGGTATTGATCAACCAGCTGAACGAACGTGCTCGTCAGGATACGATTCGTTATGCTCAAGAAGTGGTCAATTCGGCTGAGGAGAAAGTTAAAGAAGCTTCTGCCCAATTGACAAAATTCCGTGTTTCCAACGGTATTTTCGACTTGAAGGCGCAATCCGATGTGCAAATGGGTTTGGTATCCAAATTGCAGGATGAGTTGATTGTCATTCAAACCCAGCTTGACCAGGTAAAAGCTGTTACGCCTGAAAACCCGCAAATTCCAGGTTTGATTGCGCGTGAGAAGAGCTTGCGTAAAGAAATCTCGCAACAAATGAAAGCGATTTCCGGCGGTGGCGAGGGATCATTGTCCAATCAGGCGGCGGAATATCAGCGCGTGTATTTGGAAAACGAATTGGCTGAGAAACAATTGGCTGCGGCGATGACTTCTTTGGAAAGTGCAAAAGCGGAAGCAGATCGTCAGCAATTGTATTTGGAAGTGATTTCCCAGCCGAACAAACCTGACTTGGCACATGAGCCAAACCGTTTGTACAACATCGTGGCAACGTTTGTCATCGGTTTGATTGTCTATGGCATAGCCGTGTTGCTGACGGCAAGTATCCGTGAGCATAAAAACTGATGAAAGAGCTACATAAAACATCGTTTTTGGAGTCGCTGCTTATTCAAAAAAGGGTAATCGGCGCACTCTTAATGCGTGAAATTATTACTCGCTACGGTCGTAATAACATTGGTTTTTTGTGGTTGTTTGTCGAACCTTTGCTGCTGACTTTGGTTATGGTGTTGATGTGGAAATTTTTCCGCATGCACAACGTGTCAGCTTTGAATATCGTTGCATTCACGCTGACAGGCTATCCGATGATGATGATGTGGCGTAATGCTTCTAATCGTGCCATCGGTTCGATTTCGGCCAATACAAGCTTGCTGTATCACCGAAATGTACGCGTTTTGGATACCATTTTTGCGCGTATGTTGTTGGAGATTGCCGGCGCCACCATTGCGCAGGTCGTGATTATGTTCGCATTGGTCATCATCGGTTGGATTGATGTACCGGCAGATATTTTCTATATGTTGTTGGCTTGGCTTTTGATGGCAATGTTTGCCGTTGGATTGGGGCTGGTCATTTGTTCGGTGGCGTTTCACTTTGAACCGTTTGGTAAGGTTTGGAGTACCATCAGTTTTGTGATGATGCCTTTATCCGGCGTGTTTTTCTTCGTACACAACCTGCCTCAGCAGTTACAACACTATGTGCTGATGATTCCGATGGTGCATGGTACAGAAATGTTCCGTGCCGGATATTTTGGCGACAGCGTCACGACTTACGAAAATCCTTGGTATATTTTGTTGTGTAACTTGGTTTTGCTGCTGCTTGGTTTGGCGATGGTGGCGAGATTCAGCAAAGGGGTTGAGCCGCAATGATTTCAGTTGAACACGTTTCCAAACGGTATCTGACCCGCCAAGGTTGGCGGACAGTCTTGCACGATATCAACTTCAAAATGGAGAAGGGCGAGAAAATCGGTATTCTTGGCCGCAACGGTGCAGGTAAATCGACGCTCATCCGTTTGATTAGTGGCGTTGAACCGCCGACCACGGGAGAAATCAAACGTACGATGAGTATTTCTTGGCCTTTGGCATTCTCCGGTGCGTTTCAAGGCAGTCTGACCGGTATGGACAATTTGCGTTTCATCTGTCGGATTTACAACGTCGACATCGATTATGTGAAGAACTTTACCGAAGAGTTTTCCGAGCTGGGTCAATATCTTTATGAGCCGGTCAAGCGTTATTCTTCAGGTATGAAGGCACGTTTGGCATTTGCTTTGTCGTTGGCGGTAGAGTTTGACTGCTATCTGATTGACGAAGTGATTGCAGTTGGCGACTCGCGCTTTGCCGATAAATGTAAGTACGAGTTGTTTGAAAAGCGCAAAGACCGTTCCATCATCTTGGTATCGCATAGCCACAGCGCCATGAAGCAATATTGTGATAATGCGATGGTGCTGGAAAAAGGGCATATGTACCAGTTTGAAGACATGGACAAAGCCTACGAATATTATAATTCGCTGCCTTAAAGCGATTGTTTTTAAATCAGGCCGTCTGAAATTTCAGACGGCCTGTCCGTTGGAATTCTATTGATGAACATTACTCAAATTCTTTCCCAAGAACTCTCCGCCACTGCCGCGCAAATCAGTGCCGCCATTGAGCTTTTAGATGATGGCGCGACCGTCCCCTTTATCGCGCGTTACCGTAAAGAAGCCACGGGCGGGTTGGACGATACGCAGTTGCGCCAGCTTGCCGAGCGGCTGCAATACCTGCGCGAATTGGAAGAGCGCAAAGCCGTTGTGTTAAAAAGTATTGAAGAGCAAGGCAAGCTTTCAGACGACCTCAGGGCGCAAATCGAAGCCGCCGACAACAAAACCGCGCTGGAAGACCTGTATCTGCCCTACAAACCCAAACGCCGCACCAAAGCACAAATCGCACGCGAACACGGTTTGCAGCCGCTGGCGGATGCGTTGCTTGCCGAGCAGCCGCAGGACGTGGAAGCCGCCGCGCAGGGCTACCTGAACGAAAATGTCCCCGACGCCAAAGCCGCGCTGGACGGTGCGCGCACGATTCTGATGGAACAGTTTGCTGAAGACGCGGAACTCATCGGTACGCTGCGTGACAAGCTGTGGAATGAAGCCGAAATCCACGCGCAAGTCGTTGAAGGCAAAGAAACAGAAGGCGAAAAATTCAGCGATTATTTCGACCATCGCGAACCCATCCGCACTATGCCCAGCCACCGCGCGCTGGCGGTATTGCGCGGCCGCAACGAAGGCATTTTGAATATCGCGCTCAAATACCAGCCCGACGACACGCCGATTACGCAGCAAAGCGAATACGAGAAACTCATCGCCCGCCGTTTCAAGATTTCAGACGGCCACAAATGGCTGCGCGATACCGTGCGCCTGACTTGGCGCGCGAAAATCTTTTTGTCGTTGGAGCTTGAAGCACTAAATCGTCTGAAAGAAGCCGCTGATACCGACGCGATTACCGTGTTCGCCCGCAATCTCAAAGACTTGTTGCTCGCCGCGCCCGCCGGACGGCTAACTACTTTGGGTCTCGACCCCGGCTACCGCAACGGCGTGAAATGCGCCGTGGTGGACGACACGGGCAAGCTGCTGGATACTGTCATTGTCTATTTGCATCAAGAAAACAATATGTTGTCGACGCTGTCGCGCCTGATTAAGCAGCACGGCGTGAAGCTCATCGCCATCGGCAACGGCACCGCCAGCCGCGAAACCGACAAAATCGCGGGTGAACTGGTGCGCGTAATGCCCGAAATGGGGCTGCACAAAATCGTTGTTTCCGAAGCAGGCGCGTCGATTTATTCCGCGTCCGAACTGGCGGCGCGCGAGTTCCCTGACTTGGACGTTTCCTTGCGCGGCGCAGTGTCCATCGCCCGCAGGCTGCAAGACCCGCTCGCCGAGTTGGTCAAAATCGACCCCAAATCCATCGGCGTGGGTCAGTATCAGCACGACGTGAACCAAAGCCAGCTCGCCAAATCGCTGGACGCGGTGGTCGAAGACTGCGTGAACGCCGTCGGCGTGGACGTGAACACCGCCTCTACCCCGCTCTTGGCGCGGATTTCCGGTTTGAATCAAACCCTTGCCCAAAACATCGTCGCCTACCGCGATGAAAACGGCGCGTTCGACAGCCGCAAAAAATTGCTGAAAGTACCGCGTTTGGGCGAAAAAACCTTCGAGCAGGCGGCAGGCTTTTTGCGGATTAACGGCGGCAAAGAGCCGCTGGACGCAAGCGCCGTCCACCCCGAAGCCTATCCCGTCGTCGCCAAAATGCTGGCGCAACAAGGTATTACCGCCGCCGAACTCATCGGCAACCGCGAGCGCGTGAAGCAAATCAAAGCGTCCGACTTCACCGACGAACGCTTCGGCCTGCCGACCATTCTGGACATCCTGTCCGAGCTGGAAAAACCCGGCCGCGACCCGCGCGGCGAGTTTCAGACTGCCTCCTTCGCCGAAGGCATCCATGAAATCAGCGATTTGCAAGTCGGCATGATACTCGAAGGCGTGGTCTCCAACGTCGCCAACTTCGGCGCGTTCGTGGACATCGGCGTCCATCAGGACGGCTTGGTGCACATCTCCGCCCTGTCCAATAAATTCGTCCAAGACCCGCGTGAAGTCGTGAAAGTCGGCGACGTGGTAAAAGTGAAAGTGCTGGAAGTCGACGCCGCACGCAAACGCATCGCGCTGACCATGCGTTTGGATGACGAACCGGGAGGCGCAGTCAAAGGCAACAGGTCGTCTGAAACCCGACATCAGGAACGCCGCGACCGCAAACCCCAACGCAACGAGCGCGCCCCAACCAATTCGGTGATGGCAGATGCGTTTGCGAAGTTGAAGCGGTAAGGTAGAAAACCAATTGAAGGTCGTCTGAGAAGTGATGTTCAGACGGCCTTTATCGTCTAGGGCGAATTAGATAATTGATGGAGTGGAGATAGTGATGCGTCTATTGAATCTTACCGATACATTTTGTAGTAGGCACATGCAAACAAGCGTATAGTTCCAAATATTACAAACCCATCATTACAACCTTAGGAGTTCAAACCATGAAACCTGTTTTGTTTGCTGCGCTGATTTCCTGTTTCTCCGTTGCGGCTTATGCGGCTTGTACCGACAGCCAGCAGCAGTGCGTGATTTATAAAAACGGTAATGTTGCGACAGAAGGCGGCTGTACAGTCAATAAGTGTCAGAATGCTGATGCGCAAGTGTTGAAATGGAAGCTGAAAAACGGCAAAGGTGTAACCGTGGAAATCGGAAAAAACGGTAAGGTTTTGGTGAACAAGAAACCGGGTGCGAAAGCGAACAACAGCAATGCGTCAGGCATGGGTTTGACATGCTATGCCGCCGATGCGGACAAACGCGAACAGTTCTGCTCGACTAATTATTGATTGGATTGTTGCTTTGATTAAAGGCCGTCTGAAAAGTGTTTCAGACGGCCTTGATGTTTATCCTTCCGATATTTTTTTCATTGAGAAAGTCGATAAAGCTGCGCACTTTCGCGCTGAGGAATGCCCTGTCGACATAAGTGGCGTTCAGTTGGTCTATCCAGATGGTGTAATCGGGCAGGAGTTGGATCAATGTGCCGTCCTTCAATTCCTGCTGAACTGCCCAAAGGGGCTGATAGCCTATGCCTGCGCCTGCTTTAATCAGTTCGCGGATCATCAGCGTGTTGTCGCTGCGGATAACCGGGGAGAGGTGGAGAATGGCTTTTTCTCCGGTAATGCGGTGGGTAATCTCCCAGTTTTGTTGACTGGTATAGGAAGGCAGGATGGCTTGATGCTGAATGACGGCTTCGGGTGTATCGGGTGTGCCGTGTCGGGCCAGATAGTCGGGAGCGGCAAGCAGGACGAACTCGATTTTGGCCAGCGGTTTGACGATCAGCGAAGGGGAGGGGGTTTTGGAAACGCGTAAGGCGAGGTCGAAACCTTCGGCAATGAGGTCGATATGGCGGTTGTCGAGGACGAGGTCGAGCGTTACTTTGGGATAACGCTGGCGGTATTCTGCTAGCCATGCGCTCATATTGCCGCCTGCAAACCATAGGGGCATGGTAACGCGCAACATACCTTGCGGCGTGTCGGTACCGCCTGCCGCTTTTTGGGCGGCGGTGTCCAAGGTATCCAGCGCGTAGCTGCATTGGCGGTAGTATTCTTCGCCTGCTTCGGTCAGATGGAGGTTGCGGCTGTTGCGGTGTAAGAGCTTGGCTTGAATGGTGTTTTCCAGATGGCTGACGTGTTTGCTGGCCATGGCGGTGGAAATGCCGATCTGATCGGCGGCACGGGTAAAACTGCCGCTTTGCACCACTTGGCGGAAAACTTTTAGGCTGAATAGGGTATCCATGATTTCTTATTAGGAAACGTTGTGTCAATAATTCGAGTATATATCTCTTACTGGGAATTATCTATACTGCACTTATTGAAATTGCTCCCTACCTCTTTCAGGTAGCCATTAAAATAAGGATTATTAAGATGTCAGCCCTCAAATCATTCCAACCTGTTGTATTGTCTGTCTTGCGTATTGTTACGGCATATTTGTTTTTGCTGCATGGTACGGCCAAGTTTTTCAGTTTCCCAATGTCCATGGGCGGCGCGCCCGAAGGCTTGATGCTGGTGGCCGGTATTTTGGAAATTGTCGGCGGTATCTTATTGATATTGGGCCTGTTTACGCGTCCGGCCGCGTTTGTTTTATCCGGTCAGATGGCAGTCGCCTACTTTATGGCGCACGCGTCTTCTGGTAATGTTTTGTTCCCATTGGCTAACCATGGCGAATCTGCCGTTTTGTTCTGCTTCGTGTTTTTGTATCTGGCAGTAGCCGGTGGCGGAGCGTGGGCTTTGGATAACGTTTTTGGTAAAGATAAAGATTAATTTAAGGAAAAGATCATGACTTATTCTGTTTTGCAACAAGCTGCTGAAACCCGTCGTTCTATCTATGCATTGAACAATACCCTGCCTCTGTCCAATGAGGAAGTAACCAAAATCATCGAACACGCCGTTTTGCATACGCCGTCTTCTTTCAATTCACAATCTGCCCGAGTGGTCGTATTGTTTGGCGAAGAACATGCCAAAGTGTGGCATTTTGTCGAAGAAGCGTTGCGTGCGGTTGTTCCTGCCGAGCAGTTTGAAGCCACTGCACAAAAACTGAACTTGTTTAAAGCAGGCGCGGCGACAGTTTTGTTCTTTGAAGATCAAGATGTTGTCAAAGGCTTGCAAGAGCAGTTCCCATCTTATGCGGCCAACTTCCCGATCTGGGCGGATCAGGCAAATGCCATGGTTCAATATGCTGTTTGGACAACATTGGCGGCTGCCGGTATCGGCGCCAATCTGCAACACTACAATCCGCTGCCTGATGCGGCCATTGCCAAAGAATGGAATCTGCCGGAAAGCTGGTTGTTGCGTGCGCAAATGGTGATTGGCGGTATCGCGACTTCAGCCGGTGAAAAAGCCTTCCAACCAATCGAAGGCCGTCTGAAAGTATTTGGCGCATAAATGAAATGATGTTTTAAACAAAGGGCGCGATGTTTGCGCCCTTTTTGAAATACCAAAATTAAAAAGGCTGTCTGAAAAACAGTTTCAGACGGCCTTTCATCTATGCCATGAAATCAACCACGGCGCCAAGTCGTACCGCCAGCGTTGTCTTCCAGAATGATTTTGTGTTCGTTCAGAAGGTCGCGGATACGGTCGGATTCCGCCCAGTTTTTATCCGCGCGTGCCTGTTTGCGTCGGGCGATCAAATCGTCGATTTCCTCGTTGGACAGGCCGTCTGAAACAGCACCGCCTTGCAGGAATTCAATCGGGTCGCGTTGCAGCAGGCCAATGATGCCGCCCAAGGCTTTCAGGCAGCCGGCGAGGTGTGCATCATTGGTTTTGTTCACTTCGCCTGCCAGTTCAAACAACACAGCAACCGCTTCGACCGTACCGAAATCATCGTTCATGGCGGCGTAGAAGCGGCGGGTGTAGTCGTTGGCGTTTTCAGATAAATCAAACTCAGCCGCTGGTGTGTTTTTCAATGTAGTGTACAGACGGGTCAGCGCACCTTTTGCGTCGTCCAAATGTGCGTCGGAGTAGTTCAACGGGCTGCGGTAGTGGGCGCGCAGGATGAAGAAGCGCACGACTTCCGGGTCATATTGTTTCAACACTTCGCGGATGGTGAAGAAGTTGCCCAGCGATTTGGACATTTTTTCGCCATCGACACGGATAAAGCCGTTGTGCAGCCAGTATTTGACGTGGCTGGCAATGCTTTGACCGTGGTGGGTTTGCGCGTGGTCGTGGCCGCAGGTATGCCCCGTCGCGCCGACGCTTTGGGCAATTTCGTTTTCATGGTGCGGGAACTGCAAATCCGCGCCGCCGCCGTGGATGTCGAAAGTATCGCCGAACAGGTTTTCGCTCATGGCAGAGCATTCGATGTGCCAACCCGGACGGCCGTTGCCCCACGGGCTTTCCCATGCAGGTTCGCCTGCTTTGGCGGATTTCCACAACACAAAATCCAGCGGGTCACGTTTGAAACCGTCCACTTCCACACGTTCGCCTGCGCGCAGGTCGTCCAACGATTTTCCCGACAATTGACCGTAAGCAGAAAACTCGCGCACGGCGTAGTAAACGTCGCCGTTTGCGGCAGGATATGCCTTGCCGTTTTGAATCAGGGTTTCAATCATGGCAATCATTTGCGGAATATTTTCCGTTGCCTTCGGCTCGATGTCGGGACGCAACACACCCAAAGCATCGGCATCTTCGTGCATAGCCTGAATGAAACGCGCGGTCAGTTCGCTGATGGTTTCGCCGTTTTCAGCCGCACGGGCGATGATTTTGTCGTCGATGTCGGTGATGTTGCGCACATAAGTGAGCGGATAACCGCACTCGCGCAGCCAGCGGGCAATCATGTCGAATACCACCATCACTCGGGCATGGCCTAAGTGGCAATAGTCGTAAACAGTCATACCGCAAACGTACATGCGCACGTTTTTAGGGTCGATGGGGGTAAAGGGTTCTTTTTGGCGGGTAAGGGTGTTGTAGATGGTGGTCATGGTGTTTGGTATTGGATAAAAAAGTTATGCATTAGGGCATTAGAAGTATGCTTTATTGAAATGGGAAAAACAGATAATTTATTGTTTCTTTGTTGGTAATGTGATTTTTTCAGTCGGCACATTATGCTTTTGTGCATATTCGCACGCAATAGCATGTGATTTTTTTTTCAATGATAATGGTAGTTTAGATTCTGTTAGCGTAGAGGTACCTCTGAGTAAAGGTTGCTCATATTGCGTAGCTAATCCTCCTAAAGAGGTTAGCTGTGGTTGTTGGCAATCTTCGATAATCATATGGGAAGATAAAGAATGGATTTTTCCTCCCTCATTAAAATGCGTAATAACTATTCCACTTAAATAAACAACTGTTTTATTGTTTGGTAGAGTGAGTACGGATTTTTCTAGGCTTTCCGAGAGTAAATATGCAGGTAGATTGTCATGTGTATCAATCAGTATCCAGTTTTTGGGCGTTACAAAAGTATCGCCGTTGGCTTGATATGAATTTGTTTGTAAGATAGTTGAGCAAGCAGTTAATAAGCTTATCGGAATAAAAATAGAAATTTTTTTTAACATAGTTTTCCTTTGTTAAATGGCTTGGGCTGTTATACCTCATTAAGTAATATTTTTGTATCTTGATCTGCATGGTAGGTTTACACCCACACGATACGGTTGATATGTTTTCAGACGACCTTTCTATCCAATAGACCGTCTGAAATTTTTACTCCGGCTTAAACACGCCAGTATCTGTTTTAGGCTGCTGCTCGGCAATTTCGGCTTTTGCCGCTACCTGTTCTGCTTCGGTTTTCTCGGCTTCGATGCGTTTTTTCTCGGTCAGGTATTGGTTGATTTGGTGTACCAATTCCTGTGTACCTTGGTGGGTCAGGGCGCTGATTTGGAAGAGGCGCGGGGTTTCCATGTCAAATTGGAAGCAGTCGTCTGGTTTCGGATAGTCCCAGCCGATGGCTTCGAGGAAGGCGGTGGTGCGTTCTTGGGCTTCTTCTTCATCGAGCATGTCGAGTTTGTTCAGCACCAGCCAGCGCGGTTTGTCGTAGAGTTCTTCGTCGTATTTGCGTAATTCGTTGATGATGGCGAGTGCTTCTTCGGCGGGGTTGACGGTTTCGTCAAAAGGAGCCAAATCGACGACGTGCAACAGCAGGCCGGTGCGCGATAAGTGTTTGAGGAAGCGGTGGCCAAGGCCTGAGCCTTCTGCTGCGCCTTCAATCAGGCCGGGGATGTCGGCCATGACGAAGCTGTGGTTTTCGTCGATGCGCACGACGCCCAAGTTTGGATGCAGAGTGGTGAAGGGGTAGTTGGCGATTTTGGGGCGTGCGGCGGAGACGGCGGTAATCAGGGTAGATTTACCGGCGTTGGGCATGCCCAACAAGCCGACGTCGGCGAGGACTTTAAGCTCGAGTTGCAGGGAACGGGTTTCGCCTTCTTCGCCGGGCGTGGATTGTTTGGGCGCGCGGTTGACGGACGATTTGAAGTGGATGTTGCCCAAGCCGCCTTTGCCGCCTTTGGCAAGGCAGACGCGCTGGCCGTGGTGGGTGAGGTCGGCAACGATTTCGTCGGTGTCGAGGTCGCGGATGAGGGTGCCGACGGGCATTTTGAGGACGATGTCGTCCGCCCCTGCGCCGTAGCGGTCGGAGCCGTGACCTTTTTCGCCGTTTTTGGCTTGGTAGCGTTTGACGAAGCGGTATTCGACGAGGGTGTTGGTGTTTTCATCGGCTTCCGCCCAAACGCTGCCACCTTTGCCACCGTCGCCGCCGTCAGGGCCGCCGCGCGGTACGAATTTTTCGCGGCGGAAACTGGTTGCGCCATTACCGCCTTTACCTGCGGCGACTTCGATTTTTGCTTCGTCGATAAATTTCATGATGTTCTCTTATGGGTATTCGGTTGTTTCAGACGGCCTTTGTTAATAGAGGAGCTTGGTGTCTGAACGGATAAAATGTTGCTTATTATAAAGGATATTTCGGTTTTAGGCCGTCTGAAATATGGTTTCAGACGGCCTTGGATTTATTGGGCGAGGGCTTGGTCGATTTCTTGGTAGAGTTGGGTGAAATTGGGTTCGCCAACGTAGGTTTTGAGGATGTTACCGTTTTTGTCGATCAGGACAGAAGTCGGGTAAACCTGTGTGCCAAAGGCTTTTGCGGCAGTTTTGTCGGCATCGTACATGACGGTGAAAGGAAGGCCGTATTCTTTGACGTACTGATGGACGCTCTCAATAGGGTCGATGGGCTGGGCAATGCCGAGGACTTGGAAATTTTTGCCTTGATAATCTTGGGCGGTTTTGATGATTTTAGGCATCTCGCTCACGCAGCCGGGGCAGGAGGGAAACCAGAAGTTAATGAGGGTAACTTTGTCTTTCAAATCGGCGTTGGTAATGGTTTTGCCTTGCAGGTCGGGCAGGGCGAAATCAGGGGCGGCTTTGTTGCTGGGGATAAGGACAAAGGCAAGAAGCGCGCCAATCGTGGCAACGACAAGGAGTGTGAGTATTTTTTTCATGATTCGAGGTTTTGAATGGCGTGTGCTAAGGTTTGGGGAACGTTGATGCTGCGGCCGCTTTCGCTGCTGACGGGCATAAGGGTAACTTCGGCTTCGATGGCGGCTTTGCCGTTGGGCAGGGTTGCGGTTTGGCTGAGGATGATGTGGCGTGTGCCGATGTCTTTCAGACGGCCTGTAAAGGTTAAAACATCGCCTTCAAGCGACGGGCGGCGATAGCGGATATCAACGCGTGCAACAACGAGCATGATGTCTTTGAGTTCGGACAGAAGGTCATGCTCTTGAAAAAACGTCCAGCGCGCTTCTTCGAGAAATTCGAGATAGCGTGCATTGTTGACGTGGCCGTAGCCGTCAAGGTGGTAGTTGCGGACGGTCAGTTTCATCAGTTGAGATTGATGGGTTGGAACTCTTCGCGTGCGATTGGTTCGTGTTCGAGGTCGGTAATCACGGTGGAGAGTTGGATATCGAACCATTCGTTGAAAATGTCGGCATCCAAATCCGGCCATTCGCTTTCGTCTTCGCACCAGTCGGCCAATTCGGCAGCAAAAATATCTTCAAAACGCGCTTCGATTTCGTCCCATACTTCGTCGGCAGTTTCGCATGGGCGAACGAGGTAGGAATTGGCATCGGCTTGAATGTCTTCCAGTGTCAGGCCGTCTAGGTGATTGCCGGGCAGGGATTTCAGCCAGTTCCAAAATGGATCGAGGGGGATAAGCAGGAAGACGCTGCGGTTGACTTCGTACATGGTGTTTTCCTTGGTTTCTGTATAGTTGAATGATATAGCAAAGGTGGTGGACTGGCTATCTTTTGGGGGATAAAGGCCGTCTGAATTTCAGACGGCCTTTATTTTTGGGAACAATCAGAGGTTTTCTGATGGTGTTTGATACAGGGTTTGGGGATTGGCTGTATCGGGAATTTCTGCCGGAGCGGTTTGAGGGGCTGTTACCGGTTCGGAAGTGGCATTGCTGTCCACTAAGTCATCAATGTCGATGTTGTCGTCTTCGCTTTGAGGGAGCGTGCCGCCGGTTTGTTGGGTGCGGACTTTCATGTAAAGGTCGCGTGTGTAGCTGTATTTGTCGATGGCTGCACCTTCGAGGCTGTCGGTCAGGTCGAGCAGTTCTTCACGGGTGTTGATGGCTTGCAGGCCGATTGTGCCCCAGCGTCCTGCTCTGGTGTGGAAGACGGCATTTTTAACCGGATAGACGGTGGTGACGGCGTTGCCGACGGTATCGCGTACGGTAGACGGGCCGAGTAGGGGGACAACGAAGTAGTTGCTGTTTTTCCAGCCCCATGAGGCGAAGGTATCGCCGAGGGTGTTTTTATTGCTGGGCACACCGCCTGCACCGGCTACGTCGATTAAACCGCCAAGGCCGAAGGTGGTGTTGATGCCGACGCGGACGAGGTCTTCGCTGGCGCGTTTGACGTCAAGGCGCAGTACATTGCTGCCGAAGCTGACGACATCGCGCAGGTTGTTGAAGAAGTTGATCACGCCGGTACGCACCGGTTTGGGCGTTATTTTGCGATAACCGCGTGCGACAGGGGAAAGGACGTATTTGTCTGCTTTGTCGTTGAACTTGGAAACGGTACGGTTGTAGCCTTCGTAAGGGTCGGCTGGATTGCGTTCGGCAAGTGCGGGAGCGGAGGCTATGCTGATGAGGAGGCAGAGTGAAGCGGTGGTTTTTTTCATGATTGCAACCAGTCTTTGATTTCGTAAAGTTCGGCCAGTGCGCGGACGGAATCGGGAATGTTTTGAATGGTCGGTTTTTTGTCTGTCCGGCGCAGAGCGTTGAGCAGCAGGGAAACGCAGGCTGAATCTGCTTTGCCTACTTGGCTGAAGTCTATACTGTCTGTTTCTTTCAGACGGCATTGTTGTTCGTAGCGCGCAAAGGCGGAGGCAGTCAGGGTTTTGACGGTAACGTCGCCGCTGATGTAGAGCGTGCCGTTGCGGATTTCTGTTTGCATGGTGTCTTTATGATGTAAGGCACCATGCCGTCTGAACATCAGGCGGCATGGTGCGGGGGTGGATTATTTACCGCCGTTTTTGGCTTTCAAGTCGGCAATCAGGCCGTCGATGCCTTTGGCTTTGATGGTTTCGCCGAATTGGTTGCGGTATACGGTAACCAAGCTTGCGCCTTCTACTGCGACATTATATGCGCGGTATTTGCTGCCGCTTTGGTAGGTGGTGAAGTCCATGTTGACCGGTTTTTGGCCGGAAACGTTGATTTCGGCGCGGACGACGATTTCTTTACCGCCTTTGTTTACGACCGGGTTGTCTTTGATGTTGACCTTGGCGTTTTTGAATTTCAGCATGGTGCCGGAGTAGGTGCGGATCAGCAGGGTTTGGAACTCTTTAGTCAACGCTTGTTTTTGTGCGTCAGTTGCAGTACGCCATGGGTTGCCGACGGCCAAAGCTGTCATGCGTTGGAAGTCGAAGTAAGGGATGGCGTAGGCTTCAGCTTTTTGGCGTGCAGTGTTGGCATCGCCGCTGTTGAGGATTTTCAGCACTTGAACGGAGTTTTCACGGACTTGGTTGACTGCGTCGGCAGGAGAGGCAAATGCCATGCTGATGCTCAATACGCCGATGCTCAATGCGCTGATGAAGGAAGTTTTTTTCATGGGAGTGTCCTGAATATTGGGTTGATATGTGTTTATTGTTTGTTTTGACCGGCAGATTCACTGTCTGCGTTTTTTTCGGCAAAGCTGGTCATGAATTTGCCGATAAGGTTTTCCAAAACCATGGCGGAGCTGGTGACGGTAATGGTGTCGCCTGCCGCCAAAGAATCAGTATCGCCGCCTTGTTGCAGGCCGATGTATTGTTCGCCCAACAAGCCTGAAGTCAGGATTTGTGCGGAAACGTCGCTGCTGAACTGATATTGACTGTCCAGATTGAGGGCAACTTTTGCCTGATAGGATTTAGGGTCGAGCTGAATGGATGCAACGCGGCCCACCAGTACGCCTGCGGATTTGACCGGGGCGTTGGTTTTCAAGCCGCCGATGTCGCTGAAATCGGCATAGACGGTGTAGGTTTGTGATGATTTGCCGAACGATTGTCCGCCGGCGGCACGGAAGGCGAGAAAGCCGATAGCGGCTGCGCCCAGTAAGACAAACAGTCCTACCCAAAATTCCAAAGCATTTTTTTTCATGTGCTATTGTCCTTGTTTCATTCTTTTTAAGTGTCGTTTCAGACGGCCTTTAGTCGGTAAACATCCATGCGGTCAACATGAAGTCGACGGCGAGGATAGTCAGGGCGGAAGACACTACGGTGCGTGTACTGGCGCGCAAAATACCTTCGGAAGTCGGTACGCAGTGGAAGCCCTGATGTACGGCGATCAGCGTAACGGCTACACCGAAGGCGGCGGATTTGATTAAGCCGTTGAGTACGTCGTAATGGAAGGTAATGTTGTTTTGCATTTGCGACCAGAAAATACCGCCATCCAAACCCAGCCATTCGACGCCGACCAAATACGCGCCGTAAATGCCGGCAACATTGAAAATTGATGCCAACAAAGGCATGGAAAACACACCCGCCCAAAAGCGCGGCGCAACCACGCGTGCCACAGGGTCGACCGCCATCACGTTCATTGCTTCAAGCTGCTCAGTGGTTTTCATTAAGCCGATTTCGCTGGTCATGGCACCGCCCGCGCTGCTGGCAAACAGAATAGCCGCCAATACGGGACCCAATTCACGCAACAGGGAAGCGGCAACCATATAGCCCAGAATATCGGCGGATTTGAATTTTGCCAGCTGCGTATAGCCCTGCAAGCCCAACACCATGCCGACAAACAGCCCGGACACAGCAACAATCAGGACAGACAACACGCCTGCAAAGTAAACCTGGCGGATGCTCAGGCGCGGGCGGGCAAACGCCGTACCTGATTTGGCCAAGATATGCAGGAAAAACAGCGTAATGCTGCCCAGCGATTGGATGAAGCCGAGGGTTTTTGCCCCGACGGAACGGATAAAATTCATAGGTTTCAGTTGATTGGTTAAATGGTTTTCAGACGGCCTTGTTTAAGTTTCAGGCCGTCTGAACATCAGCCCAGCAAGTCTTGTTTTAAAGTCGTTTGCGCCGGATAGCGGTAGGCGACAGGGCCGTCTGCCAAACCGCCGACAAACTGGCGTACCCAAGGCGAGTCGAGTTCGCGCATTTCTTCGGGCGAGCCGGAGAACATGATTTCGCCGTGTGCCAAGAAAATGACTTGATCGACAATTTCCAGTGACCTTTCAATATCATGCGTTACCATGACGCTGGTTGAGCGCAGGGCTTTGTTGGCGCGGCTGATGAGGTGGGCGATGACGCCCAGCGAAATCGGGTCGAGGCCGGTAAAAGGCTCGTCGTACAACATGATTTCAGGGTCGAGCGCAATCGTACGCGCAAGGGCGACGCGGCGTGACATACCGCCGGAAAGCTCGGAAGGCATCAGGTTTTCAATGCCGCGCAAACCGACTGCATTCAGTTTCAGTAATACTAAATCGCGAATGACCGCTTCGGGTAAATCCGTCAGCTCGCGCATGGGGAAGGCGATGTTGTCGAAGACGGATAAGTCGGTGAACAATGCGCCGTGTTGGAACAAAACGCCCATGCGGCGGCGGTGTTCGTACAGCTCCTGCGCTGAAAATGCGGCCAAATCACGCCCTTCAATCAGCACTTTGCCCGATTGTGGGCGGATTTGACCCGTAATCAGGCGCATCAGCGTGGTTTTACCGCTGCCCGAACCACCCATTACGGCGGCGAAATTGCCTTGTGGAATGCTGAAGTTGATGTTGTTCAGAATAGGACGGTCGCCATATGCGAAGGCAACGTCTTTCATTTCGATGAAGGGTGTGGAACTCATGCAGGAGAGGGGTGTCGAAAAATGTATTTTAATTACGAGTATTGTAAAGGGTATTGGATATTCGGGCAATTTTCAGACGGCCTGCGCTTAGGAATAACGGGTAAAAACGTGTGAAAGAATGCAGAAGCGTTGGTGCTACGGTCATTTTGTCGTATGTTGTGTCAAACATACAGACAGATGTGTAGGTAAATAAAGAGGCGGGCAAACATGCCCGCCTTATTTTTAATATTTCTGCAAACCTTCTACCTTGATTTCTTTGGCATTGGCATTGATGAAGGCTTGAGTTGCTTTCATCGTGGCTTGAATGCGCGGATCGTTCCAGCGCACGATTTGGTTGTTTTCATCGCGCTTGTCCGACCAGATAATCACGCCGTCGGTGTATTTTTTGCTGATTTCGAGCATTTTGCGCCAGCGGACGGGGTCGATGAACTGCTTGAAATAAGGGCTGTTGGTGGCCGAATAATATTGCGGCCAGATGTAGCCGATGATTTTTTTGTTGGGAAAGCGTTGATGAATGTCGTCAACGGCGATTTTCACGTCTTTTTCCCATTGCACCAAATCGGGGGAAGTGATGTAGAACACAGGATTGGCATAGTCGCTGATGGCGGCGGTGGGCGCACGGCGTTTGCTGACTTGCCGCCATTTGGCCAAGATGGCTTCGTTATCAACGTTGGGGCGGTAGTGGCGGATGCCGTGCAGGTGTTCGGAGGGCATGCCGTAGTTGCTGATGACGGCGCGCGGATTTTCTTCTCTGAAGATTTGGTACATCCGCGCAAAGTCGGTTCTTAATGCGTCGGGAGTCAGCAGCTGGCCGTCTTTTTCGGCAAACCAGCTTTCGATGTCGGTAGAAATGGTACGGTAGCCTTCGCGACGCGATTGTTTGGCCAATTCGCGGATACGCGCTTCGTTGAGTACGCCGTGTTTGCGTTTGCCCGTCGGATCGGGTTTGACCAGCTCGCTTTCGTAAACCAAGAACACTTTGGAGAGTTTGTCGGCGGTCAGGTCGGGTTTGCCGACGTAGTCCATGCGGTCGTAGATGATGAAATCTTTGGCATGGGCGGAGAGGGCGGTCAATAAGAGGACGAGGGGTAAAAGGCGGTTGGGTTTCATATTTTTAGGCAGATAAGGGAAAAGGGCCATTGTACGGGAAGCGGTGTTAAAGTGAGTCAAAGGCCGTCTGAAAGGATAAAAGTTCTTTCAGACGGCCTTTGTTGGACTGGGAATGTTCAGTTTTGAGGCTGGTATGGCTTACTGCGCCGCAGTTTTTTCCAGTAATAGGAAAGTCTCGGCTTTGTTGCGCGGTCTTGCGCCTTGCCACAAGGTTTGCCAACCCGAAGGTGCACCGACATTGGCGGCTTGGCGGATGAGGCGGTAGCGGCAGGATGGGTTGTCGGTCGTGGTTTTAATATGGCTGTATTGTGTCCATGCGATTCGTGTGCGCTGGTCTTGGCTGTCGATGCTGATACATTCGAGGCCGTCTGAAAGCTGCTGTTTCAATTCGGAAGAAAGTGCGGTTTCCATTTGGTGTACCACCGGCGCATGGCTTTTGGCGGCGTTGAGCCACGGTAAAAACAGGGTCATCAGCAAGGCCCAGGCCAAGGTAACGCCGGCTGCCCAGTTGGTTACGGCTTGGCGGCCACGGATGTTTTTACGCGTAATCGCCCAAAGCCATAACGGGGTAAACAGAAGGGCGACGGCCATCGGAATCGGATCGATGTCGGGGATGTAATACGGGCTGAAATAGGCGGCGCGTTCGGCCAGTTTGGCAGGCCAGCCGTAGTTCATGGCGAAGAAGCCCAGCCACAGGAACACGGCAATCAAACCGAATGCCATGATGCCGAACCAGTTGATAAATGCCGCTGCACCGCGACGCAGGCCGTCCAGTTTTGCCGCGCCGAGCAGGGCAAGCGGCGGCAACAGCCAAACGAGGTTGTCTTGCAGGCGTTGCGGATTGATGGCGAGTAGGGCTGTCATGATAATCAGCCACGACAGGCTCAGAATGCCCCAGTTTTTATCGTGGATACGCGTGCGGCTGAGTGTCCATGCCGCCAGCGGCCAAGCAGGCAAGGCAAACCACAGCAGGTTTTTCAGATAATAGGGTAGGTTGAAGGCCGTCTGAATCTGATGGAAACCGCCGAATACGCCTAAGGAATAATGGTTGAACCAAATATCAAACCATTCGGGATTGGTTTTTGATAAAACCAGCGGATACAGAATCAGCAGGGGCAGGGAAACGACGATGGCGCCAATCAGGGTCAGCAGATAGCGTTTGCTTTGCCAAGTAGAATGGAACGACAGGGCAAGTGCCAAAAACATCATGGCCGCGGTCAGCAGATAGCCTGAGGAAAGGGAGAGTAAAACCCAACCGCCGCACAACAGCAAAATGGCAATAATGACGCGGCGGCGTGCCAGTGAAAAGCCGCACAGAATCAATCCAAATGCGGCAAAAGCGGCCGACATGGGATTGAGGAAGTGGGCGATGGGCAGCAAACCGATGCTGCCGATAAGGATTAAGACAACGCTGCGGCCGTGATGTCTGCCGAGAAAGTTGAAACCAGCAAATCCGCAGGCGGTCAGTCCGATGGCAGTGAATACCACGCCGGCAAAACGCGCGGCATCATAGGTATCGGCCGCCCAAGGCGAAAACAGGGTTTGGAATGCGGTTGCCGCCCATAAAAAAGCAGGGGAGAGGGTGAAATCGGGTTGGCCGAAGATTTGTGCAACCAACAGGCTGCCGCCGTTTTTCATGGATTCGGAGGCGGTAAAGAGGGAGGGTTCGGCAGGATTCCACAAGTCATGCGAGAACACGCCCGGCCACAGCCAGGCAAAGGCCATCAGCAGCAGAAGCCATGGTTTTTCATGGGTTTTTTGGGGGCGGTGCGGATCGGGCGGTGTGTAAGTCAGCATGGAAGGTCAAAAAACGGTTGGTTTGAATAGCAATGGTACAGGGTTTGACGGGTTTGCGCGATATGCCGGACCGGAGAGCTTTGTAAAATAATGCTTATGGCTCGTTTTTATCGGGTGTTTGGAAGGATATGGCATTTGGTTGACGACAAAAAGCTCAGGCCGTCTGAAAGAAATGTTTCAGACGGCCTGAATGCAAAAAAGACTGCACGAAGCAGTCTTTTTGACAAAGTGGCAATTAGCGTTTGAACAGGTTGCCGAATTTGTTGTTGAATTTGTCCACGCGACCGGTAGTGTCGACGATTTTTTGAGTACCGGTGTAGAAAGGGTGGCACAGAGAGCAAACCTCAACGTTGAAGCTGTCTTTCTCCATTGCGGATTTGGTTACGAATTTGTTGCCGCAAGAGCAGGTAACGTTGATTTCGTGGTAGTTCGGGTGAATACCTTGTTTCATTTGATTTCCTTTCGATTAAGCGGGCACAGGGGTTTTGCCTGTACTTCAGTTAAGCGTAGGATTTTCGCTATTTTTGGCTGTTTCGTCAAGAGGATATTTTGTATGCAGGGCAGTTTCGCAACAGACGAGAACAGTTTAGAATAGAGTTTCAAACCAAATGTTGTGTAATCGGGCTGTAATCTAACTGAAAAGAGGATGTAAAACCTCCTCTAGATGTGAAACTTTAAGAAGAATAATAGTCTGAATAATATTTACGCTTGTACGAACAGGAGACGGAATTAATGTGGAAAAGGATATTGACGTGCATTTTGCGTGTTTGGGGAGGAATGTTGCCTCCGTCTTATTGCAAACCATTCGGCAGAATTGCGCAAAAATTCCGTGCTGCTTTGGCTGCGTGCATTTCCCCTAACATCGGCAAAAACGTCAATATTGAAAAAGGCGGATATGTTTTTCCGGATACGGTAATCGGCGACAATTCGGGTATCGGCGTCAATTGCGAAATCTGCCACGGCCTGACCCTCGGCAAGAACGTGATGATGGGGCCGGAATGCCTGTTTTATTCGACCAACCACAAATTCAACCCTGAAACCCGCCGCTTTGAAGGCTATACGGACATCCGCCCGATTGTGATTGAAGATGATGTTTGGATTGGCCGGCGTGCGATTATCATGGGCGGCGTTACCATCGGCAAGGGCGCGGTAATCGGCGCAGGTTCGGTGGTTACCAAAGATGTGCCGCCTTATTGCGTGGCTGCGGGCAATCCTGCGATTGTTCGGAAAAAACTGCTGGATGAGCAAGAGCTTGCAGCCGAATAGCGTAAACAAAACAGCAAAATAAAAGGCCGTCTGAAATTCAGACGGTCTTTTTTAATATTGATTAAGCGGCAATTTTTTCGCATTCTTTAATGCAAGCCAAGCAAGATTCGTAGCAGGCTTTGCATTCAGCGTGGTGGCTGGCGTGTTCTTTGCAGGCGGCAGCACATTGTTTGCAGGCTTCGATGCACACTTTTGCCAAAGACGGAGTCAAGCGTGAATTTTGGGCGGCAAGGTTTTGCAAGGTGCCGCACAGTGCCAACATTTGATTGACGCCGGCTGCGCAGTCTTTCATGGAGGTATCGCCTTCGCTCAACAGGGCAATGCAGTGTGCCAAACAGATTTGACCGGCTTCAACGCAATGTGCGGCCGCTTTGCGCGCAGCTTCGTAGGCGCGTGGTGCAGAATGCGCGTGACCAGCATGACCGGCATGGTGTGCATGGCCGGCATGGTCGTGAGCGCGGGCGAAAGAAGCGGCGGCGGTGAGGGAAACAGCAGCAGCGCTGCCGATAAATTGACGACGGTTCATAAGATAGAGTCCTTTTTGCTTTGTAGAAATATCGGACGAATTATTTCATCCGTTATTAAAAGGTTATCATGTTATTCGTTTTTAAACAATGGGCCGTCTGAAGGTATCGATAACACGTTCAGATGGCCTTGAAATGTCAAAGTTTCCGTGTCAGACGGCAGCCTCTTTCCGTTCATGAATCAGTAAATTCAACAGGGCGGCCGCGCCTGCCAAGACTGCGTCGGCGTACCACATCCAGCCGTAATCGTTGAAGCGCGTGATAACGATGCCGCCGATGTATGAACCCAAAAAGCCGCCGATTTGGTGGCTCAACATGGTCAACCCGAAGAGGGTGGCCAAGTAGCGCGTACCGAAAAGTTTGCCGGTAATGGCGGCGGTGGGGGCGACGGTTGCCAACCAAGTGAAACCGAGTCCGGCGGCGAAAAGATAGAAGTTCAAATCGGTTTTAGGTGCGGCCAGATAAATCAATATCATGGCGACACGCGAAGCATATAAACCGAAGAGGACGTATTTGCCCAAAAATCTGCCGGTACACCAGCCTGAAAAAATACAGCCGGCGATGTTTGCCAAACCAATAATGGCAATGGAGGTCGAAGCGACCGTAGCGGGGAGGCCGCAAAGTGAAATTTCGGTCGGTAGGTGGGTAACCAAAAAGGCGATGTGGAAACCGCAGGTAAAGAAACCCAAATGCAGCAAGATATAGCTGCGGTTGGCGAAAGCCTTGCAGACGGCCTGCTTCAGGGTTTGGCCGCCGTCGTCGGTATGGACGGTATGAGAAGCATGTTTGCCGCCGGCCAGCCACCAAGAAATCGGCAAAATCAAGATGGCAATGACTGCCCAAACGTAAAATGTCCCCGTCCAGCCGACGTGGGGGAGGGCAATCAAACCTTGAACCAGCGGCGCGAACAAAAATTGCCCTGTGGACCCGCCTGCATTGACCAGGCCGGAAGCCAAGCCGCGCCGATGAGGCGGCGTTTTGGCGGCGACCTGTCCCATAATGATGGAAAATCCGCCCGAACCCGTACCGAATGCCAACAATAAACCGATACCCAGCATCAGCCCCCAATAAGTCGGCATTTGCGGAACCATTAGACAGGCGGCAATCAACAGAACCGTACCGCCGGCTAAAACCTTAAACGCGCCGAAACGGTCGGCCAACGCGCCGGACAAGGGTTGCGATATGCCCCACATCAATTGGAAAACGGCAATAATCAGGCTGAACTGGGTCATGCTCAATTCGGTCGAGTTGACGACGGGCAGGACAAAAAGCCCTAAAGTCATCCTCATTCCGATGGTAATCAGCAGGATTGAGGCGGCAGCGGCAATCAGCAGCCACAAATTGGGTAATTTGGCAGAAGAATCGGTCATGATGTTTGTGTGTGTAAGGGGCAGAGAATAAAAGCTACTCCTGCCACTATATTATTTATTTGATTTCTCGGCGAGCCGATATATAAACGCGCGATTCTAGCATTGGGCTAGAAACGGCATAAATAACCGTTGGTTCTTTGGATATGGTAAAAAGTGATATGGTTTGAGGATGAATTGAGGATGAAGCGGTTAAATATTCTTCGTTTGGTACTGACGGAGCAAGCAAATTGCCGTTGAATTTTCGTTTGAGAAGAAAGGCCGTCTGAAAAGTTTCAGACGGCCTTTGTTTGACTGACTTACATCAGATGATTTCCAGAATGAAATACTGACGCAGTTTTTCGTACACATTATTTTGTACGTTGATACAACCATTGGTTATGATGCGGTCGGCCACATGAGGAGAAGCGATGCGTTCCATGCGTCTTTCCTGCGGCTTGAGCGTCCATACCCTGTGTAACGCAAACAGAAAGTCATTTTCTTCTTTGAAACCGATAACTTCGCCACCGTAACCCGGTTTGCTGGTCATCATCGGCGTCATATTGAATTTGCCTTTCGGAGTGGTCTTGCCAATCAGTACCGGATGGCACTGACCGTCATCGGCAAAGCAAAGCTCTGCCTTAGCTGTATTGACCACAACTTTTTTGCGTTGGATATAGTCGCTGACAGCATCGGCAGTGGCCAAAGAGTTCAGGCCTGCTGCCAAGGCTATACCTAATAGGATCCGTTTCAAATTTGTCCTTATTGACGGATGCGTTGAGGAGCTTCTTTAATGATCTCGCGGATGATCACTTGAGGCTCTTGTTTAGGTGTAGGTGCTGGAGGAGGACATACAGCATCTTTAGGGAATACTGGATTCCAGAAGAAGCTGCGTGCAAATTTGTCTTTGTCGAAGATCACTTTGTATTGGCAAGTAGTGATGCCTTCAACGCCGGAAGTGTTTTCAGGGTCAACACCTACGCCTGGGGTGTAGAAGTGGAACAGGTAGTCCCATTCACGCACGCCAACCATGCCTTCGTCGTAGTGAGGACGGCCGAGGATTTTGTAGATGTCGTCTTTGGTCAGGCCAGGACGCATTTGATCCAGCTCGTCAAAAGTCGGGAATGTGCCACGGTCTTTGTTGAAGGTCAGGGAGTAAGGTTTAGGGAAGCGTGGCTCGTCTGTAGTGCCTTCAGGAGTGATTTTGCTCTTAGTAGCACAGGCGGCCAGCAGGCCGGTAGCCAGCAGGACGAAGCCCACTTTTGCGATTTTTTTCATTTGATAATCCTTTTATTGATTTTACCGGCCGAACTTTTCAGACGGCCTGTTAGTGCCGGCAGCGAGTTTGCCGGTTTACCCAAATAATGTTGTGCTTCTTAAAGATGTACCCGACGGTTTGACAAACAGAACATCGGCACATTCCGGCAGGGCATTGCGCCTCATCTCCGTTGTATCCGCCTGAATCGGCAGAACCGTTCAGACGGCCTGACTGACATTTATTGTCACTTTGTAACAATTTCACTGCGAGTAAGGCTTGGGGTTTAGAGATGTCCGGTTTTCGATAAATCAGGTTGTATTGCGTAATACCTTGTTATCTTTGTGCTTTAGTTCTTTTTGGCATTTGCCGGAGATTAGGTACTTAATCTTTCGGGTATTATCCCTGCAAATTGTATGCCAGTTTTCCTTTATACGCATAATTTGCGTATGCCAGAATGTTGGCTTTATACAACATTCATATTAACGAACCAGAAACGGATTGTACCTTTTCTCATGCCCGATGCTGGTCATGCGGCCGTGTCCGGCTATAACTTGCGTGGTTTCGGGCAGGGTTAATAGTTTAGCGCAGATATTGTTTATGAGGTCATCATGATTGCCGCGCGGAAAATCTGTGCGACCAACGGTCTCATAAAATAAGACATCACCTGCGACTAAAAGACCGTTTTCAGCGTTGTAAAAAACGACTTGGCCGGGGGTGTGGCCGGGAATGTGGAGGACTTGGAAACTGTGGTTGCCGACCTTGAGCGTTTCCCCTTCTTCCAGCCAGCGTGTCGGCGTGAATGACGGAGAAACAGGGAAGCCGTATTGCGCCGTTGTTTGCGGAAGGGCTTGGAGCAGGAATTCGTCGTCTTTGTGCGGGCCGAGAACGGGTACGTCGCAGGTTTTCAAAAGTTCAACCACGCCGCCTGCGTGGTCAAGATGGCCGTGAGTCAGCCAAATGGCGGTCAGCTTGAGGCCTTTGTTTTGGACTTGTTGCAATAAATAGGGTACGTCGCCGCCGACATCGGTCAAAACGGCTTCTTTTGTTTCGTCATCCCAAATCAGCGTGCAGTTTTGACGGAAGGGGGTAACGGCGTTGATTTCAAATTGGAGTGCCATGGGTGTTCCTAGGAAATGCTTATTTAATGTTTGTCTACGTTTCAGACGGCCTTTGGTCTATTTAGAATTTAGGTAGTGAGCAACCTTCGTTAACAACAATAGTACATTGAGAGCTTCCAGATGCTTGACATTTTCTCAAGGCAGATGGTTCAGCGTGGCCGGGGATAGGTTCCATTCCATAGAAAGTTTCTACTTTCTTACCCAATTTACCTTGTGCAACGGCGATACAACTATTACGTACCCAAACACCTATCTTACATGGTTTATTTCTACCCCCTTGTTCGCAGGTTTTAATGGCTTCTCTTTCTGCTTCCTCACGAGAATTCATATCAAGTGCGCCACCTGTAATACCAGTTTTAGGATTAAATGCCCAGGCTCCGTATTTTGATGGAACCTTGATATTGATAATTTCCGTAGTCCGTCTTTGTTGACGTTGACCAGGCGAACCACAATTGGAGTTGTAGCCGTATTGGCATAGACCAGGGTCATTTTGCAACGCACCTCTGGTTGCATCATAAGTAGGGTTGGCAACGCAGACATTAAGGCCTGCCAGCCCTAATAACACAAAAAGCAATTTTTTCATTTCAAGTCCAATCGGTTAGTTATCTAAATCTTTGTCGTTTGATGCACGCCATCATTTATAAGGTTTCCAATACATCAGGCAATTCGGCCAAGCTGTTGAGCATGGCGGCATGGGGCAGGGCGGAAAGCTGTTGGGCGGTATGTGCGCCGGTGGTGACTGCGATGGCACGGATTTTGGCGTTGGCGGCCATTTCTAGGTCGTGGGTGGTGTCGCCGACGACGATGGCCTCTTCCGGTTCAACACCCAGTCGGTCGCAGAGGGCGAGTACCATGTCGGGCGCGGGTTTGGACGGATATTCGCTGGCGCAGGCGGTTTCCAGCCAAAAGGCTTGGGTGTCGGTTTGTGCAATGGCTTTGTCCAAGCCGCTCCGGCCTTTGCCGGTCGCTACTGCAAGCCAATAGCCTTGTTGTTTCAAGCGTTGCAGGCAGGGCAGGGCTTCGGTGAACAGGGTCATGTTGCGGTTGTTGGGATTGAGGTAGTGCGCGGCATAGGTCTCAATCAGGGTTTCCTGAACGTGTTCGCTGACGTTGTGGGCAAGGCGGCGGATGATGCCGGACAGGCTGTATCCGATGAGCGGACGGATTTGGTCGGCTTCGGGAACGGGCAGGCCACAATCGGCAAAGCTTTGTTGAAAGGTGTGGATGATGGGGTTGGTGGTGTCGGCAAGCGTGCCGTCCCAGTCGAAAATAATGAGTTTGGGTTTCATGGGTTTCCTTTCAGACGGCCTTTTCCTGATTTTCCAGCATTAAAACAAATTGCGCTAATTCTTGCGGCAGGTGGGCTTTCAGGATTAGTTTTTCGCCGGTCAGCGGATGGGCGAGGTGCAGCTCGGAAGCGTGCAGGAACATTCTTTTCAAACCGAGTTTCTGCAGGCGTTTGTTGGCCTGATAGTCGCCGTAGCGTTCGTCGCCGGCAATGGGGCAGTCTTGCGATTGTAGGTGGACGCGGATTTGGTGGGTGCGGCCGGTTTTCAGGGTGGCTTCGACAAAGGTCAGGTCGGACAGGCCGACTTGGTGCAAAAGGCCGTCTGAAAAACGGTTTAACACGCGGAAGATGGTGTGGGCGGATTGGCCGTCTTCGCTGACGCGCACCATTTTTTCACCTTGTGCGCCGGTGTATTTGAACAGGGGAAGCTTGACGTGGAAGCGGTCGTTCGGCAGCCTGCCGACACCCAGCGCGAGATAGATTTTTTTCGGATGGTCGTTGCGGATGGCTTCGTGCAGTTTCACCAAGGCGCTGCGTTTTTTGGCTATCATCAAAAGGCCGCTGGTGTCTTTGTCGAGGCGGTGGACGAGTTCGAGATAACGCGCTTCGGGACGGGCGCGGCGGATTTGTTCGATGACGCCGAAGCTCACGCCGCTGCCGCCGTGGACGGCAACGCCGGACGGTTTGTTGATGACCAAAAGCGCATCGTCTTCGTAAACGATGTCAAACTCGCGTGCTGGCGCGGCCTGGTTTTCAGCCGGCCTTTGTTTTTCTGCGATGCGTATCGGCGGAATGCGAATAGTATCGCCTGCCTGAATGCGGTTGTCGGGTTTGCAGCGTTTTTTGTTCAGCCGCACTTCGCCGGCGCGGATAATGCGGTGGATATGGCTTTTCGGGACGCCTTTGAGGATTTTTATCAGATAGTTATCAAGGCGTTGGCCTTCCTCGTGTTCGGCAACGGCAATCAGGCTGACTGAATCTTTGCGTATTGCGTGCATTTTCTCTATAATCCCAAACGTCCGTTTCGGGACTCGAACCTGCCGTCGCAGGCCGTCTGAAACGGATTTATTGTTAAAACGAGATTTTATATTAAAAACGCACTCCGCAAAGCATTTCCTTGTGTTTGTTCAAAGCCGGCAAACGCAATCCCGTAATTAAGTTTGAATTGAACCTGCCGTCCGGCCGGGCGTAAGACGCAGTCCGCGCAGCACCGTCCGAAATTACCGGCGCTACGATAATAAGAAGATGTAGGCTGCCTTAATTTTGTCCGAAGCATCAGCATTCGGACGGCAGCGGAACCATCAACCTTTCCGCCGCATTGTTCTTTATTTCCTTCTTTATCCGAATCCGTCCGCACATGGCTTGAGTTCAAGCATGCAACCTTGCGGATTTCAAATCAAATACTGGTTACACGGGGATTTTCCCATCTTGCCTTTGAAGAGTGCCAACCGGACAGACAGGCCGTCTGAAAAAGATATTCACAAATCAAACGGCCGCTGTTCACGAGGTGACTATGAAAAGAATGTTATTCAACGCAACGCAGGCCGAAGAGCTGCGCGTTGCCATTGTCGATGGCCAAAACCTTTTGGACTTGGACATCGAAACGCTGGGCAAAGAACAGCGTAAAGGCAATATCTACAAAGGTATCATTACCCGCATCGAGCCGTCGCTGGAAGCGTGTTTCGTCGATTACGGAACCGACCGCCACGGCTTTTTGCCGTTTAAGGAAGTATCGCGTTCATATTTCCGCGACTACGAAGGCGGCAGGGCGCGTATTCAGGACGTGCTCAAAGAGGGCATGGAAGTTATCGTCCAAGTCGAAAAAGATGAGCGCGGCAACAAAGGCGCGGCACTGACCACCTTCATCAGCCTGGCCGGCCGCTATTTGGTATTGATGCCGAACAACCCGCGCGGCGGCGGCGTATCCCGCCGTATTGAAGGCGAAGAGCGCCAAGAGTTGAAAGCCGCCATGGCCGAACTCGACATTCCGAACGGTATGAGCATCATCGCCCGCACCGCCGGCATCGGCCGCAGCGCGGAAGAGTTGGAATGGGACTTGAACTACCTCAAACAGCTCTGGCAAGCCATTGAAGAAGCAGGCAAAGCACACCATGACCCTTACCTGCTCTTTATGGAAAGCTCGCTGCTGATTCGTGCGATTCGCGACTATTTCCGTCCCGATATCGGCGAGATTTTGGTGGACAATCAAGAAGTTTACGACCAAGTTGCCGAATTCATGAGCTACGTCATGCCGAGCAATGTAGGCCGTCTGAAACTCTATCAAGACCACACGCCGCTGTTTTCCCGTTTCCAAATCGAACACCAAATCGAAAGCGCGTTCTCACGCAGTGTCAGCCTGCCTTCCGGCGGCGCGATTGTGATCGACCACACCGAAGCTTTGGTTTCCATCGACGTCAACTCTGCGCGTGCCACACGTGGCTCGGATATTGAAGACACCGCGTTCAAAACCAATATGGAAGCCGCCGAAGAGGTCGCCCGTCAAATGCGCCTGCGCGACTTGGGCGGTTTGGTCGTCATCGACTTCATCGACATGGAAAATCCGAAACACCAACGCGATGTTGAAAACGTCCTGCGCGACGCGCTCAAAAAAGACCGCGCACGCGTGCAAATGGGCAAACTTTCGCGTTTCGGCCTTTTGGAGTTGAGCCGCCAACGTTTGAAACCGGCTCTGGGAGAAAGCAGCCATGTTGCGTGTCCGCGCTGTGCCGGTACAGGCGTCATCCGCGGCATCGAATCCACCGCCCTGCACGTTTTGCGCATCATTCAAGAAGAAGCAATGAAAGACAACACCGGCGAAGTACACGCACAAGTGCCTGTCGATGTTGCCACCTTCCTGTTGAACGAAAAACGCGCCGAGCTGTTTGCGATGGAAGAGCGCTTGGATGTGAACGTCGTCCTGATTCCAAACATCCACTTGGAAAATCCGCACTACGAAATCAACCGCATCCGCATTGATGACGTAGAAGAAGACGGCGAACCGAGCTACAAACGCGTTGCCGAGCCGGAAGAAGACGAATCTGCCAAACCTTTCGGCAGCGAAAAAGCCAAAGCAGCCCGTCCTGAGCCTGCCGTCAAAGGCGTGCGCCATACCCAGCCTGCGCCAACTGTCGCCCCTGAGAAAAAAGCCTCTTGGTGGGACAGCTTCAAAGCCTGGTTGAAACGTATTTTCGGCGGCGAGCCTGCGCCTGCCGCAGTTGCTCAAGAGCCTGCCGAAAAACGCACTACAACCAACCGCAGCCAAAACAGCAACCGCCGTTCAAACAGCCGCCGTCAAAATCCACGCCGCAACAACAAACACGACGGCAGTAAAGTCGAAGTGCGCGAAGTAGGTGCCGAAGCCGCCGACAGTAAGTTTGAAGAAAGCAAATCAAACGAAAGCCGCAACGACGAGCGTAAAGAAAGCCGCCGCAGCCGCAACCGCAACAACCGCCGCGATGAGCGCAACAACGAGCGTAACCGTGTTGAGGAAACGGTTGAAGACGTAAACGTTCAAGAAGTGGCCGCACTGGCTGAGATGCCGTCTGAAAACCAAGCGGAACAAAACGGCAATAAACGCCGCCGCAACAACGGCCGTAACGAGCGCAACCGCCATCAATCTACGGAAAACCGTGTTGAAGACGTGAACGTTCAAGCCGATGGCGAACAGGCGCGAGTTGAAACGGACGACAATGCTCGCAGCGAAGAGGGTGTGAAAAACAACGGCCGTCAAGGACGCGACCGCAACAATCGTCAGCGCAACAATCGCAACGACCGCCGTTCTAACAGCAAAAAACGCAATATTCCGTCTTCAGCAAAAATCGAGCAATACCTGAACATTACCGATACCGCCGACAAAGTTCTCTTTGCTGTGGCGCATGTTTTGGGTTTGAACGAAACGGTTGAAGCTGCAAATGCGACATTGTCTTCTGAAAGCGATCAAGCCGAGCCGCTGGTGATTGTAGTATCCGAGCCTGAAGTGACCAGCGCAGAGCCATTCGTATTTGCGATTGAAAGCGAAGACGAGCCTGCCGTAGCGCAAACTGAAGGCGCTGATGCCGAACAAGCCCTGCTTGCTTCTGCAGTCAGCAATGTCAAAGAAGCCATTGCTGCGGTATTGTCTCCGAATGCAACGGCTACTGTTGCACCGGTTGAAGCACCAGCCGGAACTGTTGCCACACAAACTGAAGCCGTAGCTGAAGCAGCGCCTGTCGCAATCGTTGTACCTGAGAGCTTGGGCGATTTGATCTTCGTTGAAACCGATCCGCAAGCCGTTGCCGCTTTTGCTGCGCAGCCACAACCTGAACCGGTTGCCAAAACACGCCGTTCGGATGTGCCTAAAGTAGAAGTGGAAGACGTAGCAGTCGAAATGATTTTGGTGGAAACACGCAAAGATTAAGATTGGTTTTCCAGTTAAAAGCCCGATGTTGAACGCATCGGGCTTTTTTATTGGTAAGGAGATGCACTGCTCATTTGCTTTGTGTTTGCCACGAGGGTTGCTTCATGCTTGAAAAAGCAGGATAGCTTGCTGAGAAAGGGAGGGCATGTTTTTTTCAATAGGAAGGGCTTAATGAAAATTGGTATGAGAAAAGCCGTCTGAAATGGTTTCAGACGGCCTTGGTTTGTGTGTGTATGTTTGGGTATTGTGATTATTTTTTGTTCAGAGAGTCACGGATTTCGCGCAACAACAGAACTTCTTCGCTAGGCTCTGCCGGTGCTTCTTCAGCAGGAGCTTCGGTTTTTTTCACAGAGTTGATGGCTTTAACCACACAGAAGATGGCAGCGGCAACGATCAGGAAGCTGATCACAGTATTGATGAACAGACCGATGTTCAGGGTAACGGCACCGGCTGCTTGAGCGGCTGCTAGATTGGCGTAACCTTCTGCAGGAGCGGCTTGTGCGCCGTCTTTCAGGGTGATGAACAGGTTGGAGAAATCAACGCCGCCGATCAGCAGACCGATAGGAGGCATGATTACATCGTCAACCAATGATTTGACGATGCCGCTGAATGCTGTACCGACAACCATACCGACTGCGAGGTCGACAACGTTGCCACGCATAATAAATTCTTTAAATTCTGAAGCGATTGACATAATTAATCTCCTGTATGTGTTTGAGTCAAAATCAGATGTAGTTCAATAAAACGGCAGGCATATTAACGCTTTATCGGTTAAGAAAAATTCATTAATGTTAAATTTTGTATTTCATGCTAAAAATGCCCGGCTTCTATGCCTTCTGTATGAAAAAACAGGCCGTCTGAATTTTTTCTGTTACTTTTTTACACCACTTTTTATCAGCGGCTAAGTATCAGATAACATGAATGTTATCTTTAGAATCAATGCTCTATCGGAATTTCAGATTAAGGTGGAATGATAATATAATAATGTTGAAAACATAATCATTAAAAACCTGTAAAGGTAATGTTTCGTATCCGTATTTGACTTTCAGACGGCCTTTTTGGTTATGCAGTTATTCAAGCCATAATGTAATAGTCATAAAAAACGCACTTTCATCATGAAAGTGCGTTTTGCGTGTAAACCGTTTAGTTCTCTTCGTCGTTCAGTGCGTTGATGCTGTAACCGCCGTCAACGTACGTAATCTCGCCGGTGATGCCGGAAGCGAGGTCGGACAGCAGGAAGGCGGCTGTGTTACCGACTTCTTCAGTGGTAACGTTGCGACCCAATGGGTTGTGGGAAGCGACGTGGCCCAAGAGTTTGCTTAAATCGGCGATGCCGGAAGCGGCCAGGGTTTTGATCGGGCCTGCGGAGATGCCGTTGCAGCGGATGCCTTCTTTGCCCAGGCAGGCGGCAGTGAAGCGGATGCCGGCTTCGAGGCTGGCTTTGGCCATGCCCATAACGTTGTAGTTAGGAATGGCACGAACGGCGCCCAAGTAGCTCAGGGCGACGATTGCGGCATTGCGGCCCTGCATCATCGGACGGGCGGCTTTAGCCAGCGCAGGCAGGCTGTATGCGGAGATTTCATGAGCGGTGTTGAACGCTTCGCGGCTGATGCTGTCGAGGAAGTCGCCGCTCAAGGCTTCTTTGGGGGCGAAGCCGATGGAGTGGACGAGGCCGTCCAAGCCGTCCCAATGTTTGCCCAAGTCAACGAACACTTGGTTGATTTCGTCGTCGCTGGCAACGTCGCAGCGGAACACGAGTTCGGAGCCGAGTTCGGCCGCCATTTTACGGACGCGCTCTTCCAGTTTGTCGACAACATAAGTAAATGCCAATTCCGCGCCTTGTTCGCGGCAGGCTTTGGCGATGCCGTAAGCGATGGAACGCTCGGAGATCATGCCGGTAATCAGAATTTTTTTGCCTTGCAAAAAGCCCATTTTCTTATCCTTTAAGTGGTATTGCGGTTGCATTAAACTGCGCATTATAGCAAAAACCGCTGTTTCGGCATAGAAAACAACGGATAACCCTTTGTCTTGCCTCAAATAGGGATGAGGTTGTCTGCCGAGGCCGTCTGAAACCTGACGGAACGTCGGCAAAACGTTATACTTGATGGTGTTAATGACTGATGTTTCAGGAGTGAACCATGCCCGAGCAAAACCGCATTCTCTGCCGAGAACTTAGCCTGTTGGCGTTTAACCGTCGTGTGCTGGCTCAGGCGCAGGATGCGAATGTTCCTTTGTTGGAGCGTTTGCGTTTTTTGTGCATTGTTTCTTCCAATTTGGACGAATTTTTTGAAGTGCGCATGGCGTGGTTGAAACGCGAAAACAAACTGCGTCCGCATCAACTGCTCGACAACGGAAAAACCGCGGCCGAAACAATCGAAGCGGTGGCGAAAGAGGCGCAGGCCTTGATCCGCGAGCAGTACGATCTGTTTAACAAAGTATTACAGCCTGCACTCGGCCGTGCCGGCATTCATTTCTATCGCCGCCACAAATGGACGGCTGCGCAGAAAAAATGGATCGAAAACTATTTCGACAACGAGCTTTTGCCCATTCTCACCCCCATCGGCCTTGATCCGTCACACCCATTCCCGCGCCCGTTAAACAAATCGCTCAACTTTGCCGTTGAACTAGAAGGCACGGATGCGTTCGGCCGTCCGTCCGGGATGGCGATTGTGCAGGCTCCGCGCATTTTGCCGCGCGTCGTCCCCATGCCGTCTGAAATTTGCGGCGGCGATGCAGGCTTTGTGTTCTTGTCTTCGATTTTGCACGCCCATGTCGGCAAACTCTTTCCCGGCATGAAGGTTAAAGACTGCCATCAGTTCCGCCTCACGCGCGACAGCGATTTGACGGTTGATGAAGAAGATTTGAAAAACCTGCGTGCCGCGATTCAAAACGAATTGCACGACCGCGAATACGGCGACGGCGTGCGCTTGGAAGTAGCGGACACTTGTCCGGCGCATATTCACGACTTCTTGCTTGCCCAGTTCAAGCTGACTTCTGCCGAGCTGTATCAGGTCAAAGGGCCGGTCAATTTGGTGCGCCTCAATGCCGTCCCCGATTTGGTGGACAGGCCGGATTTGAAGTTTCCGCCACGCAATGCAGGCCGTCTGAAAGCCTTGCGCAAAAACGGCTCCGTATTCAAACTGGTCAAACAGTCGCCGATCTTGCTGCACCATCCGTATCAGTCTTTCGATCCGGTTGTTCAAATGATACGCGAGGCTGCGGCCGATCCGGATGTGTTGGCCGTCAAAATGACTATCTACCGTACCGGCAGCAATTCCGAGCTTGTGCGCGCATTGATGAAGGCCGCACTGGCGGGCAAACAAGTAACCGTCGTCGTTGAGCTGATGGCACGTTTTGACGAAGCCAACAACGTCAACTGGGCGAAACAGCTCGAAGAGGCGGGCGCGCACGTCGTGTACGGCGTATTTGGCTACAAAGTTCACGCCAAAATGGCTTTGGTTATCCGCCGCGAAGACGGCGTGCTCAAGCATTATGCCCACCTCGGTACCGGTAACTACCACCAAGGCACATCGCGCATTTACACCGACTTCGGCATCATTACCGCCGACGAACAAATCACTGCCGATGTGAACACTTTGTTTATGGAAATCACAGGCTTGGGCAAGCCGGGCCGTCTGAACAAGCTCTATCAAAGCCCGTTTACCCTGCACAAAATGGTCATCGACCGCATCAAGCAGGAAACCGAACACGCCAAAGCAGGCAAACCGGCGCGGATTACCGCCAAGATGAATTCCCTCATCGAGCCGAGCGTAATTGATGCGCTGTATCAGGCCAGCGCGGCAGGCGTGCAAATCGACCTGATTGTGCGCGGTATGTGTACTTTGCGCCCGGGTGTAAAAGGCTTGTCCGAAAATATCCGCGTCCGCTCCATTATCGGCCGCCAACTCGAACACTCGCGCGTGTATTGCTTCCATAACAACGGCGCAGACGATACCTTTATCTCCAGCGCCGACTGGATGGGTCGCAACTTCTTCCGCCGCATTGAAGTCGCCACGCCGATTACCACGCCCGAACTCAAAGAACGCGTGATCCGCGAAGGTTTGGAAATGGCTTTGGAAGACAATACCCAAGCTTGGCTGATGCAGCCTGACGGCAGCTACGTCCGCACCCAGCCGCAAGACGGCGAGCCTGCGTTTGGTTTGCAGGAAGGTTTGTGGAAAATATACGGACGTTGAGTTGAATAATGTCTCAGGCCGTCTGAAACGCAGGTTTCAGACGGCCTTTTTTGATTTTGCCGTTATAATTCCGTTTCCCAATCTTTCAGACGGCCTTTTCCTATGAAATCTTACCCCGATTCCTATCTCCATTTTGAAAACCTCGAATCTCCCGAAACGCAAGATTTTGCCGCCGCGGCCCATGCCGAAACGCGTGCGCGTTTTTTAGAAAACGACAAAGCGCGCGCATTGTCCGACGGCATTTTGGCGCAGTTGCAGGACACGCGGCAGATTCCGTTTTGTCAGGAACACCGCGCGCGGATGTACCATTTCCATCAGGACGCAGAATATCCGAAGGGCGTGTACCGCGTATGTACCGCGGCGACGTACCGTTCCGGCTATCCCGAGTGGAAAATCCTGTTTTCAGTGGCGGATTTCGATGAATTGCTCGGCGACGATGTGTATTTGGGCGGCGTGTCGCACTTGGTGGAACAGCCCAACCGCGCGTTGTTAACACTGAGCAAATCGGGCGGAGATACGGCGTACACGCTGGAAGTGGATTTGGAAGCAGGGGAGTTGGTAGAAGGCGGTTTTCACTTTCCGGCAGGCAAAAACCATGTGTCGTGGCGCGATGAAAACAGCGTTTGGGTCTGTCCGGCTTGGGACGAACGCCAGTTGACCGAATCGGGCTATCCGCGCGAAGTATGGCTGGTGGATCGCGGCAAAAGTTTCGAGGAAAGCCTGCCGGTGTATCAAATTGCCGAAGACGGCATGATGGTGAACGCGTGGCGTTACCTCGATCCGCAGGGTTCGCCCATTGATTTAATTGAAGCATCGGACGGTTTTTACACCAAAACCTATTTGCAGGTCTCAGCCGAAGGCGAGGCGAAACCGTTAAACCTGCCCAACGATTGCGACGTAGTCGGCTATCTGGCTGGACATCTTTTGCTGACGCTGCGCAAAGACTGGAACCGCGCGAACCAAAGCTATCCGAGCGGCGCATTGGTGGCAGTAAAATTAAACCGCGGCGAATTAGGCGCGGCGCAGCTTTTGTTTGCGCCCGATGAAACGCAGGCATTAGAAAGCGTGGAAACGACCAAGCGTTTTGTGGTGGCGAGCCTACTGGAAAACGTACAAGGCCGTCTGAAAGCATGGCGTTTTACCGACGGCAAATGGCAGGAAGTCGAACTGCCGCGCCTGCCTTCGGGCGCGTTGGAAATGACCGACCAACCGTGGGGCGGCGACGTGGTTTACCTTGCCGCCAGCGATTTCACCACACCGCTGACGCTGTTTGCATTGGATTTGAACGTGATGGAACTGACCGTCATGCGCCGTCAGCCGCAGCAGTTCGATTCAGACGGCATCAACGTGCAGCAGTTTTGGACGACTTCAGCCGACGGCGAGCGCATTCCTTATTTCCACGTCGGCAAAAACGCCACGCCCGACACGCCGACCTTAGTCTATGCCTACGGCGGTTTCGGTATTCCCGAATTGCCGCATTATTTGGGTAGCGTCGGCAAATATTGGCTGGAAGAGGGCAATGCCTTTGTGTTGGCGAACATCCGCGGCGGCGGCGAATTCGGCCCGCGTTGGCATCAGGCGGCGCAGGGAATCAGCAAACATAAAAGCGTTGATGATTTGCTTGCCGTCGTGCGCGATTTGTCCGAACGCGGTATCAGTTCGCCCAAACACATCGGCTTGCAGGGAGGCAGCAACGGCGGCCTGATTACCGCCGCCGCCTTCGTGCGCGAACCTCAAAGCATTGGCGCGCTGGTGTGCGAAGTGCCGCTGACCGACATGATCCGTTATCCGCTGCTCTCCGCCGGTTCAAGCTGGACGGACGAATACGGCAATCCGCAAAAATACGAAGTCTGCAAACGCTGGCTGGGCGAATTGTCGCCGTATCACAATCTTTCAGACGGCATCAATTATCCGCCAGCGCTCATTACCACCAGCCTCAGCGACGACCGCGTCCATCCCGCCCACGCGCTCAAGTTCTACGCCAAACTGCGCGAAACCTCGCCGCAATCTTGGCTCTACTCGCCTGACGGCGGCGGCCATACCGGCAACGGTACGCAACGCGAATCCGCCGACGAACTTACCTGCGTATTGCTGTTTTTGAAAGAGTTTTTGGGGTAGAAGCAAGCAGCAGGACTGACTGTTTCGTAAAGTTGAGAAACAAAATACTCTTGTTTCGGTAAGTGAAAAGAAGGCCGTCTGAAAAACGAATATTAAAGTTTTTCAGACGGCCTTCTTTTCTTTTAACTTTCAACATATCCCGATAAAATGGACACTTTGTAAGTGATCATTGATGGAAGACGCAATTATGGCAGCCGAACCGAAAAATTATACACGATTTAGAAAATAATTTCAAACAAAACAACATATTAAAACTCAAGCAAATCTTTCCCGAAGTCTTTTGCGAAGACCAAATCGACTTTGAGAAACTCAAACTCGTCCTTGGCGCAGAAAACCTTGCCGGTGTGGGCGAACGTTATCAACTCGATGCTGTAGAAACTAGTAGCGTTGTTTACAGTATTTTCAGGAGAATACTGAAACATGAACATGCACAAAAACACCCGTCTCACCCCGTCTCTGGATTTGGATATCCTCAACGGCATCATGCGCCAAGCCGTGTTGCAGCAGCTGCAAACCTACTTGGGCGCGGACACCATCATCGAAACACACATCACCCGCGATATGCTCGAACGCGCAGAAAAAATCCGCCTCTCCAACGCCTTGAGAGGCGTGTTTGAGGCGGATTTGGTGTACTAGGAACAATCAATGATTTCTCGGAAATGGATAAAGCCTGAAGGCGATTATTCGTTAGACGGTTTATCTGTCTGAGACGGTTTATCTGTCTGAGACTTGTGCGTTTGCAATATGCTCACTACCTTACCCTCATAACGCTGGCGTAACCACGCCTGTATCCGCTCGTAATCTTTGGCAGGTAGTGGCTGCTCCAATTCGAGAGAGACAACGACGATATCGTCATATGTATCTGTCTTCGGTTCTGCGTTTTTTTGGCTTTCAGACTGTTCGGAAACAGGCGTTGTTTGCGCTTTATCCCAAGCCAAGCCGCGTCCGACAACGATTTTTTCCGCTTCCGGATATTGGGCTTTTAATTCCTTAAGTACCGCTGCATCGTCGATATCGGAGGCTTTGCCTGCCAGTACGGTATCGATATAGGCCTGTTGCTCTTTCAGCTCATTTTGCTGCTGAACCGGGTTGTTTTGGCTTGCCAGCAATTCTTCGATTTTGGCATTGTCCCCTCCCGCATAGACCACGTTGACCTTCGGCTCTTTCACACCTGACGCTTCAAGGCTTTTCACGAGCAAGGCGGAAATTTTCTCGGCATTGCCCGTTCCATTGACAACCAGACTGACTTTATTTTCTCTATGGTTCAACATCTTACGCAGCACGAAAAAACCTTCCTGTTGCTTCGCAGTGGCAATGGCAGCATTGGCTCTGGTGTTGAAGATCTCCTGACGCACCAGTCCTGATGCCATATAGCCGCTCGGAATCATCACAGCCAACACGACAGCAGTAATAATGATGCTTTGCAACCGGCGTTTGGATTCCGTTACCAGCCCCCTGCGCGGCAGCTTGAGCAGCTTGGAAAACAACAAGGTCGAAAAAGCGATGAACACGCAGTTGATGGCAAAAAGATATGAAGCACCGAGAAAGTAGTGCCAGTTGCCATGTGCCAGTCCGTAGCCCGCAGTACACAGGGGCGGCATCAATGCGGTAGCAATCGCCACACCCGGTATGGCATTGCCTCCTTCTTTTCGAGTCAGCGCCACAATACCCGCACTACCGCCGAAGAAGGCAATCAACACATCCCAAAGGGTCGGCTGAGTACGCGCCAAAAGCTCGCTTTGCGCCTCTTTAAGCGGGGTTAACAGGAAATACAACGTAGCGGTAATCAAGCTGATGACGACGAATATAATAATATTGCGCACGGCTTGACGGATCAGCGCAGTATCCCCTACCGCCAAACCGTAACCCATACCTACAATCGGCCCCATCAACGGCGAAATCAACATCGCGCCGATCACTACCGCCGTGCTGTTTACATTTAGACCGATACTCGCCACGGCAATGGCAAACATCAATACCCACATATTGGTTCCGGACACCCGAGTATTGGCGCGGATGACGGCATCAATTTTATCGGGATGGGCCTGGTCATGCGCAAGATTGAACACATCTTGCAACTTGGTCATGGCACCATTGTCTTCTTTTGGCTGATTTTCTTGTTCTTCTTGGTTTTTAATGTTTTCTTGGTCTTGCATTTTCATCCTTAAATCAATCTTAACGATTGTCTCTGAATATTTAATTAACTGGAATTTCGGATACTGATAATTATGCTTTAATACTGATTTCAAATATGATTAAGCAGATACCTTGCAGAAGGTTAGCATACACATGAAAACGCTGACAACGCTGATCCTGCGTAGGCCTTCACGAAACCAGCATATGCAAAAACCTTCTCTCAAATCCAATTTCTACTTTTTCAGCAGCAACCGCCATCAAAATTTTTTAAGGGGCTGTACTAGTAGATTAGCCCTAAATTTCACACCATTTTTGCAGGATTTTTAGCTGCCGGGACGGTGTGCCGAAGTTAAATCGAAATTCGCATTCTTTCAAGAACAACGGGAAAGATTTGCGATCGATTCCGTTGTATTTTCGCAAGACACGTTTTGCCTGATTCCAAAAATTCTCAATGCCGTTAATGTGGTTCTGACGGTCGGCAAATTCCTTGGAATGGTTGATGCGGTAATGGATGAAACCGCTCACGTCCAACTTGTCGTAGCTACTCAGACTATCGGTATAAACAATACTGTCCGGCATGATTTTCTTTTTGATGACAGGGAGTAACGTTTCAGACTTGGCATTATCCACCACAACGGTATAGACCCGTCCGTTGCGTTTCAGAATGCCGAAGACAACCACTTTTCCTGCCGCACCGCGACCACGTCTGCCTTTACGCCGTCCGCCGAAATAGCTTTCGTCCAGTTCGACAGAGCCCTCAAAAACCTCATCGGCAGCCAAGGCCAAATGATAGTTGATAACCATGCGGATTTTACGGTAGAACAGTGCTGCCGAATTGGGATGGATACCCAAAATATCGGCGGCAGAACGGGCGGTAACTTCGAGTACAAAAAAACGAAGCAGTTCTTTCTGTACTTTTTTTCTTTAATTTGCAGTGAGTTATCTTCATATTTCGAGGGTAACATATCTGCTAATCTAGTACAGCCCCTTGTTTTCAATAATGTTAATGTTAATACGTAACAAAAACAAATTCCTGCTTGTAGGTTAAAATCAGCATATGCTAATATGCGCAACAACAGGTTTTTCCAGAATAATCTGTGCTAAAATGCAGGATTAGATGGAAAACTCTATCCGAATTCGGTACAATACCGACGAATTATTTCCCTTAAACAACCTGCCGCAAGGCGAAAAGGAACGACTGACATGTCAAACATCGAACAACAAGTTAAAAAAATTGTTGCTGAACAACTGGGCGTAAACGAAGCCGAAGTGAAAAACGAATCTTCTTTCCAAGACGATTTGGGTGCTGACTCTCTGGACACCGTAGAACTGGTGATGGCTTTGGAAGAAGCTTTCGGCTGCGAAATCCCTGACGAAGACGCTGAAAAAATCACTACCGTACAATTGGCTATCGACTACATCAACGCCCACCAAGGCTAATCGGTCGCACCAAACATCCAGCCTCTGCTGCGCCATCGCAATAGAGGCTTTTACCTTATTATTAAACCCCTGAAATTTCAGACGGCATGAGTTTTGCCCGTTTTCACGAAGAAAAAGAGCAAGGCTGCCGCGAAAATCCCGACAACCAACAGCGAGATTATCATGAGTCAGAGAAGAGTAGTCATCACAGGTCTTGGCCAAGTATCACCGGTCGGCAACGACGTCGCCACCGCATGGAGCAATCTGCTCGCAGGCAAAAGCGGCATCGGACGGATTACCCGCTTTGACGCATCCGACATCAACAGCCAAATCGCCGGCGAAGTTCGCGATTTCGACATCGGCCAATACATCAGCGCGAAAGAAGCGCGCCGTATGGACGTGTTCATCCACTACGGTATTGCCGCCGCCCTGCAAGCCATCAATGATTCAGGCTTGGACGATTTGGAAACCCTCGACAAAGACCGCGTCGGTGTCAACATCGGCTCCGGTATCGGCGGCCTGCCCAGCATCGAAGCGACCGGCAAAGCCGTTATCGAAGGCGGCGCGCGCAAAATCAATCCTTTCTTTATTCCGGGTTCGCTGATTAACCTGATTTCCGGTCACGTGACCATCCTCAAAGGCTACCGCGGCCCGAGTTACGGCATGGTTTCTGCCTGTACAACCGGCGCACACTCCATCGGCGACTCTGCACGATTGATTAAATACGGCGACGCAGACGTGATGATTGCCGGTGGCGCAGAAGGCGCGATCAGCACTTTGGGCGTCGGCGGTTTTGCCGCCATGAAGGCACTTTCCACCCGCAACGATGACCCTGCTACCGCTTCCCGTCCGTGGGACAAAGGCCGTGACGGTTTCGTTATCGGCGAAGGCGCTGGCGTGCTGGTGTTGGAAGAATTGGAACACGCGAAAAAACGCGGTGCGAAAATTTACGCCGAAATCGTCGGCTTCGGTATGAGCTCCGATGCTTACCACATTACTGCGCCTAACGAAGAAGGCCCTGCATTGGCCGTTACCCGCGCCCTGAAAGATGCCGGCCTGAATCCTGAAGACGTTGATTACGTTAACGCACACGGTACATCGACTCCTTTGGGAGATGCCAACGAAACCAAAGCCATCAAACGCGCTTTGGGCGATCATGCGCGCAAAGTCATCGTTAACTCCACCAAATCCATGACCGGCCACTTGCTCGGCGCGGCCGGCGGTGTGGAAGCGTTGTACAGCGTGTTAGCGGTACACGAGCAAAAATCTCCACCGACCATCAACATCTTTGAACAAGACGTTGAAGCCGGTTGCGATTTGGACTACTGCGCCAACGAAGCACGCGATGCGAAAATCGACGTTGCCATCTCCAATTCCTTTGGCTTTGGCGGTACCAACGGCACATTGGTATTCAAACGCTTCAAAGACTGATAGAAGGTTTTAAGTAGATTAAAAGGCCGTCTGAAACTAGGTTTCAGACGGCCTTTTTTATTTTAAAATACAAATATTCTTGATAATCTGTATCATTTATATAAAAATATCGACTCCAATCAATATTGCCCGGATTTTGACGGGCAATCAACCCAATTACATTTTTAAGGAGTCTGCAATGAAAACCATCCGTATTCTAGCATTGGCCGCTGCACTGGCCGCCGTGCCTGCATTTGCGTCTGATTTCGGCCATGAACAGGCATTGACCATAGACGGCAAGCCTGCCCATCTGGCAGAAACTTCAGCCCGTATTTTGGCAAACGAAACCCTGACTGCGCCGCAACTGGTCGAAGATATCACTGATGGATTCGGTTCGAAAAAAATTCCAGGTTATAAATTGATGATTATGGGCCGCACTTATTCGGTGGCGGCAGAAACCAAACCGCCGAAAGAGGGCCAAACTCAGTGGCGGGACAATACGTTCATTCATCGCGGCGTAAAACTGTTTGTCGGTATTCCGGTCAAAAACGCCAAGATGGATTTGGCGTCTGCCAGATTGATTAATATCGGCGTGGTTGACGATAACGGTGGTGCTGCGCCTCATGATGAGGGTGAAAAAATCCGTCCGGTCGGCAAACAGCTGATGTCTCCGGATACCAAAGTGGAAAATGCGAAACTCAATATTGCCAAACTGACGTTGCCAAATATGAAATTGGGCGAAACCAGTGGCGGTGGTGTGAAATTGGAAGCATCAGCAACATTGGACGGTAAGCCGATACAGACTAAAATCGACAGCACTTTCTCCCGCTTCTATTCCGCTAAACCAGCCGCTACACGGCCGTTTATGGCAGATGCACGGTTTGTGAAATAATCGTAAAGGCCGTCTGAAATCCAGTTTCAGACGGCCTTTTATATAACGAAACTGCATAAGTTTAGTTCTGTATAAATTAAAGGTAAGGAGTTAAAAAAGCGTAGAATGGCGATTTTAAAAATTCATCATTGGAGGTCGATCATGACGGTAACGATTTTAGACGGTGGAATGGGGCGTGAACTGCATCGGCGCGGCGCACCGTTTCGTCAGCCGGAATGGTCTGCTTTGGCTTTGATGGAAGCGCCGGATATTGTACGCGAAACGCATTTGGACTTTCTTCGCGCAGGCGCACAGGTGATTACGACCAACAGCTATGCGCTTGTTCCATTTCATATCGGGCAGGAGCGCTTTGATGCTCAAGCTGCCGAATGGGCAAGGCAGGCCGGCCGTTTGGCGCGTGAAGCGGTGGAACAAAGCGGGACTACTGCAAAAGTAGCCGCAAGCCTGCCGCCATTATTCGGTTCTTACCGTCCTGACTTGTTTGACAAACAAGTCGCACCTGCTTTGGCTCGCCCTTTAATATCGGGTTTGATGCCGTTTGCTGATATTTGGTTGGCAGAAACCGTATCCAGCTTGGAAGAAGCGCGTTTCTGGCGCAGCAGTCTGCCTGATGACGGTAAGCCGTTTTGGGTATCGTTTACTTTGGAAGATACGATGCCGCATGATGTACCGGTGTTGCGTTCGGGGGAAAACGTGCACGAGGCGGCGGATTTCGCGGTAGAAATAGGTGCGGCGGCAATGTTGTTCAATTGCAGTCAGCCTGAAGTGATGGCGGAAGCTTTGAAAGTGGCACATGAAGCCCAAGGCCGTCTGAAACTGGGTGTTTACGCCAATGCATTTGAACCGGTAAAAGGACAGATGAACGAGGCCAACGACGGTTTGGACCCGATTCGCGCCGATGCCACTCCGGAAAATTATTTGGCGTGGGCGAGACAATGGGCGGATTTGGGCGCGGAAATCATCGGCGGGTGCTGCGGTATCGCACCTGAACATATCCGTGCGTTGGCGCAAGGATTTAAGGCCGTCTGAAAGCGGCTGCATAATATTTTGATACGGTTAGAACAGGCTAAAAAAGCCGGTAATGCCGTCGCTTCACAAACACATAATTATAAAAATCAGGAATAAACATGTCGCAAAAATCTCAAATCGGCTTGGTTGCACTGACGGCCTTGGTTATCAGTTCCATGATTGGTTCGGGTATTTTCAGCCTGCCGCAGAATATGGCTGCCGTTGCAGGTTCGCAGGCTTTGCTGTTGGGTTGGCTGATTACCGGTGTGGGCATTATCTTTCTCGGCCTATCATTTTCGGCCTTGTCCAAACTTAAGCCCGAATTGGACGGTGGTATTTATACGTACGCCCGCGACGGCTTCGGCGATTTGATGGTTTTTTTCTCGGCGTGGGGCTATTGGCTTTGCACCACGGTCGGTATTGTCGGCTATTTGGTGGTTGCGTTTGAAGCAGTAGGCGGATTTGTCGATACGCCGGACAACGTGATTTTCGGCAAAGGCAACACATTTGCTGCTTTTGTTGGAGAATCAGTAATTGTGTGGCTGATTTACTGGTTGGTAGTGCGCGGTATTAAAGAAGCGGCAGGAGTGAACCTGATTGCGACGGCAGTCAAAGTATTTCCGCTGATTTTATTTATTGGTATGGCAGCCTATTTCTTTCAAACCGAAGTGTTTATGTCCGATTGGACAGGGGCGAGCCTTGCTACGCCTGAAAATCCTGATGTCAGCCTGATGACGCAGGTGAAAAACACAATGCTGATTACGCTGTGGGTGTTTACCGGTATTGAGGGTGCGGCGGTTTTGTCCAAGCATGCGCGAAGTCGTGCTGATGTTGGTCGAGCGACCATTATCGGAGTCAGCTTGACGCTGGCAATGTATGTGGCAATTACCGTCTTGGCTCAAGGCATTTTACCTCGTGCGGATATTGCTGCAATGGCTAATCCGTCTATGGCGGGCGTGTTGGCGCACATGGTGGGCTCTTGGGGTAAAGTGTTGATTTCTTCCTGCCTGATTGTGTCTGTGCTGTCGTCTTATTTAAGCTGGACGCTGTATGCGACCGAGATTCCGCACATGGGTGCGAGAAACGGCGCATTTCCAAAATCGTTTATCCCGTTGAATAAAAACGAAGTGCCGCAGGGTTCGTTGATGTTTACCACCTTGACCGTGCAGTTTTGCCTATTGCTGGTGTGGTTAAAAGGCGAGGATTATTCTGCTTTGCTGATGGTATCGACTTCCATGATTTTGATACCGTATCTGTTAATTGGTGCATATCTGCTCAAATTATCGCTGACACAAAAGGCTGCAGCAAAATACCGTCTTATCGGCGCGGCAGCAACGCTTTATGCGGCTTGGATTGTCTATGCGGCAGGCACGGAATATTTGCTGCTGTCAGTCTTGCTCTATTTGCCCGGCGTATTGCTGTTTCTCTATTCGCAAAAGAAACACTACGGAAGTTGTCAGTTCAACCGTATGGAAAAAGCCGTATTGGTATTGCTGTTGATTTTGGCTGTGCCGGCCGTACAGCAGTTTGTCGCTAGCTTACAAGCGTAAACAGAAAGGTTTGAAAAAGGCCGTCTGAAATCCAGTTTCAGACGGCCTTTTATTGATAAAACCGATTCAATACCGCATCATTTTGTTGTCCACCTGCATTGCCCAAGCATCAATCCCGCCTTGCAGGTTGTAAAGGTTTTCAAATCCGGCGTCTTCCAAATACATTGCCGTGTGCAGGCTGCGGATGCCGTGGTGGCAGTAAACGACGATGGGTAAATCATCGTCGGGCAGCTCATTTTGACGCAGGGGGATGAGGTTCATCGGGATATGAATGGCGGCGGGTAGGGTGCAGATGGCACGTTCTTCATCGGTGCGGACGTCGAGCAGATGAAATGCGCGGCCTTCGTCCTGCCATTGTTTCAATTCGGTGGGCGAGAGTTGGATGATGTCGGTCATAGGGTTGGGTAAAAGTATGAGGCCGTCTGAACTTTCAGACGGCCTGTTGTTTAAAAATCGAAATCGCCGAACGGATTGGCCGATTTGTCTTCCAAGTGTGCCACGACGGTGTCGAACAATACCTTTTCGGAAAACTCATTGCCGTTGCGCGTCAGCAAAAGCGCGCGTTGTACCGGTTTGCGGCCGACGATGACCACCATACGGCCGCCGTCTTTCAGTTGCTCTTTTAAGATTTCAGGCACGCTGTCTACTGCGCCGCCTACATAAATCGCATCAAAAGGAGCGCCTTGCGATGCTTCGGTCAGGCCGTTGTTTTGCACATAATCGACGTTGGTAAAGCCCAATTCGTCCAAAACTTTTTTGGCGCGTTGCTGCTGTTCGGCATCGATGTCATCGGTTACGACTTTGCTGGCCAGTTTGGACAGCAGGGCAGTTGCATAGCCTGAGCCTGTACCGATTTCTAAGACGGTTTCGTCTTTTTTCAGTTTCAAACCTTGAGCCAGGCGGGCAACGACTTTGGGTTCCAACATCTTATGACCATTGGCCAGCGGCAGCTCCATATCCGCATAGGCCAAACCTTGAAAAGCCTCGCCGACAAAATGTTCGCGCTCGATCTCCTCCAAAGCATCCAAAATGTCGAAGTCCAAGACATCCCACGGACGAATCTGCTGTTCAACCATATTGAAACGCGCTTTTTCAAAGTCCATATTTGTGCTCCGTTCAATTCTTAATTTTATCGAAGCATACATTATAAATCCTTGTCGGAGAGTGTGCCATCTTTCAGACGGCCCCGGAGGCCCGTTAATAATTGCCAAGCGCACATATATCCACTAAACTTTCACATTACACGACGCTACAACAAGCAACAACCAACACACGGAGCAATAAAGATGTATCACCAAATCGGAATGTGGGACCAAAAATGGGTTATCGGCAACTGGAAAATGAACGGCCGACTCCAAAACAACAATGCGCTTATGCACCGCTTCCGTGTCATGCCAACCGCAGAACGCGTGTTAATCGGCCTGGCCGCTCCGACCGTTTATCTGTTGCAACTGCACAACGCCATGCAGATTGTTTTGAACAATCGCATCTTGACCTGTGCGCAAGACGTGAGCCGTTTTCCCAATAATGGCGCGTACACCGGCGAAGTGTCCGCCGAAATGCTTGCCGACATCGGTACAGACATCGTCCTCATCGGCCACTCCGAGCGCAGCCTTTATTTCGGCGAGAAAAACGAAATCCAACGCCGCAAAATGGAAAACGTCCTCAACGTCGGCCTGATCCCATTGTTGTGCGTCGGCGAAAGCTTGGAAGAACGCGAAGCCGGTAAAGAACACGAAGTCATTGCTCACCAGCTTTCCATCCTGCAAGGTTTGAACACCAAAAACATCGCCGTTGCCTACGAGCCGGTTTGGGCGATCGGTACAGGCAAAGTCGCCACTGTCGAACAAATCGCCGACATGCACGCATTTATCTACAAAGAAATCTTGTCTTTGTGCGGAAGCGATGTTAAAATCCGCGTTCTTTACGGCGGAAGTGTGAAAGCGGATAACGCAGCCGACATCTTCGCAGTACCTCATGTAGACGGCGCATTGGTTGGTGGCGCGTCATTATCATATGACTCCTTTACCGCCATCATCAACGCAGCACAAGCCTCGTAGAAAACATATGGAAGCCTTTAAAACCCTTATCTGGATTATTAATATTATTTCCGCTCTATTTGTAATCGTGTTAGTATTGCTGCAACACGGTAAAGGCGCGGATGCCGGCGCAACATTCGGTTCCGGCAGTGGTAGCGCGCAAGGCGTATTCGGTTCTGCTGGTAATGCCAACTTCCTCAGCCGCTCGACTGCTATTGCTGCAACATTTTTCTTTGCGACCTGCATGGCAATGGTGTATATTCACACCCATTCCAGTAAGCACGGTTTAGACTTCAGCGATGTGAAGCAGACCCAGCAAGCTCCTAAGCCTGCAACGCCTGCACAAAACAATACAACTCCTGTTGCTCCGAATCCTCAGCAGCAGTAAGACAATTTAATTTATGCCGACATGGTGGAATTGGTAGACACGCTATCTTGAGGGGGTAGTGGCCGTAGGCTGTGCGAGTTCAAATCTCGCTGTCGGCACCACATTAGAAAATCTAACCGCTTTTTAGCGGTTATTTTTTCGTCTTGAGAATCTGCCTTTCATTTATTTTTAGGCCGAGACAGGGAAATACAATGAAGCGTTTGGTTGTCGGCATCAGCGGTGCCAGCGGTTTTCAGTATGGCGTGAAGGCTTTGCAGCTTTTGCGTGAGCATCAGGTAGAAACACATTTGGTGGTTTCGCAAGGGGCGGAGATGACCCGCGCTTTGGAAACGGATTACACCAAAGAAGACGTTTATGCTTTGGCGGATGTCGTACATTCTGTCCGTAATGTCGGGGCAAGTATTGCCAGCGGATCGTTTTTGACGGATGGAATGTTAATTGCGCCGTGTTCAATGAAAACCTTGGCTTCGGTTGCCCATGGATTTGCCGATAATTTGCTCAGCCGTGCGGCGGATGTAACGTTGAAAGAGCGGCGCAAGTTGGTATTGATGGTGCGTGAAGCACCGTTAAACTTGGCGCACATTGAAAATATGCGCCGCGTGACAGAGATGGGCGGTATCGTGTTTCCTCCCGTTCCGGCTTTATATCAGAAGCCCGAATCCATCGAAGATATGATTACACACAGCGTCTCTCATGCTTTGGACTTGTTCGGCATCATTCAAAACGATGTGCCGCGCTGGCAAGGTTGATGTTTCAGACGGCCTGAGCATAAGTTACGACTGAGAAGGAAGATAAAAGCCATGCAAACGATTCCTGCCAATATAGTGAAGTTTTTGAGCAATCATCATGTCGTCAGTATTGCTGCTGCGGAAGAGGGCGAAGTTTGGGCAGCTTGCTGTTTTTATGTGTTTGATGAGGCGAATGCCCGATTGATTGTGCTGACTTCTTTGAAAACGAAGCATGGCGGAATGATGAGTCGTTCTGCCAAAGTAGCCGGCACCATCGCCGGTCAGCCTGACAGTATCACGAAAATCAACGGTGTTCAGTTTGCGGCGACTGCCGCTTTGATTGAAGATGAAGCGGATTTGAAGGCGGCGCAGTCTTTATTTTACAAAGCGCATCCTGCTGCTCGAGTGATGAAAAGTGATGTCTGGGCGTTGAATTTAGATAATGTAAAATTCACTGACAATAAATTGGTATTCGCACAAAAAACGTACTGGAATCGCGAGGATTAAGAAAAGGCCGTCTGAAAGATGAAATTTCAGACGGCCTTTGGTAATGTTACAAATTAATCGTGTCCGAGCTCGACAGTTTTGTCTTTGTAACGTGTATCAGGAACCAAAACGATTTTCTCGTCCACTTTGCCGATGGCTTTCACGTCTTTGCCCGGATAGTCCAGCTGGTGCAGGAAGTAGCGGATACAGTTCAAACGTGCACGTTTTTTGTCGTCGGAGCGGATGATGACCCAAGGCGCGTCGCCGGTATGGGTGTGGAAGAACATGGCGTTTTTGGCTTCGGTGTAGTCGTCCCAGCGGTCGAGCGACTGGATGTCCACAGGGGACAGTTTCCAGTGTTTCAGTGGATCGTCACGGCGAGAGATGAAGCGACGGAGTTGTTCTTCACGGGATACGGAGAACCAGAATTTGAACAGATGGATGCCGCTGGCAACAAGCATACGTTCCAATTCAGGGGTTTGACGCATGAAGAGCAGGTATTCGTTAGGTTCGCAGAAGCCCATTACGCGTTCTACGCCGGCACGGTTGTACCATGAGCGGTCGAAGAATACCATTTCGCCTGCGGTCGGCAGGTTTTGGATGTAGCGTTGGAAATACCATTGGCCGCGTTCGGTAGTGGTTGGTTTCTCCAAAGCAACCACGCGTGCGCCACGCGGATTCAGGTGTTCCATGAAGCGTTTGATGGTACCGCCTTTACCGGCTGCGTCGCGGCCTTCAAACAGGCTGACAATACGCTGACCGGAATCTTTAACCCAGCTTTGTACTTTCAACAATTCGATTTGCAGCTTCTGTTTTTCTTTTTCGTAAACAGAGCGGCGCATACGTTGTTTGTACGGGTAATTGGCAGGAAGCGGTGCGCTGCTGGAATCCTCGTCTGAACCGCGTCCTTCGTGTTCCAAAACAGCCTTTTCGAATACTTGCAGCTGGTCTTGTTTCTCGCCCAGTTCAACATTCTCGAACGGTTCTAATTGGTGGTCTGCCATAAAGTCTCCTTATCGATTAAGTTTTAAATGATATGGTGTGGTATGACTTGATTTTACCTCTTTATGCTGTATTAGCCTACATAAAATTACACATAAGCAATTTTTTCCGGTGTGTTTGATAATTTTTGTAAAAACAGCGTATAATCAGCCTATTTGTATCATACATCATGCCTTATTTCGCCCTGTTCGACGATGCGGTAAGCGGTCGTGCAAAACTCTATCAAAATCATGTGGAAAGCTGCCTTTTTCATCATAACGAACTGGCGTCGTTGGATGATGTTTTGCAGGTAGGTTGGAAAAAAGGCCTGCATGCAGTGTTGTTTGCAGACTACGAATTCGGATTGCCACTGATGGATATTTCATCCGCGCGCAGTGGCAATTTGCGTTTGCACTGGTTTGCCGATTGTTCCGAAATCAATGCCGAAAACTGGCTGGCCAATCATTCAGACGGCCTTGAGGCAGGCATCTCCACTCCCCGATTCTCCGTATCCGAAGCCGATTATCTCGAGCATATCCACCAAATCCACGAAGCCATCCGCCGCGGCGATACCTATCAAATCAATTACACCGCACGCCTGTACCTGCAAACTTACGGTAATCCGATTCAACTTTACCGCCGTTTGCGCCAGCCTGTGCCGTATGCTGCTTTGTCTTGTCTGCCTGACGGGGCAGGGCAGGAAGTGTGGACTTTGTGTTTTTCTCCCGAACTTTTCCTCAAAATCGATTCAGACGGCCTGATCACAACCGAGCCGATGAAAGGTACTGCGCCGATTCTTCACGATGGGAAAGATGAACGCCGCGCCGTTGAATTGCAAAACGACCCGAAAAACCGTGCCGAAAATGTGATGATTGTCGATTTGTTGCGCAATGACCTCGGCAAAATCGCGCAAACTGGCAAAGTCCGCGTGCCTGAACCGTTTAAAGTTTCCCGTTTCGGCAGTGTTTGGCAGATGACCAGTGCCATCAAGGCGCAGGCGCTGCCTGATGTTTCGGTTGCCGATATTCTCCGCGCAGCCTTCCCGTGCGGCAGTATTACCGGTGCGCCCAAACGCATGAGTATGCAGATTATTGAGTCCCTTGAATCCGAACCGCGTGGTTTGTACACAGGCAGCATCGGCTTTTTGCATCCGTGTGATACGGGTTTGGGGTTTGAAGGTGTGTTTAATGTTGTGATTCGCACCTTGTCCCTGAAACCGGTTTCAGACGGCCTTTATCAAGGTGTTTATGGTGTCGGTTCGGGGATTGTGATTGATAGCGATCCTGAAGCCGAATATCGCGAGTGCGGTTGGAAGGCGCGTTTTCTGAATGAATTGCGGCCTGATTTCGGTATTTTTGAGACCATACGTGTGGAAGATAGACAATGCCGTTTGCTTGATTTGCATTTAGGCCGTCTGAACAGCTCGGCGCAAGCGCTCAACCTGACTTGGCCTCAAAATGCGGCAGAGCAAATCCAACACTATATAGATGCGTTGCCAAGCGGGTTATTTAGAGTCAAAGCCGCTTTGTTTTCAGACGGCCTTGCATTGAGTCATGCGGCTGTTTCTGAATTGGATGGGCAACAATACGTCATCTTGAGTGAGCACACATTAAATCAACGCGATTATCTGCGCCGTTTCAAAACCACACGCCGTGAAATTTTTGACCAAGCATGGAAAACGGCAGAAGGGCAGGGCGCATTTGACAGCCTGTTTTTCAATTCAGACGGCCTGTTGTTAGAGGGCGGAAGAAGCAATGTGTTCATCAAATATCAAGGACAATGGCTCACGCCGTCTTTGGATTTGGATATTTTGAACGGGGTAATGCGCCAAGCAGTATTGAAGCAGCCACAGCTATATTTAGGCGCGGATACGATAGGGGAAACCCACATCACGCGCACCATGTTGGAAAATGCGGAAGAAATCCGCTTAAGCAACGCTTTAAGGGGCGTGTTTGCGGTTTCGCTCCGTAAATAAATGGCAATAGTCAAATCATCGTGATTCAAATTGTCGTAAAGCGGCAATATCCGATAGAATACGTCATTTCAACAATGAGGCCGTCTGAAAGGGAAAACAATATGGCAAAAGCAAAAGGTGGATTGGGACGCGGTTTGGATTCGCTGATTTCCAATGCAGTGGACAGCAGTAGTAGCGACCGCCTGACAACGGTTGCCATCGCCGATATTCAGCCCGGCCGTTATCAGGCGCGTGTGCAAATTGATGACGAAGCTTTGCAGGAATTGGCCGATTCCATTAAGGCGCAAGGCATTATCCAGCCGGTTATCGTGCGCGAACGTGGTCTGTCTCAATATGAATTGATTGCCGGCGAACGCCGTTGGCGCGCTTCCCAGTTGGCCGGTTTGACTGAAATTCCCGTCGTCATTAAAACTATCAGCGACGAAACCGCGTTGGCTATGGGTTTGATTGAAAACCTGCAACGTGAAAACCTCAATCCGATTGAAGAAGCTCAAGGTTTGAAACGTCTTGCCGACGAATTTGGCCTGACTCATGAAACCATCGCAAAAGCCGTCGGTAAAAGCCGTAGTGCCATCTCCAACAGCCTGCGCTTGTTGAGCCTGCCTGAGCCGGTTCAGGAAATGCTTTATCAACGCCGTCTGGAAATGGGTCATGCCCGTGCGTTGCTGACCTTGCATGTGGTTGACCAATTGGAGTTGGCGCAGAAAGCTGTCAAAAACGGTTGGTCGGTGCGCGAAGTAGAACGTCGCAGTCAGTTGGCGCATCAAAAAGCCAAGCCGGAAGCAGCCAAAACTATTAGCCCGGATATCCGCCGTATTAATGATGCCCTGACCGAGCGTTTGGGTGTCAATGCCGAAGTCAAAACCAGCAATCAGAAAAAAGGCAAAATCGTACTGCATTTTGATACGCCGGAAACATTTGAATACCTGCTGAAACAGTTAGGCATTAATCAAGAGTTTTAACGGTTTTATAAACAGAGGCCGTCTGAAAAAAGTTTTTCAGACGGCCTGAATTTTTGAGAAAAGGACTGGTCGTACAGATGTTTACAATACAAATCAAAATCTTCTGTAAAATCTGTGTAGCAACATGTAATTTGTGTTAAACTCCGTTTCTGCAAAGATTTGTTTTATATGTGTTAATCATTTATCTGTGAAAGGTTCACAAAGATTAACATATTGCTTGACGTTAACAAACTTCTTGATTATATTAATTTACCTTGCGTTTTTGGGGTGTGAAGTACAATGAATCGGATAGTCCCATTGCAAGTGATTGTATTGTTAATAATTTCAGTTGTTTGTGCGTTATTTTCCGGATTGCCCGGCTTCCTCTCTGCTTTGGCGGGAGGATTTTCGTACATTTTACCTACCCTGGTTGCAGTTTTACTTTTAAAGTTTTCCCGACGAAATCCCGATCTGCAAAGCTCGATGTTTGTCGGTGGAGAGGTTTTAAAAGTAGTGCTGTCGCTGGTATCTATGTCGGTCGTTTTTGCGATATGGCATCAATCGCTGGTATTTTTCCCATTCTTATTGGGGTTACTCAGTGTCAGTCATTTGGTTTTTTTAGTATTGTTGAGAGTGAAACACTATGGCAGGTGAAACTATGACCGCTGCCGACTACATCAAGCACCACTTGCAAAGCTTGACCAGTATGTCGGATGTTACTCAGGGTCAAGGACTGAAAAACATCGCTGATTTTTCGTTCATTAACCTTGATGCAATCTTTTTTGCTGTTCTGTTAGGCGTAATCGGCAGCTTCCTTTTGTGGCGCGGTGCCAAAAAAGCAACGGCTGGCGTGCCTGGTCGTTTTCAAGCAGCTGTTGAAATTTTGTTCGAATTCGTGGATAACATGTGTAAGAGTATTATTCATAACGAACAATCGCGTAAAGCCGTTGCGCCTTTGGGTTTGACCCTGTTTGTCTGGATTTTCCTGATGAACGCCATGGATATGTTGCCGGTTGATTTGCTGCCGATGGTATGGCAAGGCGTTACCGGTAATCATCATGCACTGTTGCGCGTTGTACCGACTGCTGACTTGAATACGACTTTGGCTTTGGCAATCGGCGTATTGTTGGTATGTATTTATTACAATATCAAAATCAAAGGCTTTGGCGGTTGGATTCACGAATTGTTCAGCGCACCTTTTGGCCCGATGCTCGCTCCGGCCAACTTTCTGTTGAACTTGGTAGAGTTTTTGTCCAAAACCGTATCCCACGGTATGCGGTTGTTTGGTAATATGTATGCCGGTGAGCTGGTGTTCCTGCTGATTGCTTTGTTGGGTGGTGCATGGGCGTCAACCGGCAGTATCGAGACTTTGGATCCAATTTTATTTGTGTTCCACCTGATTGCCGGTTTGGCTTGGGCGATTTTCCACATTTTGGTTATCACCTTGCAGGCATTTATTTTCATGGCGTTGGCGTTCGTATACATCGGACAAGCGCATGATGCACACTAATCAAGTAGTTTTTTCGTAGTTTGTTTTTGTAGTTTAACCTTTACTATCTTAAGGAGTTTAAAAATGGGTTTGATTGCTATCGCATGTGGTTTGATCGTTGCCTTGGGTGCATTGGGTGCCTCTATCGGTATCGCAATGGTTGGTTCTAAATACTTGGAATCTTCTGCTCGCCAACCTGAGCTGATCGGTCCTCTGCAAACCAAACTGTTCTTGATTGCTGGTCTGATCGACGCGGCCTTCTTGATCGGTGTGGCTATTGCCCTGTTGTTCGCCTTCGTTAACCCGTTTGGTGCTGCGTAATCAAGACGGAGCGATCCGTTCAGATACAGGCTTATGGTCTGTTTGATTAACCCAGATACGAAGGTTAAGTAACGTGAATATTAATGCAACCTTATTTGCGCAAATCCTGGTTTTCTTTGGCTTGGTTTGGTTTACGATGAAATTCGTATGGCCTCCGATTGCCAAAGCGTTGGATGAGCGTGCCGCAAAAATCGCCGAGGGCTTGGCTGCTGCCGAGCGCGGTAAGAGCGATTTTGAGCAGGCAGAGAAAAAAGTTGCAGAACTTATGGCCGAAGGGCGTAATCAGGTAACCGAAATGGTTGCCAACGCCGAAAAACGTGCTGCAAAAATTGTAGAAGAAGCCAAAGAGCAAGCTTCTCATGAAGCAGCACGCATTGCAGCCCAAGCAAAAGCTGATGTAGAGCAAGAAGTTAACCGTGCACGCGAAGTGTTGCGCGAACAGGTCGCTTCATTGGCTGTTAAAGGTGCGGAATCTATCCTGCGTAAAGAAGTCGATGCTTCCAAACATGCAGATCTGCTCAGTGCCTTAAAACAGGAGCTGTAATCTTATGGCAGAGTTCGCAACGATTGCCAGACCTTATGCGAAAGCATTGTTTAGTCTGGCTCAGGAAAAAAACCAAATCGAGTCTTGGTTGGGCGAACTGAAAGAACTCGCAGCGGTTGTTCAGGATGAGAAAGTCATTGCTTTCATCGAGCAGCCGGAAACGGGAGCTTCCGAAAAGGCAGAAACGCTCAAAGGTCTTGTCGGTATCAAAAATGTCGAATTGGCAAATTTTATTACCGTTTTGGCCGAGCAAAAGCGTTTGCTGGTATTGCCGGAAATTTATGCCCAATATCAAGATTTGACCTTGATACACAACAATACGAAATCGGCAGTAATTTACAGCGCGTATGAGCTCAGTTCTCAGCAGCTGGCCGATGTTACCGATATCCTGACAAAACGCTTCAACAGCAAATTGGATGTGGTAGCTAAAGTTGCCCCTGAATTAATCGGCGGCATCAAAGTAGAAGTGGGTGATCAGGTCTTGGATTTGTCCGTACAAGGCAAACTGAATGCTTTGTATGCGACTATGACAAATTAGGAGAGTTTTCATGCAGCTTAATCCTGCTGAAATTAGCGATTTGATTAAAGCCAAAATCGAAAATCTGTCCGTCAATGCAGAAGTGCGTACCCGTGGTACCGTTGTTTCTGTTACAGACGGCATTGTGCGCATTCATGGCTTGTCAGACGCGATGCAAGGTGAGATGCTCGAATTCCCCGGTAACACTTTCGGTCTGGCCATGAACTTGGAGCGTGACTCCGTCGGTGCCGTAGTGTTGGGTGAGTACGAACACATTAAAGAAGGCGATACAGTTACCTGTACCGGCCGTATTTTGGAAGTGCCGATCGGTCGCGAACTGGTTGGTCGTGTGGTTGATGCATTGGGTCGTCCTATCGATGGTAAAGGTCCAATTAACACAACATTGACTGCTCCAATCGAGAAAATTGCACCAGGTGTGATTGCGCGTAAATCGGTTGACCAACCAATGCAAACCGGCCTGAAAGCCATTGACTCTATGGTTCCGGTTGGTCGTGGTCAACGTGAGTTGATCATTGGTGACCGTCAAACCGGTAAAACTGCCGTGGCACTGGATGCCATCGTTAACCAAAAAGGTACAGGCGTAATCTGTATTTATGTGGCTATCGGTCAAAAAGCATCTTCTATTGCCAACGTAGTACGCAAATTGGAAGAGCATGGCGCGATGGAGCATACCATCGTGGTTGCTGCAACTGCTTCTGAAGCCGCTGCACTGCAATACATCGCTCCTTACTCCGGTTGTACCATGGGTGAATTCTTCCGTGACCGTGGTGAAGATGCGTTGATCGTATACGATGACTTGTCTAAACAAGCCGTTGCATACCGTCAAATTTCCCTGCTGTTGCGCCGTCCTCCTGGTCGTGAAGCATATCCTGGCGACGTATTCTATCTGCACTCCCGTCTGTTGGAACGTGCGGCCCGCGTCAGCGAAAATGAAGTTGAAAAACTGACCAATGGTGAAGTAAAAGGCAAAACCGGTTCTCTGACTGCGTTGCCGATTATTGAAACCCAAGCCGGTGACGTATCAGCATTCGTACCAACCAACGTAATCTCGATTACAGACGGCCAAATCTTCTTGGAGACCGACTTGTTCAACGCCGGTATCCGTCCTGCAATCAATGCTGGTATTTCCGTATCGCGCGTAGGTGGTGCAGCACAAACCAAAGTCATCAAAAAACTGGGTGGCGGTATCCGTTTGGCGTTGGCACAGTACCGTGAATTGGCGGCGTTCTCGCAATTTGCTTCCGATTTGGACGAAGCAACACGTAAACAGCTGCAACACGGTGAAGTGGTTACTGAATTGATGAAACAAAAACAATTCAGCACATTGAACACTGCCGAAATGGCATTGACTTTGTGGGCGATCAACAACGGTTCTTACGCAGATGTTCCGGTATCCAAAGCCTTGGCTTTCGAAGCAGAATTCTTGAGTTTCGTACGTACGCAACATCCTGAGGTTCTGGAAGCGATTAATGCATCAGGCGCAATGTCTGACGAAAGCGAAAAAGCATTGACCGAAGCCATGAAATCTTTCAAATCTTCTTACGCTTACCAAGCATAAGTATTGAGATGAAAGGAGTCTGAAATGGCAGTCGGAAAAGAGATTCTCACCAAAATCCGTAGTGTTCAAAATACCCAAAAGATCACTAAAGCGATGCAAATGGTGTCGACCTCTAAAATGCGGAAGACTCAAGACCGGATGCGCTTAGCGCGTCCGTACGCCGAAAAAGTGCGTACAGTGATGAGCCATCTTGCACAGACTAATGCCGATCATGGTATCAAATTATTGGAGCCGCACCGTGAAGTGCGTCGTGCCGGTTTCATTTTGATTACCTCGGATAAAGGTTTGTGCGGTGGCTTGAACGCAAACGTACTGAAAAAGTTTTTGGCGCAAGTTCAAGAGTATCAGGAACAAGGCATCGAAGTCGAAGTCGTGTGCCTGGGTAGTAAAGGTTTGGCTGCATGCCAAAGCATCGGTTTGAACGTTATTGCCAGCGCAACCAATTTGGGCGATACCCCAAAAATGGAATTGCTGCTCGGCCCTCTGACCGAAATCTTCCAACGTTATGAGAAGCATGAATTAGACCGTATCCATATGGTTTACTCACGTTTCGTCAATACAATGCGCCAAGAGCCGCGTATGGAAGTTTTGCTGCCTATCGGTGAAAACGTTATTGACGACGGAACAGGTCATTCTTCATTTACTTGGGAATACCTCTACGAGCCGAGTCCTATTGCCGTATTGGAATATTTGGTTCGCCGCTATTTAGAGTCTGTGGTTTATCAGGCATTGAGCGACAACATGGCATCTGAACAAGCCGCGCGTATGGTAGCGATGAAAGCCGCAACCGACAACGCAGGCAATGCCATTAAAGAATTGCGCTTGGTGTATAACAAATCGCGTCAAGCCGCGATTACCACAGAATTGTCAGAAATTGTAGCAGGTGCAGCGGCAGTTTAATGCCGTCTGAAGCCTGAACAGGAAATTAGGATACGATAATGAGCCAAGGCAAAATCGTACAAGTTATTGGTGCGGTGGTTGACGTGGAATTTCCACGCGACGCTATCCCGCATGTTTACGATGCCCTGAAATTGGACGAGAACGGTCTGACTCTGGAAGTTCAACAGCTTCTGGGTGACGGCATTGTCCGTACTATTGCAATGGGTAGTTCAGACGGCCTGAAACGCGGCATGTCTGTAAGTAATACTGGTGCGCCAATCACTGTGCCGGTAGGTAAAGGTACATTGGGTCGTATTGTCGACGTATTGGGTACACCTGTTGATGAAGCAGGTCCGATCGATACCGACAAGAGCCGTGCCATTCACCAAACTGCTCCAAAATTCGACGAGTTGTCTTCAACTACTGAATTGTTGGAAACCGGTATTAAAGTGATTGACTTGCTGTGTCCGTTTGCTAAAGGCGGTAAAGTAGGTCTGTTCGGTGGTGCCGGTGTGGGCAAAACCGTGAACATGATGGAATTGATCAACAACATCGCCAAAGCGCACAGCGGTCTGTCCGTGTTCGCAGGTGTGGGTGAACGTACCCGTGAAGGTAACGACTTCTACCACGAGATGAAAGATTCCAACGTATTGGATAAAGTAGCCATGGTGTATGGCCAAATGAACGAACCTCCAGGCAACCGTCTGCGCGTTGCTTTGACCGGTTTGACCATGGCCGAATACTTCCGTGACGAAAAAGACGAAAACGGTAAAGGTCGCGACGTATTGTTCTTCGTTGACAACATCTACCGTTACACTCTGGCCGGTACCGAAGTATCTGCACTGTTGGGCCGTATGCCTTCTGCAGTGGGTTACCAACCGACATTGGCTGAAGAAATGGGTCGTTTGCAAGAGCGTATTACCTCTACCCAAACTGGTTCCATTACTTCCATCCAAGCCGTATATGTACCTGCGGATGACTTGACTGACCCGTCTCCAGCGACAACTTTCGCCCACTTGGACGCCACCGTCGTATTGAGCCGTGACATTGCATCTTTGGGTATTTACCCGGCAGTTGACCCGCTTGATTCTACTTCACGTCAATTGGATCCGATGGTATTGGGTCAAGAGCACTACGACGTAGCGCGAGGTGTACAGTCTACTCTGCAAAAATACAAAGAATTGCGCGACATTATCGCTATTCTGGGTATGGACGAATTGTCTGACGAAGACAAACTGACTGTGATGCGTGCCCGTAAAATTCAACGCTTCCTGTCTCAACCGTTCCACGTTGCCGAAGTATTTACCGGTTCTCCAGGCAAATACGTTTCATTGCGTGACACCATCGCCGGCTTTAAAGCCATCTTGAACGGCGAATACGACCATCTGCCTGAACAAGCGTTCTATATGGTAGGCGGCATCGAAGAAGCGGCTGAGAAAGCGAAAACCTTAAACTAAGGAGGCCGGCATGAGCACCATGCAAGTTGAAGTGGTTAGTAGCGAGCAAAACATCTATTCGGGCGAGGCCAGCTTTGTGGTGGTTCCGACCGTTCAAGGTGAGCTTGGTATTTATCCACGACACGAGCCGATTATGAGTTTGGTACGCCCCGGCGCATTGCGTTTGACTGTTCCGGGTGAAGCTAAAGAAGTGCTGGTTGCCGTTTCCGGTGGCGTTTTAGAAGTACAGCCTGATAAGATCACAGTATTGGCAGACGTTGCCGTTCGCAGTACAGAAATGGATCAGGCGCGTGCTGAAGCAGCTAAAAAAGCAGCCGAGGCAGGTGTTTCTGCAGCCAAAGATGATAAATCTCTGGCCGAAGCGCACAAAGCATTGGCAGCAGCCATTGCCCAGCTGAAAACTTTGGACTACCTTCGTTCGCAAAAAAACAAGTAATGTGGGTTCATCAAGAAAAAGCACAACGAAATGTTGTGCTTTTTTATTTGTCTGAAGATAAGTAGCTTGGTATTGAAATGTCGATAGACGAGTAGATGGCAAGCTTGAAATCGAAACGGTAGAATCAGTTTTTATGACTCAATTGTTGGCGGATCATTTTCAAAGTAGTTAGCCTTGTTATTTGGCTAAGAATAGCCAACTCAATCTTTTTTAACCACAAAAAGCAGGTTGGATAATTCCTAATTTATTGCAACTGCAACAGATCTGAATTGGTGAGTATTGAAGATATTAGAATTTGTGGAAGTTTTTGTATAAACAAAAGGCCGTCTGAAAAGTTTCAGACGGCCTTTAAATCATTATGACGGCATTCGTTTATGATTGGTCGATGGTTTTATCTAGTCCTTGGGTTAGGCCGTTGATGTCGCCACCATTTAGTCCCAACTCTTTCAAGAGACCGTCAACCAACGGAGCTTGGCTGCGGTAGCGCAGGGCGCTGTTGACCATTTGGTCTGCAAGGCTGGCTTGTGTGGCTTGGCCGTCTGAAACACCTTCCGCACCGTTTGCACCACCGGCAAAGCCACCCAGGCCATTGACTTGCAAGATTTTGATGTCTTCGATTTTTTCCATCGGGCGGACGGATTCGCGGATGATGTCAGGCAGATGTTTCAAGAGGGCAAGGCGGACTTGCATTTCGACTTGCTCGACGCTCAGGACGTTGGCGGCTTCGTTCACAGCGCGTGTACCTTCTGCATCAACCTTGTATTGTTGTTCTTGCGCTTGCGCCAACAGAATCTTGGCATCGGCTTCACCTTTGGCTTGCAGGCGTTGTTTCTCGGCTTCTGCTTCGGCGGCGATACGCACGGCTTCAGCTCGGTCTTGTGCGGCTTGTTTTTCAGCTTCAGCGGCGACGGTGAGCGAAATCGCATCTTTTTGCGCGGCTTCTTCTGCGGCAATCAATTCAACTGCTTTGGCACGTTCGGCGCGTTCGGTTTCGCGTACGGTAATCACGCTTTCTTCTTCACGAACGGCGGCGGCGCGGGCTTTGTCGGCTTCGGCTTTGGCTTCGGATTCGGCACGCGATTTTTCAGCAACGGCGATGGCGCGGTCTTGCTCGGCCAATTCGATGGCTTTGCGGCGTTCAACCTCTGCCTGCTCAACGGCTTGGGCTTTTCTAATGTCTTCGTTTTTAATGTCGCGTTCGGCGGCAATGCGTTTCAAATCCACTTCGCGTTCGGCGGCAATTTTCGCTTCTTCCGCTTCACGTTTTTTCTGAGATTCTTGCTCGGCAATGCTGGCCTCTTGTTCGGCGCGGCGGACGGCAATCTCACGCTCTTGTTCGAGTTTGGCGTATTCTTCTTCGCGCGAGATTTTCAGGCGTTGCTGCTCGGCTTCGAGGTTTTTGGTTTTGATTGCCAAGTCGGTGTCTTGTTCGATTTCGTTACGTTTTTTGCGGCGGCCTTCGATGGTTTCGGTCAGTTTGGTCAAACCTTCCGCGTCAAAGGCGTTTTGCGGGTTAAAGAACTCAAAGCTGGTTTGGTCGAGGCCGGTCAGGGAAACGGTTTCGAGTTCGAGACCGTTTTTGAACAAGTCTTCACTCACGACTTGTTGCACTTTCTGAACGAAATCAACACGTTTTTCATGCAGTTCTTCCATCGCCATTTCGGCGGCAACGGCGCGCAGAGCGTCAACGAATTTACCTTCGACGAGGTCTTTCAACTCATCGGGAGACATGGTTTTCATACCCAGCGTTTGTGCGGCGGTCGCAATGCTCTCGGCGCTGGGTTTAACGCGGACGTAAAATTCCGCCATTACGTCAACGCGCATACGGTCGCGGGTAATCAGCGCTTGTTGGGCAGCGCGGCGCACTTCAAGGCGCAGTGTATTCATGTTGACGGGGATGATTTCGTGCAATACGGGCAGCACCATCGCACCGCCGTTCATAATGACTTTTTCGCCACCAAAACCGGTGCGGACAAATGAAACTTCTTTGCTGGCACGGCGATACAGACGGGTCAGGATGAGGCCGAGTACAAACAGCGCGACGAGTATGACGCCGGCGATAGTGCCGATGGAGACCAAGTTCATGGTTTTTCCTTTCTTCTTGTTAATATGCCTTTGGGGGCGGTGGATTCAGAAGGCTTTGAGGGAGAGAGGCCGTCTGAAAGGGTTAAAAATATGGGTTGAAATAATAGGGTGGTTGTTTTTCTGATTGTTATTTCAAATTTCTAAATGGTGAGGATAGGGCGGTGAAGCATCTATTTTTACCGTATCGATAAATCAGAAGTTTCAGACGGCCTTAATCTACCAAGCTGCCGCTCGGATTCAAAATCGCTTTAAATGTATTTCCGTCCAACGACACCAGCAATACCGCATCACCTTGTTTTAATACATCTTCAGAGTCAGGCTCTACCATCACATAATGCTGTTGGCCGTAAGCATCTTTCACGCGCACCTGCGCCGCATTGCCTACCCGAGCTTCGCCCAATACCACCGTGCCGACGCGGCCGATTAAACTTTCCTGCGAAACGGCAGTGGTTTCATCTTTCGGCATAATTTTGTATAAACCGCTAGCTGTCACGCGTACCAAGGGTAGGGAAATAAACCAAACAATGACTGCTGCCAGCGTGCCATTCAGATAACTGCCGAATACAGTGGCAAAGGCCGTCTGAAACAGATAACCCGTCAATCCGTATACGGCAAGAAACACCACCATCAGCATCAACACCGGGATACGTCCGACATACAGCCAGCTCAGGAAACGTACGAATATGCCTGCGTCCGCCACATCCAATCCGACCTCGGCGTGCGCGGTTTCGGTCAGACTGTCGGGCAACAGGTTGTCCAACCAATCGCTGATACCGCCTGCCAGCATGGAAATGACTTCCAACACACCGAGCAAAACCATCAGCGCAATGGCAATGCCGAAGATTTCAGTTTCGGGGGCGTTGATTAAATTCCACATATTGCATTTCCTTATTCTTTTTAATTTTCAGACGGCATATATTTTATTTTAAAGTTAAGCCGATTGGATATGGGTATTTTTATTAATTTGTCGTAACTGACAGGATTTTTCCCAATCCGTCATCTTTTTGTTATTGAGGTGTGTATGGTTTTCTTTTTTTAGACGGCCTCGTGAAGATAGAGGCCGTCTGAAACCGCGATTTTCTCAATATGGCTTATGATTTCGCTTTCAATGCCGCCAATCTTTCGGCAATACGGTTGTTGCGGCTTAAGTCTTCCAGTTCTTTCAGCTTGGCTAACTGCGCCGCATCAGTGCTGCTGTGTACCGAGTTTTGGCGATCCATCACACGGTCGAAGGCATTGCCGCTTTTTTCGGCATCACGGGCAATGCGGTTGAGGTCGCTGCCGTTGCCACCGACTGTTTTGACTGTACCCATGCTTTGCTGTGCGGCACGCCAGTCTTGCAACTGCTGCTGCATCTCGCGTTTTTTCGCCTGCAGGGCGGCGATAAAGCCTTCGAGCTCTTTTTCTTGTGCGGCACAATCGGCAATGGTGTTTTCCAAGATGGGCAGACGCGCTTCGATGTCCATCTGCTCGGCGATACCCGCTTCGGCAAGATCATCGCGACCGGCATTTACGGCGGCTTGCAGATTGGCATCGATGGCCTCGTGGCGGTTGCTTTCATCGGCCATTTTCTTGGCGGCAAGGTGTTTCTGCGCCAACACTTTGCCCAATTCTGCACGCACTTCATCTACTGCGCGCTCAATTTCGCGGATGCTTTCGTTCATGACCGCTTCAGGCGCGAGGTTTTCCGCTGCATCAATCAGGGCATGAAAACCGCCACTTACCAGACGGCCTACTCGGCGGGATAGGGTTTCGCTCATTTGGATTTTCCTTTCACTAAAATGTGTTTGTTTCATTTGGTATGGTGGCAGTCTTAAACTTCATTTGCCTGCTGCACAATCTTTGCCAGTTTCAAAGTATTTTCAAGCTGTTGCAACACGGTATCGTCATATGCCGCGCCTTTGCCGGTTACGGCGAGTTGCAGGATACTGTCGGTCAGGCGGACGATGCGCCACATCAGTTCGCGCTCGTATTTTTTCAAATCGTCGAGGTCGGCTTCTTCGGGTAGGTCGGCGGCGAGTGTTGCGCCTAAGTCGGGCAGTTGTTCAAACAACCTCGCCACGATATGCGAATGCACTCCGGCCTGTTTTTCAGCGTGCAAGATTTCGTGTTTCGCCGCTTGGAAAAATTGCTCCTGCGCTGTCAGTGCGGAGCCGTAATCACGTGTCTGCGTATGCGCCAAGCGCGCCAGCTTGAGCAATTCGCGGATTTTTTCAGACGGCGTATTCGCTCCTTCGATTTTAAGTTCGGCAATAAAATCAGCATCTTCCTGAGTGATGCGCACGCTGATTGGGATACGGTTCGTTGCATTCATATTCGTTTGCTTTGGTTTGTATTCATTTGAATACAAATATACAAGATGGGATTCTGAGGCGCAATACCTGAAACCGTATATTTATGTAAACATCAGGCCGCCTGAAACTTGATTTTCGGTTTTCAGACGGCCTTTTCCTTTATAATCCGTACATTATTTTCATACATACAGCAGGTTCCCCATGTCCAACAAACCCACACTCCTTCTCGTTGACGGCTCTTCTTATCTTTACCGCGCCTATCATGCCATGGGGCAGAATTTGTCTGCGCCCGACGGTGCGCCGACTGGGGCGATGTATGGCGTGTTGAACATGCTGCGCCGGCTGCGGGCGGATTATGTGCACGACTATTGCGCGGTGGTGTTTGATGCGAAGGGCAAAAATTTTCGCCACGAGATGTTCCCCGACTATAAGGCGACGCGTCCGCCGATGCCGGACGATTTGCGCCCGCAGGCGGAAGCTTTGCCGGATTTGGTGCGCTTGATGGGCTGGCCGGTATTGGTGATTCCGCAGGTGGAAGCGGATGACGTTATCGGCACTTTGGCTAAGATGGCTAGCGAAGCAGGGTGGAACGTGGTGGTATCTACCGGCGATAAGGACATGGCGCAGTTGGTAAACGAGCGCGTGACGCTGGTGAATACGATGAGCGGCGAAACGCTGGACATTGAAGGCGTAAAGGAAAAATTCGGCGTGCGCCCCGACCAAATCCGCGGTTATCTCGCGCTGATGGGCGACAAGGTGGACAACGTGCCGGGCGTGGAAAAGTGCGGCCCGAAAACCGCGGTGAAGTGGCTGGAAGCCTATGGCTCGCTGGCTGGTGTGATGGAACACGCTGCCGAAGTCAAAGGCAAGGTCGGCGAAAACCTGCAAGCCGCTTTGGAACAACTGCCGCTGTCGTATGACTTGGTAACGATTAAAACCGATGTGGACTTGCACACCGAGCTTTCAGACGGCCTCGAAAGCCTGCGCCGCACTACGCCTAAATGGGCGCAGCTGGTTGTCGATTTCAAACGCTGGGGCTTCCGCACTTGGTTGAAAGAAGCGGAAAGCCGTATGCACGAAGCGCAAAACACTGATTTGTTCGGCAGTGAGCATATCGGCGAACAAGCCGCATTGGCGATAGAAACACAGCCTGAAAAACAGCCCGAACTTGCCCCAGCCCCTGAAAAGCTGGATTATCAAGCCATTACCACCGAAGCGCAGTTTGCCGCTTTGTTGGACAAACTGGCTCAGGCGGAAAAAATCGGCATCGATACGGAAACCACGTCCCTAGACGCGATGAACGCCTCACTGGTCGGCATCAGCATCGCGTTCCAAGCAGGCGAAGCGGTTTACATCCCCGTAGGACACAGCCTGACTGCTGCACCCGAACGGCTTGATTTGCAAGACGTATTAGGCCGTCTGAAACCGCATTTGGAAAATTCCGCCCTGAAAAAAATCGGGCAAAACCTCAAATACGACCAACACGTTTTCGCCAACTACGACATCGCCCTGAAAGGCATTGCCGGCGATTCCATGCTTGCTTCCTACATCATCGAGAGCCATCTCGGACACGGCTTGGACGAGTTATCCGAACGCTGGCTGGGCTTGGAAACTATTACCTACGAATCGTTGTGCGGCAAAGGCGCGAAGCAAATCAGTTTTGCCGATGTCGCCATCGGGCAGGCGACCGAATACGCCGCCCAAGACGCCGATTTCGCCCTGCGTCTCGAAGCGCACTTGCGTGCTCAAATGGACGCCAAACAGCTTGAAATGTATGAAAAAATGGAGCTGCCCGTCGCGCAGGTATTATTTGAAATGGAACGCAACGGCGTGCAAATCGACCGCGCCGAACTCGCCCGCCAAAGCGCAGAACTCGGCGCAGAGCTGATGAAGCTCGAACAAGAAGCCTACGCCGCCGCAGGTCAGCCGTTCAACCTCAACTCGCCCAAACAGCTGCAAGAAATCCTGTTCGACAAAATGGGCATCCCTACCAAAGGCCTGAAAAAAACCGCCAAAGGCGGCATTTCCACCAACGAAGCCGTGCTCGAACAGCTCGCGCCCGACTACCCCCTGCCCAAAATCATCCTGCAAAACCGCAGCCTGGCGAAACTCAAATCCACTTACACCGACAAACTGCCCGAAATGATTTCGCCCAAAGACGGCCGCGTGCATACCACCTACGCCCAAGCCGTCGCCATTACCGGCCGCCTTGCCAGCAACAACCCCAACCTGCAAAACATCCCCATCCGCACCGCCGAAGGCCGCCGCGTACGCCGCGCCTTCACCGCACCGCAAGGCAGCGTCATCGTTTCCGCCGACTATTCCCAAATCGAGCTGCGCATCATGGCGCACCTCTCCGGCGACAAAACCCTGATTACCGCGTTCCAAAACGGCGAAGACGTACACCGCCGTACCGCCGCCGAAGTGTTCGGCATCTCCCCCGAAAACGTCTCGTCCGAACAACGCCGCTACGCCAAAACCATCAACTTCGGCCTGATCTACGGCATGGGCCAATATGGCCTCGCCAAATCATTGGGCATCGACAACATCTCTGCCAAAAACTTCATCGACCGCTACTTCGCCCGCTACCCCGGCGTCGCCGAATACATGCAGCGCACCAAAGAACAAGCCACCGCCCAAGGCTTTGTCGAAACCCTGTTCGGCCGCCGCCTCTACCTGCCCGACATCCACAACAAAAACGCCAACGCCCGCGCCGGAGCCGAACGCGCCGCCATCAACGCCCCCATGCAAGGCACCGCGTCCGACCTCATCAAACGCGCCATGATAGACGTATCCCGTTGGTTGGTTTCAGGTAGCCTGAAAAGCAAACTGATCATGCAGGTGCATGATGAATTGGTGTTGGAAGTACCCGAAGCCGAACTGGATTTAGTCAAAGAAAAACTGCCGCAGATAATGGCGAAAGTGGACGAAGGGATGTTGAACGTGCCGCTGGTGGCGGAGGTTGGTGTGGGGATGAATTGGGAAGAGGCACATTGAGATTGTGTAGGGTTTAAGAGATTGTTTTGATAAAGGGATAAGACAATGAACATTCAAGATTTAATTAATGAAGGTGTAGCGTTATTTAAGAACAAAAAATTTGACGAAGCGATTGAAAAACTGAATCAGGCTTTAGATGGGATTGAAGATAAAGATAGCCAGATTCAGGTACAAAATAGTATTCACTTTTGGCTAGGCCGTTGTTATTTTGAACAGGCGATGCAAGCCGAAGGCGAGGATGCCAAACATTTGTTTGGGTTGGCAGAAGAGCATTTCCAGGAGCGCTTGCGTCTTGCCAAACAGTTGGAGGGCGAAAACAGTATCCAGAAACAGATCAATGCCCAATCTTGGCTAGGCCGTTGTTATTTTGAACAGGCGATGCAAGCCGAAGGCGAGGATGCCAAACATTTGTTTGGGTTGGCAG